>CAYGBI010000028.1:0-45004 GCA_964348085.1 uncultured Pseudomonadales bacterium | reverse complement strand
TTGAGCGGCTGGTTCGGCGACTACTGGGACGACCGCCTCGCATCGGCCGCATGACCACCCCGGAGGTCGTTCACCAAGGATTTGTCGTACACCCGTCGCTCAGCGGCAAGTTCGCGGTCGCTCAGCGGCAAGTTCGCACATAGCCGCCACCCTCGGTGCCGACCAATCCTTCGATCTCCAGCTCGACCAAGCGCGGCAGAACGTCCGCAAGCGGCAAACCCGCCTGCGCTGCGATCACGTCCACGGTGGTGACCTCGGCCCCCACCTGCGCCAGCACGGGATCGGACGTCTCGTCGCTCGGCGCGACCATCGCCACGCCCCGCCAGTCGAGGCCCAGTACTTCCAGCACGTGCTCCGCGCCTTCAACGAGCGCAGCGCCTTCCCGAATCAGCCGATGACAACCGGCCGACAGCGGGCTCGATACCAGCGACGGCACCGCCATTACGTCGCGGCCCTGCTCCAGCGCCAATCGGGCGGTGATGAGCGAACCACTCTTGGCCGACGCCTCCACGATGACGACGCCCACGCACAGTCCGCTGACGATCCGGTTACGCGCCGGGAAGTGGTGTTTGCGGGGCGGCGCCGACGGCTCGTGCTCGGTGACGAGGGCACCGCCAGCGCATACGATGTCGGCTGCCAAGCGCGCGTGAGCCGCGGGATAAATGCGCCGCAGGCCGCTGCCGAGCACGGCGATGGTGACGCCTCGTCCGCTCGTTGAAAGTCGGTCCCGCGTCTCGCCGCCGGCGGCCGCCAACGCGCCGCGGTGCGCAGCCGCGTCAATGCCGTAGGCAAGTCCGCTGACCACGTTCAAGCCTTGTTCGGCCAAGTCTCGCGCCAGCGCGAACGCCACTTCGCGGCCTTGTCGGGTACATCGACGGCTACCGACGATGGCTACCGCCGGTTCCGCCAATACACCCACGTCCCCTTGGCAGAAGAGTCGGCGTGGCGGGTCGGGAATGGCTCGCAGCCGCAGCGGCAAGGCGTCGCGCTCCAGCTTTAGGACGGCAGTGGCGGTCGCGGTGCTCATGGCGCGATGGTACGCGCATCGTCGCACGGCCGGTGTGCGAACAAACCGCTTTGGCGTGTAGGAATACGTCCCTTCTTCTCGCCTGCCCGCCGAAGTTGTGCGACCATGCGTCTTCCATCGAGCATTCGCACAGCCAAGGCCGTGGCCAAACTACCGATACTGCAATATCCCGACCCCAGACTGCGCACCAAGGCCGCGCCAGTGGAGGTCGCCGTCTCCGCCTCTACGGGGACACCTTCAGCGGGAGCCAGACCGCGTACTAAGGCGACGCCAGTGGAGATCGTCGACGATACGATCCGCGGTTTGGTCGACGATTTGTTCGACACCATGTACGCCGCCCCCGGCATCGGCTTGGCGGCAAGCCAAGTCAATGTCCACAAACGGGTGCTGGTCGTCGACGTTTCGGAGCGACGCGACGAGCCACGTGCTTTCATCAACCCGGTGATCGAGTTTCAGGACGGCGTTCAGGAGCGCGAGGAAGGCTGTCTATCTGTGCCGGGATTCTACGAGACAGTGCAACGCGCCAATCGCATTCGCGTCACCGCGCTGAACGTCGAGGGCGAGCCCTTCACCCTCGACGCGGAGGACTTGCTGGCGGTCTGCATACAGCACGAATGCGACCATTTGGACGGCAAGCTCTTCGTGGACTACATCTCCAGCCTCAAGCGGCAGCGCATCAAGACCAAGTTGCGCAAGCTCGCTCGCAGCGACAAAGCGCGGAGGTGACCCTCCTTTAATCGATGGCTTGGCGGCTTGCTTTCGCCGGCGCACCCGCGTTCGCCGCGACCGTTCTGTCTCGGTTGATCGATTCGCCGCATCGCGTGGAGCTGGTCTATACCCAGCCGGACCGCCGCGCCGGGCGCGGCAGGACGGTCACGCCCAGCGCGGTGCGAAAGGTCGCCGACCGCGCCGGCATCGAGGTGCGAACGCCGAGGCGCCTCAGCCGAGAAGCCGCGACGCTCGGCGACTTCGACTGGCTGGTGGTCGCCGCCTACGGCCTGCTGCTGCCGGAAGCCATTCTCGATGCACCGAAACACCACTGCCTAAACGTGCATGCTTCGCTGTTGCCCCGTTGGCGCGGCGCGGCGCCGGTGGAACGTGCCATCATGGCCGGCGATCGCGAAACGGGCGTCAGCATCATGCGAATCGACGCCGGACTGGACACGGGTCCGGTGTACCGCCGCGCCAGCCTGCCGCTCACTGCGGAAACATCCGGCGCGAGGGCGACCGAGGCGTTGTCCGAACTCGGCGCTGAAACGCTGCTCGACACGCTTGACGACCTGCCGGAATGCGAAGCCGTACCGCAGGACAGCCGGTTCGCCAGTTACGCGCCCAAGCTGACCGCGGACGAGTCGCGCATCGACTGGCGCGAAACCGCCGTAGCCCTCGATCGTCGCGTGCGCGCGCTGTCCGGGCGCATGGCCGCGTACACCACGCTCGACGCGGGCGTGCGGATGCGCATCCTCGAGGCGCGACCGCTCCCGGACGACGCGGGCGCGGCGCCGGGCACGCTGCGGCACATCGAGGACGGCTGGCGAGTCACCTGCGGCGACGGCGCGCTGCTACTTGCGACGGTGCAACTCAACCGCGGCAGGGGCACGCCGCAACCGATCGCCAATGTCGTCAACGGGTATTCGCGGCTGTTGTTCGACGGCGTCCGTCTGGGCGTTTAGCGTCGTGACGGCGAGATCGCAGTGACGCCGCGGGCCGCTGGGTTGCGACGCACACTCTCGAATCCCGCGTCGGCCAACCGTCGCATGACACCGGCGGTCCAGCGCGAGCCGCTGCGGCCGTCGGGATCCCCCACGTAGTGGAATAACCTCCCGCGCGGTTTGAGCACGCGCCGCAGTTGCCGATAGAAGCGGAGCGAATACAACTCGCCGGCCAGTTGCACGGTGGGTGGATCGTGCAGCACGACAGCGAACGCGTTGTCCTCGAAATCCGCCACCGCCGTCGCCACATCCCGAAGCACGCGTCGGATACGGCCATTGGCGAACAACTCCGCCGACCAAGGATTGCGCGCCGCCAACTCGAGGGCGGTCGGGTCCACCTCCACCGTCACCACTTCCGTGCAAGTCTTGGCCAACTCGATCGCCGTGTAACCCAAGCCGGTAGCGGTATCCAGCGCACGGCCACGGGGCCGGCCGAGGGCTCGCGTCTTGGTCCGGGTGTCGGCCAACGGCGTGGTGCGCTCGATTCTGTGCATCGGGAATCCAGCAACGACGGTGGTCGGCGCGTCGGCGGTAGGCAGGAGGGTGCGCACCCACCCGGTACGCTCGGAGAAGGCGACGATGGGGCGGGGTTCGCCGGCGACAATCTCGAAGCACTTGTTCGCGTCCTTGGCCACTCTCGCGAGCGCGGCATTGGGCAAGAGTTCGCCCCGCAGCACCACGCCACCACTCTCGAGCGCGACTTTCTCTACGGAGCGGCCGAGATCCAAACTGACGGCAGCCTCCCGATCGCCTGCCGCCGCGGCGGCCAATAACCGAGCCGCCGGCGCTGCAGTCAGTATCGGCGGAAACTCAAGCATCTCGGCATTCTCGGTGAGCGGCCCGTGGTGAAGTCACGGCATTCGAATGGCCGTGCATCCCACCCGGCGTCGTTTGCTCCTCGCATATTGCCCGATAGGCTCCCTCGTCGCGCTTTGCCGGGCGGGCGCCTGACCGTTCTCGGCGCGACGCGGACTTCCACCACGGGCTGCTTGGGATCAAGCGGTAGACGGTAAAATGGCGGCATGAAGATTCTCATCCTTGGCGCCGGCCAAACCGGTACCACGCTGGCCGAGCATCTCGCCGATGAAGAGTTCGACATAACCGTCGTCGACCATAACGACACGCTTTTGAAAGGACTAAAGGACCGCCTTGACATCCAGACGGTACACGGCAATGCGGCTCGTCCCGACACGCTGCGGGCCGCGGGCGCCGCCGATGTCGATTTGCTGATCGCGGTGACCGACAGCGACGAAGTGAACATGGTCGCCTGCCAAGTGTGCCACTCGTTGTTCGATACGGAAAGGAGGATCGCCCGCATTCGTTCGCACGAGTATTACGACGACGAGTTTTTCGACAGCGACCACATGCCCATCAGCTTCCTCATCAATCCCGAACGAGTGGTGATGATGCAGATCAAGCAGCTCATCGAGCATCCCGGCGCCCTGCAAGTACTGGACTTCGCCGGCGGCCGCTTGCAGTTGGTGGCCGTGCGCGCCTACCACGGAGGGCCGCTGGTGGGGCAAGCGCTACGCTCGCTAAGGGAGCACGTGCCGAATGTAGACACCAAAGTCGTGGCGATCTTCCGTGGAGACCGACCCATCACCCCTACCGCCGACACCGTGGTACAGGCGGACGACGAAGTGTTCTTCGTCGCACCGGCGGAGCACATCAGTGCCGTGATGTCCGAACTCCGACAGGTGGAACGCCCCAATAAGCACATCTTGATCGGCGGCGGCGGCCATATCGGCCTCCTTCTGGCGCGCGCATTAGAGAAGGACTTCCGCGTCAAAGTGGTGGAACTCGACGAACACCGCGCCAATTTCATCGCCGAGCGCCTCGACAACAGCGTCGTCGTGTTGGGCAACGTGACCAATCAGAGCCTCTTGGTGGACGAAAACGTCGAGGACATGGATGCGTTCTGCGCCGTGACCGACGACGACGAGGTGAACTTCATGTCGGCGCTGTTGGCCAAGCGTCTAGGGGTGCGGCGAGTTTTAGCGCTAATCACCAAGCCGGCCTATGTCGAATTGGTGCAGGGGCGGGCGATCGACATCGCCGTGTCGCCGCAACTCGCCACCACCAGTGAGATCCTGTCTCATGTGCGAGGTGGCAACGCGGCACGCGTACATCGACTGCGACGGGGTGCTGCGGAAGCCATGGAGGCGATCGCACACGGCGGAGACTCCCGCGAAAGCCGGGTGGTCGGCCGTCGCCTCGACCAATTGAAACTGCCAAAGGGCGTCACCGTCGGCGCCATCGTGCGCGGCGACGAGGTGATCATGGCGCACGACGAAGTCGTCGTGGAGAGGAACGACCACGTCGTGCTGTTCTTGGTGGACATCTCCAAGTCCAAGCGCCGCGCTGTGGAGCGAAAGTTCCAAGTCGGCCTCGCTTTCTTCGACTGAGCAGCAGCCAGTGCGTTTGGCCTCCATTCGCCTCGCGCCGATCTTGCGTGTCACCGGCGTCCTACTCATGTTGTTCAGCGTGGCCCAGTTGGTGCCGGTTGCCGTGGCGGTCGCTTACCAAGAGCAGGCCATGACGCCTTTCTTGGTGTCCTTCGGCGTCAGCTTGGCGATCGGCGGCGTCCTTTGGTTGGCCGGTCGGGCCGATGTCGAGTTACGCAGCCGCGAAGGCTTCCTCATCACCGTGTTTGCCTACTTGGGCGTTGGTCTCACCGGCGCCATACCATTGTTTTTGGTCCCCGGTGTCACCGATTCATTCACCGACGCGGCGTTCGAGTCCCTCTCCGGTCTCACCACCACCGGAGCCACGGTGATCACGGGTCTCGACGAATTGCCCCGAGCGGTACTCTTCTATCGTCAGCTACTGCAGTGGCTCGGCGGCATGGGCATCATCGTTTTGGCGGTCGCCATCTTGCCCATGCTCGGCGTGGGCGGTATGCAGCTCTATCGTGCGGAGTCGCCCGGGCCGATCAAAGACAGCAAGTTGACCCCGCGCATCACACAGACCGCGAACGCGCTTTGGTTCCTCTATCTGGGCCTAACCGTCGCCTGCGCGGGCGCTTATTGGTTGACCGGCATGGACGTCTTCGACGCCATATGCCATGCTTTCTCGACGGTCGCCATCGGCGGCTTCTCGACCCACGACGCAAGCTTGGGGTTTTTCGACAGCCCCGCCATCGAGTCGGTCGCCATCGTGTTCATGCTGCTCTCCGGGATGAACTTCGCCCTCCACTTCGCCGCCTTCAAACGCAAGAGCCCCCTTGTCTACGCCAGAGACGACGAATTGCGGCTGTACCTCGGGGCGCTGGGGATCGTCGCCCTCGTCGTCGTCGTCACGTTGCTGCTCCACCCGGACGCCACGACGCAGCCGGTCCGGGAGGGTGTGTTCCAAGCCGTTTCCATCGCCACGACCACCGGTTTCACGACCACCGATTACAGCGCGTGGCCGGCGCTCGCGCCGACCATCATGATCTTCGCGGCGTTCGCCGGCGGCTGCGCCGGCTCCACGGCCGGCGGGCTGAAGATGTATCGTGTGATGCTGATCTATCGACAGGGGGTCCGCGAAATCCGACGCCTGATCCACCCCAACGGCGTTTTTCACATCAAGCTCGGGGACCGGCTGGTACCGAACCGCGTCGTGGATGCCGTGTGGGGCTTCTTCTCCGTTTACCTCATCCTCTTCGTCACTATGGTGTGCGTTCTGCTTGGCCTCTCGGACCTCGACTTCGTGACCGCTTTTTCGGCGGTAGCCGCCAATTTAAACAACTTAGGTCCCGGTTTGGGCGAAGTGGCGCTCAATTACCAAGTCATGCCAGCCGCGACCAAATGGGTGCTGATGCTGGCGATGTTGCTCGGCCGGCTGGAGATCTTCACCTTATTGGTGGTGCTGACCGCCGAATACTGGAAGAGCTGACCCGCAGTGCTAATCGCCCGCTCGCTCGTTTTCTACGCCGGCTATGTCTTGTTCACCGTCTTCTGGGCAACGCTTTCGCTCTTGGTCGCTTGGGCGCTGCCACCCGAAGGACGGTTCAATTTCATCGTCGGCCGCTGGACCCGCGCGGTTCTAGCATGGCTCAAGATTAGCTGCGGCATCGGCGTGCGAGTGCGGGGCGCGGATCGGCTCCCGGGTCGGTCGTGCGTCCTTTTGGTCAAGCACCAAAGCACTTGGGAAACCCTGTGGGTGCAAACGCTCGTACGCCCCCAAACCACCTTGATCAAGCGCGAGTTGCTGCGTATTCCGTTTTGGGGTTGGGCGTTTAGCCTGACACAGCCGATCGCCATCGATCGCGGGAATCCAAGAAACGCACTCAGACAGTTTATCGAACAAGGCTCGGACCGGCTCAACCGCGGGATCACGGTGACGCTGTTCCCGGAGGGAACCCGGTTGGCGCCCGGCGAAAGTCGTCCGTTTCAGCGTGGCGGCGCCGCTTTGGCCGCCGCGACCGGCGCTCCGGTGGTGGTAATCGCCCACAACGCCGGCAGTCGCTGGCCGGCGCACCGGTTCATCAAATATCCCGGGACGATCGACGTGACCATCTCCGAGCCGTTTCCGACGACGGGGAGAAAATCAATAGAGATCAATAGATTGTGTGAAGAGTGGCTGCGCAAGGAGATGGCGCGGTTGGAGCTAGACGTCCAAGTTGACGACGGCTAGCGCATTCGCCTCGATGAACTCGCGACGCGGCTCCACGTTCTCGCCCATGAGCGTCGTGAAAATCTCATCGGCCGCAATCGCGTCGTTGACGGTTACGCGCATCATTCGTCGCACTTCCGGATCCATGGTGGTCTCCCAGAGCTGATCCGGATTCATTTCGCCCAAGCCTTTGTAATGCTGGAGATCGACGCCGCGACGCGCCTCGCCAAGCAACCAAGACAGCGCTTGTGGGAACGAAGAAACGGGCTGTCGCCGCTCGCCTCGTTGCACATACGCACCGTCCTCCAGCAAGTCGCCAAGTGTCGCGGCGAGTTCCTTCAAGCCGTCGTATTCCGCAGAGACGAAGAACTCGTAATCGAGCGTCGCCGATTCGGCGATCCCATGCGCTAGCCAAGACACCTTGGGACGGTAGATTTGGTGCTCCCGATCTTCTTCCAGCACGATGTCGTAGTCCGTGTCGTCGGGCAGCGCACGCCGGTAGTCGACGATCCACTCGCGCATTTTCGCCTCGTCGGCCAAGTCGTCCCCGGACAATGGCGGCACGTCGAGCAGCGCCGTGGTGAGAACGACGGGATAGAGCCGACTGAGCGCTTCGAGTCGCGAGTTCAGCCCCAAATAGTCGCGAGCGAGACGTTCGAGATAGGCATCGTCGATCGGCGGCGCTTCAGCGTTTACGTGCAGGCGGGAACCTTCGAGTGCCGACTGCAGGAAATAGCCGTCCAACTCGTCATCGTCCTTGACGTAGCGCTCTTGGCGGCCCTTCTTTACCTTGTACAAAGGGGGCTGAGCGATATATATGTAGCCGCTCTCGATCAAGTCCGGCATGTGTCGAAAAAAGAATGTCAACAGCAGCGTGCGGATATGCGAGCCGTCCACGTCGGCATCCGTCATGATGATGACGCGGTGGTAGCGCAGCTTGTCGATGTTGAACTCGCCGCGCCCGATCCCGCAGCCGAGGGCGGTGACCATATTCCCCACTTCGGCGGAGGACAGCATCTTGTCGAAGCGGGCTTTCTCCACATTCAGGATCTTCCCGCGCAGTGGCAAGATCGCTTGGGTACGGCGGTCTCTCCCCTGCTTCGCCGAACCGCCCGCGGAGTCGCCCTCCACTAGAAACACCTCCGACAGCGCCGGATTCTTCTCTTGGCAGTCCGCAAGCTTGCCCGGCAATCCAGCGATATCCAATGCGCCCTTGCGGCGGGTCATTTCCCGCGCCTTACGCGCCGCTTCCCGAGCCCGGGCGGCGTCGATCATTTTCACGACCACCTGCTTGGCTTCTTGGGGGTGCTCCTCCAAGTAGGCGGAAAAGTTGCTTCCGAGCTCCTGCTCGACGGCCGGCTTGACCTCGCTGGAAACGAGCTTGTCCTTGGTTTGAGATGAGAACTTCGGGTCCGGCACCTTCACCGAGACCACGGCGGTCAACCCCTCCCTGGCGTCGTCCCCGGTGGTGGTGACTTGGTCCTTCTTCGCCAAACCTTCGCGCTCGATGTAGCCGTTCAGCGTACGGGTCAACGCCGAGCGGAAGCCCGCCATGTGGGTTCCGCCGTCGCTTTGCGGAATGTTGTTGGTGTAGGCGAATACCTGCTCTTGGAAGCTGTCGTTCCACTGCATCGCCACTTCCACGCCGATGCCGTCCGGTCGGGTCCGATTGAAATGAAAGACCTCGTTCAGCGTGGTCTTGTTGCGGTTCAAATAGCCAACGAACGCGGTCAACCCGCCTTCGTAGAGGAAACGCGCTTCTTTGCCACTACGCTCGTCACTGAGGTGAATGGCGACGCCGGCGTTCAAAAACGCGAGCTCGCGCAGCTTCTTGGCGAGCAGGTCGTACTGGAACTCGATGTGCGAGAAAGTGCGCGAAGACGGCTTGAAGTAACACTCCGTGCCGCGTGATTCCGTTTCGCCGACGACGGCGAGGGGCCCCTGCGGCTCGCCGTGGCGGTAGGTTTGCTGGTAGACCTTGCCATCGCGACGCACCGTGAGCCGAAACACCTCCGACAGCGCGTTGACCACCGAAGCGCCGACGCCGTGCAACCCGCCGGACACCTTGTAAGAACTGCCATCAAACTTGCCGCCGGCATGGAGCGTGGTGAGGATAACCTCCGCCGCAGACTTGCCTTCTTCCGGGTGGATGTCCACCGGCATGCCGCGGCCATTGTCGCGCACGGTGACCGCCTCACCCGGGTGAATGACCACATCGATCTGGTCGCAGTGGCCCCCAAGCGCCTCGTCGATGGCGTTGTCGACGAGTTCTTGAGCCATGTGGTGCAGCCCGGTGCCGTCGTCGGTATCGCCGATGTACATGCCCGGGCGCTTACGGACTGCATCCAAACCGCGCAGCACCTTGATGCTTCTCGAGTCGTAGGCAGCGTCCTCCGAAGCGGCTTCGCTCGCCCGTGCCTCGCTAATTTCGTTGCCGTCCGTCATGACCTTGCCAAGTGAACCCGCACCATGCCGGTGGTAGCACGTGCGTAGGTGAAGGGGCTTCCTTATCTCAAGGAATTCAGCGTGTGAGAAACACCGGTGAAGCCGAGTCGGCTACCGCGCAACAGAGAAGCTACTCCGATCAAGCGCACTTTTCAACTGCGACTGGCCTCTCGTTGGGGGTTCTCGGCTAAATGTGTCTAGGAGCCATCTTGATCGACGTGCCCTTGTTTCACGTGAAACAAGCGGCCGCTCGGGCGCAACCGGAGCATATCGCCAGCGTTCGGCTGCGCCGAGGTAGCTACCACTTGGCAACTCAGACCGTCCAGCAACGTGTAAAACCTCTCGTTGTGAACCGCATCCAACTCCGCGCCAATATCGTCGATAAGGAACAGTGATCGTTCCCCATCCACCAAGAGGTCCTTGGCTTGGCCCAAACGAAGCGCGCTGGCGACGATTTTGCCTTGGCCCCGAGATAGCGTCAGCGCCGCCGGCTGCGTGCCGCATCGAATACCCACATCGCCCCGATGGGGCCCGCTGTGCGTATTCCCCGTTCTACCGTCCCGTTCCAAGTCCCGGTGCAGCGCCTCGCCCAAGCTCGCTCCCGCCCATCCTCGCTCGTGGGTCAAGGAGACCCGTAAATCCGGCCCCAGCGACGACAGGCATGTCCGTATTTCGGGTTCAACGCGCTCGAAGTACGCCTTCCGGGCAGACGCGACCACTTCCCCGTAGGCAACGACTTGCTCCGTCCACACCGCCAAGGTCTGCGGATCATTGGCACGCAACAGCGCGTTGCGGTGTCGAAGCGCGCGGTTGTACTTTCGCAAGCTGACCGCGTGTTCATGTTTCACGTGAAACGCACCCCAATCCAGCCACTGTCGCCGATTCGCCGGCGATCCGAAGACCAATTCGCCGAGATTCGGCAGCAACAACTGAATCGGTAGGAGTGCGGCTATCAGCGACGCTTGACGGACCGGCTGACTATCTCGCCGCAGCTCCACTCGACCTCGGTCACGGACATAGGACAATCGCACCACGCCCATATGCCGGTCTTGGCAGCCTGCGCCGACTTCCATGCCTTCGCACCCCTGCCGAACGACGCTCTCCGCTCGATTCGTTCGAAAGGATCGACCTCGGATCAACAAGTGAACGGCTTCCAGCAAAGCCGTCTTACCGGCCCCGTTGGGGCCAATCAAAAGGTTTACGCCAGGGTCGAGGTCCAAGTGCGCCGATTCGATGTTGCGAACATTCCGGACCTCAAGCCGGTCGACGATCACCCGGCGACTCCCATCGCGCTAACGGATGCGTAGCGTACCCTCGCCTTTCGCGGGCGGTCTCCCGCGGACCTCGTTATCGACGCAACGGCATCACGAGATAAAGCGACTCCTCCTCGCCCGATCCCTTGATCACTGCGATGTTGTTGCTCTCCGGCATCGACACCTTGATCGATTCGGTTTCAAGGGCACCGAACACGTCTTGGAGATAGCGCACGTTGAAGCCGATCTCCATCGCACTCCCGTCGTAGTCCACCGCCACCAATTCTTCCGCTTCCTCCTGTTCGGGATTGGTCGCCCGGATCGTCATTTGGTCGCCGTCCAATTGCAGACGCACATCTTGGGACTTTTCGTTGGACAGAATCGCCGCCCTGTAGAGCGCTTGCCGAATGGTCTCTCGATCGCCGACCAACGAGTGATCGGTGTTGCCCGGCACCAGCCGATCCACTTCCGGGAACTGCCCGTCCACGAGCTTCGTGGTCAGCGTATAGGCTCCCTGCGTCGCCCGGAGGAAGCTGCGCCCCAACACCAACTCGACATCCGCGTCGCTATCGGATAGGAGCCGCTCCAAATCTTGGATGCTCTTGCGCGGCACGATCAACCGCAGTCGATCTTCGACCGGCGCACCGACGCCGTCGAGCGTACACATCGCCATGCGATGTCCGTCGGAGGCCGCCGCCCGCAAGCTCCTCGGCGTCAGCTCAAACAACATGCCGTTCAGGAAATAGCGCACATCCTGACTGGCCATTGCGAACTTGGTTCGGTCGAGCAAGCGACGCAGATCCGCATGCGGCAACGTCACCTCCACCCCTCCCTTCTCGTTGTCTCCGCTAGCCGCGCTATCGGCGTCGTCCAAGAGCGGCCGTTCCGTTGGAAAGTCCGCCGCCGGTATGGTCGCCAACGCGAACCGGCTGCGGCCGGAACGAACGACCGCCCGGTCCCCCTCCAAGGCAACGGTCACCGCGGCGACGTCCGGCAGCGACTGCCAAATTTCGGCCAGCTTGTGCGCCGGCATTGTGGTGGTGCCGACATCCTCGACCTCCACCCCCTCCTCGATGCGAGCGACGATCTCGACATCCAAGTCAGTACCGCGCAACGTCAACCCGCTTTCATCCGCCTCGACCAACAGATTGGACAGCACCGGCAGCATCTGCCGTCGTTCGACGACCCCCGTAACCACACGCAGGGGGCGCAGCAAGGTGTCTCGGCTGGTTCGAAATTTCATGGCTCGACCCTCAATCCTGGTTCAGCAGACGCGACAGGTTCCGATAGTCTTCCGCGATGTCCGGGTTCTGTTCCCGCAACTCGGCGACCTTCCTGCACGCGTACAGCACGGTCGTGTGGTCGCGCCCGCCAAACCGATCACCGATGTCGGGTAGCGAGTGCGCCGTGAACGCCTTCGCCAAACACATCGCTATTTGCCGAGGTCGAGCGACGCTACGGCCCCGGCACTTGGACATCATGTCCGATTGTTTGATCTTGTAGTACTCGGCAACGACCTTTTGGATGTGGTCGACCGTGACTTTCCGGTTCTGAATGGCGAACAGCGTGTGCAGGGAGCGGCGCACCAAGTCCACGGTGACCTCGGACTGGGTGAATCTCGCACTCGCGACCACACGCTGCAGGGCTCCCTTCAACTCGCGCACGTTGGAACGAATCCGCTTGGCGATATACAGCGCGACGTCCATGGGGATCTCCACCCCCTCGGCCTCGCCCTTGTTCTGCAGGATGGCGACGCGAGTCTCCAGCTCCGGCAGATCGACCTCCACCGTGAGGCCGCCGACGAAACGCGACTTCAGACGCGACTCGAGGCCGTTGATCTCCCGAGGGTAACGGTCCGAGGTCAGCACCATCTGCTTGCCACGCTGCAGGACAGCGTTGAAAACGTGGAAAAACTCCTCTTGGAAGCCCGCTTTGTCGGCAAAGAACTGGATGTCGTCGATCAGCAGCACGTCCAAGGAGCGGTACCGGTCCGTCACATCTTGGATCGTGTGCGTACGAATGCCGCGCACAATGTCGTTGCCGAACTGCTCCGACGGCAAATAAGCCACCTTGGTGGCCGGCGCCTTGGCGAGGATTTCATTGCCGATCGCATGCATCAGATGCGTCTTGCCGAGACCAACGCCGCCGTACAACAGGAGCGGATTGTAGGTCGGGGCGTCTTGATCGCCTACGCGTAGCGCGCAGTTCGCCGCGACTTGGCAGGCCGCCGCCTTCGCCAGCTCGTTGGATTTGCCCTGCATGAAGGTGCCGAACACGAACGTGGGATCGAGGTTGCGTCTCGCATCCTGTCGCCCCCTAGGAGAGTCGTTCCCATTCGCTTCCTGGCGCGTCGGCGAACGAGGACCGGCCCGCAAGGGCTGACCCGGCGGCTGGTCTCGGCTGCCAACCACGAACGCTACTTGGCGCACGTGCCCGCTGTCGTCGTAGTCGCCGACCAACTCCTGCAACCGGTCGGCGTACAGCCGCTGCACTTCATCCTTCACGTACCGATTCGGCGCGTAAAGGACCAAGCCCTCGTCGTCGTAACTCGCCTGTAGCGGTCTGATCCAAGCGTTGTAGTCTTCCGACCCCAATTCGACGCTCAGTCGCTTAAGACACCTCTGCCAGACATCCTGTTCTCTTGAATCCCAATACTCTGCTTCAGTTGCTGCCCTTACATTCACCCACAATCACCCACATCTACCCGCTTATCGTTTTGAGAAGAGTCTTATTGTTGTTCTATCTTGTTCTACCGCTTGTTCTAGTCACCACGGCTGTTTTGACGCGACTCTAACAAGACTCCCGCCCCGTTGCCACGCCGTTTTCGTCAAGAAATACAAAGACTTCTTATCTTCTCCAGTAAATCAAACGCTTATACCTGATTTCCCAGTCCCGGGTGGCGATTTACCCCAAGCCGAGCGTTTCCTGTGGACAACCTGTTGATAAAACCGAGTTGTCACTGTGCGGAAAATAGTTCCGCCCCTTCCACGACCAGCTCTTCGCACACTGCCAAGGAGATATCCACAGCTTTCGTTGTAGGATATTTGCCACAGTTTCCGTAAGTTATCGCCCATACCCACTGTAAGCCGTTGCCCCAACGACAACGACGATTACCTTCTACTACAACATCTTTGTTCTCGTTGACACGCCCCCTGCCCCCACCTATAGTGCCGCTCCCTCGCAGCCTCCAATGGCACAACCCGAGCACAAGCTATGAAGCGGACCTATCAGCCGAGTGTGATCAAGCGAAAGCGTCGGCATGGCTTTCGGGCGCGTATGAAGACGCGCAATGGCCGTAAAGTGCTCAGCGCACGTCGCGCCAAGGGACGCAAGCGCTTGACCGTCTGACGGCCGAGGTGGGAATGCAGTCGGCCACCATGGCGCAGACGTTCGGTCGGGGGCGACGGCTGCTAACGAAGCGAGAGTTCGACGCGGTGCTTCGCCAGCCACTGTTGCGCATTCGTCGAGGCGGGCTGTGGTTGGCCGCCCGTCCAAATTCGGTTGGGGTGTCGCGGTTGGGGATGATCGTCGCCAAGCGGGTGGTGCGACGGGCCGTGGGTCGGAATCGGGTCAAGCGAATGATACGGGAGTCCTTTCGGCAGCGGGCCAGCTTGCCGGCGGCGGATCTGGTGGTGCGCGTCGTGGCGCCTCGGCCGCGGCTGACCGTCGCCGAGGTCGATCGGTTTTTCGCCGTGTTCGAGGAGGTATTCGCCAAGCGCGTGGAGCGCTCCGGTGGCTGAGGACGTGGCGGCCGTTGCCGGCGCGCCTTCGACCGGCCCGTGGCGGCGGTGCCTCGCGGCGTGGTCCCAGCGGGTGATTCTGGCGCTGTTGCGCTGCTACCGCCGCTGGCTGAGTCCGCTTCTGCCGCCACGTTGTCGGTTTTATCCGAGTTGTTCGCACTATGCGATGTTGGCGATCCAAAGGCATGGTACGGTGCGCGGCGGCGTACTCGCACTGAAGCGCCTGCTGCGCTGTCATCCGTTGCATCCGGGTGGCGTCGATCCGGTGCCGGGCGACCCTTAGCGCCGTTTCGCGCAAGTCGTTCACCAGACATTCGGAAGAGCCCGTGCTATCCACCGAGATACAACGCATCGTCCTGTTGGTGTTGCTTGGCGTGGTCGGCTACCTGTTGGTCTATACATGGAACCAAGACTACGGGCGCCAGTCCGTGGAGCCCGCCGAGCGTGCGGCACCGATCGTCGAGGAGGATGCCGGCCTGCCGAGCGTTGTTCCGCCGAGGGAGGACGAGGTGCCGTCGGTCGACGACGTGCCGAGCGACATACCGAGCGGGGAGTTGTCGGGCAGCGCTTCGCCGGGCTTGGAGGATGCGGAGGTCGACGCCGGACAATTGGTGCATGTGCGGACCCCGGTTTTGGAGGTCTGGATCGATCGTCTAGGAGGCGATGTCGTCGGCCTGCAACTGCCCGCCTATCCGGAGGTCATCGAGTCCGATGTGCCGGTGCGGTTGCTTGATCGCAGCCGGCGTCATGTCTATGTCGCGCAAAGCGGGTTGACCGGGCGCGATGGCCTCGACCAGGCCGCCGGTCGACCGCTCTACGTCGCCGAGGCCTCGGACTACGCCTTGGAGGAAGGCATGCTGACGGTGACCTTGCGGCACCGGACGGACGACCTGCTGCTCGTCAAGCGCTTCGTCTTTACCGCCGAAGATTACTTGATCACCGTTGAACACGAGATCGAAAACGGCGCGGACCAAGAGTTTCGCGCCCGTTTGTTCGCGCAGTTGAAGCGCGACGCCAGTCGTCCCGAAGGCGGCGGCGGGTTCATCGGCGTACGGCCGTATGTGGGCGCTGCTTTCACGACGCCGGAGTCCCGCTACGAGAAAATAGACTTCGAGGATCTCGACGAGGGGCAGTTCCGAACCGAACTGACCGGCGGCTGGGCCGCCATGCTGCAACACTACTTCATCACCGCTTGGGCGGGTGATCCCGACGAAGTGAACGCTTACAACGGGCGGCGACTCCAGGATGGCAACTATGCGGTGGGTTTCGTCGGGCCCGAGTTCGTCGTGCCGCCAAGGGGCAGCGGCGTTGCGACGGCGGCGTTGTACGCCGGGCCGAAGGTGCAGAAGAACTTGGAGGCCGTGGCGCCCAATCTCTATCTCACGGTCGACTACGGCTTGTTCTGGTGGCTGTCGGTGCCGCTCTTTCAGGTGCTCGACGCCATCCACTCGGTGGTTGGCAACTGGGGCGTGGCCATCATGCTGGTCACCTTGGCGGTGAAACTGCTGCTCTATCCCCTCGCATCCGCAGGGTTTCGCTCCATGGCCAAGTTGAAACGCTTGGCGCCGCAGGTCAAGCGCTTGCAGGAGCGCTACGCGGGGGACCGGCAAAAGCTCACGCAAGAGACGATGGCGCTGTACAAGAAGGAGGGCGCCAACCCGCTGGGCGGCTGCTTGCCGTTGTTGTTGCAGATGCCGGTGTTCTTCGCCCTGTATTGGGTCCTGTACGAAAGCGTGGAGTTGCGACACGCGCCATTTTTCTTGTGGATCAACGATTTATCCGCGCCGGATCCTTGGTACGTCTTGCCGATCTTGTACGGTGCGTCGTTCTTCCTAATGCAGATGCTGCAGCCGCCGATGTCGGCGGATCCGATGCAGGCGAAGGTGATGAAGATGATGCCGATCATGTTCGCGGTGTTGTTCGTGTTCTTCCCCGCTGGATTGGTGCTCTATTGGCTGGTCAACAACATCTTGTCGTTGGCGCAACAGTGGTACATCACTCGCAGCGTTGAGAAAGCGGCTGCGTCCAAAGCCGCATAGCGCTTCAAATCACCCGGACAGGACGATAGCACCGGGCCCACGCCCATGACTCGCCGCGAGACGATCGTCGCCGTCGCCACTCCGCCGGGACGGGGCGGGATCGGCGTAGTGCGGGTTTCGGGAGCGGATCTTGCCGACATCGCGCTCGCCATCGTCGGTCGCTTGCCGCCGCCTAGGCGGGCGGTGGTCGCGAACTTCCGGGACGGGGATGGCTCGCTGGTGGACCGCGGCATCGTACTGTATTTCCCCTCCCCTCGTTCGTTCACCGGCGAGGAAGTGCTTGAGTTGCATGGCCACGGCGGGCCAGTGGTTATGGATCGCCTGCTTGAGCGAGTGTGCGCACTGGGCGCGCGCGTCGCCCGACCGGGAGAGTTCACGGAGCGAGCGTTCCTGAACGACAAGATCGATTTGGCGCAGGCCGAAGCGGTCGCTGATCTCATCGACAGTTCCTCTAGAAGGGCCGCCCGGTCGGCGATGCGGTCGCTCACCGGCGAGTTCTCGAAGCGGGTCGCCGAGTTGGATCGGGCAGTGCTCGACGTACGGGTTTATGTAGAGGCGGCGATCGACTTCGCGGAGGAGGACATCGACTTTCTCACCGACTCGGATGTGGACGAGCGGCTGGTGCGCGCGCAAGTGGATGTTAGTCGCTTGCTGGCGGAATCCCGTCAAGGCCAAGTGCTGCGGGAAGGCGTGGACGTGGTGATCGCCGGCGCTCCCAACGCAGGCAAATCCAGTCTCTTGAACCGCCTCTTGGCCGAGAACCGCGCCATCGTCACCGACGTGCCGGGCACCACCCGCGACCTGCTCAGCGCGGACATCGAGATCGACGGCGTGCCGATTCGGCTCACCGACACGGCCGGGTTGCGTACCGGCGGCGATGCCGTGGAGGTCATCGGCGTCGAGCGTGCGCGGAACGCCATCGCCAACGCCGATCTGGTGCTCTTGGTTCGGGACGATGTGCGAGTCGGGGATGACGACCTCGCCGCCGTAGCCGCGTTGGTGCCGCCCGAGCGTCTCTTGCTGGTGCGCAACAAGGTGGACCTGAGTGGTCGGACGCCGGGTCGGGACGACAAACGGGAGGTGAGCATATCGGCGCTGACGGGCGCCGGGTTGGCGACGTTGCGCGAGGCGATTACGGAGATTGCCGGACTGGCCCCCGGCGAGGGCGCGTTCTTGGCGCGAAGGCGGCACCTCGATGCGCTTGGCGGTGCGGCGGATCATGTCGCGCAAGCGAGTTGTCGACTGGCCGAGGGCGCAGGCGATTTGGCGGCGGAGGAATTGCGCTACGCACACCACCGGCTGGGCGAAATCGTCGGCGCCACGAGTGTCGACGACTTGCTCGACGAGATATTTCGCGGCTTTTGCATCGGCAAGTGAGGATGGTGAGGGGATAGTGGAGCAAGTGAGGATATAATCGCCTTTCTGCGCTGAGTGCGTTCATTGGACGCCGTGATGATCCACCCCCAACGTTTTGACGTCATTGTCGTCGGCGGCGGCCATGCCGGCACGGAGGCCGCGCTGGCGGCGTCGCGCGCTGGTGCCAGCACGCTGTTGCTTACGCAGAGCATCGAGACCATCGGTCAAATGTCCTGCAACCCCGCCATCGGCGGCATCGGCAAGTCGCACTTGGTGCGGGAAATCGACGCGCTGGGGGGCGCCATGGCGTTGGCGACGGACCGTGCCGGCATTCAGTTCCGCACCTTGAACTCCCGCAAGGGTCCGGCGGTCCGTGCGACCCGTGCGCAGGCGGATCGAGTGCTTTACCGGGAGGCCATGCGCGGCATCGTAGAGAACCAAGTCAACCTTGAATTGTTCCAACAGTCGGTGGTCGACCTCCATGTCGAGAGCGACAGGGTGCGTGGCGTCGATACGGCCATGGGGTTGCGTTTTCTGGCGGATCAGGTGGTGCTGACCACCGGCACTTTCTTAGGCGGACGCATCCACGTTGGCCTCGCCAACCAACCCGGGGGGCGCGCCGGCGACGCACCGGCGAATGCCTTGGCGCAACGGCTGCGGGCGTTGCCGTTCAAGGTGGATCGCTTGAAGACGGGCACGCCGCCTCGGCTCGATGGCCGCAGCGTGGACTTCGGCGCCATGGAGACGCAATTCGGCGACACTCCGCGGCCGACGATGTCGTTCCTTGCCACGCCGGACGACCATCCCGAGCAAGTGCCCTGCCACATCACTCACACCAACGCGGCCACCCACGACATCATTCGCGCCGGCCTCGGCCGATCGCCTATGTTCACCGGCGTCATTGAAGGCGTTGGGCCGCGGTATTGCCCGTCCATTGAAGACAAAGTCGTGCGCTTCGCCGACCGCGACGCGCATCAGGTGTTCGTCGAGCCCGAAGGCTTAAGCACCCGGGAACTGTATCCGAACGGCATCTCCACCAGCCTGCCGTTCGACGTGCAGTTGGCCGCGGTGCGCACGATTCGCGGTTTCGAGAAGGCGCACATCACGCGACCGGGTTATGCGATCGAATACGACTATTTCGATCCCCGCGAGCTACACCCCTCATTGGCGACGCGATGCGTCGGCGGCCTCTACTTCGCTGGGCAAATCAACGGCACCACGGGCTATGAGGAAGCCGCCGCCCAAGGTCTACTCGCGGGCGTCAACGCAGCTCGAGCGGCCGATGGCAAGCCGGCGTGGATTCCTAAGCGGTTCGAGGCGTACATCGGTGTGCTGGTCGACGACTTGGTGACCTTGGGCGTCACCGAGCCGTACCGCATGTTCACCAGCCGCGCCGAATACCGCCTGCGCTTGCGCCAAGACAACGCCGACATGCGCTTGACGGCCAGGGGTCGGGAGTTGGGCTTGGTGGGGGACGAGCGCTGGCGGGCGTTCAGCGCAAGAAAACGCGAGGTCGAAGGCGGTGCCGCCGGCCTTGCCGAGGTCATGGTCGTGCCCGGCAACGCGCTTGCGGGCGCCGTCGAGGACGCTACCGGAGAGGGGGTGTCGGTACCGGTCTCGCTCTTCGACTTGCTCAAGCGGCCAAGGGTGGACGCGCAGGCGGTGGCGAAGGTGCTCGGCGCCATGGGGCGCGAACCGCTTGATGGGGCCGTGCTCGCGCAGTTGGAGATCGACGCCAAGTATCAAGGCTATATGCAGCGCCAAGACGACGAGATCGCCCGGGTCAAGGCCAACGAGCGCCTGCGTTTGCGTCCGGATTTCGACTACGGGGGGATCAGCGGCCTGTCGAACGAACTAAAGGACAAGCTGTGCGCGCGTCGGCCGACCTCCATCGCGCAAGCGGCGCGGGTACCGGGCGTCACTCCGGCGGCGCTATCGCTGTTGGTGGTGCATGCCAAACGCGATGCCGCCGGTGTCGCGCCGCAAGCACCGGGAGTGGTGGCGAAGGCGAGCTGAGGGACGCTCGCGTCAAGGGCAAAGGAGCGTGCCGTGACGAGGCGATTGGCGGTGGCCAATCAGAAAGGCGGGGTTGGCAAGACCACCACGGCCGTCAATCTCGCGGCTGCCTTGGCGGCCGATGGCCTGAGAACGCTGCTGGTGGATTTGGACCCGCAAGGCAATGCCACCATGGGCTCCGGCGTCGACAAGCTGAAGATCGGCGGCGCGAACGATGGCGGCGGCGCCCAAGATTGGCTGGCCGAGGACGCGGCGTTCTCCACGGTGGCCCGGGAAACGCCGGGTGGCTTCACGCTCGTGCCCGCGAACGGAGACCTGACGGCCGCCGAGGTGACGCTGTTGGCGGCCGATGATCGCGCCACTCGCTTGCGTACCCGGCTTGCGGCCGCGGACGCCGAGTTCGACTTCGTGCTGATCGATTGCCCGCCGTCCCTCACGGTGTTGACGCTGAATGCGTTGATGGCCGCGGACGGTGTGCTCATTCCGATGCAGTGCGAATACTATCCGTTGGAGGGACTGACCGCGTTGCTGTTGACGATCCGCGGTATCCGCCAACGCGGCAACCCGGGTCTGGCCATCGAGGGCATCCTGCGCACCATGTACGACGCCCGCAATCGCCTGAGCCGAGACGTTTCGCGACAGCTTCTGCGTCACTTCGGCGAGCAGGTGTTCCGCACCGTCATCCCGCGCAATGTCAAGCTGGCCGAGGCGCCGAGCCACGGGTTGCCGGCCACGCTCTACGACCCCCGTTGCCGAGGCGCAAGGGCCTATCGAGCGTTGGCCGGGGAAGTCGTACGCCGTTGCGATGCGGGTACGTCGGCCGCGCACCGTAACGGCGCATAGGGGATTGGCGGGTGGCCAGTCGCAAAGGTGGCTTGGGCAGAGGTCTCGATGCGCTATTGCCCGAGTCGTGGCTCGACGGCGAAGCGCCGGCGTCCGAACCGCCCGCCGACATACCTTTGGCGCTCCTGCATCGCGGCAGCCACCAGCCGCGTCGTCGCGTCCGCGCCGAAGGCATTGAAGGACTAGCGCAGTCCATTCGCGCCCAGGGCCTGATCGAGCCGATCATCGTACGCCGCCGCACTGCCGGCGGTTACGAAATCGTCGCCGGCGAACGCCGCTGGCGTGCGGCGCAACAAGCCGGCTTGGCGACGATGCCGGCGATTGTGCGCGAAGTCGATGATCGGCAAGCGCTGGCGCTGGCGCTGATCGAGAACATCCAGCGCGAGGACTTGAGCCCGCTGGAAGAAGCCCAAGCGTTGCGACGGCTTATCGACGAATACGCGCTCACGCATGAGGAGCTGGCGACGACGGTAGGTCGCTCTCGAACCGCGGTCACCAACTTGCTGCGGCTCTTGAACTTAGCGCCGAAGGTACTTGAGTTACTTGACGAAGGAGCGCTGGAAATGGGCCATGCGCGAGCCTTGCTCGCACTCGACGACAGCGACCAAGAACAGGCGGCGCGGCGCGTCGTTGCCGGCGAGTTGTCGGTGCGGCAGACCGAAGCGCTGGTGAAGCGACTCTTGCGCGGCGAACGCGACAACGCGCCGCCGAGCGACCCTGACACTCGGCGGTTGGAGCGTGCGTTGAGCGAAGCGCTCGGTGCGCAAACATCCATCACCCCCACGAAGGGAGGCAAGGGCAGGATCGTGATTCGTTTCGCGAGCCTCGACGAACTCGACGGCATCTTGGCTCGGATAGGGTCGCCGCGCTGACGTTGGGTCGATTCGGCTCGGAAGGCGTCAGTCCATCCTTTACAGGGTGATGTCCCGCTGCCAATACTCGTCGTCTTCCTTGGCGATTTCGGCTCTCGTCTTCTCGTTCCAGCGGGCATCGCCGGTATAACTACCGGTGTACTCGTAAGGCTCTTCGTTGGGAAAGCGTTGGCGGCGCGCATCGATCGCCAGCGGAATCATCCGCGTTCGACGCAGCACATAGTCTTCCGAGTACTTGATGTGCTTGGTCGTGCCGGGACGCTTGAAGGCGTGAACGTTGGTGGTCTCGGCGCCGATGGCGGAGTCCCGCTTGTGGTAGCCGAGGACCATGGTGATACGGCGCTCGGCGGACCGGTTGGGGTAGGCGCCGTGCAAGGAGCTGCGATTCACCATCGCGCAGTCGCCGGGGGACAGCAACACCGGGACGGCATCGGCCAAGCGTTCCGTAATCGGTGGAAATGCACCGCCATTGGCGAGTCGCCAGCGTTTGTGGCTCCCCGGCACCACCCACAGACAGTTCTCCGGCGTGCAGTTCGACCACGAGACGGACAAATTGAAGCCGTGCGTCTTGCCGGAACCGTCCGCTTGCTCCAAGGCGGCGCCGTCCGGCGTCCAATGGGTGCGCCCGTCTTGATGCCAACGGGTTGGCGGCCCTTCGCCGGCGCCCTTGTGGAAGATACTCTCGTGGAACGGCACGAAGTCGTCGCCGTTGACGCTCGCCACCATGCGCAGGATGTCTGGATGCGCGTAGGCTCGCAGCGCCGAATCCATCATCATCAGCGGGTGCGAGAACAAGCCGACTACGGCGGATGCGCTTTTTCCCTCCCCTTCACACCCATCGCGTGCGGACAGGGTGTAGTAACCGGCGTACTTCGCCGGCCGGCCGTTCCGGTCGGTGTCACCGTCAAGCGTCGCCGGCGCGTTGTCGAGGATCTCGTCGAACTCGGTACGTAGCTCGGCGACTTCCTCGGCGGACAACACGCCGGTGAAAACAAAAAACCCGGTACGGCGGTAGGCGTCTAGGATGTCTTGCGCCAAGTGGCCGTTGGCGTCGAAGCGCATGGCCGAGCGGTTGCCGAGCGCGTGGGCGCGGGCGCATCCTTCTTTTTCGTACTCTGGCCACGGCTTGGTAGACACCTCGTCTACGGGAGGTTCCTGCACCGGCATATCCGAAGCTCCGTCGTACCCTTTGCAGCAGCACCATACGCCGTGCCGAGCAAGGGGTCGAGTAGTCGCTGGCGGAGCGGTTCGCTTACCCTCAGGCAGTCGCCACGAATACCGGCGTGACCGTCACCCTCGTGGCGCTGTCCTCGTAGACAGTCTCGTAGCGACGCCGTGAGTCGTCGTCGGTCGATTCGACGAAGCACGCGAGGACGACCTCCCGCAAACCGAGCTGCTTGCCGTAGCGAGCCGCCTGACGCAAAGCCGCCCGGTAGCCGAAGGCGTCGGTGAATGCCTTGAGTTCAAGCCCGTAGATATTCCCCGCGTAGCGGATAAGGAGGTCGATTTTGCCGTTGCCGGTGGGGAACTCCGGGTACACGCGCCCGCCCTTGGGGCGGAGAAACCGATCCACGAAGGAATACAAAATGAAGTGGTAGACGGCTTCGTGGATGCGCAGATCTTGGCGTCGTGGCGCGTCCTTGAGCAGCCAGTCCCGGTTCTCGCGCAAGTGCCGCTCGTAGCGGCGCAGGAGGCGTTTGACGTCTAGGCCGGCATCCGTGACGGTATCGGAGACGTCCTCGAACTCGGCGAACACCTCGCCGGTAAAGCGGAAGTGGGTGCGCGAGAAGTATAGGAATAGCCGCTTCTGAACGAACGGGCAGGCGAACCTTATGTAGTGTTCGTTGTCGTCGGTGATCTCTTGGTCGACCACCCCGTGCATATACAGGTGGTTGACGAGCGGCTCGTCGAACCCGAACGGCTGCTTTTCCTTGGTCTGGAAGAGCTCCAAAACCAAGTTCCGCCACGGCTCGCGTGCGACCTTGACGATGAGATTCTGGATGTTCACGTTCGGCAGCGCATGGACGGCGTGCGCGTACACGCGGTCGAAATCTTCGGTCGTGATCGTGGCCGCGTTGCGGTTGTAGGTCTCGGTGAGCAGTTCGCCGAACCACGATACGAGGCCGGGTTGTCCTTCGGTTTCCTGAAACAAGCGGTCCACCGCCGCCTTGGCGACGGCTTGGCCGCTTTCCCGCTGATACCACGCGAACATGCTGCGCACCTCCGCCAGTGTCAGGTTGGGTACATGCAGGCTGCGTTGCACGTTGAACGGCGATCCGGAGGCGCTGTCCACGCCGAGCACGCTGCGTACCCCGATTAGCGCGACCCCGTGCAATAGATAGTCCTGTTCGCCCCTAGGCGTGGCCGTGCGCAGTCGTCTAGCGCCGTGGATGCGGCGAAAGACACTCACGATCCGGTCGATTGCTTCGTCGCCAAGGGCATCGAACTCGTCAATGATGAGCACCAACGGCTTCGCTAGGCGCTCGCTGGCGAAGCAAGTGGCGAAATCTCGGGGCGAGTCGACTTGCACCGGGCGCAAGCCGAGGTGGCGCGCGATTTCGGCGGCGAGGTCGCGTACGACTACGAGCGGGTCCGTCTCGCCCCGGAAATCCTCGACGCTGAGCCACACGACGTCGAAATCCCGGTAGCGGTCCTCGTCGAGTAGCCGTTGCCGCACTTGGCCGAGAAGCCAAGATTTGCCGCGCTGGCGCGGCGCCCATACGGTGATGTAGCCGCCACCTTGTTCGGGGGGTCGGCCGATCAAGGCGTTTAGCGCTTCGGTCACCAGCGCTCGCCTCGGTACGTAGAAGTGTTGGTCGGTATCGACCGGGCCGTACGACGAGAACGTGCGCATGAAGAAACTCTAGCATCCGTGGTGGAAGTCCGCGTCGCACCGAGAACGGTCGGGCGCCGCTAGGGGCGCAACGCCGTCACAGGGTTTCCGTGCGGCGTGCTCGTCGCGCCCGCGCCGTGTCGCGGCCCTTGCCGACCTGCTCGATATTGACCGCGGGTCGTGTCTCGCGTCAACGTGCGAAGCAAGCGCTGAAATGCGAGAAATCAACCGGATAGGACGCTACTCTATGGCAGCGGCCAAGTTGGCGTCCTCTACACTCGGTAACGTACCGGAAACGGCACTTTGCTCGTTGCCCTCGGCTTGTCGGGTCTTGATGACTGCGACATCGCGCTCCACAACGCCAAGGCGGGTCTTGATGACTGCGACATCACGCTCTACAACGCCAAGCCTGTCGCCGAGCTTGCCGAGTCCTTGGTACGTATCCACGCGGAGCTGCTGGAGCTCGGCTTGTAGCCCGTGAATATCGCCCTTCAACTCTGCCCGGAGGTCTTTCATTTCTCCTCGTAGCTCGGCTCGGAGGTCCGCCATTTCGCCTCGTAGCTCGACTCGAAGAGCTGCCATATCGGCGTGCAGCTCCGCTCGAAGAGCCACCATGTCCGCGTGCAGCTCCGTTCGAAGTGCGGCCAGATCGTCTCGTATCTCGGTTCGGAGAGCCCCCATATCGGCTCGCATCTCTACCCGTAGCGCGCGCATGTTGGCGTCGATGCTCGAAAAACCGTTCTGCAGGAACACCCCGAAAGCGATCATGGTGCCGATGAAAGCGATGGTCTGGCCGGTCAACCATGTCGGCCAACGGATACCGCGTCGCGCTTCGTTCATTGGCTTGCTCACTTCGTTGCCAAGGCGACAGTATCGCTTAGCCGCGTCACCTAGCGTTACAGACTATCACCATCGCCGACGTAGGAAATTGCCGTTTCTTTGAACGCGTCGCCGAGGCAACGGCTTGGCCTGCAACCCGTCATTGAACCGCCACAAGCGCACCCGTATAATCCCGCTCTCGCGACCAAGGACACCTCTTGAGCTACGTCACGAACGCCCGCGCAACGCGCCGGGGGGTGCTAGTTCGAGTGGTCGGTTTGCAGGCCGTTGCCACGTTGTTGGCGTCGGCGACGGTGCTGGTTTGGCGCACGGATGAAGCGGTGCCTGCGCTTCTCGGCGGGATGGTGGCTTTTTTGCCGAACGCGTATTTCGCGTGGGCGATCACTCGCGCCGGGTCCACCGATGCGGTGGCCGTCGTGCTTGCCGGCAGAGCGCTGGGCCAATGGGTCGCGAAAGTGGCGCTTACCGTCGCGTTGCTGGTCGTCGCGTTCGTCGCTGGCGTTGGCGGCGTCGGGTTCTTCATCGGACTTGGCGTGGCGTTGCTGGCGATGCTGGGGGCGCCTTTGGTGGCGGGAGATGAGCCAACGGTGAACGGGGATATAGAAGCTTAAATGGCCGAGAGTAGCGGCGAATACATCAAGCACCACCTCACGAATCTGACGTACGGCCGTCATCCGGACGGTACGTGGGGCTTGGCCGAGAGCGCGGAAGAAGTAGCGGCGATGGGCTTCTGGGCCGTCAATGTGGACTCGATGGCGTGGTCCCTCGGCCTTGGCGTCGTGTTTTGTCTCCTGTTTCGTACCGCGGCGAAGCGCGCCACGGCCGGGGTGCCCGCCGGACTGCAGAATGCCGTAGAAATGATCGTCGACTTCATTGACGATACGGTGTCCGACATCTTTACGCACCGTAACGACCTCGTGGCGCCCATGGCGCTGACGATCTTCGTCTGGGTGTTCCTGATGAACCTCATGGATCTAGTGCCGGTGGACTGGATCCCGGTGGCCGCCAAATACGTTGGCATTCACTACATGAAGGTGGTTCCTACCACCGACCCCAACATAACGTTGGGGATGGCGCTGGCGGTCTTCCTGCTCATCCTCTACTACAGCGTCAAGTGCAAGGGCGTCGGCGGCTTCTTGAAGGAGCTGCTGTACCATCCGTTTCCGAAGTGGTATCTCGCCCCGGTGAATCTCATCCTCGAAGGCGTAACGCTGTTGGCCAAGCCCGTTTCCTTGGGTCTCCGGTTGTTTGGCAACCTTTATGCGGGCGAGATGATTTTCATCCTCATCGCCCTCATGTTCGGCGGTCTCTTGACCCTCACGCTCGGCGATCTCTTGATCGGCGTCTTCGGCATGGTGCTGCAATGGGCGTGGGCGGTGTTCCATGTGCTCATTATCACGCTGCAAGCTTTCATCTTCGCCGTGCTGACGGTCGTATACCTCGCCCAAGCGCACGATGCGGGCGAAGAGCACTAAACCTCTTAGTTCAAGGAGTCTTTAAGCGAAATGGAGATGCAAGTTCTCTTGTATATCGGGGCCGGGCTGATGATCGGCCTCGGTGCCGTTGGTGCGGCAATCGGCGTCGGGCAACTCGGCGGCAAGTTCATGGAGGGCGTCGCCCGCCAACCCGAACTGCTGCCGGTGCTCCGAACCCAGTTGTTCATCATTTTGGGATTGGTGGACGCCGTGCCGATTATCGGCGTTGGCGTAGCCCTGTATGTGATGTTCGTGGTCGCTGGCTGACCAACGCGCGCCCGTAAGGAGATGCGAACGTGAACATTACGGCGACTGTGATCGGTCAGTCGGTGGCCTTTTTCGGGTTTGTCGTCTTTTGTTGGAAGTTCATCTGGCCGTTCTTGATTCGTGCCATGCGCGAACGTCAACAGACCATTGCGGACGGCTTGGAGGCGGCGGCCAAGGCGCAACGCGACCTCGAACATGCCGAAGCGGGCGCAGCGGAGACCTTGTCTTCCGCACGTGCCGAAGCCCGCAGCATCGTAGACGAGGCGCGCAGTCAAGCGGCGCAGATGATCGAGCACGCGAAAGTAGACGCGGAAGCGGAGCGGCAACGCATTCTCGCCGCGGCACAGGCGGATGTGGCGCGGGAGATGAATCGCGCCAAGGAGACGTTGCGGGCGCAGGTCGCGGATTTGGTAGTGGACGGCGCCGAGAAGGTGCTCGAAGCCTCCATCGACCGCAATCGCCACGACGCGCTTTTGAACCGCATCGCCGCCGAACTCTAGCGCGAGCGGAACTTCGAGATGGCGGAACTCGCGACCCTCGCCCGGCCCTACGCCAATGCGGCGTTCGACCTCGCCAAGGCAAACGGCACCTTGGCGCGCTGGTCGCGCATGCTTGCGGTGATCGCGGACATCGTACGCACACCCGAGGTGCGAGCGCTTATCGGCTCGCCTTCCCTCCCGGACGAAGCGAAGGCGTATCGGCTAGCGGACGTGGCGCGCGAGGAGATTGACGACCACGGCCGCCGTTTCCTACTCGTATTGGCTGCCAATAAGCGCTTGGCGCTGTTGCCGGAGATCGCCGAGCAGTTCGAGGCGTTGAAAGCGCGGTCGGAACAGGTCTTGGACGTGGAGATCGCCACCGCGGTCGCGCTCTCCGATGAACAGTTGGGCGCCTACACCGACGCCCTTGAGCGCCGGTTCGAGCAGGAAGTACACGTCACCGCGCAGGTGGATGCGCAATTGATCGGCGGCGCGGTCATTCGCGCCGCCGATACAGTGATCGACGGCTCTGTGCGCGGCCGTCTTATCCGGTTGGTGGACACGCTGCAACGCGCTTGACCGCCATCGACAAGGTTAAGGAACAAACTCCATGCAGCAACTGAATCCGACGGAAATCAGCGATGTCATTCGCGGCCGCATCGAAAACCTCGATGTTTCGGCGCGCACCGCCAATGAAGGCACCATTGTCAGCGTCTCGGACGGCATCGTGCGCATCCACGGTTTGGCCGAAGCGCAGTACGGCGAGATGATCGAGTTCGGCGGCGCCGAGGGTGGCGCGCGCTTTGGCATGGCGCTGAACTTGGAGCGCGATTCCGTGGGCTGCGTAGTGCTCGGAGACTACGAGGTGCTGTCCGAGGGCATGACCGCCCGTTGCACCAAGCGCATCCTCGAGGTGCCGGTCGGCCGCGAGCTGCTCGGCCGGGTCGTGGACGCGCTTGGCAATCCCATTGACGGCAAAGGTCCCCTCCACGCTACGGAGACGTCGCCGGTGGAGAAGGTAGCGCCCGGCGTGATCGCCCGCCAGACGGTGGATCAGCCCGTGCAGATGGGCATCAAGTGCATCGACGCGATGGTGCCCATCGGTCGTGGCCAGCGGGAACTCATTATTGGCGACCGACAGATCGGCAAAACCGCCATAGCCGTGGACGCGATCATCAACCAGAAGGGCACCGGCATCAAGTGCATCTACGTGGCCATCGGCCAGAAGATGTCCACCATCGCCAATATCGTGCGCACGTTGGAAGACAACGGCGCCATGGAACACACCATCGTTGTAGCGGCGAGCGCGGCGGACCCGGCACCGATGCTGTACATCTCGCCCTACTCTGGTTGCGCCATGGGCGAGTTCTTCCGGGATCGCGGGGAAGACGCCCTCATCATCTATGACGATCTCACCAAGCAGGCGTGGGCGTATCGGGAAATCTCCTTGTTGCTGCGCCGCCCGCCCGGACGGGAGGCCTACCCCGGCGATGTCTTCTATCTGCACTCGCGCTTGCTCGAGCGTGCGGCGCGGGTCAACGCCGACTACGTGGAAGAGTTCACGAACGGTGAAGTAAAGGGCCAAACCGGCTCGCTGACCGCGTTGCCCATCATCGAGACGCAGGCCGGCGAAGTGTCGTCGTTTGTGCCCGCCAATGTCATCTCCATCACCGACGGGCAGATTTATCTGGAGCTTGATCGCTTCAATTCCGGCCTTCGTCCCGCCATGAGCCCCGGCATTTCGGTGTCTCGCGTGGGCGGCTCGGCGCAAGTTCCGTTTATGAAGCGGCTCTCCGGGGGCGTGAAACTGTCCTTGGCGCAATATCGGGAGTTGGCGGCGTTTTCACAGTTCGCCTCGGACCTCGACGAGGTCACGCGCCGCCAGTTGGACCACGGCGCCCGCGTCGAGGAACTGATGAAGCAAGATCAATATTCGCCGATGAGCGTCGCGGAAATGGGCGTGGTGTTGTTCGCGGCGAACGAAGGCTATCTCGACGGCGTGCCGGTGGCGAAGGTGCTGGATTTCGAGCGGGATCTCTTGGCCTATATGAACGCGGAGCACGGCGAGTGGATGGCCGACATCACCGAGACCGGAGACCACAACGATGAAATCGTGGCGTACATGAAAGAGGCGCTCGACAAGTTCAAGGCAAGTCACAGCTACGAGTAAGGGGATGAACCTAGCTACCCGCTTGACCGTTGGTCGGAAGATGCGCCCGTAATGGCGGCCGGACGCGAAATAAAGAAGAAGATCGCCAGCGTGCAGACTACGCAGAAGAGCACGCGGGCGATGCAGATGGTGGCGGCGAGCCGAATGCGCCGCACGCAGGAGCGCATGCGCGAGGGTCGCCCCTACAGTCAGCGCATCGAGCAGGTGATCGGGCACTTGGCCAACGCCTCGCCGGAGTACCGTCACACCTACATGGTGACCAGAGAGGTCGCCCAAGTCGGCTACATCGTGGTGTCGACGGATCGTGGCCTATGCGGGGGATTGAACGTAAATCTCTTCCGCGAGCTCGTGCGGCGAGTGCGGGAGTGGGAAAACGCGGGCGTGAACACCGGGTTGGCGCTAATCGGCAACAAGGCGGTGCAGTTCTTCCGAGCGGTCGGCGGCAACATTCTGGCGTCGTTGAGCGAAGTCGGCGAGACGCCCGAAGTGGCGGATTTGATCGGCGGCGTTAAGGTGATGCTCGACGCCTTCGCCGACGGCCGCATCGACCGACTCGATATCATCTCCAACGAGTTCGTGAACACCATGACGCAGCGCCCCGTGGTTCGGCAACTGCTGCCGTTGCCGCCGATCGAAAGCGACCAATTCCAGCACCGCTGGGACTACATCTACGAGCCGGATGCCCGTGAACTCATCGAGGGCTTGGTGGAGCGCTACATCGAATCCTTGGTGTATCAAGCGGTGGTGGAAAACACCGCCTGCGAGCAAGCGGCGCGCATGATCGCCATGAAAAACGCCACGGACAACGCTGAGGAAATCGTTGCTGAGTTGACGTTGCTCTACAACAACGCCCGGCAAGCATCCATCACCCAAGAAATCTCGGAAATCGTCGGCGGAGCCGCGGCGGTCTAACGCCACCGAGCGAATGCCTGCGGCTGGCCAAGTCGCCGCAATCGCCAAGAGGCCGAAGAGGCCAAGAGGCCAAGAGGAAGGAGTGCCATCTATGTCAAACGGTCGGATCGTCCAAGTCATTGGCGCGGTTATCGACGTGGAGTTCGCCCGCGAGGAAGTGCCCAAGGTGTACGACGCCTTGAAGGTCGTGGCGACGGGCTTGACGCTTGAAGTCCAGCAGCAGCTCGGCGACGGCGTCGTGCGCACCATCGCCATGGGCTCGTCGGAGGGCCTCTCCCGAGGTCTCGACGTGGTGAACACGGGCGGCCCCATCTCGATCCCCGTCGGCGAAGAGACGTTGGGACGCATCATGGATGTTCTCGGCCAACCGGTGGACGAGAGCGGCCCCATCAACGCCCGAGAAACGCTGCCCATCCACCGCAACCCGCCCTCCTACGAGGATCAAAAAGGCGGCAACGAGCTGCTCGAGACCGGCGTCAAGGTGATCGACTTGATGTGCCCCTTCGCCCGTGGTGGCAAGGTGGGCCTGTTCGGCGGCGCCGGGGTCGGCAAGACCGTCACGATGCTGGAGCTCATCCGCAATATCGCGATCGAACACGCCGGCCTCTCGGTGTTCGCCGGGGTCGGCGAACGCACTCGGGAAGGCAACGACTTCTACTACGAGATGCAGGACGCCGGTGTCTTGGACAAGATTTCCCTAGTATTCGGACAAATGAACGAGCCGCCCGGCAACCGCCTGCGGGTGGGTCTATCCGGCCTGACGTTGGCGGAGAAGTTCCGCGACGAAGGCCGCGACGTGCTGCTGTTCATCGACAACATCTACCGCTATACGCTGGCCGGCACCGAATGCTCCGCCCTGTTGGGACGTATGCCGTCGGCCGTGGGCTATCAGCCGACGTTGGCGGCGGAGATGGGGGCTCTGCAGGAGCGCATCACGACCACCAAGACGGGTTCGATCACTTCCGTGCAAGCCATTTTCGTGCCCGCGGACGACTACACGGACCCATCGCCCGCCACCACCTTCGCGCACTTGGATTCGTCGGTGACCCTATCTCGCGCGATCACGGACTTGGGCATCTACCCCGCCGTCGATCCCCTCGCTTCGTCTAGCCGACAACTCGACCCGAATATCGTCGGCCAAGAACACTATCAAGTCGCCCGCGGCGCCCAGGAGGTGCTGCAACGCTATCAAGAGCTCAAGGACATCATCGCCATCCTAGGCATGGACGAACTGTCGGAGGAGGATAAGGCGCTGGTGTTCCGCGCTCGCAAGATGCAGCAATTCTTCAGCCAAGCGATGTTCGTCGCAGAGCAGTTCACCGGTCAACCGGGCGACTATGTGACCAGGGAGGACACCGTCCGCAGCTTCCGCGCCATTCTCGACGGCGAGTGCGACGACATGCCGGAACAGGCGTTCTACATGGTCGGCACCATCGAGGACGCGCGGAAGAAGGCAGAGACGTTGACTGCCTAAAGATCGTCTGAAACAGCCGCCGGAGGAAGGTCATGCCCGCGACCATGCAATGCCACATCGTCAGCGCCGAACAGGAGATTTACAGCGGCCGCATCGCCATGCTCTCCGCCACCGGCTCGCTCGGGGAGCTTGGCATTCTGCCGGGGCACGCCGCGTTGTTGACCGGTCTTCGCTCCGGCCCGGTGCGGCTCCGGGACGAAAACGGCGAAGAGGACGTGTTCTACGCCTCCGGCGGCTACTTGGAGGTGCAGCCGGGCATCGTGACGATCTTGGCCGACACCGCCTTGCGCGCCGACGACATCGACGAGGCGGCGGCGATCGAAGCTCGGCAAGAGGCGGAACGGGCGTTGTCCGAGGCGGCGGCCGAGTTGGACTATGGCCGAGTCGAGGCGCAACTCGCGGCGGCCGTGGCGCAGCAGCGAACGCTCGAGGAATTGCGCAAGCTTCGGCGGTGACCAGCGGGCGCTCGGCTCCCGGTGAATCTTCGACTCATGCGTTAAACGCGCCACGCAAGGTCGCGTGGCGACCGACAAGGCTTGTCCGCACAGGGGAACGCCCTCTGCAACGGCGGTGGCAATCCGCGACATGCCCCGCTGGCCTGCCGGAGAACAGCCGGTTCACGGCGCCATGATTTCGATCCTACGGCAGAGGGCCTGACCGTTCCGGCGTCGTCGCCACGGCTTCCAGCACGGCGACGTAGTCCGTTGGCAGCCCGTGCTCCTGGGCGCCTCGCACTACGTGCGCTTTGTACCAAGCGCGGGGCCGCAACGATGCGTCGATCATGTCGGGCTTCGCTTCGTACGTCAGCGCGTTACATGTGCCGGTGTCGGTTGTCACCGCAACGACCTTCTCGACATAGCCGATGCCTAACCCCTCCGCCTCGTCGAGCAACGGCTTCTCGGCGTGGTCGAGCTCGAAGAGCACGCCCCAGACGGTGTCTTCGACATCGTCGGTGAAGGTCGCGTCGCACTTTCCCGAGCCGTCGCGACCGAGCTTGTGCCAGCGCAGAGCATGGCGCCGTATTCGTCCCCGCGCCAAGAAGCGGGCGGATGGCGTTCGGCCCTGGAGACGGGCGCTGGACATGTTGGAGCCGTAGGCGAAATAGCGGTACGTTCGCGTCATGGGCCGGTCCGGCGTTGCAATGTTGAAAGTTGTACCGTAACCGATATGAAAATCGAGGTCGTCCACGCGAGCGCCGACGAGGCGCGAGTCCAGCAAATCGAAGTGCCCCCGGGAACCACCGTCGGCGAGGCGTTGGCGACCTCGCGTTTCGCCACGGAGAAACCGGCGGCCGTTGCCGTCTACGGCGAGCTCTCGATGCTTGACCGAGTTCTCGAAGATGGCGACCGCATCGAGCTGTTGCGGGAATTGTTGGTGGACCCCGTGGCGGCGCGGCGCGCACGGGCGATGGGCACTCGGGAAGCTCGTTAGCAGTCCGCCGAACGTGGTCGCGCCAGCGCGGCATAAGCCGGTGTCTAGCGGCACCGCCTTTCGCCCAGCCCAAGCTTCCTATCACCCGTCGGACTTCGCGGCTAACGCTGCCAAGTCCGACGGGTGGCCGGGCGATAGTGAGCGAGTGGCAGCTAATAGGGCGTCTGGCGAGACTCTTGCCCCGCGTCTGCGACCTTCTGCGACGGCCCGTCGATGCCGACGTGCCTTTCCACAGCGCTCAGCCGGGTGTCCACGATCGCGAGCTGGACCTTCACGGCTTGGAGGTCGGTCTCGATTACCCGCAGCCGAACGTCCACATCGGACCGGAACCGACCCAGCTCGCCGCGCAGTTGCGAGACCTGATGGTTCATGTCCCCGCGTAGCTCGGAGATCTGGTGGTTCATGTCTCCCCGTAGCTCCGTTATCTGCTGGTTCATGTCCCCGCGTAGTTGGTTCATGTCGGAACGCATGCCCGAGAACCCAATCTGGATGAAGGCGCCGAACGCGATCACCACACTCGCCATCGCCGCCTTCTGGCCATCCAGCCAAGCCGGCCAAGTTACTTTTCGTCGTCGTACTTCGTTCATCGCTCCCACCGACCACGTTGATGCAAAGCCGCTACTATCGCGCATTCGCGAGGGGCATGGGTAGCGATTATCACCATCGCCCGTGTAGGAAATCCGCCCGTTGACCCCGTTTGGGAAGGCTGCCAGTGCCCCGGCCCAAAGCCGCTCCCAAGTTCCGCCTAGTACTCGCCTTGGACCTTTCATAAACCGCGCACACTGAATCGTCGAAAGCCCGGCTTTCTTGATCCAAACGAATGGCGCCTCCGACAGCCACGGCGCGGGACGCTGGTCAAGGACCGCCTTGAACCGCCAAGAGCATGTGTGCCACGCGCGGCTCAAGCGGCAGTGGTGATAGGCGCCTAGCGCGCTACGGCTCCACCCCACCGGCCACCAAGGATTCCGCCTCGGCTTCGGGTTCCGCGTCCGCCTCGGCTTCGCTGGACGGCTTGAGGTCACCGGTGAAGTGGGAAAGCACGTCGTCGACGAAGAACAGCGACATCTTCACCTGCTCGTCCACATAGCCCGGAACGCGAAAGGTGTACACATAGTCCCAACGGCTGTCGTCGAACGGGTTGCGAATCACCGGTTCGCCCATGATGTAGGCCACTTGCTCGCGCGTCATGCTGGGCTTCAGGCTGTCCACCATCTCTTGCGTGATGACGTTGCCTTGCTGCACAGTGAGCCGGTAGACGCGCGGCAGCGAGCAGGCGGACACGAACAATGTCGCGGCTATGGCGAGCAAGGCGACGGCGACTCTCCGATTCACGAGCTTCACAGGGATCTATCAGTTGGGGCGGCGCGATGTTAGCCGCAGGCGCGGCAATTTGCCACGCGCCACTGCGTCAGCTTGCGGCTTGCTCGAGGAGCGTCTTGGCGTAGGAGCGGGATTCATCGGTGACCGTTTGACCACCGAGCATACGCGCCAGTTCCTGAGTGCGGTCGTTGCCGGCGAGTGTGTTCACCACGGTGTCTTGGGCGCTGGTTTTCGACACTTTGAGGTGGCTGTCGCCGAGCGCGGCGATTTGCGGTGCGTGGGTGATGGCGATGACCTGCGTGTTCTTGGCAAGGCGCCTGAGCACTCGGCCCAGTACGTCCGCGGTGGTGCCGCCAACGCCCATGTCGGCCTCGTCGAGAACCAAGCAAGGCAGCCGGGCGCGTTGTGCCGCCGCCACCTGAATCGCCAATGCGATGCGCGAAAGCTCGCCGCCGGAGGCGATCTCCTTCAAGCTGGCGGCGGGATAGCGCGGGTTGGTGCTCGCTGTGAACGCCACCGTCTCCAAGCCGGCGGCCGACTCCGTTGGCGCGAACTCGACGTGCAGTGCCGCCTCGCGGAGTCCTAATTCGGCGAGCGTCTTGGTCACTTGCTCCGCGAACGGCGCCGCCGCCTTGCGGCGCGCCTTGGATAGGCCCCGCGCGACGGTGAAGAAACGCGCCTCGGCAGCGGCCGTCCGTGCCTCGAGCTCGTTGAGCCGAGCCTCGTCGTCCGTAAGCCCGCTCAGTTCGCGCTCGAGGGCGATGAAGTGCGCGCCAAGTTCGGTCGCCGGCACCCGGTGCTTGCGCGCCGTGTCGTGAATGGCCGATAGCGCTTGTTCGATGTCCGCTAGTTCGGCGTCGTCTTCGGGGAACGAATCGATGTAGCGCCGCAGCTCGTCGACGCACTCGTCCAGATGCGTCTGCGCCGAGTTCGCCAGTTCGGCTGCGGCGCACAAGTTGGCGTGCGCGTCGTCCACGCCGTCGAGCAAGCTCGCCAGCCTTGCCGAGCGCGGGAGCAGATCCTCTTCGACCGCCTGCAATGCGCCGCCGAGCTCGACTTTGAGTTCTTGGGCGCGGCTGAACCGCTTGTGCGCCGCGGTCAACTCGTCGACGCGGTGAATCGCGTCGCCGAGCGCCGTGAGTTCGTCAATCTGATAACGCAACAAGCTCTCGCGTTCCCGCCGGCGCTCGGCCTCGGCGCGACCGTCTTCGAGCTCCTGCGTGAGCGCCATGCGTTCGCGATAGCTGTCCGCGGTGGCCGCGAGCGCTCTAGCATCGAGGCCGTACTCGTCGAGCAAGCGGCGCTGCGCATCAGGGGTCAACAACTGCCGATGCTCGAATTGACCGTGAATGTCGATCAGCGGCTCGGTGAGCGATTGCAGCGTCGCCAAGGTTGCCGGGCTGCCGTTCACGAAAGCGCGGGAGCGGCGCTCGCCGGCGATGCGGCGCACGAGGCAGGTCGACTCGTCGTCGGGTTGCAGCAGGTCCAATGCGGCCAGCGCATCTCGGCTGCGCGGGTGGGCGGCGATGTCGAACTCCACGCTCACTTCGCAAGCGAGGCTGCCGGGGCGAAGCTGGGTTCGCTTGGCGCGATTGCCCAGCACTAGGCCGAGCGCATCGAGCAGAATCGTCTTACCGGCGCCGGATTCGCCGGTGATCACGGTGAGGCCGGCGTCGAACTCGATGTCGAGTTCCTTGACCAAGGCGAAGTTGCGTATGTTGAGCGCCTTCAGCATGGCGGTTGTCGATAGGCGTCAAAGCCGTTTATTGGGTGTCGTTCATTGGGTGTAAAGTAAGTTCCTCGGCGGTAGCTCGCAATCGCGCGAGCAAACGGGAACCTAGGAGTAAGCGCCGGAGTTTGCACGATGTCGAGTGCCATGAACACAACGGCGGAAGGGGTGGGCGAGCGCGCCCGCCAGTTCTTGAAGATGCTCGTCGAGCATTATCTCGCGGAAGGCGCACCGGTGGCGTCGAAGACGCTGGCGGGCAAGGCGGATGTGGCCGTCAGCCCGGCGACCGTGCGCAATGTCATGGCGGAGTTGGAGGCGCGCGGCTTGGTGTGCAGCCCGCATCCGTCGGCAGGCAAAGTCCCCACGCATCAAGGCCTGCGCTTCTTCGTGGACAGCCTGATTTCCGTGCGGCCCATGGACGAACGCAGCGTCGGCCGGCTGCGCGTCAGCTTGGATCCAGACAAAACGCCCACGCAGCTCGTCGAGGCCGCGTCCGGGCTCTTGTCTCGGGTGACGCGAATGGCGGGCTTGGTCACGGTGCCTAGGCCGGAGCGAGTGTCGCTACGCCAAGTGGAGTTCCTGTCGCTGTCCGGGGATCGGGTGCTGGTGATCTTAGTGGTCAACGAGCGGGAAGTGCAGAATCGCGTCATACACACGGACCGCGAGTACGCCGAACCCGAGCTGGTGCAAGCGGCCAATTACATCAACCGCGAGTTCGCCGGCAAATCGTTGTCCGCCATTCGCGCCGGCGTCCTCGCCAGCATGCAGAACGACAAGGACCGGCTGAACTCGATGATGCAGACCACGTTGGACGTGGCGTCCAAGGCGTTTACGCCGGAGCCGGACGAGGAAGACCAAGACTATGTGGTATCGGGCGAGGCGAATCTGTGGGAGACGCTCGCCAGCGTCGACGCGGTGCGTGAACTGTTCGACGCCTTCGCCCGCAAAGGCGCCATCCTCCATCTGTTGGACCGTTGCTTGGACACGGAAGGCATTCAGCTATTCATCGGCGAGGAGTCCGGCTATCGGCCGCTCGACGATTACAGCTTGGTGACGGCCCGCTATGAAATACAAGGCCGGGTCGCCGGTGTTCTCGGCGTGGTCGGGCCGACGCGCATGGCCTACGAAAAAGTGATTCCCGTGGTCGACGTGACGGCGCGTTTGCTCGGCGCCGCCATGGATATTTCTTGCGAAGGCCCTCCTGCCTTGCCGGATTCCGCGTTCACGGGTTGAAATCCTTCGCCTTAGGCGCCACCTAGCGGTTTGGTCGCGTAAGCGCGTAAGTGGGAACCAAACGAGCCAATGGCGAACGAAGCGAACACGGGCAACACCGATGGCGAGGCGGAGACTGGCGTTGCCGCCGAAACGGCGAGCGAGCGCACGGCCGAACCGACGCCGTCCGCCAATGAGGCGGACGGCGGGACGGGCGGGACGAATGAGTCGAACGGGGAAACGCCCGACGCCGACCCGGACGCGGGGGAAAAGGACGAGGTCGAATCCCTGCGGGCGGATCTCCTCGCGGCGCAGGCCGGACTCGAAGCGGCAGAAGATCGTGCGCTACGCGCGGTAGCAGAGGCGGAAAACGTACGCAAACGTGCGGATCGCAGCATCCAAAACGCACGTAAGTACGCACTGGAGAGATTTGTCACCGATCTGTTGCCGGCGGTGGACAGCTTCGAGCGCGCCGCGGAGGCGGCGCGGACGGTGGAAGGCGAAGCCGCATCGGCGATGGCGGAAGGCATCGGGCTGTCGCTCAAGTTGCTGATGGAAGCGATGCGCAAGCAGGGCATCGAAGTGGTGGATCCGATCGGTGCGCCGTTCGACCCCAAGTTGCACGAGGCGATGAGCGTGGTCGACAGCGACGAAGCCGAACCGGGCGCCGTCGTTCAGGTGTTTCAGAAGGGCTATACCGTCAATGGTCGTTTGGCTCGAGCGGCACGGGTGATCGTCGCTCGCGAACCGGCGCCGGCTGCGAGTGATCCGGCCGCATCGACCGAAGGGAAGGCGTAGCGGCGCACTTGGTCACCCGCTTCGGCGCGGCGTGGCATCTTGAATCAGGCGCGCTTCGCGCCAATATCACAATAACGCAGCCGGCACCGACCGGCAGCTTGAAGTAGGCATACAAAGAGGCAACTTGGACATGGCAAAGATCATCGGCATAGATCTCGGCACGACGAACTCCTGCGTCGCCGTTATGGAAGGGCGCGAGCCCCGGGTCATCGAGAACTCGGAGGGCGACCGCACGACGCCGTCGATCGTCGCCTTCACGGAGGGCGAGACCTTGGTTGGCCAGAGCGCGAAACGCCAAGCGGTGACCAACCCGGCGAACACCCTCTTTGCCGTCAAGCGCTTGATTGGACGCAAGTACCGCGACCGGGTGGTGCAGCGCGACCTGTCCATGGTGCCGTACCAGATTGTCCAGGCGGCGAACGGCGACGCGTGGGTGGCGGCCAACGGCGAGCAATTGGCCCCGCCGCAGATCTCGGCGGAAGTGCTGAAGAAAATGAAGAGGACTGCCGAGGAATATCTTGGCGATGCCGTCGCCGAGGCCGTCATCACCGTGCCCGCCTACTTCGACGACTCTCAGCGGCAAGCGACCAAAGACGCCGGCCGGATCGCCGGACTCGACGTCAAGCGCATCATCAACGAACCCACTGCCGCGGCGCTCGCCTACGGCATGGACAAACGGCGCGGCGACTCCAAGATCGCGGTGTTCGACTTGGGCGGCGGCACCTTCGACATCTCGATCATCGAGATCGCCGAAGTCGACGGCGAGCATCAGTTCGAGGTGCTGTCCACCAACGGCGACACGTTTTTGGGCGGCGAAGACTTCGACTTGAAGATCATCGAGTACCTCGTGGCGGAGTTCAAAGCCGAGAACGGCATCGATCTGCACAACGATCCCATCGCGCTGCAACGGCTTAAGGAAGCGGCCGAGAAGGCGAAGATCGAACTGTCGTCGAGTACGCAGACGGAAGTGAACCTGCCGTACATCACCGCCGACAACACCGGCCCCAAGCACTTGGTCATCAAACTCACCCGCGCCAAGATCGAGGCGCTGGTGGAGGACTTGGTCGAGCGCACGATGGGCCCCTGTCGCACCGCGTTGACCGACGCGGGCCTGCGCGTCGGCGATATCGACGAAGTGATCTTGGTCGGTGGCCAAACGCGCATGCCGTTGGTGCAAGAAAAAGTCGCCGCTTTCTTCGGCAAGGAACCGCGGCGCGACGTCAACCCCGACGAAGCGGTGGCCGTCGGCGCGGCCATTCAGGCGGCGGTGCTCGCCGGCGACGTGAAAGACGTGCTGCTGTTGGATGTCACGCCGTTGTCGCTCGGCATCGAGACCTTGGGTGGCGTAATGAACGTGTTGATCGAAAAGAACACGACCATCCCCGCCAAGAAGCAACAGGTGTACTCCACCGCGGACGACAATCAGACCGCCGTGACCATCCACGTATTGCAGGGGGAGCGCAAGCAAGCGGCGCAAAACAAGGCGTTGGGCCGCTTCGACCTCACCGACATTCCGCCGGCGCCTCGCGGTGTGCCGCAAATCGAGGTGAGCTTCGACATAGACGCCAACGGCATCTTGAACGTCTCCGCCAAGGACAAAGCCACGGGCAAGGAGCAATCCATCGTCATCAAGGCGTCGAGTGGCCTTTCCGAAGGGGAGATCGAGGAAATGGTGCGCGAAGCGGAAGCGCACGCCGAGGAAGACGCCCGCTTCGAGGAGATGGCGACGTTGCGCAATCAGGCGGACGCGCTGGTGCATTCGGCGCGTAAGATGGTCGCCGACGCCGGCGACAAGGCCACCGACGACGAGCAACAGGCCGTCGAAACCGCCGCCAATGATTTGGAGCAGGCGTTGAAGGGCGAGGACAAGGCCGATATCGAGGCGAAGGTACAAGCGCTGAGCACGGCCACCGCGGCCATCGCGCAGAAGTTGTATGCCGAGGCGAACGCCGGGGCGCCGGATGGCGCTGCGCAAACGGGCGAAGCCGACACCGCATCCGGCGACGATGCCGTGGAGGCGGAATTCGAAGAGGTGGACGACAAGAAGGGCAGCAAGTAGGTTTGGCTGGCGGCCCGTCGCGGTCGCCGGCCTTGTATTAAGGAAAGTGGAATGGCCAAGCGCGACTATTACGAGATCCTAGGCGTCGAACGGAGTGGCTCGGCGGAGGACATCAAAAAGGCGTATCGGCGCTTGGCGATGAAATACCACCCGGACCGCAATTCGGGGGATAGCGACGCCGAGGAGAAGTTCAAGGAGGCGTCGGAAGCCTACGAAGTGCTGTCCGACAAGGAAAAGCGCGAACGCTACGATCGCTTCGGCCACGCCGGGATGGATGGCGCCAGCGGCGCTTCCGGGTTCGGCGCGAGCGGCTTCGCCGACATCAGCGACATCTTTGGCGAAGTCTTCGGGGACGTCTTCAACGGCGGCGCGACGCGCTCCCGGCGCGCCTCTAGGCGTGGCGCGGACCTGCAATACACGCTGGACCTCGACTTGGAGCAGGCCGTAGGCGGCGACACGGTGGAAATCCGTGTCCCCACCCTCGTCACCTGCGACGACTGCGGCGGGTCCGGCGCGGCGAAGGGCACCTCCCCTTCGCAGTGTCCGGAGTGCGACGGCCGCGGCCAGATTCGCGTCTCGCAAGGCTTCTTTTCCCTCCAGCAAACCTGCCCGCGCTGTCGGGGCACTGGCCGCGTCATTTTGAATCCGTGCCGCACCTGCAACGGGCAGGGCCGCGTCGAACGGTACAAGACGCTGTCCGTGAAGGTGCCGCCCGGCGTGGACAACGGTGATCGAGTGCGGCTGACCGGTGAGGGCGAAGCCGGCGGCAACGGCGCCCCGCCCGGTGATCTCTATGTGCAGATGCGGGTGGAGGAACACCCCATCTTCGCCCGAGAAGACCGCGACCTCTACTGCGACGTGCCGGTGTCCTTCGTCGACGCCGCTCTCGGTGGCGACATCGAAGTGCCCACCCTCGGTGGCCGCGTCAAGCTGAAGGTGCCGGCGGAAACCCAGACGGGCAAGCTGTTTCGTCTGCGTGGACGCGGGGTGCCGGCGGTGCGTGGCGGCCACACGGGCGACTTGCTGTGTCGCGTGACCGTGGAGACGCCCGTGCATCTATCCGACAAGCAGAAGGACATCTTGCGCGAGTTCAAGTCGAGTTTGGAAGCCAACGGCAGCAAGCACTCGCCGAAAGAGGAGAGTTGGTTTCGGTCCGTGAAGAACTTCTTCGACGGCTTCACCAAGTGACGCTCGCCATAGCCGTCTCCGGCGTCGCCGGCCGCGTGGGGCGAATGTTGGTCGCGATGGTCGAGGCGGCGGAAGACATGCGCTTGGCCGTCGCCTTGGGCAATCCCGGCGCGGCGTACCTCGGCGTGGACGCCGGCGAGTTGGCGGGCGTTGGCGCCAATGGCGTGGCGGTGACCGGCGACTTGGCGACGCCGAGCGACTTCGACGTCTTGGTGGACTTCAGCCTGCCGGCGGCGACCCTCGGCAAACTGGATTATTGCGTGGCGAACGGCAAGGCGCTGGTCGTCGGCACCACGGGTTTCGAGCCGGAAGGTCTCGACGCCATCCGCCAGGCCGCCGAGCGCGTGCCCGTGGTCTTGGCGCCGAATATGAGCGTTGGCGTGAACGTCGCGTTCAACTTGGTGGCGCTCGCTGCTCGCATGTTGGGCGACGATGTGGATGTGGAGGTCTTGGAGGCGCACCATCGCCACAAAGTCGATGCGCCTTCCGGCACAGCGGTGCGCATGGGCGAAATCCTCGCGGAAACGCTGGGGCGCGATTTGGCGACAGACGGCGTCTACGGCCGGCACGGCATCACCGGCGCCCGGGAGCGTCGCGTGATCGGCTTCCACAGCCTCCGCGGCGGCGACATTGTCGGCGAACATACGGTCGTCTTCGCCGGCGCCGGCGAGCGCATCGAAATCACCCACCGCGCAGGCAGTCGCGAGAACTTCGCCGCCGGCGCCTTGCGTGCGGCGCGTTTCGCCGTGGGCAGGGAGGCCGGGCTGTTCGGTATGGCGGACGTCTTGGGGCTTTGAAGTCGTGTGCCGTTGAAGTCGCGGTAGCTCAGGGTCGCAAAGGCAAGTACGATTTGGCGCAATCTTCAAGCTGTTGAGTGCCAACGCCATGTCACGCCTGCCAATGCTAGTCGCACGCACGCTCCCGCTCGCCGCCCTAGTCCTCGGCGCCTCGCTCCCCGCCCACGCCAAGCCCGTTCGCATCGACTCCGGTTTGATCGAGGGCGCGACTGCGGCCGAAGGAGCGGTGCGCGTCTTCCGTGGCATCCCCTACGCCGCGCCGCCGGTAGGCGAGCTTCGTTGGGCGAAGCCGGCGCCGGTGGCGCCTTGGGAGGGTGTCCGAGAGAGCCGCGAGTTCAGCGGCGCCTGCCCGCAGGCGTCTGCACTCGCCGACATGATGAACGAGGCGCTGCCCCCGCTCACCGAAGACTGTCTCTATCTGAACGTCTGGACCACGGCAACGGCGCCGGCCGACAAGCATCCAGTGATGGTTTGGATCCATGGCGGCGGCCTCACCTTGGGCTGGGGCCATCAGCGCGTGTACGACGGCACGAATCTCGCCAAGCGCGGCGTCGTGTTGGTGTCCATCAACTACCGCTTGGGCGCGCTCGGCTTCTTGGCGCATCCCGCACTGACCGCGGAAGCCGGAACGTCCGGCAACTACGGCCTCTTCGATCAACTTGCCGCGCTGCGTTGGGTGCAGCGCAATATCGCGGCGTTCGGTGGCGACCCGGACAACGTCACCATCTTCGGCGAATCCGCCGGCGGCACCAGCGTGAATGCCCTGCTGGCGTCGCCGCACAGCGCAGGCCTCTTCCACCGTGCCATCGCCCAGAGCCCGTGGATCACCGCCGACAACTACGCGAAGCTGCGTGAGGAACCTGAGGAGCGGAGCGCGGAGCGGCAAGGCGCCGCGTGGGTCAAGGCGAACTTCGGCGATGTAACGTCGGCGGCGGCGCTGCGCAAGCTCGACTTCAAGGCATTGAACCGCGCCCAGCAAAACGACTATGGAGTGTACGTGACCATCGATGGGGACTTCATGCCCGCCCACGCCAATGAGATTTTCGCTGCGGGCAGACAGCAAAACGTGCCCTTCATCGCTGGCACCAACACCGACGAAGGCACGATTTTCCTCAGCTTTCTACCGTGGAACACGCCGCAGGATTTCGCGCAAGCGATGAAGACACAGTACGGCGAGCACGCGGATGCAGTCATGGGCCTCTATCCCGCGACCGACAACGCGTCGCTGTTCCAAGCAAAGAATCAGTTCATCACCGACACTTGGTTCGTTGAAGGCGCCCGCATCATGCTGGCCGGCGCCGCGAAAGTCCCGGCCAATGCGTATCAATACCATTTCACCCGACGCAGCCTCGCCAGCCCCATGATCGGGGCGTATCACGGCTACGAAATCGGCTTCGTGTTCGGCAACTTGGACATGGAGGAAGCGACGGACGTGGACCTCAAGCTGTCCGACGCCATGGCCCGGTATTGGGTGCGATTCGCCGAAACGGGTGCGCCGGCAGTGGAAGGTCTCCCCGAGTGGCCGGTCTACGACCCGGCCACCGATCAACACTTGGCGCTCGGCGATGAAATCAAAGCAGGGTCCGGATACCGCGCCGCCGCCATGGCCACCTTCGACAAGATCCGTTCGACGACGCAGATGGGGGACGCGGGGGAATAGGCAGCGCGCTCCGTCGCTGTTGGCTACCGAATAAGGGGAGCCTCGCGTATCCATTCAGGTCCTCGGGGAAAGACGGTGGCGACCGCACTGCTGGTCGGCCCCGAGGCGGCTCGTTGACGGTCCGACCACCGCCACCCGCGGCATTCCGGAGTGTCGCGGCCGGAACCATTACAACCGACAAGCTCGTCGCACTTGGCGGCGTTAGCCGCGAAGTGCGACTTATGTGTAGGGCCGCTAGCGCTCGCCTTCCAACTGCCGCAAACGCGCCTCGAGTTCGGCGTTCCTCCGTTCTTGGGCTCGACGGAGGGCGGATTCCCGGTCGGCACGGGCGGACTCTTGGCGGGCGAGGGCGAATCCCCGGTCGGCGCGGGCGGACTCGCGCCGCTCGCCCGCCATCGACTCCTGCAGCGACGGCAGGTCCGACCCGGCCGCCGGGTCGTGCCAGCGCATCTCCACCAGCG
>CAYGBI010000027.1:0-46469 GCA_964348085.1 uncultured Pseudomonadales bacterium | reverse complement strand
CGCATCACACTGGGGGTGTGGTGGTCGTCGGTTCAAATCCGGCCGCCCCGACCAAAGCCGTTGTCACCGCTGTCGAGGTGGCGGGCCTTAAAACCACCTGACGTCGTTCCCTAGGTTGACCGGTTTCGCCGGCACGGGCGTATGTGGTGGTTCGCGGGGCCATGGCGGGATCGCAGTCGCCCTGCTCGCGCCGTGACCCCTATGAGGAGGTCGCCACCTTAGGCGCATCCCGTCCGGGCGACGCCTAGCAAGCGCACCGCCGCACCCCCGGCGATAGACGTGCCCACTTTAACCAAACTATGGCGTCGTTCGCCCCCACCCATCTTCCATCTGCCTACTCCTACCCAACATATCCTCAATTAACTCAACCACTTACGAAGTTTGGCACAAATGGTGCTGATAGCTTGAAGTGCGAGAGGAGTCGAACCCGTGAAGTTGATCCGCACCTTCGTCGAGCATCGGTTGGCCGCCAACCTCGGTATGGTGTTGATGGTGCTCGCCGGCGTTTGGGCGATTAGCCAGCTCACCGTGCAGTTGAACCCGGATCAACCGCGTCCCTATGTGAACACCAACATCTTTTGGCGGGGGGCGAGCGCCGAGGATGTGGAGAAGCTCGTCACCACGCCGCTTGAGCAGCAACTCAAGACCATCCCGGAAGTCGAGACCATTTGGAGCGTAACCCGCGACACCGCGACCTTCGTGCAAGTGGAGATCGAACAAGACGCGGATGTGTCGGACGCGGTGGATCGCATCAAACAGGCCATCGCGCAGATCCGCAGCTTTCCCGCGGAGATTGAACCGCCGACGGTGTACGCGCTGCGTCGCAGCGACTTGGTGTCGGCGGTGCTGATAACCGGCAGCGGCGATCTCGGCGAACTCATACCGCTCGCGCGCCAGATGGAGAACGAGTTGCTCGGTCGCGGCTTGGACATGGTGGAGTTCAACGGCCTGCCGCAGCAGGAAATCGCCATACAAGTGGAAGCCCGCACGTTGTTCGAGCTAGGTCTCACGTTCGACGAACTCGGACGGCAGCTTGCGGCGCTGTCTACGGACGCGCCCGGCGGCACCATCGGCGCCGGCGCTTTATCGCGGCAATTGCGCAGTCTCGATCAACGCCGAGACGCCGACGAGTTCGAACAACTGCCGATCCGCACCGCCTCCGGGGCGCTCGTGCGCTTGGGCGACATCGCCAAAGTGGAGCGCCGGGCGTTGGTCGATCAGCCCTACATGACCGTCGGCGGCAAGCCCGCCATCGCCCTGTTCGTGCGCCGGGATAGCGACACCGATTCGTTGGCTGCGGCGAGGAACCTGAACGCTTATCTGGACGCCAAACGCCCGACCCTGCCGGAGGGCGTCGAGTTGAACAAGTTCCTGGAGGCGTGGGTGTTCATACGCGACGAGTTGCGCCTTGTCATCGGCAACGGCTTGGGCGGCTTGGCGTTGGTCATCGTCGCGCTGGTCGTGTTCCTGCGTTTCATGCCCGCGTTTTGGGTGATGATGGGCATTCCGGTCACCTTTCTCGCCTCGCTGCTCGGCTTCTACTACTTGGGCGGCAGCATCAACGCGGTCAGCCTCATCGGCTTCATCATGGCGCTGGGAATCGTCGTCGACGACGCCATCGTAGTGGGCGAGGAGTCGCTCACGCAGTTCGATGCCGGGAAGTCGCCGGCTGACGCCGCCTTTGGTGGCGCGCGGCGGATGTTGGCGCCGGTGGTCGCTTCCTCACTGACCACGCTGTGCGCATTTACGCCGCTGATGGCGCTCGGCGAAGGCCCCCTGCGGGAGATCGCGTTCATCCTGCTGGTGGTCATTTCGGCTTCCTTGGTGGAGTGCTTCCTCATCTTGCCGGGGCACTTGCGGCACGCATTCGAGCACGCCGAGGGGCGCACGCCGAGCCGATTCCGGCAGCGCTTCAACGCCGGTTTCGAACGCTTCCGCGAGCAGCGTTTTCGGCGTTGGGTGCGTCTTGCGATGGCCAACCGGGGCGTTGTCGTCGGCGCCGCGTTCGGCATTTTCGTCATCATGCTCTTGGTTTGGCTGATGGGGTGGCTGAAGACCGAGCTCAACCTGAACTTGGACTTCGAGGAGGTGCGCGCCGACGTGCGCTTCGTCCCGGGTGCGGATGCGGAGCGGAAGCAGGCGTTCCTGGCGCACTTGGAAGAAACGCTTGCCACCACCGACGAGGAAGAGGGCGGCGGCAATCTCGTCAATCACGTGGTGATGATCAATTCCGCCAATATCAACAACGAGTTCAAGTCCGGCGCACAGTTCGCCAACGTCCGCGTGGAACTGATTTCCCCGGAGAAGCGTCGCTTGTCCGCGGACGAGTTCGCGGTGGAGTGGCAAAAGCGGGTGCGCCGTGCGCCGGTGGTGGACGCGTTCTCGATCACGCGCGTCACCGGCTGGTCTTCGGACTTCTCCATCCTGCTCAAGGGTACGGACGCGGCCAACTTGAAACGCGCAGCCGACGACGTGATGTCGGAACTGGTGACGCTGAACGGTGTCACCAATGTGCGCGACAACCTGCCTTGGGGCAAGGATCAGTGGCTGCTCAGCCTCACCACGGCGGGGCGCGCATTGGGGCTTTCCACGGGCGACTTGGGAAGGCAGCTTCGCGCCGCTTACGACGGCCGCCGGATCCAGATATTCCAAGACCAAGAGAACGAACTCGAAGTGCGCCTCATGCTGCCGGAGGACGAACGCACCGACCTGTCGCGCATCGGCCGCTTCCCCATCAAGACGCCAAGCGGCGAGATGCTGCCCCTTTCGACCGTCGCCGTGGTCGAGGCGCGACGCGGCATCGACGCGATCCGGCACCACAACACCCAGCGCACGCTTTCCATTCGCGGTGACGTGGACTTCTCCGTCATCACCGGCGGCGAAGTGATCGCTTACTTCAACGAGAACATCCGCGACCGGATTACGCAGCAATATGGCGTCAGTACCGGTCTCGACGAACTCAGCCTTGCCGAGGACGAGGCGGCGAGCGACTTTCTCATTCAGTTCCCCATCGCGCTGGCGCTAATCTACATCGTGCTGGCATGGGTGTTCGCGTCTTGGAGTTGGCCGCTCGCCGTCATGGCTGCCATACCGCTCGGTCTCACGGGCGCCTTGCTGGGCCATGTTTTGCTGGGATTGCACATCAATCCGATGTCGTTGCTTGGCCTCTTTACGCTGACCGGGATCATCGTCAACGACTCGATCATCTTAGTGAGCACGTATAAACGCTTGGTCGGCGAGGGCATTCCGCCGGCGCAGGCGATCGAGGACGCCGTATGCAAACGTCTGCGGCCGGTGATCCTGACTTCGGTAACCACCATAGCGGGGCTCTTTCCGCTCATGCTGGAACAGGCGCCCATCGGCGTCATGTTCAAGCAGTTGTCGGTCGCCATCTGCTTCGGCTTGTTGTACGGCACGGTGCTGGTGCTGGTGGTGATTCCGGTTTTGCTGTCGTTGATTATCAGTGGGCGAGAGCGGCTCGCCGGTTTGCTCGCGGCGGTGCCGCGACCCACATGGCGGTTGCGGCCCTTTGTCGGGGGTGGGCAAGGATGAGCGAGGTACAAGCGATGAGGTACAAGCGATGAATAAGAAGGGCTGGACCGAACGCGTGATCGGCAAGCTCGCCGGACGACTGCGCCGCGTGGCCGCCAAGACTTGGGTGTTGGTCGCAATCGGCTTGACCACCGTGTTGTTGAGCACGGGGCTTATCGCCTTCGCGCCGGAACCGGACCGCCAGCCGGTGGAGCAGACGGCGGTGCCGGTGTCCACCTTGACCGCCGAATCCGGCGCTAAGTCGCCGGAGGTGAGCCTCTACGGCCGCGTCGAGACGCCCCACGCCGCCAGCTTGACTGCCCAAGTCGCAGCCCCGGTAAGCGCTGTGCTGGTGCGCGAGGGCGAGCGGGTCGACGCCGGCGATGTGCTGGTTCGGTTGGACGAGACCGATGCCGGTCTGCTGGTACGCCGTCGCGAATCCGAGTTGATCGAACGGCAGGCGGACTTGGCGAGCCTGAAACTCGCCGGCGCGGAGGACCGCGAAGTGCTCGCGCACGAGCAGGAACTGCACCGCTTGGCGCAGGACCGGGTGGCGCGTCATCGGCAACTGCGCGAGCAAGGTTCTATCTCCCAAGACACCCTGAATGCCGTGCTGCAGGAGAACCACGCGCGTGCCATCGTGTTGTCTCGGCAGCGCAATCAGGTGCGCAGCTTCGAGCACCGCTTGGCGCGTGCGCAGGCGTTGCTCGACCGTGCGCAAGCGGCCTTGGAAGAGGCCCGGGTGGGCTTGCGGCGAACTTCGATTCGGGCGCCGTTCGCGGGTCGCGTCACCAAAGTCGACGTGGCCCTCGGTGAACTGGTTTCGCCTGGCCGAACGGTGGCGGAGTTGTACGACGACGGCGCCCTCGAAGTTCGCGTGCAGATTCCGAACGCCCATTTGCCGGTCTTGGAACGCGCTTTGGCCAGCGGCTATCGGCCGGCGGTGAGCGTCGACTTCGGCGACTACCGCGCCGGCGGCGAACTGGACCGGCTAGTCGGGGCGGTGGCCGAGGGCCAGTCGGGGGTGGACGGCTTGGTGCGCCTCGACGCCGATGTCAGTCCCCCGGACTTGGGCCGCGCCGTCAATTTGCGCGTCACCATGCCGCCCATCCCCGACGCCGTCGCCGTGCCGGTGCCGGCCGTCTACGGGCAGCGACGGCTGTTCTTGGTGCGGGACGGGCTTTTGGCGGGCATCGACGTGGAACGCTTGGGCGAGGTCACCGACGACGACGGCGAGTTGAAGCTGTTGGTGCGCGCCGACGAATTGGTGGACGGTAGCCAAATCTTGGTTTCGCCGCTCACCAACGCGGTCACCGGCCTGCGGGTGAGAATGGCGCAGGAAGCGCCGGCGGTTGTGGCCGAGGAGAGCGCGGCGCGCGAGGAGACCGCGGGATAGCGCGCTCCTGTTGCCGAGGTTGCTTTCGTCGCGTCGTGTGAGAGACTGGCGCTTTGAACCCGCAAGCGGCGGATGGAACGGCTCATCGATCTCATTGGCGACGGCGACGGCACGGCCATCGGCGCGCCCTCCCGTCCCGGCATCTCCTATCGGCAACTGCGTGCGCAAGTCGAGGCCACTGGGCGGCAATTGCGCGCCGCCGGGATCGGCGCCGAGGACCGGGTCGCCCTCGTGCTCGCCAATGGCCCGGCGATGGCGAGCGCGTTCGTCTGCATGGCGCCGTGGTGCGCGACAGCGCCGCTGAACCCCGCCTATAAGGCGGACGAGTTCGACTTCTATCTGCGCGACCTCGACGCGAAGGCGCTCATTGTCGAGGAGCACTCCACTTCGCCGGCCGTGGCTGTGGCGGTGGCGCGCGGGGTTCCGGTTCTACGCTTGGCCGAAGGAAAGGCCGCCGGCGCGTTTCACTTGCTCGAGGTCGGCGACAGCGCCGTCGAGCCCCGTCCGGCCGAGGCCATCGCGCTGATTCTGCACACGTCCGGCACCACGTCGCGGCCGAAGATGGTGCCGCTCAGTCAAGCGAACCTTGCAAACTCGGCGCGCAACATCGTCGCCACGCTGAACTTGGCGCCTAGCGACCGCTGTTTGAACATCATGCCGCTCTTTCACATCCACGGTTTGGTGGCGCCGGTGCTGGCGAGCTTGGCGGCCGGCGCCGAAGTCGTCTGCACCCCCGGCTTCGACGCGCTGCGCTTTTTCGCGTGGCTCGATGGCGTAAAGCCCACTTGGTACAGCGCAGTGCCGACGATGCACCAAGCCATCTTGGCCCGCGCCCGCCGCAACGAAGACATCGCCCGCGCCAGTCGGCTGCGGTTCATCCGCTCGTCCTCGGCGTCCTTGCCGCCGCAGGTGATGGCGGCGCTGGAGGGCGTTTTCGATGCGCCGGTGATCGAGGCCTATGCCATGACCGAGGCGGCGCATCAAATGTGTTCGAATCCATTGCCGCCGGGAAAGCGGCTGCCCGGCCACGTTGGCCCGGCGGCGGGTCCGCAGGTGACCATCATGAACGATGCGGGCGAGGAGCTGCCGGTGGGCGGGGAGGGCGAGATCGTCATTCGCGGCGACAACGTAACAGCCGGCTATTTGAACAACCCCGAGGCCAATCGCACGGCGTTCCACGGCGATTGGTTTCGCACTGGCGACCAAGGCGTCATGGACGCGGAGGGGTACGTCAAAATCACCGGGCGGCTGAAAGAGATCATCAACCGGGGCGGCGAGAAGATCGCGCCGCTCGAAGTGGACGAAGTGCTGCTCGACCACGAGGCCGTGGCGCAGGTTTGCACATTCGCCGTGCCGCACGAGAAGCTCGGCGAAGAGGTGGCAGCGGCGGTGGTGTGCAGCGAAGACGCCAGCACGGGCGAAGACGAACTGCGCGCCGACCTGCGCGCCTTCGCGCGGCGACGCTTGGCGGATTTCAAGACGCCGCGGCGGATTGTTTTCGTTGATGAGATTCCGAAAGGCGCCACCGGCAAGATCCAGCGCATTGGTCTCGCCAAAGCGTTGGGCCTCACGTAGCGATGCGCGTCTGCGTGTTCGGGGCGGGCGCCGTCGGCGGCTATCTCGCGGCGCTCTTGGCGGATGCCGGCGCCGATGTGTCGGTGGTCGCCCGCGGGCCGCATTTGGCCGCGATTCAAGCGCGCGGCTTGCGCGTGTTCCTTGAGGGCGATGAACTGCGCGTCAACGTCCCGGCCACGGACAGGCCGGCTTCGCTCGGCAAACAGGATGTGGTCATCGTCACCTTGAAGGCGCATTCCATTCCCGGTGCGGTTGGCGGCATCCGCGCCTTGCTTGGCCGCGACACCGCCGTGGTGAGCGCGGTTAACGGCATCCCGTGGTGGTATTTCCACGGTCTCGACTCGCCGTTCGGCGAGCGTCACGTGGAGAGCGTCGACCCCGGCGGCGTGGTTTGGCGCGGCATCGGCCCGGAGCGGGCGATCGGCTGCGTGGTCTACCCCTCGGCGGCGGTGATCGAACCGGGCGTCGTGCGTCACCTATCGGACAATCGCATGATCTTGGGTGAGCCGCACGGCGACCGCAGCGAACGGGTGGTGGCGCTGGCGGCGTTGTTTCTCGCGGCTGGCTTGAAGGCGCCGGTGCGGCCGAAGCTGCGCAACGACATCTGGCTGAAGCTCTGGGGCAACGTGGCCTTCAACCCCCTCTCGGCATTGACCCATGCGACGTTGGACGTGTTGGCGACGGACCCGGGCACTCGCGCGGTCGCCCACCGGATGATGACGGAGGCGCAGGCGGTCGGGGAGGCGCTGGGCGCACGTTTCGCAGTAGGGATCGAGCGACGCATCGACGGGGCAGCGGCGGTCGGCGCTCATCGCACATCCATGTTGCAGGACTTGGCAAGCGGGCGTCCTTTGGAGACGGGTGCTTTGGTGAGCGCGGTGCAAGAGCTTGGCGCACTCACCGGCATCGCCACCCCCACCATCGACTTGGTGCATGCGCTGTTGGCGCAACGGGTCGCGTTTCGTTAGGTCTCGCCGTTCCGGTACGGCGTCATATCCATCTGCGGATAGCGGGCGCTCACGCCGGCCAACGTCTCCTCGGTCCAATACGCATGCCCCGGCGGCGGAAAGCCGAGTAATTCCCGTTGCTTGGGCGTCGCCGTCTCGATCCATGCGCGGAACTCGGGCTTGATGGCCTGCGCGGACCAGCCAACGATACCGAGCCACTTCCACGCCGCCGGCGCGTAGGTGATGAACTGCGCCAAGCGCCCGGCGTCCTTGTTGAACGGCGTGCCGCGATGGAAGGTGCGCATGCTGTAGATCAGGAGCGACCCGGCGGGAACCACCACCTTTTCTTCGTGTTCGTAGAGTTGCGGGCGTTGTTCTCGGGTGTAGTGGGCCGGCCAGAGAATCTTCTCCGGGTAGTGGCGGCGCGAGCAGATTGCGGTTGGGGCGTGGTCGGCGGTCACCTCCGTGTAGTAGAGCAAGTAGGCGGTTTGCCAGTAGGCGGGTTCGTTCGGCGGATAGGCCAGCGTGTGGTTGCCGTAGTCGCAGTGCATGGCTTGATCTTGGTCGGCGAAGTGGCCCCGGCACTTGAAGCTCAAGTGCGACTGTTCACAGTACATTTCGTTGCCGCCGGCCATGCGACCCGCGCACTCGATGAGATCCGGATGCAGCGTGATGGCGTTCAAGTGCGAACCTGGGAACGGGAAGCGGTACGCCGAGAGGTTCAGCGGTCGACCCCTTCGTTGCCAGTTCTCTGGCTTGGGCGAGCTCGTGTCGTGGCAGTATTCCACCCAGCCGGGCAGCACTTGCCGCCACTCCGCCAAAGCGCCGGCGAGTTCTCGGTCGGTGAGGAACTCGTGGACGACGGCGTAGCCGTGTTCTCGATAGTGCTCGAAGTGGGCTTCGGTGATGCGCTGCAAGGCGGTTTGCTCGTTTTGCCTGCGTAGCGTGCGAGTGTACCGGACGCTTGCGCGTATCGAAGCCCAAACCATGCGCGGGGGTGGTTGAACTTTCGCGGGTGAGACATCATCAAAGACCGAAGCACGCGGCCTGCGTATCGATGGCACGCACACTAAGGAGGTTGAACACCGTGAATCTGTCTTGGAAAACGATACTCGCCGTCCCGTTGGCGAGCTTGAGTGTCGTTCTCGCCCCTTCGACTTTCGGCCACGACGGCAAGCTCACTTTCGCACCGGTGCTGCAAAAGGCGACGCCGGCGGTCGTCAACATCGATGTCTCCGGCGAAAGCCAAGCGGCGGTTCCGCTCTTCGGCGACCCTCGGCTCCGGCGCTTTTTCGAAGGTCAGCCGATGCCCCGGCGCGGCTCCGGCGCGGGCGTCATCATCGACGCGAAAGAAGGGTATGTAGTCACCAATCACCACGTCATCGACGACGCCGACGAGATCGTCGTCACCCTTCAGGACCGACGCGAGTTCGTCGCTGAACTGATCGGCAGCGACCCGGACACCGACATCGCCCTGCTCAAGATCGACGCGCCCGACCTCGAAGCGCTGCCCCTCGGCGATTCCGACGCGCTCGCCGTCGGCGACTTCGTGATCGCCATCGGCAATCCGTTCGACTTCGGCCACACGGTGACGTCCGGCATCGTCAGCGCCTTGGGCCGCGGCGGCTTCAACCGGCAAGGCTACGAGGACTTCATTCAGACCGACGCTGCCATCAACCGGGGCAACTCCGGCGGTGCGCTGGTGGACCTCGACGGTCGTTTGGTGGGTATCAATACCGCGATCGTCACGCCGACCGGGGCCAACGCCGGGCTCGGCTTCGCCGTGCCGAGCAACATCGTCAAAGTGATCACCGCTCAGCTCTTGGAGTTCGGCGAGACCCGACGTGGTTACTTGGGCGTTTCCATTGACGACGTGCGACCCGAGGACGCCCAAGCGTTGGGATTGACTTCCGCCACCGGCGTTGTCGTCGGCGAAGTGATGGACGACAGCAGCGCGCAAGCCGCCGGCATCGAACCGGGGGACGTGATCGTGAGCTTGGACGGCGAAGACGTGATCGATGTGCGGGACTTGCGTGCCCGGGTGGGCCTCGCGCAGATCGGCGACAGCGTGAAGGTGGGCGTCATCCGCGAGGGCAAAGAGCGCGAGATCGACGCTACCATTGGCGAGATGGGATCCGCGGAAACCGTGAGCACGGTGCTGCCGAGGTTGGCGGGAGCGAGTTGGCGCAATCTGTCCCGGGGCCACGAGCTGCATGGTCGCGTGCGCGGCGTGGAGTTGGTGGATGTCGAAGTGAACAGTCCGGCGTGGAACGTCGGTTTGCGCCCGGGCGACGTCATTTTGCGCGTCAATCGGCGCACCGTGGAGGACGTCGACGACTTGGAGGCCGCGCTGGCCGGCCGAGGCGCGGTGGGTTTGCTCATTCAGCGCGGCGAGCGACGGCTGTTCACCATCGTTCGGTAGTTTCGATAGTAAAATCGCGGGCTTTCGGACTCAGGGGGTTGTTGCGGGAATGGCGGAAGTGGCGGACATCGCCGGTCCGGTGGCGGAGGAACGGGATCGCGCGATGAACCCGACGGTGGTGAAGGAGCGCTTCGACGCCGTGCGGGCGGAGGTCGGCAAAGTGCTCGTCGGCCAAGACGAGCTCATCCACCGACTGCTGCTTGCGTTGTTGGCGGACGGCCATGTGCTGCTTGAAGGCGTGCCCGGCCTCGCCAAAACGCTCGCCATCGGCACCCTGTCTGCGACCGTGGATTGCTGCTTCTCGCGCATTCAATTCACGCCGGACATGCTGCCGGGCGACGTCACCGGCACGCAGATATTCAACCCGCGGGAAGGCACGTACTCGGTGCGCAAAGGCCCGGTGTTCGGCAACTTGGTGCTGGCCGACGAGATCAACCGCGCGCCGGCGAAGGTGCAGGCGGCTTTGCTTGAGGCCATGCAGGAGCGGCAAGTCACCTTGGGTGAAGAGACCTTTCCGCTCGCGGCGCCGTTCTTGGTCATGGCAACCCAAAACCCCATCGAGCAGGAAGGCACCTACCCGCTGCCGGAGGCGCAACTCGATCGCTTCATGATGAAGCTGCGCGTCGGCTACTTGAGCAAGGACGACGAAGTGCGGGTGATCGATCGCATGGCGGGTTCCGGCGCCACGCCGCAGGCATCGCCGGTCCTGTCCGGGGCGGACATCCTCGCGGCTCGGCAAGTGGCGCGGCAGGTATTCGTCGACGACAAAGTGAAGCGCTACGCCGTGGAGATCGTCGCCGCTAGCCGCGAACCGGCCGCCGCCGGCTTGTCGAACTTGACCAACTTGATCGAGTACGGCGCCTCCGTGCGCGGTTCGCTCGGCTTGGTGCAGCTCGCCAAGACCCACGCGCTGCTCGCGGGAAGGGACTACGCGAGCCCGCACGACGTGAAGAGCATCGCTCCCGACGTGCTTCGCCACCGCATCGTGCCCACCTACGAAGCGGAGGCGGAGGGCAAGAGCGCGGACGACTTGGCCGGCGAGATTCTCTCGCACGTCGAGGTGCCGTAAAGCGTCTAGCGGATGTTGCCCGCAGAAATCGTCCGCCAAGTCCGGCGCATTCAACTCACCACCGGTCGGCAAGTCGCCGACGTGTTGGCTGGCGCTTATGTGTCGGTCTTCAAGGGGCGCGGCGTCGAGTTCGACGAAGTGCGCCCCTACGTGCCCGGCGACGACGTGCGCACCATCGACTGGAACGTCACCGCCCGGGTCGGTGCGCCCTACGTGAAGCGCTACGTCGAGGAACGGCAGCTCACGGTGATGTTGTTGGTGGACATGAGCGCGTCCCTCGATTTCGGCTCGGCGCATCGCTCGAAGCGAGAAGCGGCTGTGGAACTGTCTGCGCTGTTGGCGTTCTCCGCCATCCACAACGACGACAAGGTGGGGCTGTTGCTGTTCCATCGCCACGTCGACGAGTTCATTCCGCCGCGCAAAGGGCAAAAACACGCCTTGAGGGTGGTGCGCGAGGTCTTGGCCCGTGGACGCGAAGAGTCCGCCCAAGACGAAGAAGCGCGCCGGCGGCGCTCGCTTAAGGCGCTGCCACGGGAAGTGGCGGCGGGATTTCTGGAGTTGGTTCGACGGCGCCGCCGCGGCGCGCGTCGGTCTACCGACATCGCGGCGGCCTTGCGCTTTTGCCGTCGCGTGCTCCCCCGGCGCGCCATCCTGTTTCTGATCTCGGACTTCATCGATAGCGACTACGTAGGTGTGCTGTCCAACGCCAACCGCAAGCACGACGTGGTGGCGGTGCGGGTCACCGATGTTCGCGAGTCCGAGACCGCGAGCGGCGGTTTGGTTACCTTGGAGGACGCGGAAACCAATGCCCGAACGCTGGTGGACACCGGCTCGCCGGCGTTCCGCGCCGCGATGCGCGAAGATGCGGAGCGCCGCGCCGAGGCATTGGCGAAGGAACTGCGTGGCGTCGGCATCGACTTGGTGACCATCGACGCGGGACGCTCGGTGGTGGAGCCGTTGCTGAAGTTCTTTCGTATGCGGGAGCAGCGTACTCGTCGTTGATCCGCTTGATTCCGAAGCGGGAAGGCGCCGGCCCTTGGCGCTATGGTTGTGTGCGAGGTAAGCAGCGCGGGGAGTAGATGTGGCCGATTCCGTGGATGTGCTGATCGTCGGCGCCGGTGCTTCCGGCGCGGCGGTGGCTTGGAGCTTGGCGGAGACGCGCATGCGCATCGTCTGCCTAGAGCAGGGCGACTGGATGAATCCCGCGGAGTACCCGAGCAGCGGGCGCGACTGGGAAGCGCGGGCGTTCAGCGACATGAGCATCAGCCCCAACCGTCGTCAGCGGGAGACGGACTATCCGGTGAACGACGCCGCCTCGCCCATTTCCGTCGCCAACTTCAATGCCGTCGGCGGCAGCACCATCCTCTACGCTGGACATTTCCCACGCTTTCACCCCTCGGACTTTCGCGTCAAAACCTTGGATAGTGTCGCCGACGATTGGCCCATCGACTACGAGACGCTGGCGCCGTACTACGCCGAGAACGACCGCATGATGGGCACGTCCGGCTTGGACGGAGACCCTGCGTATCCGCCCAAGAATGCGGTGATGCCACCCGTGCCGCTGGGCAAGTCCGGCCAAGCCTTGGCCAAGGGTTTCAACAAGCTGGGCTGGCACTGGTGGCCGTCGGACACCGCCATCGCCACCGAGCAGTACGACGGGCGCGACCGGTGCATCAACTTGGGCGCTTGCGGCAGCGGCTGTGCGCAAGGCGCCAAGGCGAGCACCGACATCACCTATTGGCCGCATGCCGTGCGCGCCGGCGTTGAAGTGCGCACGCGCTGCCGAGTGAGGGAAATCACTGTCGGCGACGACGGCATGGCGGCCGGGGTCGTCTACTACGACAAGGAGGGCGTCGAGCGCTTTCAAGCGGCCGAAGTGGTGATCGTCGCCTGCAACGGCGTCGGCACGCCGCGGCTCCTGCTCAACTCCACATCCGGCAAGTTTCCGCAGGGCTTGGCCAATTCCAGCGGCTTGGTCGGCAAGAACCTGATGTTCCACCCCTACGCCTCCATCCAAGGCGTGTTCGACGAGCCGCTCGACGGCCACCGCGGCCCGGGCGTGTGCATTTGGAGCCAAGAGTTCTACGAAACCGACGATTCGCGGGGCTTCGTACGCGGCTACACCTACGAGATCAACCGCGGTCGGGGCCCGGTAGCAACGGCGCTCACCGGATTGTTTTCCGGGCGCGTACCTTGGGGCGAGGGCCACCACGATGCCTACCGGCGGTTGTTCGACCGCATCGCCGGCATGGTGGGCATCTGCGAGGATCTGCCGGAGGAGCACAACACCGTCACTTTGGATCCCGAGCTCAAGGACGCCCACGGCATTCCCGCGCCGAAAATCGACTACACGCTGTCGCAGAACAGCCGACGAATGCTCGACCATGCGGTGGCTCGGGGCACGGAGGTGTTGCGGGCCGCTGGGGCTACGGACGTCATCACCGAAGCGCCCATCGGCGTTGGCGGCTGGCACTTGATGGGTACCGCTCGAATGGGCACGGACCCAGAGCGGTCGGTGGTCAACGAGTGGGGCCGCGCCCACGACGTGCGCAACCTGTTCATCGTGGACGGCAGCATTTTCGTTACCAGTGCCGGCGTGAATCCGACCCGTACCATCCAAGCGCTGGCGCTGTACATCGCCGATTCGATGAAGCAGCGTCTCGCCAACCTGTTCGATTGACTGGAGCGCGCGAATGGCGCAGATCGCCACCGACAATCCCTTCTCCGATGCCCAAGAGCGCGCCATCGTCGCGCTGGCGGAGGGAATCATCCCGGCCAACAGCGACCACGGCGTGCCGAGCGCGGGCGACGTGACGATCGCCGCCGACATTCTCGCCACCGCCAAGCGCTACCCCGCGCAAGTGGCCGCTGCCTTGGCCCTCGAGGACCACTTGGCGAAGGCGAAGTTCGGCAAAGCGTTCGCCGACTTGGACGTTGAAGCTAAGTTGGAACTCATTGAAGGCGCAAACCAGCCCGGCTTCTTTGACGACGTGGATTGGGAGTTCGATCCGGTACAGATCGCCTGTCAGCGTACGCTGCTGAGCATCATCGTCCAGTGCTACTACCGCGACGACCGGGTAATGCGCTCGCTCGGCATGGAACCGCGCCCGCCCTACCCGCAAGGGTTCGCGGTGGAAGAGGGCGATTGGTCTTTGCTGGACCCGGTAAGGCAGCGCGGGAAGATCTATCGCGAGGTTGAGGGAGCAACGCCCGAGGATCCGTAACCGCGACGCGCCGGTGTCGGGTCGCGGGGCTGCCCGACTAGATTCGGGGTGGTGCGCTCCGGTGCGCTGCGTCAGCGGGACTCATCAGGCCGACATGGTTGCCGTCCGGGTCCACCACGATGGCATAGCGCGACCCCCAGAACGTGTAGTAGGGCGGTTGGGCACCGGCGTGGCCGGCAGCGGTGATTCGTTCGTAGGTCGCGTCCACGAGCGTCGCGTTTGCCAAGCGAAAGCTCATTACGGTTTGGCTTGTGACCTCCCCGGGCTCGCGCCAGCCGGCATTGTAGACCTTGGCCAGCGCTTGGCTGTCCAACGCCAACTCGAATCCGTCCGGCATACGCATCACCACATGATGCGCACCGCTTTGCGTTCGCCAAATCTCGCCGTCGGGGATGTCGAGGCCGACGAGGCGGTAGAAGGCGATGGCCTCCGTCATGTCGCGCACGACAAGGTTTAGCTGGTCGAGAACGGGACCGTTCATGGGTTCACGTCGCGTTGGGCGCCCGCGCGGCGGCGGGCGAAGCCCTGGCGTACTCCAAGTCGAAGCCCGCCGGGGTTTCAGGCCGCCTTAGCCCCGAATGAACTCCCGAATCACTTCCCCAGGCCGATTACCCGTGTATTCGCCGTTCTCGATGACCACTTGGCCGGCCACCAAAGTGGCGTCGTAGCCCGTGCTCTTCACCACCAACCGACCGCCGTTGTGCGGGAAGTCGTTGACGTATTCCGGATGGCAAGAGCGGAGGTTGTCGTAGTCGATGACGTTGAGGTCCGCATGCCAGCCTTCGCGCACTTCGCCGCGTTCCTTCAGGCCGAGCACTTGCGCGGACTTGCCGGTGATGCGGTGAACGGCTTCCGGCAGCGTGTACACGCCCCGGTTGCGAGTCAGTTCGCCGAGCAGGAAGGTCGGCGAATCCGCGTCCGTGAACTGGCCGACATGGGCGCCGGCGTCGCCGAGCATGGGCACGACGTGCGGCAGACGCATGTAGTTCCACTGGTTTTCGAGGGAGCCGCCGAACGCCCAGAGGTTCCACAGTTCCCGCCCCTCGGAGGCGAGCAGCCGCTCGACGTACACATCCACCGGGTCCATGCCCGCGTCGTCGGCGAGCTTCTGCAGGTTGTTGTTGTTGTCGAGGTCGAAATCCGGGTATTCGCCCGTACCCATGGGGTGCAGGATGCGCGCCACCTGCCCGAAGCCGCCGGCTTCCTTGGCCTCGGTAACCAGTTTGTCGCGTCGTGCGGGATCCTTCAGCGCGGTGACGCGCTCTTCGATGCTCGGCAGCTTCATCAACTCGCGCCACGCCGGCGTGCGTAGAAACGCCTGCTGCGCCAAGCCGAAGAAGGAGCCGCTCGGTCGCGTGTGGCAAATGGACGTGATGCGCCGTCCGGACTCGTTGTTGCGACCGAGGAAGTCCGCCCAGCGGGCTACCCCGCCATCCCCTTCGCCACCGGTGCCGCCGGAAAACAGCACTTGGCAACCGACCTCGGCGCCGTGCTCGAACATCTCCCGTTCCACGTCGTAGCGGGTGCGCATGTCCGGCGCCACTTGGAACAGGCCGCCGCGCCCGCCGGCGTCCACCACGGCTTGCTGAATGGCTTGCGTCTCCCTGGGGTTGGCCCAAGTGCCCGGCGTTAGCCGGCCATCGGGCACCCGGTGGCCGAGGAACCGGGAAGTGGAGAACCCGACCGCGCCGCCGGCCACGGAGTCCTTCACCAAGTCGACGATGTGCGCCAGTTCCTTCTCGTCCGCTTGCACCCCCTCGTCGCAGCTCTTGTCGCCCATCGCCTCGAAGCGAATCGCCGAGTGGCCGACCAAACCGACCACGTTCAGCGCCGGCCGCAAGGACTGCACGGTGTCCAAATACTCGCCGAAACTGGTCCAGTTCCACGGCAGGCCGTCCATGATCGCGTTCGCCGCGATGTCTTCGACCGCTTCCATCAGTTCCGCGAGGTAGCGCCGATTGTCGGCGCCGCACGGGGCGAAGGTCACGCCGCAGTTGCCGATCAGCGCCGTGGTCACGCCGTGGTAGGAACTTGGCCGCATTTCCGGCTCCCAGCCGATCTGCGCGTCCAAGTGCGTGTGCAGATCCACGAAGCCCGGAGTGACGAGCTTGCCGCTGGCGTCGATAGTGCGCTCGGCTTGCTCGCCGGCGAGATCGCCGATGCGGCTAATGCGACCGCCGTCGACCGCGACGTCGGCGCGTTTGGCGTCGGCGCCGGTGCCGTCCACTACCGTTCCGCCGGAGACGATTAGTTCATGGGCCATAGGGTCTCTCTAGTGTTGTCGGATACCGATTTCAGCATACAGGATTCGCGCTCACCGGGTGGCGCACATGGGCGGATGCCGCGGGCGACGACTCATATCCCGGCCTACGCGGCCCTAGCCCCTTCGCTCGACGGGTTGCATCCGAGCTCCCCGCCGGCTCACGTCCCCGCCTACGCGGTCCTAGCCGCTTCCCCACTGTACGGCGTTGTCGAGAATCTTGCCGAATGCCGCGGATTCCCAAGCGCCGCGAAACGTCTTCGGCGTGGTGCCGCCGTCCACTACGCTATCGTCGACGAAGGGCTGACTATTGGTGGCCTGCGAGTGGCAGTGTCCGAGCGCCACATAGGCCACGGCCCCCGCGCCCACTCGCCGCTCCAAACCGATGACACGGGTCTTGCCGTCGGTGCCCACCGACGTATCCGCATCGTAGGCGAAGCCGAAACCCGGCGGCGACGGGTCGGCGGGGAGTTCGGTGGTGAGCAGGACGTTGCTCTCGCCGCGCGGTTCGATCAGGTAGAGCTCGTCGGCGACTTGAAAGGACGCGGGCAGGCCGTCGAGCAACGGATGCTCGGGGGCCTCGACGGCGACATCGAACCGGCGCACGGGCGGGTGGTTGAGAAAGAAGGCGCCGAGCAAATCGTGGTGGGCGAGCTTCACCATCTTGCGTTGGCGACTGCCTTCGATGCGCTTGGCGCGACCGCCGCTGCTGCCGTGCAGGGCGAACCACTTGCCGCCGCCGGACAGCCAATCTTCGATGACGCGACACTGTTCGTCGTCCGGATACGGCCCGGCGACATAGCTCACCAGTAGGTCGACGCCGCGCAGGGCCGCGGCGACATCGCCGAAGTCGTTGCCTACCGTGGTGGTGTAGCCGCCATCGTAGAGCTTGCGTAGCAGCTCGATGCGGGCGTAGTCCATGTCGTGGCCGGCGGTGGAACCGCGCGGGAAGCCACCCACGATTAGATGTGCTCGCTTGGCCATGTCGGATGTTCCCTAGTGTGGAAGGTGGTCTGATTCTACTGCGATCTTTCCAGGGTCCGTAGTCGTGTCCTTTTATGAGAGGCTTCAACAAACGGTTGAGGAGGACACCCATGAAGGTAATCACCGGTGCGGGGGGCTGGCCGAGCGCGATTGCAGAGCAGGCTCGAGCGGCGGAGGCCGACGGTTTCGACGTACTCACCTGCGGCGAACTGGCGCACGATTCCATGCTCACGATGACCGTCGCAGCCACCGCCACCGAGCGCATCGGCCTGCAGACCTCGGTGACCATCGCCTTCCCCCGCAGTCCCATGGTGCTGGCGATGGAAGCGTGGGATCTGCAACACCTCTCCGAGGGCCGTTTTTGCATCGGACTCGGCAGCCAAGTGAAAGGCCACAACGAGCGGCGCTTCGGCGGGACTTGGTCGCCTCCCGCGCCTCGCATGAGGGAGTACATCCGCATGATGCGCGCGGTATGGGACTCGTGGCAGGACGGCAAGCGGCCGGAGTTCCTCGGCAAGCACTACACCTATACGTTGATGACGCCGAACTTCAACCCCGGCCCAATCCCGTTTCCAAGGCCAAAGATCGGCCTCGCTATGGTCGGGCCGGGCATGGCACGGGTGGCCGGCGAAGTCGCCGACGTGGTGATGCCCCATGGCGGCATCATGTCCGACAAGTACATGCGCGAGGTGCTGCTTCCCGCCGTCCGCGCTGGCTTGGAACGCACCGGCCGCACATGGGCGGACTTGGAAATCGCGGAGAGCGGTTACCTCATCGTCGGCGAAGACGACGCGGAGATCGAGCGCAAGGCGCTCGCTATGCGTCGCGCACTGTCGTTCTATGGCTCAACGCGCACCTATCACAAGGTTCTGGCTTTGCACGGCTTGGAGGAACTCGGCCTTAAGCTGCACGCGCTGTCATTGCAGGGCAAGTGGGAAGAGATGCGCGACACGGTGGGTTTGGACGACATCCTGACGCTTGCGCAAACGACCACCTACGACAACCTGCCGGGGTTCATGCGCGAGCACCGCGAATACGCGACGCGTGCCGGGCTTGGCCTGCCGCGTGGCACCGAGGCGGAGAAGGAGCGGTTCGCCGACGTGATGAAGCGCTTACAAGCAGTCGAGAATCCGGGCGTGCCGCGGGGCTTAGCGCTGTAGGGCTTCGGCCACGCCGATCTGCCGTCAGCACCAGAGGGCCGGCCGCCGGGAGCTACGAGATTGACGGTAGAGAACTCACTTGGCGTGAAGGCACAGACCCCGCCGGGAGGCGCGCGGTTCTATCGGTGTGCGCTGCAAGTGAATCCCCATCACTATGCGCGCACCTATCGGGGGCAGGCTCCCGAAGGAGACGCGCTCGGCCACGCGCGGGAGATCGTTGACAAGGCCGAGCGATTGGGCATCGAGGTGCTTGCCGTCACGGACCACAATAGTGTTGACGGTATCGCAGCCTTTCGGTCCGCATCGGTCAACCGTGACGTTCGTGTCTTCCCGGGTTTCGAGTTGTCCTCGTCCGAGGGTGTGCATCTGCTGTGCCTGTATGCGCCGGAGACCACCGAGGACCAGCTTGGCCGGTACCTTGGCGAATTTGGCATCCGCGACACCGGTCCATCCACCGAACTCGCTACCAAGACGTTTTCGGCGATTCTCCAAGCTGTCCGCAGTCAAGGGGGTATTGCCATTGCGGCGCACGTAACCAACGACGGTGGCCTGTTCAACGTCCTTTCGGGTCAGGCGCGAGTTCGCGCTTGGCGGGATGAGAACCTCCTCGCAGTGCAGATTCCGGGCGTGATCGAGGATTTGCCGCAGAACATTCGGTCAATCGTCGAGAATCGCAACCGCGACTATCGTCGTCCGCACGCACCGGCCGAGGGTCTCGCAATCGCCGCTGTCAACGCGAAGGACATCGTGGCGCCCGGGGATATGGACCTGCCGTCCGCAACCTGCTGGATCAAGATGCAGGAAGTGACCATAGACGGGCTACGCCAAGCGTTCTTGGATCCGGGCTCGCGTATTCGACTGAACCCCAAGGAAGGGCGTTTCGCGCCCGACGAACACATGGAGATAGCGACCGTAGGTTGGGAAGGCGGATTCCTCGATGGCCTGACCGTACACCTCAATCCCAATCTGAACGTGCTCATCGGCGGGCGTGGCACTGGCAAGTCGACCGTTGTGGAGAGCATCCGTAGCGCGATCGGACTCGAGCCGATCGGCGACGAGGCGCGCAAGGCGCATGAGGGAATCGTGCGCCAAGTGCTGCGCAACGGTACGAAAGTCTCGCTGCTCGTTCGGGTGCGGCGCCCCGGGTCTCGCGAGTATCGAATCGAGCGCACCATCCCCAATCCGCCGCTGGTTCGGGAGGCGAGCGGCGAAGTGCTGCATCGAACGCCAATCGAAATTCTGCCCAGACTGGAAGTCTACGGGCAGCACGAGATATCGGAGCTTGCGAAAAGCCCGGACAAGCTCACCCGCCTGCTTGATCGCTTCGTGGCACAGGATGAGTCTCTTTCCCGCCAGAAGACCTCGGTGCGGCGCGACCTCGAAAGGAACCGTCGCGCTTTGTGGGACGTGCGCACGGAGATTGGTTCGATCGAGGAGCGCCTTGCCGCGCTCCCGGGGCTGGCGGAAACACTGGAGCGATTCCAGGAAGTGGGCCTTGAGGAACGCTTGCGTGAGCAGAGCTTGCTGGTGCGCGAGGAGCAGGTGCTTGGTGCGATTCCTCGCCGTCTCGGGCCGTTTCGGGAAGCACTGGAGATTCTCGAAAGAGAACTGCCGATCGATCTTGCCTTCTTGTCGAAGCGTGCGCTTGGGGAGCTTCCGGGTCGAGACATTCTCTCTCAAGCGACCCGCGCACTCTCGGAGCTGGAGGCGGAAATGACGCGCCTTGCCGAGAAGATGGCAGCGGCGCTGACGCGCGCGGATCACGACATCGAACAGGTGCGGATCGCTTGGGACACGCGACGGCAACGAGTGCAGACCGAGTACGAGAAGATTCTGCGAGAGTTGCAGAAATCGCGTGTGGACGGCGAGGCGTTCATCCGTCTCCGTCGCCAGATCGAGGCGTTGCGCCCGCTTCAGGAGCGCCTCGTGCTTCTGCGAAGATTGGAGAAGGAGCACGCCGACCAACGTCGTACGCGGCTCGCCGAGTGGGAAGACCTCAAGGCTGCCGAGTTTCGCACGCTGGACAGGGCGGCAAGCGAGGTTAGTCGGCGGCTTCGCAATCGCGTACGAGTACAGGTGACCGGCGCGGGCAATCGAGAACCGCTCTTCGAGTTGCTGCGCGACGCGATCGGCGGACGTATGTCGGAGGCCATCGACAGCCTGCGCAGGGCTCCCGAGTTGTCTCTCCCGCAATTCGTCGCCGCCTGCCGATCCGGAGCTACGACGCTACGCGACGTCTACGGCATCACACCCGGCCAAGCGAAACGTCTCGCCGACGGTGGGGCCGAGGTGTTCATGCGAATAGAGGAACTGGAACTCGCGCCAACGACGACGATCCATCTCAACACCGCGTCAGCGGAAGAACCACCGACATGGCAGCCTCTGGAAGACCTGTCGACGGGACAGAAGGCAACGGCGGTACTCCTGCTCTTGCTCTTGGAGTCCGGCGCGCCGCTGATTGTCGACCAGCCGGAGGACGACCTCGACAATCGCTTCATCACCGAGGGAGTCGTGCCGCGCATGCGCGAGGCGAAGCAGCGTCGGCAGTTCATCTTCTCGACCCACAACGCGAACATTCCCGTCCTTGGCGATGCCGAGTTGATCGTCGGACTGTCGGCCGCCGGCGAGGCAGACGGCGGACGGGCACGTATCGCGCCGGGACACACGGGCTCGATCGACTCCCGATCCGTGCGCGAACTCGTGGAGGAGCTTCTCGAAGGGGGGCGCGAGGCGTTCGAGACGCGCCGTCGGAAGTACGGTTTCTGAGTGGTTTCTGAGTAATGAACAAAGCGAAACTGCTTGAGTGCATTGCCAATGGCGAGAACTCGCGGGTCGAGTTCAAGCGCGACGACTGTCACCCGGATGACCTTGCGACGGAGATCGCCGCGCTGCTCAATCTCGAAGGCGGCGTCATTCTGCTCGGAGTGGAGGATGACGGCCGGATCTCCGGCCTGACTAGAAGCCGCACAGACGCCGAGCAGTGGGTGATGAACATTGCCCGCCAGAATCTCCAGCCGGCCATCAACCCGGTCTGGACCTGCTTGGCGATGGCGTGCGGCAAGGAGGTGGGCGTCGTCGAACTCGCCGCGGACAGTCCGGGCAAGCCGCACAAGGCAAGACGAGGCCGGGCGTGGCTAACGTTCACCCGCGTCGGCAGCACCTCCCGGGAGGCGACGCGTGACGAGGAAGGTCGGCTCTATCAGGCGGCCCGGTTGGTCCGATACGAGATCAAGGCGGTTCTAGACACGGCACTGGACAGTCTCGACATGGATCGAATCGAGAACTACTACCGCGACGTTTTGAAGCGATCAGTGCCGGCTCGGACGGACGTCGCAAGCTGGCAACAACTCTTGCTCAACTCGGACCTGCTGGCCACAGCGGGAGACGACGTTTGCACGTCGGTTTCCGGGCTCCTGTTGTTCGGCGACAACCCAAACCGCCGCCTGCCGCAGGCTGGCGTGACCGCGGCGGCGTTTCCGGGGCTTGAGAAGGACTACAACACGGTCGACGAGGAGCGCCTTCGCGGACCGCTGACCTCTCTCGTGTCGGGGGACGGTGCGACGACGGTGGAGCCGGGCGTGATCGACCGCACCGTGGACTTCGTGAAGCGCAACATGGGGAGCGTCGCGTGGCTCGAAGACGGGCGCCGGTGCCGAAAGGGAACGTATCCCGTTGACGCGGTTCGAGAGGCAGTCGTGAACGCGGTCACTCATCGCGACTACACGTACGAGGGCACCGACATCGAAGTCTCGCTATATCGTGACCGAATGGAGGTTATTTCGCCGGGTCGGCTTCCGAACGGCGTCACGGTGGCGAAGATGAGAGAGGGGGTGGTTCGGGTGGCGCGCAACGGGCTACTCAAGGAGATACTTCGCGATTACGGTTACGTCGAGCACCAGGGAATGGGGGTACGCAACCGGATCATCGGATCAATGCGACGCCACAATGGAACGGTGCCGGATCTGATCGAGGAAGATCACCGTTTCATTGTCCGGCTTTGGAAAGCACCGTAGCTCGGCTTGAGTTCTCCACAGGGGTCTTACGACTACAGTTATCTGGGAACCGCAACTCGAAGGCCGGTGCGCACAAAGCGTGGGCGGGTTCGTTGAACGACACGTGGCGCGGCAGCGTGTTCGCGTCGGCTTGCCGCCAAGGTCGTCGCAACCGGTGCTAGCGCTTCGGCGGCGTGCCGAGCCCTCGTTCAATGATCGCCCGATCGACTTCTTGGACGCTTTTCACGGTGATCGTGTCGCGCGGCAGCAGTCGGCCATTCTCGTCAAACCGCAAGGCGCCTAGGCACACGGAATCCCAATACTTCGTGGCGGCCGTGGGCGGGTGACTAGAGAACTGATTGATCCACAGCACCGCTTGCCATTGACCCACTCCTAGGTCGATGAACAACTCCGCCATCCGTCGGGGCGTCACCCCCATCGCGCACATGACGGAATGCAGTTCCAAGCCCTCCAACTCGCAAATAAAGGAGTGCAACGCGCCGCGTTCGTCGACAGTTCCTTGATCGGCGCCGGAGACCAACTCCTTCGCCCGCTCCCACGTCAGTTTTGTCGCATGACCCGCCAGTCGTTTGGACAACAGCCAGCGCGGTGCTTCGCGTAGCGTAGGAACGTAGGGGAACACGCGGTGGCACAGCGGTGAGTCGAAGGTGTGCAGCGGATGCACCCGCTGACCGGTGGGGTCGCTGATCTGTGCGGAGTAGCTGACGATGTCCATGTGCGGCCCCTTCGTAGTCTGGTCACGAGATGTCCGAGATGGCAAGTGCGCTGGTGGGTTCTCGAAATGTATCGGTCGCCATCCGCCAAACGTCGTTTGCCAGTATGCGCGTGTACTTCGGATTCGCCAGTGACCGACCTTCCACTATGGGCGACGTACCTATGAGCTGGCTATACGCCGCGACGATGGCGTCGATGTCGGATGCGTCCAACTGCGCGTAGGTGTCTCGAAACGCGTCGTAGTCGAGCGCCTTCGCCACCACGAAGTCGTAAGCATCGCGGACTACCGGACGACCTTGGGCGACCACTCGTCCCTGCATCTTGCGCAGCAGGATGTCGGCGTTCGCGGCAAGGGGTATCCCCGTTTGCTCCTCGAAGCAGGGATCGTTGTCGTCCTGCCAAAAACCGCTGGTCCCGGACAAGGATATCGGCGTGGATCCTTGCCCGGCGACTGGGAAACGAAGGTGAGTCCGCGTTAGCGAAATCTCGCCGTCCCGCATCTTGGTGTCCGCCGCGAACTCGGCGAGCTGCCGGGTCACGACATCCATAGGCATCTTGGCGATTTGCGCCAAGGTCCTGACAGGAACGAACAGATCCAAGTCCGTCGTCTCCCGGTGGTGCCACTTGGCCTCCAGCGCCGTTCCGCCGCCGAGCACGACGCCGTCTAAATCGAACCATTGCCGCAACGTGGCAACCCCGGATTCAATGGCCTCGCGAGGTCCGGCGTGAAGGGTCACTGGTTTGCGCTGCCGCACGGCTCGTCATCGCTCCAAATAGGCACCAAAACCTCGTCCGTGTCAGTTGACTACAGTTGCCGGCGAACCGCAACGCGAGCGCTCCGACCCTGCAAGCGAGGGCACTTGGGAACGTCTTGGGGCGCACTATTCCGGTCGCCGCGAAATACCGGCGCCACAAGGGCCGTTGCTGCGGCGCTGCCTTTTGCCCAACCCAAGCCGCTCTAGTACCCTTAGGTTTCGCCGCTCATCGCGGCCAACCCCGACCGATAGACCGCTAGGAGCCGCCCTATGGCTTACGACAACGACAACGTGTTCGCGAAAATACTGCGTAGCGAGGCCGACGCTCATATCGTTCTTGAGGAGGAGCACTGCGTCGCGTTCATGGACGTCATGCCGCAAAGTGACGGCCACACTTTGGTGATTCCTCGTGAACACGCCGAGAACGTCTTCGAACTTAGCTCGGACGCCTTGAGCCACCTGATCGCCACGACGCAGCGCGTGGCGCGAGCGGTGCGGAGCGCGTTCAAGCCGGCAGGTGTGATGCTGATGCAGCTCAACGGCCCCGCCGCCGGCCAGACCGTGTTCCACGTCCACTTTCACATCGTGCCGCGCTATACGGGCGACGGAATGAACCTGCACGCCCGCGCGGCGGCACCTTCGTCCGTGCTCAGGGAACACGCGGCCAGAGTGCGGGCCGCGCTCCACGAGAGCTAGGCGCGTATCGGATCAGTGGCGGTGTAGCCGCGAAGTCTGACTGCGTAGAAGCGGCTGGGGCGATAGGCGACGGTTTTCGTGGCTTAGCGCCGGTCGACGCGCACCACGCGCTTCGGCGATTTCGCGCCCGGCGGCGTGTCGCCGGATTTCGGCAACGGATCCCATCGCGCTGTCATCAGGTAACGCAGCGCCGCCTCGTTGGCGCGTGGCGAACCCAAACGCTGGAGCGCCTCAATGGCCCAGCCGCGTACATGATGGTGCCAGTGCTGCAGATCTTCGGTGAGGATCGGCACCAGTTCGTCGCCGGCGCCGATCTCCGGGCCGAGGCGAGCGACAGCGAGCGCGGCGTTGCGACGCACCAAAGCGTCTTCGTCGGCGAGTGCCGACGCGAGAGTCGATGCGATGGTCCGGGCATCGGCGTTGCGTCCTTGACCGATAGTGCCGATGGCCTCCACCGCGTAACGGCGAACCTCGACGTCGTCGTGCTCGGCGACGGCGAGGATCTCGGACCAAGCGCGGGAGGCGGGCGGGCCGATGTCGCCAAGCAGGTCCAGTGCGCGAACGGCCAACTCGGCGTCGGCAACGCCAAGGGCCTCGCGCAGACGGGGTACGGCGGCGGCGCCGGCGGCCACCAAGCCGTAAGCGGCGATGGTGCGACGCGCTACGTCGTCACTGAAGAACCGCTCGAACAGCGCGTCTAGACCATCGCGGCTCGCCGTTGCGCCTAAGGCGTAAGCGGTGCCAAGCGCGATCCGATCATCGTCGTTGTCCAGTTCGGCGGCGGTCGCCGGGTAAGTGGCGTCGTCGGCCACGCCGCCGTGCCAACGCCACATGGACTGCCACACCGGCGTCATCGGATCCTCCGTCGCCGGCCAAGCCGCGCTTTGGTGGTGCCACGAAGGCGCGCCCGGGTCTCGGTCGCGGGTGAACAGGAACTTAACCATATGCCGCGGTTGATCGGTGGTATTGCCGCTGTAGCGGCCGTGAACCATGTCGAAATGCACGATGGTGATGGTGCCGGCATCGCCGGTAAGCGGAATCTTGGCGGCTTCCCACGGCTGATCGAGTTTCGCCAGCGCCTCGAATATTGCCGGGTTCTCGACGCGGAATCGCGCCAAGCGTTCCCGCAGGGCCGCCTGTGCCGCCTTGCTCGCGTAGATCGCCGCGCCGAACTCGGCTTGCACTTCGCGGCGGGCGCGTTGGTTGAACTGATGAAGTTGGTGGCGCGCCGCTTCGAGCGCTCGTCGCGGTAGGTAGTGGCTGCGCGGCACGATTCCCGTCGGGCCCTTCTCGAGCGGCGTGTCCTGCGGGTAGTAGAACAACATGGCGAAGCGCGTGCGATGCATCCGTCGCAGGCCATCCACCGCGTAGTGCGAGTGGTTGTCGCCGTCTTTGTGCAGCGGTTGCGCATCACCGGGGAAGTTGAAGTGATCGTGACGGTGGAAATGCAGGTAGTAGCCGGGGCCGAGAATGGACGCCAGTGCGCCGCTCACCGCGGGCTCGGCAAGCATTCGCGACAATTCCGGCACGCATGGCAGCAAGTTGTTGTGGCCGCGCGGGCCGCCTTCTTCCAAGTCGTCGAGCGCCATGAACATGCGCTCGTGGAAGTCCGGCGGCAGGGCCGACCGCAGCGACAAGTAGCCGTCGCGGATGAAACCCTGCATTGCCGCGTCGTCCAGCAGGCGCGGGGCGGCGTCGTAGTTCATGTGGACGCGCTCGCTATTCGTTGGAGATGGTGATCTCCTTGTCGGTGATGAACTCCAAGAGCGCCGGTTGCCCGTCCTTCGTCGCGTTGATGCCCCGGTCGATGGCGGCGCGAATGTCGTTGGGGTCCGTGATCCGCTCGCCGTAGCCGCCGAAGGCTTTGGCCATGTCCGCGTAATTGCCGGATATGTCCGTCGAGCCGTACTTTTCCTGCGCCACTTGCATGATCGGGATCTCGATGGCCATCGAGAAGTTGTTCATCAGTACGGAGAGAATGGGGATGCGCTCCCGCGCCGCGGTCTCGAAGTCCATGCCGGTGAAGCCGATCGCCGCATCGCCCCACACGTTGATGCAGGTCTTCTCGGGTGCGGCGACCTTGGCGCCCATGGCGAGGCCCAAGCCATAGCCGAGCTGGGTGGTTTTACCCCAGCCGATGTAGGAGAGCGGCGTGGTGGATTGCCAGAACGGCGAGAGCTGATCGCGCGGACTGCCGGCGTCGTGGGTGATGACCGTGTTGTCGATGTCCACGGCGCGGTTGAGTTCGGCCAGCACGCGATAGGGATTGATGGGCGCCGCGTTGTTGGTGCGCTTCGCCTCCCACTCGCCCAGCCACTCGGCCTTCAATGTTGCGATGCGTTTTTGCACCGAACCTTGGCGACGCTCGGCGGGTGCGTGGTCGCGGTCCGCCATCGCCTCCTGAAGGGCGGACAACGTGAGTTTCGCATCGCCAATGAGTGCGTGCTGCGCTTCCACGTCCTTGTTTAGGTCCATCGGGTCCAAAGTGGCGTGGATGATGGTTTTGCCGCGTGGCATAGGCACGCCGAAGCCGGTGAGCGCGAAACTGCAACCGACGCCCAGAATCACGTCGGCTTCGTCTAGGAACGTCTTCACGGTGCGCGGATTGGCTCGTCCGCCGGAGCCGAGGGATAGCGGATGGGTTTCGTTGAATGCGCTCTTGCCTTCCAAACTGGTGGTGACCGGTATGTGCCACTCCTCGGCGAACGCTTGGAGTTCTTGCCAAGCCCGCGCGTAATGCACGCCTTGGCCGGCGTAGATCACCGGCCGTTCGGCTTCGGCGAGCACCCGTGCGGCGCGCTCCACGTCGTCCGGGTCCGGCCCCACGCGGGTAGCGTAGCTCGGCGTGTGTTGCCAACCTTCGGGCGCATCCTCGCGGAACACGTCCATCGGCACTTCGATCAGCACCGGTCCTGGCCGACCGTTGCGCAGTTGGAAGAAGGCCCGGCGCATCACCTCCGGGACCGCCCGCCCCATGGTCAAGGGCTCCGCCCACTTCGTTACATGGCGCATGTTCAACGTGGAGTTGAAGTTCGGGTAGTAGTGCATCAGGCGACGCGGGTAGCCCGCCGGCAGCACCAGAATCGGGGCGGACTCGGAGTAGGCTTGGGCGACGCCGCCGAAGGCGTTCTCCGACCCGGGGCCGTGCTGCATGGTGAAGACGCCGATCTTCCGTCCCGACGAAAGCCGCGAGTAGGCGTCCGCCATGTGCAAGCCGATCCGCTCCTGGCGAACGACGATGGTGCGGATATCCGCCACCGCCGCGGCTTCGATGATGGGATTAACGGGGTAGGTGAAGATGGTATCGATCCCTTCCGCCTTCAGGGCGTGGGCGATGGCGTCGGCTACTTTCATTGGTTACCAAGTTGGTGCCCGCACGGGCGACGAGCGCACTGTGCGTGAAATCGGAGGCCGGCGCAAACCGCATCGCTGGCGACGGGTGGTTGTGAGAAGATGCCGTCCGTGTCGGTTTATGCGTGATCGAGACGCGAGTGAGTTCGCTATCCAGTAATGCCCGCTGGTGCGGCTTGTCCTTTCTAGTCGCGGCGTCGGCCACCGCGGTGTCGGTGCCCACGCGGCTCTTGGCCGACGCCGATCAACCGACGCTGGCGCAGTCTCTGCACTCCATCGCCGAGAGCGCTTTCTTCTACGGCACCGGCGGCTTGGCGCGGACCGTCTCGGGACTTGCGCTCGTCGCCGCGGCGTTCTATTTGCGGCGCGCGTCGGCGACTTGGGGGCTTCGCTCCGTTGACGGCGGCGTACTGCTGCTGGCCGCGTCCGGGGTGGCAACGGCCTTATCCGGCGCTTGCGCCGTGGCTTTGGCGGTGTTGGCGCCGTCGCCGCCCTACGATTCCTCGGCGGTCGCGGCATCGCTGGCGGCGTTGGCGGATGTGCGACGGGTCGCTGGCGCGGTTGGGTTCACTCTGGCCGGGTTGGCGCTGGTCGCCCTAGCGCCGGCGCAGTGGCGGATGAAGGGCACGCGGAGCATGGCGGTGGTGGGTTTCGCCATCGGCGTGATGATGCTGTTCATCTGGGTCGACGCGGCGGCGCTGACGCATCGGATATCCGGTATCGCGTTTCTGATCTGGCTGCTCGCGGCGGGCACTTGGCTGGTAGCCGATAAGCTCCGCCCGCCAGTCGACGGAGCCGGGAGCGCCGATGTACAGGCGCCGTCGTGACTAGGTAACGACTACAGCTCCGCTCTTGGGTTGCGGATCATCCGGTGCCCCGAAATAGTTTGCCGGCCAGCGCCCCGGTGTGCTCGTTGTCTTGCAGGAAGACCTCGCCGTTGACGATGGTGTTGCGAATGCCCTTGGCCACTTGCTTGAGCCGCTTACCGCCGGCGGGCAGGTCGTGTACCGCTTCGGGCATTTCCGGACCAACCGTGTCCGGGTCGAAGACCACGAGGTCGCCGTTCATGCCTTCGCGCACGAGACCGCGGTCGTGCATGCCCCAAGCCGTGGCCGTGTTGTAGGTGAGCTGGCGGACCGCGTCCTCGAGCGTGAGCGCCTGCTTCTCGCGTACCCAATAGCCGAGGAGATGCGACTGCAGCGAGCTATCCATGATTTGCGAGACGTGCGCGCCGGAATCCGAGAAGGTGACCACGGAGCGAGGGTGGCGGATCATCGCCAACACCGCGTCTTGGTCTTCGTTCGCCGCAGGCTGGCGGAAGAACTGCTCGAAGTCCGTCTGTAAGCCGAGTTCGATCATCAGATCCACGGGGTCCATGTCCCGCTCGGCGGCGACATCGCGCAGTAACCGGTCTTCGCCGTTCATGCCGTCCATGATGTAGAAGCAATCGTAGTCCGGCGGCCGCGCCTCGACGCCGACGATCTTGCCGGAGGGCGGCTCGCCGTGCGCCGCGGCGATCAACTTGGCGCGGATGTCGCCGTCGCGCAGCTTCGCTTTCTGCGCGTCGAGCGGCAAAGCGCGGACGTCGCGCCAAACGTCCCATTTGTCGAACGGAAGCTGCGTCTTGAACGACATGAGCACGTTGAGGGCACGCGAATGCACCTGTACGAACATGCGCCCGCCGGCGTCGGCGGTTTCGTCGACTAGGCTCACGAAGCCGCGCCAATAGTCCGGTGCGAAGCGGGAACTGAACATGCCCCAAGTCTGCGGCACGCCGGACCCCACTGCCAAGTCGCGCAGCCGGTCGTGGTACTCGCGCAGGCGCTCTGGCGAACGTCCTACCTGTTCGTGGGCGATCTCGAAAACGCCGCGCCCGGTCTCGCCGACGGCGTTGACGATGGCGCGCACTTCGTTCCAGGACGCCGTTCGGCTCGCCACCGGTCGATCGTCGGCGGTTATGTGGTTCACCGTGCGCGAGGTGGAAAAGCCGATGGCGCCGACGCGGACCGCTTCCTTGGCGAGTTCGCACATCGTGGCGAGTTCGTCAGGCGTCGCCGCATCGGTGAAGGCGCGCTCGCCCATCACATACGTCCGCAGTGCGGAGTGGCCGATATAACCGGCGTAGTTGATGCCCTTGGGTAAGGCGTCAATGGTGTCCAAGAACTCGGGGAACGTCTCCCAAGACCAGTCGATGCCGGCGAGCATCGCTTCTCGGGAGATGTCCTCGGCGCGTTCGAGGTTGCGAAACACCAAGTCCGCATCCTGCTCCCGACACGGCGCGATGGTGAAGCCGCAGTTGCCCATGACCACGCTGGTGACGCCGTGATAGCACGAACAAGAGCCGAGCCGATCCCAGAAAATCTGCGCATCCATGTGCGTGTGGCCGTCCACGAAACCGGGTGCGACGACATGGCCCTCGGCGTCGATGGTGCGGTGGGCGCGTTCCCGAAGGCGACCGATGGCAGTGATTTTGCCGTTGTTCAGGCCGACGTCCGCTTGGAACCGGGCGCCGCCGGAACCGTCCACCACGGTGCCGTTCTTGATGACGAGGTCGTAACTCATAGGGGGTTGAACTCGCTTGACGTGTCGTAGCGGACAGTCTCGCGGATTGGCCTTCCGGTCGGCAAGGGGTTGTGCGGCGGACGAGCGGGTCGCGGGTACGATGGTGCCGTGGTCGACAAACCAAGGCAGGGAAGGGACGCCCCGGTCGTCTCAGGCGCTGTCGGCTTGACGCGCCTCCGTGTTTGCTCGCAAGCTAGTCCGTGTGGACTTGAAGTTGGCGGGTATGTTGTGACGAACCACCCCAGCGAGTTGATTTTGCAGGATGTGCGCTGCTTCCAAGGCGAGCAGCGAGGGCGCTTGCGGCCACTTACATTGCTCGTGGGGGAGAACAGTACCGGGAAAACCACGTTCTTGGGTTGTTACGGGGTATTGCATCGCTTGCTCTCGGAGCGGTGGTCGGTAAAAGGGCCGGACTTCAACGAGGAGCCCTTCCTCATGGGGTCTTTCCGCGACATCGTTCGGTCTCGCCGGGGCCGTGGTGGGCGGATCGACGAGTTCGAGCTCGGCTTTACGGTTGCGGGTCCGGGAGCCATGAGCAAGTGCGCATACCGGCTGTCTGCCCGCTTTTCGGAGATGGGCTCGCAACCAATCGTCTCGTCCTACCGCTGGGACTTTGACGAAGACTCGTACTTGGAATTGCGGCCGAGCGAGGATGGAAGACTCACGTTGGCAATTCCAAACCATGAGGTAAGTGTCGATGTGCCGTTTAGCTTCTTTTGGTTTCATTTTTTGATCGACGATGATCTGCGCGGACCTGAGCGCTTGATTCAAAGCTCGGCGCCGGTTGTCGACTTTCTGAATCGTTGGTTTCCCCTCACAACGAGCGGTGGTGCTAGTTGGCCATATCGGGACACGCCGCCGGTTGCGGTGGCACCGCTGCGCTCGAAACCGAAACGTACCTATGATCCGATTCGCGGGGCCGCCACCCCGGAAGGCGAGCATGTACCCATGCTGATGATGCGTTTGGACTTCATGGACAAGGACCAGTGGCGCTCCCTCCACGACGAGCTCGTCGCGTTTGGTCGTTCTTCGGGTCTGTTTTCGGACATCAAAGTAAAGCGTCATGGCCGACAGATGAGCGACCCGTTCCAACTACAGGTCAAAGTGCGACCCGGTTCGTACGCCAACATCATGGATGTCGGCTACGGCATCAGCCAGAGCTTACCGATCCTAGTGGATTTGCTAGCGGAACCCGAGGGACCTCACCGTGCCGGGCGTTCGTTCCTTCTGCAGCAACCCGAGGTCCATTTACACCCCCGTGGACAGGCGGAGCTCGCGAGTCTTTTTGTAAAGTCTTTCAAAAAACATGGTGATCGATTCTTAATCGAAACGCACAGCGACTTCATCGTCGACCGCATGCGGATCGCTGTTAGGGAAGGGCGATTAAACGCTGAAGACGTGTCTATCCTCTACTTCGAGCCGACCGGTAATGCCGTGGATATCCACAGCATGACGTTGGATGGCTATGGCAATCTCGAAAACGTGCCCCCTAGCTACCGGCAGTTCTTCTTGAAGGAAACGGACCAACTTCTCGGTTTCGGGAGTTGACGGCCAGTCGATGTGTATTATCGTCGACGCCAATCGACTTGGCGTAGTTCTAAAGGAACGAGAGGATTTTGCGCCGATACAAGATTGGCTGGAACGGGGTGATGGCATCCTCGTGTATTCGACAGGGGAGAAATTTGCCACCGAAGTTGGTCGCAAGGCGAGAGCGTGGCTGGTTGCGCGGGAACGAGCCGGGAGAGCGAGGTTGGTTCCCGGCGCAGAGTTCGCCGACGACGAATCCGAGCTCCGTAAGAGCCGCGACCTGAAGTCCGACGACCCGCATGTGCTTGCCTTGGCAAGAAAGTCGGGCGCCCGGCTGCTCTATACCGGCGACCAAGATCTGATGGCGGATTTCAAGAACAAGAGGTTTATCGACAAGCCGCGGGGTAAAGTATATTCCGGCGCGGCCAACGCCGACCTTCTTGACAAATTAGTCTGTCCGCAAAAGAAACAGTAACGCTTTACACTTAACGGCAGTGTGGCCGCAGGCGTTAACTGAGGGGCAGCACTCCCAAACGTGCTGCGCGAGTGCTGAACTCGCTTCGGAACAGGCGCAGTTCGTCGCATTTGCGATGATGCCAACCATCCCCCAGCCAACTCCACACACCACCGCGCTGAAACGGGTTCAAGGCCGCCAACAACCCAAACGAGCCGGCGTCTCACCTCGAACCCGCCCCGGCCCCCAACCACGGCAAGGCAGGGGAGTCCGCATCCGGCCAAGGCGCTACGGTGTGGCGAATCGTCGGAACGCGCCGTCCGGCTCGGCCATCAACTCGGCCGGCGATCCCGACTCGACGATCCGGCCGTCGTGCATGAACACGACGAGGTCCGCAGTGGCCACGGTGGTCAGGCGGTGGGCGATGAGGAACACGATCCGGTCCCGCCGGATGCCATCGAGGGCATCGACGAGAGCGCTTTCGGCATCGGGGTCCAGCGCGGCCGTAGGTTCGTCCAAGATCAGCACCGGCGTGTCCCGCAACAGACCGCGGGCGATGCTGATGCGCTGTTTCTGGCCCACGGACAGCGTGCCGCCCCCGCCGCCGAGAACGGTTTGGTACCCGTCCGGGAGCGCTGCGACGAAATCGTGGGCGCCGGCCATCCGCGCTGCCCGTTGCACTTCGGCCTCAGTCGCGTCCGGGCGCCCGAGACGCAGGTTGTCGAGGATGGTCTCGGAGAACAGCAGGTGCTCTTGGAAGACGTACGAGACTTGGTTCCGGATCGCGCCGGGATCGATCTCCCGGGTGTCCACGCCATCGAACAGGACGCGCCCGGAAGTGGGCTTCAGGAAAGCGGGCACGAGATAGGCCAGGCTGGTCTTGCCGGCGCCCGTGGGGCCGACAAGGGCGACGATCTGGCCCATGCGGGCCTCGAAGGAGACCCCGGAGAGCGCTTGCCGCCCGTCGGGGTAGACGAGCCCCACATTGTCGAAGGCGATGCTTTCGCGCAACGGCTCCGCTGGTGAGTTCGGGTGGGCGCGTCGGGAAACTTCTGGCGCGGGCTCCCGGCGCGGCCGCGAAGCGGTCGGGTCGTCGTCGCCGGGCAGATCGATGAAGAAGAACACCCGGCGCACGCCCGCCGCGTTGTTCTGGAAGTCCACCCACAGTCGCCCGAAGGTGATCGACGCGCCCGCCACCGCGCCGAACAGGCCGAGCACGACAAGGAAATCGCCGGGAAGCAGCGTGCCCGCAATGATCTGGTCGGTCACCAGCAGGAACGTCCAGACACCCACCGCGAGCAGTGCCAAGGAGGACGCGACGTCGATGGCGATGCCTACCGCGACCACATGCCGGTGGCGGCGGAACGAGTCGGCGCTGGCCCCGATGAACGCCTCGCGTTGCCGGTCCTCCGCGCCGTGGCTCTGCACGGCGGCCATGCTGGCGGTGTTCTCCTCGATCCGGTTGGTGGTCGCCGTGCCGGAACTGCGGCTCGCTTGGCTCGTCCGGCGGGCGAGCCCCGCCAATGGCGCGGTGAACAGGAGCGCCAAGGGCATCGTCGCCATCGCAAGCCAGATCAACTCCGGGATGATGTGGCCGAAGCTGTAGTTCATCACGTATACCGACACGGCGGCGCCGAGTATCGACACCACGGGCATCAGCGTGATGTCAAAACAGATGCCTTGGATCGCGGGGGCGTCGTACATGGTCCGGTAGATGCTGTCGCCGATGCGCTGATCGTCGAGCACGGGCATCGGCAGGCGCATCAGGCGTCCGAACAGGTGTGTCCGGAATCCGTCGGTTACCCGCTGCACCAGCCGGATGTTGCATAAGAGGTCCGCCAGCCCCCAGACGCCGCCCGCCATGGACCAGCCGGCGCTGATCAGGTTCTCGCTCTGGGTTGCCGTGTCCTGGCCCTGGCCGAGGAAGGCCAAGTTCCCCCGGGGTTCTCCCGTGCCGGCCCCGAACAGGACCACCAGCAGGCCGAGAAGCGCCAGCGTGGCCAGGAGCAGCCCCGCGGGGCCGAGACCCGCCGTAGCGGCGACGAACGGCTCGAAGAACGGTGGGAAGCGGATCGTCGACTCGGCAAGCGAATGTTGCAGCACCACGTGGTCGACGAGGATCTTGAGAGGCCAAGGCACGATCAGGAGTGGGGCGAAGCTGCCGAGCATCAGGCCGAACTTGAGAGCGAACAATCGCCAGTGCGGGCGGATGTAGAGCAGGCAGCGCCGTAGGATCCGAAACACGCCCGCGGCCGTTAGCTCGGGATGGGTGTCGAGGACGTCGTCGTAGCGCAAGTTGTCTTGGGTTCTTTCAGGCATGGGATCTGTCGATTTCGGCGACGCTCTCCGGGCTCGCGAAAGCCCGGTATCGCCCGTTCGGATCACTCATCAGCGTTTCGTGGCTGCCGTGCTCCACGACCGCCCCGTGCTCGACGAAGAGCACTTGGTCGGCCTGCCGAATCGTGCGCATGCGGTGGGTGATGAGAAAAATCACCTTGTCCCGGCCCCACTCGGCGAGGCGCTCGAGCACCTCTTGCTCGGTGTTCACGTCGAGGGCCGATGTGGGTTCGTCGAGGATCAGGATCGGCGCGTCCTTCGCCACGGCCCGGGCGATGGAGATGCGTTGCCGCTGTCCCGTCGACAGCTTGGCGCCACGTTCGCCGAGTTCGGTCAGGTAGCCTCCTGGCAAGGCGTCGATGAACTCATGGGCGCAGGCGGTGACGGCGGCCGCTCGCACCGCCTCGTTGTCGGCGTCGGGAGCCGCGAAGCGGATGTTGTCGGCGATGCTGGTCGGGAACAAGGCGTTTTCCTGCAGCACGATGCCGATGCCGTCCCGCAGTGCGCCAACCCGGATGTTGCGAATGTCCTCCCCGTCGATCCTGATTGCGCCGCCATCCACGTCGTAGAGACGCAGCAGCAGGCTCATCAGCGTGGACTTTCCCGCCCCGGATGCGCCGACGATGGCTGTGACAGTTCCGACGCCTGCGGTGAACGCGACATCGCGGATGACGGGTACATTCGCCCGGTAGGCGAAGTCGACCTGGCTGAAGGAGACGCCTTCCCGGACTTGAGGCATCGCCTTGGCGCCCGGGCGATCCCGCACCTCGGGTTCGAGGTCGAGGAGGAAGAATGCGCGCTTGAGCCCGGTGCCGATGTCCTGCAACAGGCTCCAGAGGTTGGCGAGGGTTACGCTGACACCGCCGATGGCGATGTTCCGGTCGCGGGCGGCTTGGAAGGCGCCGAGATTCCAGATCGCGAAGCCGACCACGGCCACCACGCCGTAGCCAAAGGTCGGGGCTTCGGCCCACACCCATTGCGTCATCAGGTAGTCCGCGCCGATGACCGCGCCGGCCGTGAAAAGGAAGACGAGGAGGTTCAGTACCGCGATGCGCCGGCGCAATTCGTAGGCACGATCCAGCGCCCGATGGGAGCGCCGGCGAAAGGTCCCAAGGGCGGTGTCCTCCGCCTGTTGGGCCTTCAGCACGCGCACCCCGTTGACGCTCTCTTGGATGTGCGAGGTCAGGGCGCTGTTGGCGAGCCTCGATCGCGCGCTTCCCTCCCGTAGGCGGGTCGTGAAGGCACGGGCGGCCAGAATCGAGGGGATGGCTGCGATCAGGAACAGCAAGCCGAGGTACGGCTCGAAGAAGCTGATCGCCACGAGGGCGATGGCAAGGCTGACGATTGCCGTGACGGGTTGGATCAACGCGTTCTGCACGACGGTGGTCACCATGGCGCTGTCTTGGTAGACGCGATAGATCGCATCGCCCACCGGCGCCTCGTCGTGGTAGCGCAGCGACAGATGAACGGCGCGATCCATCATCGCCGAACGAAGGTGCTGATTGACCCGCTGCAGGATCCAAGTGAGGTAGTAGCCCAGTCCGGCGCCGAGCAGGAAGCCGCTGGCCATCAGGGCGCCGGCGATCACGAGGAACACCGTTCGCAGCGTGAACCGCGCTGCCTCGTCCAAGGTTTCGACGTCGACGAACCGCGCCGCATCCAGACCGATCAGGCGCGCTTGGGTGGTCGTCAAGGGATCGCCTAGGAATACCTTGTTGGTCAGGAGATCGAAGAACACCAGCGTCGAGGTGAGTTCGAGCAGCATGGCGACAGCCGAGAGCACCGCGAACGCGATGAAGTGCTTGAGTTCCGGCAGCAGGTAACGCCGGGTGCGCCACAACGCGGCGCCTAGGCCGAAGTCAACGTCCATCGGACCGCGCGGTCGGGGTAGCAGTTTCGGACTTGGCGGCGCTAGCCGCGAAGACCGACGGAGTGGTAGGACGACTTGGGCTGGGGCGAAAGGCGGTGCCGGGAGGCGGCTTTCGTGGCGCTAACGCCACAAGGGCCGTTGCCTTTCGGCGCCGCCTTTTGCCCTGACCCAAGCGCCCTACATCCAAGCCGGACTTCGCGGCCACGCCGCCAAGTCCGACCGGCTGCTCGCGTGCGCAAACCCGTCGTCCCTACGGGCGGACTGCGCGACGCGGGGGTCGGTCGGCCAGTCGAATGTGGTTCGGATCCCAGCGTCTGCTTTGCAGGTGGCGAACCGCGGCCTTTAACCCGGTTCGCGTGCCAAGCCGTTCCAGACCCTGGCAGGCGATCGCCTGCGTATACCCCGTCTCGTCGTCGAGGGCGGCAAGGAATGCCTGCTCCAGTCCCTCCGGCGGAGTCGGTGCCGTGACGCGGGCGAGCAGGGCCAACGACGCCAGGTAGCGCAGGTGGTTCTGCTCGGTCCATCGGCCGCCAAGACCGGGTTCGCCCATGGCGGGCTCCTCGCCGCCGGCGATGTCGCGAGCCAGCAGGCGATGTAGGCGAGCCACGCTCCGCGGTCCGAAGCAGGGCAGTGCGCACAGCGCATCCGTGGCGGCACGCGCTACCGCGGCAACCGGATCGCCGAGCAGTTCGCCGATGCGATCCGCGTACCTCCCTGCGGCGTCCGGCCCGGCTTCGCCCAGCGCGTAGGCGGCATTGATCCGCAGCCAAGGATCCTCGTGGTCGAGCAGCGCGGCGAGGGGATCGACGGCTGCGCTCCCGATGGCGCCGAGCGCCACGGCAGCGTCTTCCGGAACCAACTGCCGGGGCGAAAACCTGCGCTCCAAGTGATCGCCGGACTGCCCGTAGTAGCCCATGTCGTCGGGAGGGGGCGCGACATGCCGGTCAAGCCCGGCCGTTGCCAGCAGCATGTCGATCAGGGCCGGTACCGCGGTCTCCCCCAAGGCAGCCAAGTCGTACATCGCCGCCAGCCGCTGCTGTGGATCTCTGGCGCGCGAATCCGCCAACAGTCGCGGAACTTCGGTGGGTGGCGACGGCTCGATCTGCGCGTTGCGCGGGGCGCCCCGCAGCCAATTCCAGAGCGACGTCCACGCCTGGGGCAGATCGTGAGGGGTGTACAGGCCGTCCGGCGTTCGCCACGTCGGGTCGTGGTGATCCCAAGTCGCCCGGGTCGGGCTCCGCATGCGCAGCACCACGAACTTCAGCATGTACCGGGTGGTGTCGGTTCGATTCGGCGTGCCGGCGTGGCCGACATCGAAGTCGGCGATGATCGCGGTGCCCTTGGGGATATCGCGCAGCACGACCTGATCCGGCGTCGCCAGGGCGATGTTCGCGTACAGGTGGCTGCCGGCGAGCAACCGGGTCGGCCCCTTTGCGAGCGGCGTGTCTTGCGGGAAATAGAACAGGTTCGCGGCGCGGAACGTGTGCCAGCGGCTGCGGCCGGCCTTGGAGTGGCCGTCTTGGTGCCAGCCCGAACCGGAGATCGACCCGGGCCCCATCCGGGCGTTGTTCAGGAACGGATCGAAGTCGTCGGATCGGTCCCCGGCCGCCAGCGGTTCGCTGTTGTGGGGGAAGCGGTGCGGCGCCCAAACATAGTCCTCGCCGAGCAAGCTCGTCATCGCGCCGTTGACGGCAGGCGAATCCAGCATGTCGGCGAGCATCGGAATCCGGGGTAGCAGGTTGTCCCCCAGCAACGGGGATCCCTCGTTCATGCTCACCCGGAGTTCGGCGGCCACCGCGTCGTGGAAGCTCGGTTCGAGCCCTGTGTCGAAGGAGAGAAAGCCGTCTGCGACGTAGCGCCGTACCTGCTCGTCGCCGAGCAGGATCGGGTCCACGCTCACTATGCCGTCCAACCCCCTCACTCGGTTTCCCAACGGAACACCAGACCGATGAACCGCGGGTCGGTCAGGGTGGCGTCTTGGTAGTAGCCGTCGCTCCAGCCGTTCGACTCCAGCTCCATGATGCCGATCCGGTCGGTGATGTTCTCCACGAAGAGCGTCAGCGAGCGATTGCCGGTGGCCGGGATCCAAGTCACGCTGCCGTCCCAGCGCTTGTAGCTGTCCAGCACGTCGTTGGCAATGTTGTGGATGCGGTTGAACCGTTCGCCGGTGAACGAGTAGCTGGTGCTGAGCAGCAATTGGCCGCCGTTGCCCAGCGGGTGGGCGTAGTCGGCCGTGACCGACCACTTGTGATTCGGCATGTTGGGCAGCTCGTTGCCCTCGAGGTCGACGGGCTGTTCCAAGTACGCGACGGCCGGCTGTCCGGTGGTCGGACTGATGTATTCCACGCGGTCGAACTCTTGGTCGGGGTTGAGTGGGTCGGGAATCACGACCGCGCCAAGGGAAGACGTCTGGTAGGCGTAGAAACCGCTCAATCTCATGTTCTCGGAGACGTTGACCGTTGCCTCGATCTCGACGCCCTGCATCGTGGTGTCGGGCAGGTTGTCGATGACGGTGAAGTTCCTGGGCACCGGCTCGAGTTCGCGCAAGCGAATAATCTGCTGGTAGTTCTCGAAGTCGTACAGGAATCCGGCGACCAGCAGGCGCACCCGGTCCTCGAACAGGTCGGCCTTGTAGCCCGCCTCGTAGGAGACCAGGTTCTCGTCGTCGTAGCGGTCGTACGGCGGCGGACGGTCGATTACCGGTCCGCCGGAGCGGTATCCGGTGGCGACGCGCCCGTAGATCAGCTCGCCTCGGGCGGTGGTGTGTTCGATGGAGACGTTGCCCGTCACCTTGTCGAAGTTCTGGACGAGGAGGGGCGTAACGCGGTTGTAGACCGCCGGCGCGGTGCGGGTGAAGTCGGTGCCGTCGCCGAGCAATGCCTCGAGCGGGTCGAACTCGCCGATTACCACGTGATCCTCGTCTTGGATGATCCGTTTCTCGTCTTCCGTGTAGCGCAGTCCGGCGGTCACGCGCCAAGCTTCGTTGATCTCGTAGGTGGCTTGGCCGAATACCGCCCACGACTCCGTTGTTCGCACGGTGGGAGCGAAGTACCACTGGCTGGAGCCGTCGGGGACATGGGGCGTTATCCACTCATGTTCGCCGATGTCGAGCCGGTCGCCGAGGATGTCGGTGAATCCGACCCCGACGGTGGCGCGCCACAGGTCGTCCGTATTCGTTGCGACGGCCCGGTTCGCATAATCGAAGATGTGGATGTTGCTCTCGTATTCTTGATCGAGGTGGAAGGCGCCTACGATGGCGCTCAACCGCTCGGTGTCGAGGGCCAACTGCACCTCGTGCGTTGTCAGCAGTACGTCATAGACGAAGTCGAGGGCCATGTCGGGGAACGGTCGTCCGGCGTTGGACGACAGGAACGGATCCGCATCGCTGCCTACCAAGCTGGTGGCGTCGCTGTCCTGGCCCAACAGTCCCAAGGTGAGATCAGAGTCGCCTAGGACGTATTTGACGCTGAGGTTGTCCGTCAGCTCGTAGGTGGCGTGCAGGGTGATGGCGTCCCGGGATACGTCGGTCGAGCCTTGGCGGTTCATATCCACCTTGTTCGCCAAGTGCCGCCCGGCCGTCGCCGGCGGTTGCGTTCTCGGGTACATGTAGTAGATGTTCCGCTCGCCGCTGGGCGCGCCGTCGACGGGATTGGGATGGAACTCGACCCGGGTGGACGGGTAGCGAACCGGTACGCGGACTTCGCTCTTGGCATCCTGTTCGAACAAGCTGTAGCGGAGGTTCAACGCTAACGGACCGCGCTGGAAGGCGAGCTGCGGGCTCAGGTTGTAGTCCGCCTTGGCGCCGAGGTCGGGACCGCTGATGTTCTCTTGGTTGCCGTCGGCCTCCTGCCACTCGACGGTGAGTCGATACGCCACGTTCTCGTTGATGGGCCCGGTGACGAAACCGTTCAGACGGCGGCCATTGAAGGACGACAGTTCCGCCGTGGTGCCGGCGCCGAACTCCCATTCGGGTCGCTTGTTGATGTAGTTGATGGCGCCGCCGATGGAGTTGCGCCCGTAAAGGGTGCCTTGCGGGCCGCGGAGCACCTCCACGCGGTCGATGTCGTACAGCGAACTGATCACGCCGTAGGGCTCGTCGAAGTAGAGATCGTTCGAGTACTGCGCCACCGCGACGTCGCCGGCAAGGCCCCGGTACAGGGACCCCATCCCGCGGATCGTCGCCGGGCTGTCCAAGCCGAACTGCAGCCCGGGGACGCGGACTTCCAGATCCTTGTTGTTGGTGATCTGATAGTCCTCGAGCGTGTCGCCGTCGAGAGCGGTTATCGACAAGGGAATGTCCAACAGCGACTGCTCCTTCCGTTCGGCGGTCACGATGACCTCCTCCAGCTTGAAGCTGTCTCGATCTTGGTCGGCCCCTTCCTCTGCCGCGACGGGCGAACCGGCCATGCACCAGCAGGCGCCGGACGCGATTATCGTTCGCCTTGCCAGTTGCGTCGTGGCGACTGGCGAACGACGGGATGCACAGCGAGACGGACCTTCCCTCTTGGGCATGACAGTCCCCGAATTGCCTGTGTGCGGTCATTTTGTCCAATGCCTGCGTGAACTGCTAGTGGCACATGTCACTGGCAGCAATTCCCGCGACGCCACGAAAGTCGTCGCCTCTCGCTCCAGCCCAAGCTTTCCTATCACTCCGTCGGACTTCGCGGCTATGTCGCCAAGTCCGACGGAGTGATAGCGTGGCCGATCCGGGTTGTGCAGACTCGCGGTCCGTCAAAACCCGCAGGATCCTGCACAAACGGCGCTGGGAAGGCGCACTGAGGTCTATTCCTGCGTGGCCAACGCCGACCTTCTTGACAATTCGTCTGTTCGCAAGACAAGCAAGAGATATAGCAGCACTCGATGCTTACGGCCGTGTGGCCGCAGGCGTTAATTGGCGGGCAGCACCCTCCAACCGTGCCGCGCGAACGCTGAACTCGCGCTCCCAGCTCAGACGCAGTTCGTCGCATTTGCGATAGCGCCAACCGTTCCCCAGCCAATTCCACACGCCACCGCGCTGAAACGGGTTCAAGCTCGCCAATAGCCCAAGCGAGCGCGGCGTCGGCTTCTCGATGGGGAGTAGCGAGTCGAGATTGTCGAGAACCGGGCCTTCGAGCGTTAGCCGGGCCTCGGTCCTCGTGTTCTGCAACACCAGTGCAAGTTGCTGTGCGTGCGTACGGGCCGTGAGGTCTTTGGCAGCGACCTCTATCGGCAGAGAATCGGAAAAGGACTGCTCCGCACGGGTAACGTCGGGCGACGCGGGCCACCAGCGCGCCCAGTCGACGCGACCTGTTTCCGCCACGCGATAGCGGTACCGTGCCGGCGCGGCCCTAGGTGCGGACCGGTGGTATTCGGTCGCGAACGCCCCGGTGACCGCCGTTTGCGTTTCCAAGTCGGTGAGCTGCAACGCCAATCCGAACTCGTCGCCGTGCCAACTCATTGGCAACTCGAGGCGGACATTCGTTGGCCGTAGTCTGACGCCGCTCACGCCGCCCACTCCGCCGATCCATCCGACAAGCACGTTGGCCAGAACCATTCCCTCGTACGACTCGCCGGAAGCCGACTGCGAGGCGGCTGGTTTCTCGAACAGCGCGGGTGCCCGGTGGTAGGGATAGCCGCTGCTGCGCGGCTCCGAGCATCGGTGATCGAAGTGGAGAGGATGGTTCCTGTCGAATAGCGTCACACCGGGCTGAGCCCAAGCAAGACTGCCGGCAAGCGATAGGAGCACTACGGCGAAGGGCTTCGACATGGCGGTTGCTCCAACCGAGTACGGGATACCTTTGTACTCCTCATGCACGGTGCCGACAAGTGGCAGCCCTTTGCCGGTTTCGCGGTCCAAGCGGCTACACTCGCGTCTTCCATATTGACGGGGGCGCTAGTGGCGGAGAGTAAATCCAAGGGCCGACTGGCCGGCAAGGTGGCTTGGGTCACCGGTTCTTCTCGGGGCATCGGGCGTGTGGTGGCCGACCACTTGGCAAGCCTAGGCGCGCAAGTGGCCATTCACGGCACCGGTCCGCATTCGACGCAGGCGTTCAATGAAGCCGAGTCGCTCGCGGCCGTTGCCAAGGACATCGAGAACGCGCACGGCAACGAGGTGTTCGCCGTTCACGGCGACTTGACCTCCGAAGCCGTGGTTGAGGAACTGACCGGGCGCATACGGGAGCGTTTCGGCCGCATCGACATCCTCATCAACAACGCCGGCGGCGACATCGGCTCTCAAGGCACGGGCGGCGAACGGGCGGGCAAGCCGGTGGTCAACGACGCGGTCGCCGTATCGATCGACGATGTGCGCACGGTGCTCGAACGCAACTTGATGACGTGCATTCTCGTATGTCGTGCGGTCGTGCCGGAAATGATGGCGCGCAACAGCGGCTGGATCGTCACCATCGGCAGCATCGCCGGCTTGGCTGGACATCCGTCGGAAGTCATCTACGGCACCGCCAAGGCGGCGGTGCATGAATATACCCGCTGCCTTGCCGCCCAACTCCGACCGCACGGTGTCTACGCAAACGTCATCGCGCCGGGCGAGATCATCACCGCCCGTTTCGTCGCCAGTCGCCCGACGCGGGAGGAACGCAAAGTCCACGAGGGCGCATTGACCCGTTACGGCTGGCCGGAGGAGGTGGCGCGCACGGTAGAGTTTTTGGTCAGTGAAGACTCTTCCTATGTCACCGGCCAAGTCATTCGCGTCGACGGCGGCGCACAGATGTATCCGGCGTGAGTACTTAACGTGGAGCGTTCGGTTAGGATGCGCGAACTCGCAACGAAGAGCATCGGATTATGAAGACCATCGCCGTTATCGAAGGCGACGACGCCGCGCCCGAGGCGATGCGCCCGGTGGTGGCGCTGCTCGAGTCGCTGAACATCGGCTTGCATTGGCTGTATCCGGAAGTGGGCGAAGACGCCGAGAGGCGCGCCGGCAGCCCGTTTCCCGCCGAGGCGAAGGCCATCATTGACGGCGCGGATACCACGCTCTTCGGCTCGACCAGCGGCAAGTCCGGCGCCGCACTCTCTTACCTGCGCTGGGGCAAGGACACCTACGCCAACGTGCGTCCCTGCCGACACCTGCCGGGTTGCGCCAGCCCGCTGGCCGCGCCGGAGGGCATCGACTTCGTGATCGCGCGCGAGAACTTGGAGGATCTCTACGTCGGCGTAGAAGGTCCGCTGCAAGATTTGGCGCCTTTGAATCTCGCCGGCCGTACTATCCGCAAACCGGTTCACGAGCTCGGCAACGGTCGCTTTGCGGTCAAGGCCATCACCGAAGAGGGCACGGCTCGGGTGGTGCGGTTCGCCTTCGCGCTGGCGCAGAAGCGCAATGGCAAGCGCAAGCTTACTTGCGCTACCAAACACAACATGCTTCGCACGACCGACGGGCTGTTTTTGGACGTGGCCCGGCAACTCGCAGCGGAGTTCCCGGATGTCGAGTTCGAGTCCTACATCGTCGATGATTTCGCCTGTCGGATGATTCGCGAACCGCAGAAGTTCGACGTCGTGGTGATGCCCAATCAGTACGGCGACATCCTCTCCGACGCCGCCGGCGGCTTGCTGGGCAGCTTGGGGCTCGCCGCCAGCGGTTGCTTCGGCGACGATTACGCCTACTTCGAGCCGGCCCACGGCACTGCGCCGGACATTGCCGGCAAGAACATCATCAACCCCACCGCCACGCTGCTTTCCGCCACGATGATGCTCGAATATTTGGGTCTCGCGGGTGAGGCGCGGCGCATCGAGGCCGCTGTTGCCCAAGTGTATGCGGACGGTGCAGCGCTGACGCCCGACCAAGGCGGGCGCGCGACCACCACGGAGTTCCTGCGCGCGGTTGCCGAGGCGCTTTAGGGTCGATGGCGGTCGAGCCGCATTGGGAGGTCCACGACGGCGAAGGCCCCTGCCTGTTGCTGATACACGGGTTCCTCTCCAGTCGCGCGCAGTGGCGGCTGAACACGGAGGCGTTGGCGGCGGTGTGTCGGCCAGTGGTGATGGAGTTGTACGGTCATGGCCGCTCGCCGTCGCCGCGCGTTGGCGCGCACTACGAAGCCCGGAGCTATGGCGATGCGATCGAACGCATCCGCGAGCGGCTCGGCGTCGAGTCGTGGTTCGTTTGCGGGTACTCGCTCGGCGCCGCCATCAGCATTCGCTACGCGTTGACGCATCCGACCAAGGTCCGCGGTCACATCTTCACCAACTCGGCTTCGGCGTTCGCCGATGCGCAACTCGTCGCCGGCTGGCGAGCCAACGCTCGCGAGTCCGCAGCCCGTATCCGAAGCGGCGGAAAGTCGGCGCTCGAACGGATCAACGTGCATCCTCGTCGGGCGAAACGCCTTCCGGAAGGTCTGAAGGAGGCGCTACTCGAAGACGCCGCGCTGATCGACCCGGAAGGCATCGCCAACGCGATGGAGCACACTATGCCTACGGCGTCGGTTCGCGCCGACCTCGCGAGCAACCGCAAACCGGCGTTGCTGGTGTGTGGCCGCTTCGAGAAACGGTTCTTGCCGCAGCGAGCCTATGCCGCGGCCACTATGCCGAACTTGGCCATTGCCGACGTGGACAGCGGCCACGCCGTGAATATGAGCGCGGCGCAGGGCTTCAACGCGGCCGTGTCGGCGTTCATCGCCGAGCACCGATGACGCATATCGTCGACGCGCTGATCGAAGAACGCGCCACCAAATGGCTGCGGCATCCGGTGCTGTGGCGGCATGTGCAGCGGTGGTTGCGGCCGCTGCTGTTGTACGACGCCGCACGCGCCATGGCGGACACCATCGCGCCGTTCACCGCCAAGGAGACGCTGGACTATCTGCTTGGCGAATTACAGATGGACGTCGCCGTCACCGGCTTGCAGCACGTTCCTAGGCAAGGGCTGGCGGTGGTGACGCCCAACCACCCGGCGGGGATCGCCGACGGCATCGCCGTTTACGACGCGCTGACGCGGGTTCGGGACGACATCACCTTCTTCGCCAACCGGGACGCGGTGCGCGTGAGCCCGGGCTTGGCAGAAGTCATCGTCCCCGTGGAGTGGCGCGACGAAGCCCGCACCCGGGCGAAGACGCGGGAGACGTTGAAGGGGATGCGTCGGGCATTCGAGGCGAAGCGGTTGGTGGTGGTGTTTCCATCGGGCCGTTTGGCGCGTCCGACGCCCATCGGCCTATGGGAACGGCCGTGGCAAGCCACCGCCTTTACGTTGGCGCTGAAGTACGGGGCGCCGGTGTTGCCGATGCATGTCCACGGCCACAACTCCGCGCTGTACTACTTCTTTTGGTTCTGCAATCGCGAACTGAAAGATATGACGCTCTTTCGCGAGGTCATCAACAAACGGGGCGGCAGCTACCGCATCGATATCGCCGAGCGGTTCGACCCATCCGGTGACGTCGAAGCCCTTGCGCTTGCGTTACGCAAGTTCGTGGTCCGGGATATGGCGCGCGGGCGACGACGGTTCGAGTGGCCGAAAACGAGTTGACCGGACGGGCCCCGCGCTAGAAAGCCATGGTCCGAGACGCCGCCATTCGCCTTAAGCCCAAGTCGTCCTAGTGGTAGGTCGGCTCGCGGCTGACCCGGGCGCGCCCGCCTATGCAGCGGCGTCGTCGGGCGGGTCGGCGTCGCCGACGGCCGCGCGGACGCCGGCGACGAACTCCCC
>CAYGBI010000026.1:0-47905 GCA_964348085.1 uncultured Pseudomonadales bacterium | reverse complement strand
GGCCACGAAACGAATCGTCGGCCGCCAAGCGCGCCATGTCAACCACGGCGTAGCGAAGGTCGAGCCCGCCGGCGTCGCCTCCAGCGCCCGCCAGACTCGTTGCCGCGGTCCACTCGCGCTCACCGTTGTACACCACCACGCACTCTACGGCGTCGGCCCCCGCGCGCCAGCGACCGCGACGATCGTCGCCGTACAACCGTTGGTACAGCAGGGAACCGTAGTCGAGGAACCGCAGCGCCATGGCGCGGTCCACCGTCGATTGGTGTTCGATCAGCAGGTGCAGCCGGCGGCGATCGCCGCTGGCGTTCACCACGTCGACGGACCACGCCACATCCTGCTGGCGCCGCTTGAGGTCGTCGGTGACGCCTTCGGTGGGCCGGGGCTCGAGGGTGTCGAAGTCCAGCGATTCGAGCCACGCCGCGCCCCGTCCACGGCCGAGCGCGGCGTCGACGACGTCTTTGACGACGCGCTTGTGGCCGAGCAAGCGCTTGTAGAAGGAGTCGTGGATCATGTCCCGACGGTGTGTTGCAAAACACGACTATCTTCGGACGGAAGACCGGCAGCGCGCTACGGCCAACGGCTTACACGGATTCGGGTGGATCTCCGCCAGTGTCTTTGTGCCGTTCGCAATCTTGTCTTGGCACGACTCGCCGGTAAGCAAGATCCACGATCACTCGGCCCTGCGCCATGCCCTTCGCCTCGAACGGCGTCACCGGCCGGGTGTTTGGGCGCTCGGCAACGCCGCCTTGCAGCATGGGCTCGGCGTTCAGCACGTCTTGCATGGCTTCGGCGTAGTCCGGCCAGTCCGTCGCCAACAACAGCCGACCACCGGGTTCCAAGCGTTCGGCGGCGCATGCGGCGAACCCAGCGGTCACCAAACGCCGCTTGCGGTGACGCTTCTTCGGCCATGGGTCCGGGAAGAACACATGCAGACGGTGGATCGACTCGGGCGGCAGGGAGAGCAAGAACGTAAGCGCGTCACTGTCGGCGATGCGCACGTTGCCGACCTTGTGCTGTTCGCAGGCAAGCATCAGCGCACCGAATCCCGGCTGGTAGACGTCGACACCGATGCACAGCCACTCCGGATGCAGAAGGGCGAGGGCGACTAACGCATTGCCGTTCCCAAAGCCGATTTCGACGGCGAGCGGCGCACAGCCGATGGCGTCGGCCAAACCACCTTCGGCGTCGATGCGCGACGGAAGAAGATAGTCGTTCGAAAGCCGCCCGAGGGCTCGGGCCTGACCGCCCGTCATGCGCCCCCGGCGACGCACATATACCCGGTCTCCCTGCCGGTCTGCGCCGGAACCTCTGGTAGCAGGGCGATTTTCCACGCGACGGTCGAGTCTCCCCCTGCCTCCCCGTCAGCTTGCGCCGGAGCCTTTGGTAGCCGTTAGGCAGCCTCGGCCATGTGTTTGCGCAGCTTCTTCATGGCGTTGCGCTCCAACTGCCGAATGCGCTCGGCGGAGACGCCATACTGCTCCGCCAACTCCATAAGGGTTTTTTTGTCGTCGCGCAGCCAACGCGACTCCAAGATGACGCGACTGCGGGCGTCCAAGGTTTCTAGGGCCGCGACGAGTTGCCGATGGGCGGCGCGGGCGGCGCTTTCCTCCGCGACCAAGTCGGCCGGGTTGGCGTCGCGGTCTTCGAGGTAGTATGCCGGCGCCAACGACGCGTCTTCGCCGTCGTCGTCCGGCGCACCGTCGAACGCCACGTCGCGGGACGCCAAACGCCCTTCCATGCGCGTGACCTCCGCTGATGGCACGCCCAAATCTTTAGCGATCGCACAGGTTTCGGCGGCATTCAGCCAACCGAGCTTCTTTTTGTTGCCACGCAGGTTGAAGAACAATTTGCGTTGCGCCTTGGTGGTGGCCACCTTGACGATACGCCAGTTGCGCAGGATGAACTCGTGCATCTCGGCCTTGATCCAATGCACCGCAAAGGACACGAGGCGTACGCCCACGTTGGGGTCGAAGCGCTTGACGGCTTTCATCAAGCCAACATTGCCCTCTTGGATGAGGTCTGCTTGGGGAAGCCCGTAGCCGACATAGCCACGCGCCAAGTGGACGACGAAGCGCAAGTGGCTGAGCACGAGCTCCCGTGCCGCGTCCAAGTCTTCGTCGTCGTAGAAACGCTCTGCCAAAGAGCGTTCCTCGTCCGGCGTCAATACCGGGAAAGCGTTGACGGTCTGAATGTAGGCTTCCAAGTCGCGGCCCGGCGAGAGACTCGCGAACGAAAGCACGTTAGCACCCATATCCACCTCTTCGTTAAGTTCCTTCCACTTCGCGCTAAATCCTCGGCCTAGCGTCTCTCTAACCGCTTAGACCGAACGTTGGCACTCTAGTTCCGAGAGTGCCAACAGTCTGGCCCGGCTTTACGAGACGATCCCCTTAAGCCGTTGATGCGAGGCGACTATCGCGCCAAGCACCCCGAGCAGTGCGCCACTGCCGAACAACCCGGCCACGAATATGGGGGCGAAGCCCTCCAATTCCAAGCCCCTGCCGTAACTGCCGAACAAGCGAGCAAGCGGGCCTTCGAGCCACAACAGCCCCGCCGCCAGCAACATCGCCGCGACGAGCGCCCCGCCCAAGCCGTAGATGACGCCGAGATAGAGGAATGGGCGACGCATGAACCCCTCGTCAGCGCCCACCAGCACCAGGACTTCGAGTTCGGCCAGGCGCAACTCGATGGCCAGCCGTACAGCCGCCGACGACACTAGGACGGCGGCAATGCCGAGCACGCCGCCGAGCAGCCAAAAAAGGCGCTGCAACACCGCTCGGATCGCGGCCAGACGCCGCAACCAAGTACTCTCGACAACGACCTCTTCCACCCCCTCGCTACGCTCTGCTTGCATCGCAAAGGCGGTCAAACGCGCCATGGGCACGCCGGTGCCAACGCTCGCTCGGATCGTCACCGGCAAAGGATTGTCGACCAGCTCGATGGCGTCGGTGAAGTCGGCGTGGCGACGCAACTCGGCGAGCGCTTCCGCCGGAGTGATAAGTCGCACATCTTCCATGTCGGGTTCGCTTGCCAAACGCTGCGTCAGTTCCGCCGCCGCCGACGCGTCGACACCCGGCCGGTAGTAGACGGAGATGCCCGTCGTGCTCCGCCAATCGCTCGCCGCACGCACCAAGTTCGCCTCGATGAAATGCAGCGCGGAGGGCAACATGAGCGCTGTGCCGATCAATAGCCACACGAGCAAAGTCGGCAGCAGTCGGCGCGAGACGAAAATCAAGCTCTCCCTCGCCACTCGCCGATGCTCGCGCCAGAACATGGGCCAAGCCCGTCGTTCGCTGGGCCATATATCCGCCGGTTTGGGCCGACGCGCCTTAGCCCTGATGACGGTCGCCTTCCGCGGTGTCCCTCACCACCGCGCCCTTGGCCAACACTACGATGCGGGCGCCCATCGAACTCAACAGTTCGATGTCGTGACTGGCGACCAGCACCGTCGTGCCCACTTCGCTGAACTGCCGAAAGAGACCCATGACGCTCCGAGACAGCGCTGGATCGAGATTGCCGGTAGGTTCGTCGGCCAACAGCACCTTGGGCCGGTTGACGACGGCGCGAGCGATGCCCACCCGCTGTTGCTCGCCGGCGGACAGAAAACCCGGCAGCAACGCCTCCTTGCCCAATAGTCCGACGCTCGACAACGCCGCCCGCACCCGACGCGCCGCATCCCGATCCTTCATGCCGGCGACGCGCAACGGCAGGGCCACGTTGTCGAACACGCTACGCGCCGCAAGCAGTCGATGTTGCTGGAGGACGACGCCCACATGTTGGCGAAAGCTCGGCAGATGGCGTGGCGCCAATGCGGATAGATCGACGTCGTTGACCAGAATGCGTCCCGCCGTCTCCGCCTCGAGACGCAGCAGCAGGCGAATAAACGTGCTCTTGCCGGCGCCGGAGTGGCCGCTCAGAAACGTCATCGAACCGCTGGGCAACGTCAGCGACACGTCGCGCAACGCCTCGACCCCGCTGGCGAAGCGCTTCGTAACACGCCTGAACTCGATCTCGGCCATGCGCCGAAGCCACCCGGGGATCAGTCGGATTTAGCCAAGAGCGCGTCGACGAAGGCGCGGGGTTCGAAGGGCTGCAAGTCTTCAATCGACTCGCCGACGCCTACGAAACGCACCGGCAACTTCGTCGTCGCAGCGATGGCGACGAGGACGCCCGCCTTGGCGGTGCCGTCGAGCTTGGTCAGCGCCAACGACGTCACGCCTACCGCGGCGCTGAATTGCGCCACTTGGGACAGCGCGTTCTGGCCGATGCCGGCGTCGAGCACGAGCAGAACCTCGTGCGGCGCGCCATGCAAACGGCCCATTACGCGCTTGATTTTGCGCAACTCGTCCATGAGACCGACCTTCGCTTGCAGCCGGCCGGCGGTGTCCGCAAGCACCACATCAACTCCCCGCGCACTCGCCGCATCGATGGCGTCGAATATGACCGAGGCGCTGTCCGCGCCTTGACCTTGGGCGATGACCGGCGCATTGCTGCGTTCGCCCCACTCCTGAAGCTGCGCCACCGCGGCGGCGCGAAACGTGTCGCCCGCCGCGAGCAGCACGCTTAGCCCCTGTTCGCCGAGCCGATGCGCCAATTTGCCGATCAAGGTCGTCTTGCCGGCGCCGTTGACGCCCACCACCAGAACGACGTACGGGCGCTCGGCACCGACCGCGAACGGTCCCGCGACGGGCCGCAGAAGGCTCAAGAGCTCTTCCGCAAGCGCCGCGTGCAGCGCTTTGGTATCGGCGAGTTCGCGACGAGAGACGCGCTGCCTGAGCGCAGCCACGATGCGCTCGGTCGCGTCGACGCCTACATCGGCGGTAAGCAGGCTGGTTTCGAGCTCCTCCAGCACATCCTCGTCGATCGCTCGCTCGCCGAGCAACAGATCGCCCACGCCGGCCGCGATTTGCCGTCGGGTCTTCGCCAGCGACCGACTGAGACGCGACCACAACTTCGATTTCGCGCCGTCCTGCCGCCCCGGCTGCGCCGGGGAATCGGCCTCAGATTTCTTCTTTCGTTTCCACATCCGCCTGTTGCTTTACGATGCCCGTATGCCTAAGCACTCTGGAAGCCACCAAGTCCGCATTATCGGCGGTAAGTGGAAAGGGCGAAAGCTGCAAGTTGCCGCAAACGTTCGGCCTACGCCGGACCGAGTTCGCGAGACGCTTTTCAACTGGCTGTCGGCGGAACTGCCCGGCGCCAGAGTGCTCGACTTGTTCGCCGGCACCGGCGCGTTAGGCTTCGAGGCGTTGTCGCGCGGCGCGGCGCACGCGACTTTCGTCGAACGCGACCGCAATGCGGCGCGACTCTTGACCGACAGCCGCGACCGGCTCGACGCGTGCGCTACGGTGGCCCACGCCGCCGCCTCGAGTTGGCTGCGACGCAACGCAAAGGATCAGTGGGACGTGGTGTTCCTCGATCCGCCCTACGATGCCAAGCTGCTAGCTCCAGCGCTACGAACGACGGCGGGTCGACTTACCGACACCGGCGTGATCTATGTCGAATCCGACGCCGACTTCGAATTGGCGGCCAGTCGCCCCGCGTCGTTGGCCACCAAACGCGCGGCGAGCGCAGGCGCCGTGTACTACGCGCTGCTTGGGCGCAGCGACCGCGACGACGGCGGAACTTAAGCACTCGGCCTATTGCGCTAACATCGCTTGACCTTCCCGGTTGGCACCAATCCATGACCAGCGTCGTCTATCCCGGCAGTTTCAATCCGATCACCTACGGCCATCGAGACATCGTCGAGCGCGCCTTGCGAATGTTCGACAAGGTGATCGTCGCGGTCGGCACTTCGGCGGACAAGGATCCCGCCACTTACCTCGCCACGCGAATCGATCTGTGCCGGCGGGCGCTCCTCGAGTTCGGGGACCGCGTCGAAGTGGAAGGGTTCAACGTGCTGTTGATCGAATACATGCGTACCAAGAAGACACGCTTCATCGTGCGCGGCCTGCGCACCATGTCGGACTTCGACTACGAGTATCAGATGATCGCCATGAACCAGATCTTGGATCCTGATTTGGAGTACGTGCTGCTGCCGACTTCGCGGCGTTGGTCGGTGCTGTCCTCGTCCAGGGTGCGGGAGATCGCTAGCTTGGGCGGCGACATCTCCGAGTTCGTCCACCCGGAAGTCGCGGCGCACTATCGCGCCGGCGGCAAATGACCCGCTTGAGTCAACGCTGACAGTTGGGGCAGTAGACCGTCGACCGGGCGTTCAAGCGGATCTCCTTGAGCGGCGTGTCGCAACGAACGCATGGCTCGCCACCACGGCCGTAAACCGCGAGTCGTTGCGCGAAGTAGCCCGGTCGCCCGTCCGCGGCGACAAAGTCGCGCAGTGTCGTGCCGCCGCTTCGGATGGCGTTCGCCAAAGTGGCTTTGACGGCTTCGGCGAGCGCGGCGAGCCGCGGCTGCGATACGCGACCGGCGGCCACCCGGGGACGAATGCCAGCTAGGAAAAGCGCCTCGTTGGCGTAGATGTTGCCAACGCCCACGACCACCTTGGCATCCATAATGAGTGATTTGATAGCTACCCGCCGACGCCGGGCGCGAGCCCTGAGATAACTGCCGTCGAATGCGGTCGACAGTGGCTCGGGGCCCAGACCTTTGAGCAACCAATGCGCCTCCAGCGGGTACGGCTGCCAATGCACGCTACCGAACCGGCGCGGGTCGGTCAGCCGCACCGCCCGACCGTCGTCGAGCAGGAAGTCCACGTGGTCGTGTTTCCCCGGTCTTGCCGTGGCGGACACCAAGGACAGGTGGCCCGACATGCCCAGATGCACGATAACGCCGCCACTCTCTAGCGGCAGCAGGAGATACTTGGCGCGTCGCTCGATGGGCCCCAAACGTTGTCCGTTGATGACCTGCGGCAACTCGACGGGCCAGCGCAATCGGCGCTCCCGAACGATCACTCCCTCAAGCCGCCGGCCCCGTAACGCCGGTTGCAGGCCGAGGCGCGTGGTTTCTACTTCGGGTAGTTCCGGCAGCGGCCGACGCCTCTCGCCGTTACTTGCGCCGTTACTTGATTTTGTCTTCCCGGTACAGAACGTGCCTGCGCACCACCGGGTCGTACTTCTTCAGTTCCAGCTTGCCTTCCATGGTGCGTTTGTTCTTGGTCGTCGTGTAGTAGTGACCGGTGTTCGCCGTGGAAACAAGCTTGATCTTCTCGCGCATGACTTACCTCGCCTTACTCTCGCCTCGCCCTACCGCGTCTTACCGCGCTTTTCAATGTCTTGGAGCACCGCCTCGATGCCCTTCTTGTCGATGATCCTCATGCCGGCGGCGGAAACCTTCAACCGCACGAACCGGTTCCGCGACGGCACCCAAAACCGGTGATGATGCAGATTGGGCGCAAACGTCCGCCGCGTCTTGTTGTGCGCGTGAGAAACGTTGTTGCCGCTCATCGGGCGCTTGCCCGTGACTTGGCAGACCTTTGACATGGCGCTCATAAGCCGACTGCGACGAGGCGCGTTTTATACCAGAATCAAGGCGCACTCGCCACATCGCCACATCGGTTCGTCAACCCGCCAACCCTAGCGCCCGTGGTGAAAGTCACGCGGCATTCGAACGGCCCGCACCGCGCCTGACCGCTCTCGGTGTGACGCGGACTTCCCCACGGGCCGCCGCCGCGCCCCAATCCGCCAACCCGTTCACTGCGACCGTGAAACATCCGCGGCAACTAGCGTTTTGCGTGGCGAGGATGTTGATTCACAATTCGCGCCCGTTTCAAACCGAGCATAAGGACGCCACAGATGGTCGACCTCACCGCGTTGCGCGCCGCGACGATCGCCGCCGCCCTGCTGACGCACGGCTCGCTTGCCAGCGAGGCGGGGACGGCCGACGACGACGAGATCGAGGAGATCATCGTGCGCGCCGACCTCGACGGCTTGCCCGGCGATGCCCGCCGCTCGCTCTTCGGCTTTGCCAAGACGATCCTCAAGACGCCGCGCTCCGTCTCCACGGTGAGCGAGGAGATGATGGATCGCTTCAACATTCGCGATATCGACGAGCTGATCGCCCTGGCGCCGGGCAGCTTCACCCAGTCTTTCTTCGGCGTCGCCGGCTCGCTGGACATCCGCGGCACTACCGGCGAGACCTACTTCCGAGGCATCCGCCGGCTCGACAATGCCGGCAACTATCCCACCCCGATCGGCGCCTCGGAGCGCATCGACATCGTGCGCGGACCGGCATCGCCGATTCACGGGCCGGCGAAGATTGGCGGCTATCTGAACTTCACACCTAAGTCCGCCCGCATCGAGGAAACCGGCGAGTTCATCGACGCCGCCACCGGCAGCTTGAGCGTCGATCTCGGCTCTTGGCGGCAGCGCGCGGTCGGCGCCGAAGTCGGCGGGCCAAGCCGCTTCGCCGGCGAAGACTTCGGCTACTGGCTGTATGCGGAAGTCGAAGATTCCGACAGCTACTACCGGGATACGGAAACCGACCACCTCCTAGCGCAGGCATCCTTCGACATGGACTTGGCCGTTGGCGCGCAACTTCAGTTCGGCGGCATGCACCACGACTTCTCCGGCAACGAGAACGCGGGCTGGAATCGGATCAGTCAAGCGCTCATCGATCACGGCACCTACGTCACGGGATCGCCACTGCCATTGGATACGAATGGCGACGGGCGCATCTCACACCAAGAGTTCGACGTGGACGGCGACGGCTTCACCGACCTGACGCCGTTCGCGGCCGGGCTTACGCCGGGCGTCGCCGCCCCGCTAACGGCGCCCGGACCGTTGCCCGACACCTGCGCCATCGGCGACACCATCGTGTTCGACTGTCAGCCGGAACTCTTGATGCTCGTCGACCCCGGCATCGCCACGCTCACCGGCAGCCAAGTACTGGTGGTGCCCGAGGACGGACTGCACAGCGAGGTGACGACGCTCTATTTGGACGTCATCGCCGCACCCGACGAAGGTTGGGAGTGGCGCAATCAAACGTTCTACGAGGGCTATTGGAACCGAAATGAGGTCGCCTACGGCTACGCTCAAGCGCACGAGACCTCCGCGTTCGAAAACAAGCTAGTGATCGCTAACACCTACCGAGCCGGCGACGCCACCGCGAGCGTGCAGCTATCACCGTCGTTGCGCTTCACCCAATTCGAGCTCGGCATGGACTACACCAACGAGTACTTCGACCGTCGCGACCTCACCCAGCCCGGAAGCGCGTTGGACAGCCGTTTGCTGGCGACGCAGATCGACGCCGACTACACCGAGTACTACATCGGCGAGTACTTGGACCTAGGACTCGCCGCGTTGGCGGATGTGCAGTGGCGGGGCGCGGACCTGCTCGCCGGCGTTCGCTACGACGCCATCGACTTGGAGAGCCGCCAACCCTTGGCGAAGCTGTTGCTGCCGAACAGTCGTCACTTCTGCGCGGACGGCTCTTGCGTGCAAACCGAAGCGGAAGATCGAGTCGAAGGGCTGTCGTGGACGCTCAGTTTGAGCTACGACGTCTTCGGCCTCATACCGTACGTCACGCTATCGCGTCAGGCGACGGTGATCGCCGGCCAAGGCGCCGAAGTCACCACCGACAGCATCGCCGCCGGCAGCGCGTTCGATCTCTCCAAACTGCGCGAGGTCGGCGTCAAGGGCAGCTTCTTCGACGACTCCTTGTACTTCGCTTTCGCGCACTATACGCAACAGCGCACGGACTTTTCCGCGCAGCAAGTCGTCACCAACCAAGCGAGCCGCACTGAAGGCGCCGAGTTCGAGTTGCGTTGGGCCCCGAGCGAGCGGTTGCTGCTGACGCTCGGCTATTCCGACATCGAGGTGATCAACTTGAACACCTTGGCGGCGGGCGGCCGCTTCAGCTTTATCGGCGCCGGCGACGTACCGAATATCCCGCCGCACGCGTTGTACGGCGGCGCCCTGACCGGCACGATCATTCGCCCCGGCGAGCGTGGCGCCCGGCGCGCGGGAATGCCGGAGAACATCTGGTCCTTGACCGGCACCTATCGTTTCGACAGCGGCCTCGCGCTGACCACGAGCATTGTCGACGTGGATCAAACTCACTCCGGCTTCGCCGGCTCGGTGTTGCTGCCGGCCTACACCTTGGTCAACGCCGGCGTGGACTACGAGGCGGGCAACTGGCGAATCAGCGCCACGCTGAAGAACCTGACCGACGAACGCTACTTCCGCGCCAACTTCCCGAACCTGTTCGGCGGCGTCATCGTGCTGCCGGAATTGCCTCGGCACTACAGCGCACGTATCGAATATCGATGGTGACCGGCGCGCCCAACGGCTGCTACGGCAGCAGGCCGCGCTCGGCCATCGACACCTGCTTCATGCCGCCGACCACCACATGGTCCAGCACGCGCACATCGATCTCCTCGAGCACCGCGACTAGGCGATCAGTGATGTGACGATCCGTTTCGCTGGGCTCGGGTACGCCCGATGGGTGATTGTGGAACAGGATGAGCGCAGCCGCGTTGTGACGCAGGCAACACTTCACCACCTCGCGGATGTAGACGCAGGAACGGTCGACGGAGCCGAAGAATAGCTTCTCGAAAGCGAGTACTTGGTGGCGGGTGTCCAACAACACGACGCCAAAGACCTCCCGCTGCAAGCCGGCCAAGCGCATGGTCAGGAAACGCCGGACGGATTCCGAATCGAGCAGCTTGCGCTTCTTCTTCAGGTCCGACCATTCGGCGCGCGCCAGAAGTTCGCGAATCGCCACCAGCGCGGCGACTTTCGCTTTGCCTAGACCCGACACCTCCAGCAGCGCGGCGGAGTCTTGGCTGAGCACCCCGTCGACACCGCCAAACCGATCCAGCAGCGAGCGCGCCAGCCCGACCGCGTCCTGCTCGCCATTGCCGGTGCGCAACACGAGTGCGATCAACTCCGAGTCGCCCAACGCCCCCACGCCACGCGCCAGCAAACGTTCGCGGGGTCGCTCGGCGGTCGGTAGACCCGCGAGCGGCACCGCCTCGCCCATGCTTGTCGAAAGCCTAGCCAACCGACGATCCTCTTGCTCAACCGGACAAGTCGTTCCGCGCCTAGTCCGCACGAGCGAACCGTCGGCGCGTGTTATCGTTGGCAGCCGGGCGCAACTTTGCGGCCTTGACGGCGACCTTCCCCATCGGCCATGCCAGCGAATAACGAAACCAAGCGCATCCTACTAGGCATCAGCGGCGGAATAGCTGCGTATAAAGCCCTAGATCTTGTGCGACATTTGCGCTTTCTGGGTACAGAAATTGCCCCTGTACCGACGCCGAATGCGCTGCGTTTCGTAACGCCGACGGCGCTGCAGGCGGTGGCCGGGCAGCGAGCGCGATGGGATCTTTGGGATGACGACGCCGAAGCGTCGATGGGCCATATCGAACTGGCGCGGTGGGCCGACGCGCTTTTGATCGCGCCGGCGACCGCCAATCTGCTCGCCCGGCTGGCCACCGGCGGCGCGGACGATCTCCTCACCACCGCTTACCTGGCGACTACGGCGCCGGTATTCGTGGCGCCGGCCATGAACACCAAAATGTGGCAACACCCGGCGACGCAACGCAATGTCGCGCGTCTCCGCGACGATGGCGTCACCGTGCTCGGGCCCGCGGTCGGCGAGCAAGCCTGCGGCGAGTTCGGCCCCGGACGCATGCTGGAGCCGGCGGCGATTGCGGAGGCGGTCCTCGGCGCCATATCGACGTCGCAGTGCCTAGCCGGCGTGAGAGTGCTGATCACCGCCGGGCCGACGCGCGAGTTCTTGGATCCGGTGCGTTTCATCAGCAACCGCAGCTCGGGTCGCCAAGGGTTCACCTTGGCCGAGGCCGCCCGAGACGCCGGCGCCGTCGTCACGTTGATCTCCGGGCCAGTGCAATTGCCAACGCCGGCCGGCATCGACCGCGTCGACGTGGTGAGCGCTCAAGAAATGAAGGCTGCCGTAACCGCTCGGGCGTCGACGGCAGACATCTTCGTCTCGGTGGCAGCAGTGGCGGACTATCGCCCGAGTCACGTCCACGAGCGAAAAATGAAGAAAAGCGAACGCCACGATGGCGAGTTGCGGGTCGCATTGCGCGAGAACGACGACATCGTCGGCGCGATCGCCAATGTCACGCCACGTCCCTTCGTGGTGGGCTTCGCCGCCGAGACCCACGACACGCTACGCTATGCGCGCGAGAAACGCCTGCGCAAACGCATGGACGCCATCGTGGTGAACGATGTCGCCGATCCGACGATCGGTTTCGACAGCAACGACAACGCCGTGACGCTGATCCACGATGGCGGCGAGCTCCCCTTGGCCAAGGCGTCCAAAAGCATGATCGCCCGCCGCCTTGTCGAAGAAGTGGCGACGCTGTACACGCAACGCCCCAAGTGATGGCGAGCGCGAGTCCAACGGTGCCGAGCGCCGAGATATTCCGCGCCTACGACATCCGCGGCGTGGTTGGCGACACGCTGACGAGCGACGCCGTCTACTGGATCGGCCGCGCCTTCGCAGCCGAAGCGCTGGCCGCCGGCGAGCAACGCGTGGCGATCGGCGGCGACGGGCGCGACTCCACCCCGGCGCTGCGCACCGCGTTGCTACGCGGCCTGCGCGCAGGCGGGCTGACCTGCACCGACATCGGTTGCGCACCAACGCCGCTCCTGTATTACGCCACCCATGTGCTCGGCACCGGCACCGGGGTGATGATCACCGGCTCGCACAATCCTCCCGAATACAACGGCTTGAAGATGATGATCGGCGGCGGCACGCTTTCCGAAGACCGCATCCAAGATTTGCGCAAGCGCATCGAACGGCGCGACTTCGCAACCGGCGCCGGCATATCCGCCAATACCGATGTGCCCGACCGAACCGTCGACCTGACCGATCGGTACGTCGACGAGGTGACTCGCGACGTGACCCTCGCCCGTGCGCTCAAGGTGGTCGTGGACTGCGGCAACGGCGTCGCCGGATTGGTGGCGCCTCGGCTGTTGGCGGACTTGGGATGCGCGGTGACGCCGCTCTACGCGGAGGTCGATGGCACCTTCCCAAACCACCACCCGGACCCCGCCGACCCGGCGAATCTCGTCGATCTGATCGCCGCGGTCAAACGGGAGGCCGCGGACATCGGTCTCGCCTTCGACGGCGATGGAGACCGCTTGGGAGTCGTTACCGGCAAGGGCGAAGTCATCTGGCCCGACCGCACCATGATGCTCTTCGCCACCGATGTCTTGGCACGCAATCCCGGCGCCACGATCGTGTTCGACGTGAAATGCAGCCGGCATCTACCCGTTCTCGTGCGTGAATGCGGCGGCGAACCCATCATGTGGCGCACCGGTCACTCCCACATCAAAGCGAAGATCCAAGCGAGCGGCGCTCTCCTCGGCGGCGAGTTCTCCGGTCACCTTTGTTTCGCGGACCGTTGGTACGGCTTCGACGACGCCAGCTACGCCGCCGCGAGGTTGGTGGAGATCCTTGCCGCCACCGAACGTAGTGCCGACGACGTATTCGCCGAATTACCGACCGCCGTCGCCACCCCGGAGATAAAGATCGCTACCGACGAGGAAGCGAAGTTCGACATCATGCGCAGGCTCGGCGAAAGCCCAGCTTTCGACGGCGGCACGGTGAACACCATCGACGGCATCCGCGTGGACTACCCGGAGGGCTGGGGGTTGGTGCGCCCATCCAACACCAGCCCGATGTTGACGTTGCGCTTCGAAGCCGACAAAGCGAGCGACCTCGATCGGATCCAAGACCTCTTCAACGGCGCGCTCGGCGCCATCGACAAACGCCTCTCGTTCCGGTAGCCGCCGCCAATGGCATCGCACGACATCACCGCCCGCGTTCTCATCGAAGCGTTGCCGTACATCCGTCGCTTTCACGGGGCCACCATGGTGGTCAAGTACGGCGGCAACGCCATGGTGGACGAGGATCTGCAACACGCCTTCGCCCGGGATGTCGTGTTGATGAAGCTGGTCGGCATGAACCCGGTTGTCGTGCATGGCGGCGGCCCGCAAATCGGCGAGTTGCTGGACCGGCTCAACATCCCCACCAAGTTCGTCGCCGGCATGAGAGTGACGGACGCCGCCACCATGGACGTCGTGCAGATGGTGCTTGGCGGCTTGCTCAACAAGAGCATCGTTTCCCTGCTCAATTCCGCCGGCGGGCGCGCCGTGGGCATAAGCGGCAAGGACGCCGACCTGATCCGCGCGCACAAACTCACCTTGACGGCGCACGACCACTCATCCGATGGCGTCGGCGTACCGGAGATCATCGACATCGGCCATGTCGGCGAGGTCGAACACGTCGACCGTCGCCTGCTCGACACCCTCATCGAGTCGGGGTTCATTCCCGTCATCGCCCCGGTGGGCGTAGGCGCCGACGGCGATTCCTACAACATCAACGCGGATTTCGTCGCCAGTGCGGTGGCCACTAGGCTAGCGGCGGAAAAGCTGATCCTGCTCACCAACACCCCGGGCGTTCTCGACGCCGAAGGCAACACCCTCACCGGTCTGGATCGACAGGACGCCAAGCGGCTGATCGCCGAGGGCACCGTCGCCGGCGGCATGTTGCCGAAGATCGCCTGCGCACTCGACGCCATCGAAGGCGGCGTCCAAGCAGCGCACATCGTCGACGGCCGGGTACGCCACGCGCTATTGCTCGAGGTACTCACCGACGGCGGCGTAGGCACGCTGCTGAAGGCGAAAGCAAACGCCCGCATCCCGAACCGGCCCGCTTCGACACCCCCTTCGACGAAGGATGTGAAGTGAGCCGGAGCAACCGGCGCGAACAGATCCTGCAGGCATTTGCCGCGATGCTGGAGACGCATCCCGGTGGGCGCGTCACCACCGCGGTGCTCGCGGCGCATGTCGGCGTTTCCGAGGCCGCTCTTTACCGCCACTTCCCAAGCAAGGCGAAGATGATCGACGGCTTGATCGAGTTTGCCGAGACTACGCTGTTCAGTCGCATCGCTCAGATCGCCGCCGCCGAGGCCGACGCGCAAGCGCGATGCGGCGCGGTGCTTCTCGTACTGCTCACGTTCTGCGAACGGAACCCCGGCATCGCCCGCTTGTTCGCCGGCGATGCCATGCAAGGCGAGACGAATCGCCTTCGGGCACGAATGCGCCAACTCTACGACCGCATCGAGACGCAACTGCGACAGTTTGTTCGCGACGACCGGGTCGAGCGCACCTCGCTCGCGCCGTTGAACCCGAACACCACCGTCAACCTGCTGCTCGCCAGCGCCGAAGGGCGCATCAATCAATTCGTGCGCAGCGAGTTCAAGGCGAAGCCGACGAAAGCTTGGCAGGAGCAGTGGCGTGTACTCGCAACCGCGTTGTTCTGACTAGCAGTCAGTCGGACTTGGCGGCGTCAGCCGCGAAGTCCGAGGGAGTGCTAGGGCGGCTGGGGCCGGGGCGAAAGGCGGCGCCGGGAGGCGACGGCTTTCGTGGCGCTATCAGCCCGTGGGACTTGGCGGCGTCGGCCGCGAAGTCCCACGGGGTGAGAGGGCGGCTTGGGCCGGGGCGAAAGGCGGCGCCGGCGACGACGGCTTTCGTGGCGCTATCAGCCCGTCGGACTTGGCGGCGTCGGCCGGCGAAGTCCGACGGAGTGAGAGGGCGGCTTGGGCCGGGGCGAAAGGCGGCGCCGGGAGGCGACGGCTTCGTGGCGTGCCTCCCAAGAACGGCCGCTAAGAACCCTCTTTTCACATTCCCCTCACAAAGGGCAGATTTCCTACGCCGGCGATGGTGATAGTCTCTACCTCATGCTCAGCCAAATGCGCGAAAGTCGCGACTTTCGCCAACGTGGCTAACGTGAGCAGTGATCGATGAACGAAGTACAACGACGAAAAGCGACTTGGCCGGATTGGCTGGACGGCCAGACGGTCGCGGTAGTGGGCACGCTGATCGCCTTCGGCGTCTTCATCCAGACCGGGTTCTCGGGCCAGCGTTCCGACATGAATCAAATGCGCGGCCAGATGAACCAGCAGGTTTCGCAGTTGCGCGGCGATATCACCGAGTTGCGCGGCGACATGACGGTGCAGATCACCGAGTTGCGCGGCGATATGACCGAGCAGATCACCGAGTTGCGTGGGGATATGACCCGGCAGATCACCGAGTTGCGCGAGGACACGAACCAGCAAATTTCGGTGCTGCGCGACGACATGAACCGGCAGACCGCCGAGTTGCGCGACGATCTGAGTCAGTTCCGGACGAACGTCGACGCTCGGCTGCGGGTGATCGAAACCGATGTCCGCGACGTGAAGGTTCATCTTGCGGTCGTGGAGATCCGCCTCGGTGCCGTGGAAAGGCACGTCGGCGTTGCCGGGTCGTCGCAGAGCATAGCGGACGCTGTGCAAGAATCTCGCCAGACGCCGCACTAGGGCCAACTTACCGGCTAGGACATTTCGCGCCGATAACGCAACAGCCGTGCGTACTCCGCGGCAAAGCGCACGTCCGAGGCCAAGTAGGCCAGCACATCGTCGACGGTCGCGATACTACGCACCGGCACCCCGAGTTCCCGTTGCAAAGCTTGCAACGCGGTATCCGCGCCGTCGGTGATCCGCTCGCGCCGATCCAGCGCCAGCACCACGCCGACCACTTCGCCGCCGACGGCGGCGATCACGTCGGCCGCCTCGCGCTTGGCGGCGCCGTCGGTGACCACGTCGTCGACGATGGCGACGGCTTTGCCGCGCATCGGTGCGCCGATCAAGCTGCCACCCTCACCGTGGCTCTTGGTTTCCTTGCGGTTGAACGCGGCACCCACGTTGACGCCGTGCTCACTCGCCAAGGCCGCCGCCGTAGCAACGGCGATCGGGATGCCCTTGTAGGCGGGGCCGAACAGCACTTGCGGGCGCGTCGGCAGGCACAGCGCCTCCGCCGCGTAGGCGGCACCCAAGACACAAAGACCGGTACCGTCCGCGACCTTGCCGAGGTTGAAGAAGTATGGGCTCCGCCGTCCGGACTTGAGCACGAAATCGCCAAAGCCAAGCACCTCGCGCTCCACCATCGCATGCACGAAGCGCTCGGCCCGGGCACGGGCATCATCGCTCATCCGGCCAACGCCGCCTTCTGCGCGGCGAACAGGCGGGCGACGCCGAGTTCGGCTAGGCCGAGCAACTCGTCGAGCGCGGCTCGGCCGAACGCGCCCTTCTCCGCCGTGCCTTGCACTTCGATGAAGCCACGCCCGTCCATCATCACCACATTCATATCCGTGTCCGCGTTGCCGTCCTCCGCGTAGTCGAGGTCCAACACGCAACGACCGCGATAGATGCCCACGGAGACCGATGCGACGAGGCCGACAAACGCCTCGGGCGCCACCTTGGCGAGGGCATCGGCAAGCGCCACGCAGCCGCCGGTGATGGCGGCGGTACGCGTGCCGCCGTCGGCTTGCAGGACGTCGCAGTCGATCCTCACCGTGCGCTCGCCCAGCTTCTTCATGTCGACCGCGGCACGCAGCGAGCGACCGATGAGGCGCTGAATTTCCACTGTTCGGCCGCTCTGCTTGCCGCGCACCGCCTCGCGGTCCACCCGGGTGTTCGTCGACCCGGGCAACATGCCGTACTCGGCGGTCAGCCAACCTTGCCCTTGGCCGCGTAGGAACACAGGCACTTGCGCCTCGACGCTGGCGGTGCAGACCACCTTGGTATCGCCAGACTCCATCAGCACGGCACCGGCGGCGTGCTTGATGAAATCCCTAGTGATCGTAACGGCGCGCGGCTCGTTCGCCGCTCGTCCGCTTGGACGTCGGAAAGCCATGTTCGGTAGGCCTGTGGAAGCACGGCGGCGCATTATAATCCGCGGCCATGGTGGCGAGCATGACCGCGTTCGGGCGCGCGCGAAACGATTTGTTGGAATGGGAAATCCGCTCGGTCAACCATCGCTATCTGGAGCTCGGCTTTCGCTTGCCGGAGCCGTTGCGCGGCTTGGAGCGCGCCTTGCGCGAACGCGCCGCCGGCCGCATTCAACGCGGCAAGGTGGACGCCACGTTGCGCCTCGGCGGCAATGCGACGCCAACGCCCAAGTTGAACGGCGAGGCGTTGCGAAGAGTGATCGCCACCGTTCGGGACCTCGCCGAACAAGCCGAAACGGCCGCCGCCGATCCTTTGGAACTGCTGCGTTGGCCCGGCGTCCTCGAAGACGACAAGCAAGACCTCGCGCGACTCGAGGACGCGGCCGTGACGAGCTTCGAAGCCGCGCTCGGCGACCTCGTTCGGCACCGGCGGAGCGAAGGCGCCCGCATCGAAGCCGTGCTAAGGGAGCGGTTGACGCGAATCGACGGCTTGGGCAAGGCGCTACGCGGCTTGGCCGACGGGCAACGCACGGTACTTTTCGGCCGCTTGCGCCGCCGGGTCGAGGAACTGACGACGCGCTTGGACCCGCTACGTCTCGAACAGGAAGTCGCGATCTTGGCGCAAAAGGCGGACGTGACCGAGGAATTGGATCGGCTCGATATCCACGTCGCCGAAGCCGGCGCCGGCTTGGACGGGCAAGGACCGTGCGGCAGGCGGCTGGACTTCCTGCTGCAGGAGCTGAATCGCGAAGCCAATACGCTGGCCGCCAAATCGGCGCTGCCCGAGAGCGCGCGCCTCGCGGTGGACCTGAAAGTGGCCATCGAGCAGATGCGCGAGCAAGTGCAGAACGTCGAGTAGTCGGGCAGTCGAGCAGTCGAGTAGGAGCGGGGTGAGCGAATCCCAAGCGGGCGGCGAGCGCGGCCACCTGTTCGTGGTCTCGGCACCCTCGGGTGCCGGCAAGACGAGCCTGATTCAGGCGCTCGCCGCGGGTGATCCGATGCTGACGGTATCCATCTCGCATACCACCCGGGCCAAACGACCCGGCGAAACCGACGGCGAGCACTACCACTTCGTGACGCCGGCGACTTTCGCGGCGATGCGCAACGCGGGCGAGTTCTTGGAGTGGGCCACCGTATTCGATCACGCCTACGGCACGTCCCGCAAAACGGTGATGGATGCCGTGCGCGAGGGGCGCGACGTCATCTTGGAAATCGACTGGCAGGGCGCAGCGCAGGTACGCGAACGTTGGCCGCATCCGGTGTCCATTTTCGTGCTGCCGCCCTCCCGCGAAACGCTCGGCCGAAGGCTACGGAGGCGTGGCCAAGACGGTGCCGAGACAATCGCCAAGAGAACTGCCGCCGCGGTGACGGAGATGTCCCACCACGACGAGTTCGACCACTTGGTGGTCAACGACGATTTCGGCGCTGCGCTAGCGACGCTGGGGCGAATCGTGCAAGCCACGCGCAACGGCGAACCGCTGCCTCGCGCGTCGCACCAGCGGTTGCTCCGCGAACTGTTGTCGGCCAACTAGTCGCCCTGTATGCTGCGAATGCAACCGGCCGACTTTCATCGCGCAACTCGTTAAGGAGAACCCATGGCCCGCGTAACCGTTGAGGATTGCTTGGAGCATGTCGACAACCGCTTCACTCTCGTCGTACGCGCCACGCGTCGCGCCCGGCAGTTGCATCGCGGCGCCGAAGCGCGGTTGCCGGACGAGGACGACAAGGGCACGGTGATCGCACTGCGTGAAATCGCGGAAGGGTTGGTGACGGACGAGGTTTTGGACTACGCGGATGCTTTGATCGAGGAGAGGCAGCAGGACGAGGCGATGGAGGATATGCCGTTCGGTGGCTTGGGAGATGACCGAGACGACTTCTAGCAGCCCGTGGCGGAAGTCCGCGTCGCACCGAGAACGGTCAGGCAGCCGCCCGGCGAGGCGCGACGAGGGGGCATATCCGGTACTATTCGACACAGGAGCAACGACGCCGGGCCGTTCGAATGCAGCGGGACTTTCGCCACGAACTGCTAACGCCGCTGCGTTAACCACGAAGTCGGTCGACGACGACACCGACGCCAACCGCAAGAAGCCGGGCCGGAATCCGGCGAAGGAGAAACGGTCACCCGGCCAAACCGTGCCGCCAAGCCGCGCAACCAGCAACCAGCGACCAAGCGATGGACCGAGCCTTGGCGCCGTTCCGTTGTTCGAGAACTTGGCACGGCCGTCCCGTCCGAAACGCAGCGAGCAGCGAAAAGCAAGTCAGCCTCGCATCGAGGGTTATTTCCAAGACCAGCTTCGCGCCCAAGCCACTGCGCCGGAGGTCGCGGAACCAACCACCATCCAAGCGCTGCTCGAAGTGCTGCGGGGCTATCTGCCCGAACGAGAAGTGGCCACCGTTCGCCGCGCCTACGACTTCGCCGCAGCGGCTCACGACGGGCAGTTTCGCCGCACCGGCCACCCCTACATCACCCATCCTTTGGCCGTGGCCGACATCTTGGCGTCCATGCGCATGGATCACCAGTCCATCGCCGCCGCCGTCATGCACGACGTATTGGAGGACACCGGCGTCACCAAGAATTCGTTGAAGCATGGCTTCGGCGCCGAAGTAGCGGACATCGTCGACGGCGTCTCCAAGCTCTCGACCATATTCAAGTCCCGTGCCGAAGCGCAGGCCGAGAACTTCCAGAAAATGGCAATGGCCACCGCCCGGGACTTGCGGGTGATCTTGGTGAAGCTCGCCGATCGTCTGCACAACATGCGCACGATCGGCGTGATGCCGCCGAAGAAACGCAAACGCATCGCCAGAGAGACACTGGACTTCTACGCGCCAATCGCCAACCGACTAGGCATGAACAAGGTACGCGTGGAGTTCGAGGAACTGGCTTTTCAAGCCTACTATCCGCTACGGGCCGACCGCATCGGGCGGGCGGTGGCCACGGCCCTCCCCCGTCAAGAAGCGCGAGCGGCGGAACTCAAGCGGGCCATAGAAGCCGCCCTCCGGCGCGACGGCATAGACGCCTCGGTAGTCGCCAAGCAACGCCACCTCTACTCCATCTACCGCAAGATGAAAGCGCAACGGAGCCGGTTCGCCGACATCATGGAAGTGTGCGGCTTTCGCATCGTCGTAGACCGGGTGGACACCTGCTACCGGGCGCTCGGCGTACTGCACAACCTGTACAAGCCGATCGCCAGCCGCTTCAAGGACTACATCGCCATCCCCAAGGCAAACGGCTACCAGTCCCTGCACACGTCTCTAGTGGGGATGCACGCGGTGCCCATAGAAGCGCAGATACGCACGCGGCAAATGGACGCGGTGGCCGACAACGGCATCGCCGGCGAATGGCTCTACCAAAACGACGAAGCGAGCAGCGGCAGTCGCGACCGCGCCCGGCGGTGGGTCGCGGGTCTGTTGGATTTGCAGCAGCGCGCCGGCGATTCCTTGGAGTTCATCGAGAGCCTGAAGATCGACCTGTTCCCGGACGAGGTCTACGTGTTCACGCCACAGGGCGAAATCCGTGAACTGCCGAAGGGCGCCTGCGCGATCGACTTCGCCTATACGGTACACACCGATGTCGGCAACCACTGCATCGGCTGCCGCGTGGACCGGGCGCTCGCGCCGCTCTCCGCACCCTTGGAATCCGGACAAACCGTGGAGATCATCACCGCGCCGCACGCTTATCCGAACCCGGATTGGCTCACCTTCGCCGTTTCCAGCCGCGCCCGCTCCGCCATTCGGCAAGCGCTGAAGACGCAGCAGCGCTCGGAAGCGGTGCGCTTGGGCCGGCGTCTGCTCGACCGTTCCCTCGCCAACGCGGAAACTTCCATCGACGCGCTGGACTTTCGTCGCCTGCGCCGCGTGTTCCGCGATTTCGGCGTGCGCAAGCTCGACGACCTGCTCGCCCAAATCGGCCTCGGCAACCGGATGGCTTACGCGGTGGCGCAGCGTCTGCTCGCCGCCGACAACCCGGATTACGAAGCCGTGGACTTGGGCAGCGGCGGCCCCGTGGCGATACGCGGCGGCGAGGGGTTGGTTATCACCTACGGGCGCTGTTGCGGACCGGTGCCGGGCGACCCCGTGGTCGGCCATATCACCCCTGGACGCGGCTTGGTGGTACATGTGGAGACCTGCAACAACGCACAGGATTCCCGTAAACGTAGACCGCAAGAGATCATCCCGGCACGCTGGGCGGAACGCGTCACCGGCGAGTTCGACACTACGCTCGTGGCTGCCGTCAATCCACGCAAGGGCATCATCGCGGAACTCGCGGCGGCGTTGAACGGCGTCGACGCGGGCATCGACAACATTACCGTGAACGATCGCAGTGCGGAACTCGCCAGCGTGCGTTTGCAGCTTTCCGTCGCCGATCGCGGCCATCTTGCCCGGGCTCGCCGACGGCTGCTCGCCATTCCGGCCGTGCAGCGGGTGGATCGACCGATCTAGCGCCGCAACGCATCGGCCAAGCCGTGAGCGCCGACCGCGGCCCCTTTGACGCGCCCGTCACCACGCTGTCCGGTATCGGCCCGGGTAGCGCCGAGAAACTGCTGCGCCTCGGCATCGCCACCGTCGGCGACCTTCTCCTGCACCTGCCGTCGCGCTATCAGGATCGCACCCGCTCGGTGCCGCTCGACGAGCTAACGGCGGGCGACGAGTGCTTGGTCACCGGGCGCGTGGTCGGCGCCGAGATCGTCTACGGTCGGCGCCGCTCGCTCGCCGCCCGTATCACCGACGATCGCGGCGCACTGACGCTACGGTGGTTTCACTTCGCCAGTCGGCAGCGCACGGACCTACGTCCCGACCTATGGCTGCGTTGTTTCGGCGAAGTGCGCAAGGGCGCGACGGGACTGGAGATGATCCACCCGGAGTACCGCCTGCATCGCGACGAGCCGCCGCCCGTGGCCAAGGCGCTCACGCCGGTGTATCGCGCTACTCAAGGCCTCGCTTCCAAGCGCATCGGCGCTTGGATCGCCGCCGCGTTGAACCGTTGCCAAGGCGCTGCGTTCAGCCGACTGCCGACCTTCGCTTTCCCCGATCTGCTCGCCGCGATCACCTTCTTGCACGCGCCGAGCACCGACGCCGAGGCCCTCGCGTCGGCGCGCCGCCGAGTGGTCGTCGACGAGCTGATCGGCCACTACTTGGGTCAGAAACGCCGCCATTCCGAACTGAAGGCGCAAACCACCGTAGCCCTGCCGTCGAAGCTGGAACTCGGACGAAAACTGCTGCCTCGGTTGGGGTTTCGCCTCACCCGGGCGCAGGCGCGGGTAACCGCCGAAGTGCTTACCGATCTCTCCGGCGAACGACCGATGATGCGCCTGCTGCAAGGCGACGTGGGCTCCGGCAAGACCGTCGTGGCCGCGTTCGCAGCTATTCGCGCCGCCGAGCACGGCTGTCAGACAGCGGTGATGGCACCGACGGAGATCCTTGCCGAACAGCACTTCGAGACGCTCTCGGAGTGGCTGCCGCCGCTCGGCATCGGGGTCGGCTTGATCACTTCCCGGCAAAGCGCCGCGGAGCGTCGCGCTCGGCTGACGGCGGCCCGGGAAGGCCAAGATCTGGTCGTGGTCGGCACCCACGCCTTGCTCCAAGCCGGCGTGGACTTTCACGATTTGGCGCTGGTGGTCATCGATGAACAACACCGCTTCGGTGTTCATCAGCGCATGCAACTGCGCAGCAAGGGGCGGGCGCCGCACCAACTGGTGATGACCGCGACGCCGATTCCACGCACGCTGACCATGGCGTTGTACGCCGACATGGATGTCTCCACCATCGACGAAACGCCCGCCGGTCGCTTGCCCGTGCGCACCCGCCTCGCGGCGCGAGCAAGACGCGCGACAGTGATGAACCGCATCGCGCGCATCTGCGCCGGCGGTGGGCAAGCCTATTGGGTGTGTACGTTGATCGACGACGACGATGACGACGATGCGGCCACGCGGGTCGCTTCCGCGCACGCGACGTTCGAGGAACTGTCGGCGACCATGACGGAGTTGCGCATCGGGTTGGTCCACGGGCGATTGCCGCCGACGGAGAAGAGCGTCGTCATGGCGGCCTTCAAGGCCGGCGAGATCGACGTCTTGGTGGCGACCACGGTGATTGAAGTGGGTGTCCACGTGCCCAACGCGGTGGTCATGGTGATCGACAACGCCGAGCGACTGGGGCTCGCGCAACTGCACCAATTGCGCGGCCGCGTGGGGCGGGCGAGCGCGCAAAGCGAGTGCGTCCTACTGTTCGAGCCGCCGCTCTCCGCCATCGCCCAGCAGCGGTTGACGATTCTGCGCGACAGCAACGACGGGTTCAAAATCGCGGAGAAGGATCTGGAGTTGCGCGGTCCGGGGGAGGTGCTCGGCACCCGCCAAGCCGGCGCGCAGACGTTCAAGCTGGCGGACCTCTCGGCGGACCGCGCCCTGATGCCGCAAGTCGTCGAACTCGGCAACCGACTGCTCGCCGAAGACGAGGCGACCACGCGACTCATCATCGACACTTGGGCGCGGGAAGATAGCGAGTATGCAGGTGTTTGATTTTCCTTCCATAACCCGGCCGGCAAGCGGATTGGGCCCAATGCCCTCCGTTGCCCGAGCCGCGTCGTCGCCGCACCGAGCCGACGGCAAGCCCGGCCTTCGATCTTTGGAGAGATTCTGGAAAAACCCTTGACATGTTACGAAATGCAACACAAAGTCCGTCGTTCACGCGAGTCCCTGTCGCTTGGATAAGATCCCGCAGTACAAGCGCAGCGGCCTAAACCGAGTCCTAACGGAGGTACGCCAATGCTAGAACGACGCCCCTTGCTGACGTTGCTCGCCGGCCTAATCGCCGGTTGCTGTATGAGCCTGAACGCGCAAGAGTCCGACGCGGAAGAAGACGAGCAAGTTGAAGAGGAAGAGGAGGGTGGCGACAGCGTCGAGACGATGATCGTCACGGGATCGCACATTCGACGCGACAACTTCGACCTGCCCTCGCCCATGGACGTGATCGGCGAACTCGACCTGCAGATGTCCGGTACGCCGGACCTCGGGGACGTGATCTTCGACCAGACCTACCAAATCGGCGTCAACGCCAACACCAACACATCGGAGATCGGCGGCGCCGACGGCCAGGGCACCGGCGAAGGCTGGAACCAGAGCGTCAACCGCCCCGACGGGCCTCAGGGCGGCGAGACCTACGCGAACCTGCGTGGCGTAGGCACCCGCGCCACGATGACGCTGATGGACGGCCACCGGGTGCCCACCAATGTCAACGGCTACGGCGCGGACACCCGACGCGCCGGGGCGGACCTGACCAACCTCTACCCCACCATCGCCATCCAGCGGGTGGACAATATCCTCGACGGCGCATCCGCCCTCTACGGCGCGGAAGCGGTATCCGGCGTGGTCAACATCATCCCGCGCAAGAACTTCGACGGGCTGATGATCAACTACGAGTTTCAGCAAGCCTTGGAGGACGGCGCACCCTACCGCAGCGTAGGCCTCCTCGCCGGGTCCCAAGGAGATCGCACCAGCGCCATCTTCGCGCTGGAAATCCGCGATGCGGACAGCATGCCGTTCACTTCGCGTCCCGACTACATCATCAACTCCGCCGGTTGGACCGGGCAATTGCTGCCGACCTACGGCGAGCGGGGCAACGGCCTGCCGGGCGACTGGCGCGTGCCCCTGCGCGATGTCAATGGCGAGCTGTATCTGCCGGCGGACACCAACCCGTTCTGGTACGAAGCCAACGCCCAGCACTCGACGGCTTTGGGCGCCGACATCCATGAGGTCTACCGCAACATCAACATGCTGAACGAGGAGAACCGACCGAGCCTCCTAGACAAGAGCGGCGAGTTGATTCCATATGCCGCACCTTGGTCGTCGAGCTGGCGCTACCCGCAGTATCCCCGCGACTTCACCGACAACACCGACTCCTTCCGTACCCTCCATCTGGAGGATCCGGGCTGCAACAACGACTTCGGCGCCGGCCACAACAGCCTCGGCGTGGCACCGGACCCGTCGACCCTACGGGAGCCCTATACCACCAATACCTTGGGCTTCAACGACACCACGAAGAACGGCAACTTCCTAAACGGCTTCCGCACCGGCCCATGGCGGGGGCAAGAGACCCGATCCCGGGGCACCGAGACCAACCAAGCCTTCGGCAGCGACTGCCGCTACACCATCACGGATATCACCGACATCCGGGAGCAGCGCGACCAAGAACAAGGCATGGCCTATTTCGAGCACGAGTTCAACGATTACGTGAGCATGCGCGGCGAGGCGGTGTTCTCGCGGCTCGATTATTCGACCCGCACCTTCGCCCCGTCGATCGACGAGTGGCCGAATGGCGTGCGCCGCTACGACCACACGCAGCCGATCGCCATCGGCAGCTTGCCCGGCAACCCCTTCCGCGCCTACGCGGACGACTCCAGCGTCTGCGACGTAGAGGCAGTGGCAGCGCGGATCGCCGCCTGCGACGACTACGTGCCGGCACACATACGCGACCAGCGCGACACGGAAGCCGCCGAAGAATGGGGCTATGTCTTGACCGGGCCGATACTCGTTTCGCACGGCACGCTGGACTGGGAGGACGTCGACGGCGACGGCCGCTACGACTATCTCCAAGAACCCGGCGAGTGGCTGATCTTCGCCCAAGACCTGAACGGCGACGGTTTGCCGGACCGCGATTTCAACGGCGACGGCATCGCCGACGAGGCCGAACTCGCAGACCGCACCGGACAACTCAACCCGCTGCACCGCGTAGTGCTGCTCTCCTTGACCGAGGACCAAGACGGCGACGGCGTGCCGGACCGCTTCGACCCGGACATGGACGGCATCGATAGTGACGGCGACGGCGTGCTGGACACCTTCACAAGCGGCGGCATCCGCCTCTTCGACGATGTGCTGATGGGCGATGACGGCGTTGGCATTCACGGCTATATCGGCGCGTTTCCGAAGCAGCCGTACGTGCATGAGTCCTACCCGTGGCTGAACAAGGACATGTCGCTGGACGACCGGCGCCTGTCGGAGAACCTGCGCTTGCGCTTGGGTACGACGGTGAGCATTCCCGAAACCGAGTGGCTCGTGGATGCGGACTGGATCTGGAACAAGAGCCGTCGAGAGTGGGTGTCGCTGGATCCGGCTTGGCCGCTGACCGTCGACAGTCTGCGCTGCCAAGGCGGTCCGAACGGCAACTCCTGCTGGAACCCCTTCTCCACCGCTTGGCTCTCCCAAGATCCCGCCACCGGCTTGGTTCTGCCGGCGGAGCATCAATCTTGGCGCAGCAAGGATGATCCCGCGTGGAACACGGCGATCGAGACCCGCAACGCCGGTTTGAGCCCCCGACACGTTCAGCGCGACGTCGGCATGGTGATGCTGAACCTAAGCATGTCCAACAGCCAGTTGTTCGACCTTTGGTACAACGAGACGCCGGTCGGAATCGCCATCGGCGTCCACACCCGCACCGAGGACGAGGAGTTCCGGCCCGACCAGCTTGGCGCCGCCGGCATCTCGTCGGACCGCGTGGACTTCCAAGCGACGTCCGAAGAGGTGCGCGCGGGCTTCGTCGAAATGCGCTTTCAGCCAATCTCCAGCGAAGTGCTCGGTCAGATGGAAGTGCAGGCCGCGCTCCGCTATACGGAGTTCGACATCAACGCTTCGTTCGCCTCGATCGGTCAATCGGCCGGCTTTGAAGTGACGATTCCGAAGCTCGCGATTCGCTATCAGCCGACCGACTGGCTGGCCGTACGCGGCAGCATCACCGAAGGTTTCGTACCGCCGGGCAGCTACCAGCTCTTCGCCTCGGCGCCGGGCGATGTCGTCTTCGGCACGCAAGCCGACTACATCTGCAACGCGATGCCCGAACTCGCGCAGTGCGAGGGCAGTATCGGCGCAAGCGGCGGCATCCCGGGGGTCGCCGTGCGCGAGAATGCTTCCAACCGAGGCTTGGACGCCGAGGTCTCCGACCTTTGGAACGCCGGGTTCTCCCTGCAACTCTTGGACGGCAACCTCATCTTCGACGCCGATTACACGAACGTGGTATTCAACGGCCGTGTCGAGCGGATGGGGGCTGGAGTGATCCTCGGCCAGAACGCCGGTCCCTTCGAGCAGTGGGCGGTGGAACAGTGTCCCGGCACGTTGATCGACTACGACAACGAGGACGAGGCGAACATCACCGTCGACCAGTTCCTCGCACAGACCTCGGCGAGCGAGTTGCAGTGCCGCGCCGACGCCGCGCGGGAATACATCGCGAATCGGGAACAGGGCCTTGGCGGCGCCAACATTGTCCGCGACGCCAACGGACGCCTAACCGGCGTGGACGAGGGCTGGCTCAACCAGGGCGAGTCCCGCGTGCGTTCGATCGTCTACAACATGCGCTATCGCTTCAACGCGGACGATATTCCGTTGCTTGACGTCGATGCCGGCATGGGCAGCTTCGAGTTCCGCATCTCGGCAACGCAGATGCTGGAAATGAGCCTGCAACGGTACGCGCTAAACAGCGGACATTCGTTCGCCGGCATCCGCGTCGACGGTCTCGGCAACCGCAACAGCGCGGCTTTCTGGCGGCCGTACAACGCCTTGTTCTCGCCGCTGCCGCCGACGCCGAAGTGGCGGGTAAATGCGTCCCTGCGCTGGTTCCGCGACAATCACACCGCACACTTCGGCATGCGCTGGCACCAGTCGATCACCGACCTCATCGCCTCTTGGGACGAGATCGTCGACCGCTACGGTCCGCCGCATTCGCCGGGCAACCCGTACCTGTCCCACGATCACGGTATGGACACGACGAGTTGGACCGAAGACGACGCCTGCACGGACCAGGACCGCAACCCGTATTGTCGGATCGAAGGGCGGGCTTACTTCGACGTGAGCTACACCTATCGACAGCCTGACTTCATGGGCTTCGGCTACGTGGCGGCGAACGTCGCCGTGCGGAATGTATTCGGCTCCAATCCGAACGCGTTCCCGTCCGGCGTGGGCTACGAGAGCTATCTCGACAGCATCATGGGTCGTCAGCTCTACGTGCGCATGACCGTCGGCTTCTAACGGCGCAAAGCGGCGGGAGGCAAGCGTGAGCTTTGCCTCCCGCCGCACCACCCGCACTCTCTTCCCAAATCCGATGCTGGCCATTGCCACCCATTCCCGGGCCGTGGCGGCGTGTCGCCCCATCGTAGCCGTCGCATTGACCACCCTCGCCGCGTTGCCACTGTGGGCCGAATCGACCTGCGAGGCCGTGCCCGAATCGCGTCGCGCGGAGTGCGAAAAGGTGCTCGACTGCATGACCATCGAAGACGGCAACGTCCGGCGCGCATGCATCGAGGCCGCCCAGCGTACCGAGCAACCGGCGCCAATCCCCGAACCGGCCGAGGAGCCACAGCAACACCTCGACCAGCCCCCGGAACCCAAGCCGCCGCAGGAACTCGAACCCGAGCAGCTACTTAAACCGGACCCCCGCGAAGAAGCTCGCGAACCGCCTACGCTCGAGGAACGGACGGTCTCGCTCGGCGGACGGCAGTCCGCGCCAGCGCACGGTGAACGGCAACGGCCTAGCCCGGAACTTAGTCCTCCCCGGGAGAAGTTCACCGCCAACATCAGCCGCATTCACCAGTCCATCCTCGACCGTCAAGTCATCGCCCTCGACAACAGCTACGTGTTCGTCAGCGACCAAGCCAGCCCAGCGCGTCTACAAGTAGGGGATACCGTCGACGTCGAGAGGCGAAAGTCGCGGTTCCGTGCGAGCCGCACTTGGCGCATCGTCGGCGCGAACCGGCATACCATCGAAGCGTTCCGCATTCGTTGCGAAAATGACGACATCAGTGCCGACGACCGGCGAAGATGCGAGCAAATGCTAGACCGCTGACCGCCTTCGATCGCGCAACCATGCGCCGTTCGCCCGCATTGCCGTTGATGGTGTGGCTCGTGGGCCTCGCAGGCTGCTTCGGCGACCCGTCGATGAAGCTGCCAAGCGTGCCGTCCGGCGACATCGAAGCGAAGCTTGAAGACGCATTGCAGGCACTTCACGATGCCGCCCAAGAGCATCCTCGGTCCGGCGAACGACGCGGCGAATTGGCCATGGCTTACGACGTCAACGGCTTCTACCCGCGCGCGATCACCGTATACGGTCAAGCGGCAACGCTCGCCGACGACGAGTTTTCTTGGCCCTACTACCGCGCCCTCTTGCTGGCGCGCAGCAACAACGACTACGAGGCCGCGCTGCGGTCGTTGGCAGACGCGATTGCGCTGGACGACGGTTATGTGCCGGCTTGGCTGTATCGTGGCCAGTGGCTCAGGGAACTCGGACGCACAGAGGATGCGCACACGGCCTTTGCGCGCGCCGCCGAACTCGGCGCCGGCGCACCCGCGGCCGTCGGCACGGCGCACCTGCTCCTCGACGAACGCCGCTTTCAAGAAGCCGTGGCCATTCTCGAGCCGATCAACGCGCAGACGCCGGATCCGCGCATCGAGGCGCTCTTGGGACGCGCCTATCGTGCCTTGGGACGAGAGGAGGATGCGCGCATCGCGTCCGCCAAGGGGCAGCGCGCCACATCACCCATGCAATGGCTGGACCCGCGGCTTTCCCGGCGAACGCCGTACATCGCCGGGTTCGGCAACCTCTTGCAGCACGCCCAAAACCTGATTCAGGCGGGTCGCCCGAGCGACGCGCTGGTGATCGCGGAAGCGCTCGCGGCGGAGCGACCGGACGACATAGCGGCCATCAATACGTTGGTTTGGGCCAATGCCGCCTTGAGACGCTTCGCCACGGTGAAGTCGATACTGCGCGATGGAATCCGGCGCTTTCCGGAAGAACCGCGGCTGCATCAAATGATGGCGAACGCGCATCTCGAGCAAGGCGACAGCGAGAACGCCCGCCGCCACCTCGAAAAGGTGACGGCGCTCGCCCCGGACAACGCCCGAGCGCTCGAGGAACTCGGCTGGCTCTATGCGCGCGAAGGTCGCGCCGACGAGGCGGAAGCGCTCTTGAAACGTGCGCTCGAGGCCGGCGCTCGGGAGCCGAAGGAAGTCCTCTACCGTCTCGGTCTCCTCGACGGCGCCGCCAACCGTTGGGCGGAAGCCGCGGATCGATTCCGAGCGGCGACACGCTTGGACGCGGCGTTCACCATGGCTCACGTTCACCTAGCCCGCTGCCTCGCCGAGGCCGGCGACTTCGACGAGGCGCAAGTGGCGTTGGACTGGGCGGACCGGCTCGGCACCCACGCCAGAGAGCGCGCTTCGGCACGTCGCCGCCTCGATGCGCTGCGACGAGGCGAACGATGACCGCACGGCGGCCCACTACGGCCGAGCGGGGCCTAGCGGTTGCCATAAGCTTGGCCTGCACGCTCTGCGCTTGCACTGCCAAGGAAGACGTCGACTCCGCGGATTGGTTCGTCGAAGAGGCGTCGCTGCGCGGCATCGACTACCACCACCTGTCCGGATTCGAGGAACGCTACCTGCTGCCGGAAATCACCGGCAGCGGCGCCGCCCTCTCGGACCTCGACGGCGACGGCGATCTCGATGCCTACATCGTGCAAAGCGGCAGTCTCGTTGCCCCAGTCGATGCGTCCGACCGGGTTTATTTCAATCGCGGCGACGGACACTTCGACCCCGGCCCAGCGCCGCCGGGCGGGGATGGCTACGGCATGGGAGTCGCCGCCGGCGATTACGACAACGACGGCGATGTCGACCTCTACGTGACCAATGTCGGCGCCAACCTATTGCTCAACAACGACGGCACGGGCCGTTTCCAAAACGCCGCCGTCGCCGCCGGCGTCGCCGACGAAGGCTGGGGCACATCCGCCGCGTTCCTGGATTTCGACGCCGACGGCGACCTCGACCTCTACGTCGTCAACTACATCCACTGGCGAATCGACTCCGAGCTCGAGTGCTACATGGCCGGCGTGCTCACCTACTGCCCACCGCAGAACTACAAGGCGCCGGCACCGGACCAGCTGTTCCGCAACAACGGCGACGGCACCTTTACCGACGTCAGTTCGCGCGCAGGCATGCAGTTCGCCTTCGGCAACGGCTTCGGCGTGGTCGGCGCCGACTACGACGGTGATGGACGGACGGACGTCTTCGTCGCCAACGACATGACCGTCAACCAGCTCTGGCTGAATCAGGGTGAGCTCCGCTTCACCGAGTCCGCCATGAACTGGGGGGTCGCGGTAGACGAGTCCGGCGAAGCCAAGGCCGGCATGGGAGTCGCCGCCGCAGACATCGACGACGACAGCGATGTGGATGTGCTGGTGGTGAATCTCGAAGCCCAGACCGACTCGCTGTATCGCAATGCCGGCGGTTGGTTCGACGACGCGACCGCGGAATACGGGCTCAACGTCGCGAGCCGGCGCTATACCCGTTTCGGCGTTGCATTTGCGGACTTCGACAACGACGGCCGCCTCGACCTCTACCAAGCGAACGGCGCCGTGGCGCACGGCAGCGAAGGTCTTACGGATCCCTTCGCCGAACCGAACACGCTTTACCGGGCCGCCGAAGACGGCCGCTTCCAGCTCGTCACCCCGGCCGGCGGCACCGCCGAGCCGCTGGTGCATACCAGCCGCGGCCTCGCGGTTGGCGACGTGAACGACGACGGCGGCTTGGACCTGCTCGTGGTCAACCGCGACGCGGCGCCGTATCTGTTGCTGAACCGGGTGGCGAACCGAGGCAACTGGATACGTTTTCGCGTCCTCAGCAGGGAACGGCGCGATGCGCACGTGGCCACCGTATCGGCGCAAGTAGGCGGACAACGCCGCTACCGCGACGTGCAGACCGCATCTAGCTTCCTCTCCGCCAACGACCCCCGCGTACACTTCGGCCTCGGCGACGCCGACGGCGTAACCGATGTCGTCGTCCGCTGGGCCGACGGCGAGAGGGAGGCATTCGGCGACTTCGAGGGCGGCCGCACGTCGACGCTACGCCAAGGGGAAGGCACGAGATTGCCGACGCAGTGACGGCTCCCCTAGGCGTCCTCCATCAGCCGAGATTGGGCATCGGAGCGGCATCCGCGCCTCCTGCAATACCCTCGCAAAACGCAAGCGCTTGCACTACGCTCAATCGACGCCAAGCTCGAAAGGACCGGCTTTGAAGAAGTGGCAGTGCATCGTCTGCGGTTGGATTTACGACGAAGCGGAAGGCTGGGAAGAAGATGGCATACCGCCCGGCACGCGTTGGGAAGACGTGCCGGAGGATTTCGTATGTCCCGAGTGCGGCGTAGGCAAAGAGGACTTCGAGATGATCGAGATCGGCTAAGGCGGGTCCGTGTGGCAGTGACGCCATAGGGAACTCGCGCCTATTGGGGAGGAGACCAATGAGCGAAGAACGACAAAGCGTGTGGGCGCGCATCCTGCACGCGCCATTGCACTGGCAAATCGCAGCGGCCTTGTTGCTGTCCGTGATCGTGGCATGGCCAAGCAACCCCGAAACCGCGTTGTTTGGCGTCAAGCTGTTCGACGTGCTGGACTTTTTCGGCGGCCTGTTCCTAAGCGCCCTGCTCATGGTCGTGGTGCCGCTGATCGTGTCGTCGATCATCGTCGGCGTGCGCAACATGGCGGGGATGGAGTCGTTTGGCCGGGTCGGCGGCAAGACCGTCGGCTTCTATGTTTTAACCGGCCTCATCGCCGTGGCGACCGGCTTAATCCTCGTCAACATCATCGGCCCCGGCACCGGGGAATCGGCGCAGGCGCTGCAGATGGCGTTGCCGGATGCCTCCACGGTGATGAGCAGAGTGGAAGGGCGTGGCGTCGACGACTTGGTAAACGTCATCTCCCGCGCCATTCCGGCGAACATCTTCGAGGCCGCGGCGAACACCGAACTCTTGGCGTTGATCTTCGTCAGCGTCGTGTTCGGCTACTTCATGGCGCGGCTCGAAGGACCGGTCAGCGACACGTTGCAGAACTTCTGGACGGGTGTTCACGACGTAATGATCGCCATCACCCTGTGGATCATGCGCTTCGCGCCGATCGGCGTCTTCGCGCTGGTGACCAAGACGCTCATGGTGGCGGGGCTCGGCAGCTTGGGCGCACTGGCTTGGTTCTTCGTCACCGTGTTGGCAGCGTTGGCGGTTCACTTTTTCATCACGCTGCCGCTGCTGCAACGCTATGTCGGCGGCATCCACCCCTACGCCTACTATGGTCGGATCGCACCGGCGCAACTGATGGCGTTCTCCACCGCCTCGTCCTCGGCAACGCTGCCGGTGACGCTGAGCAGCGCCGAGAAAGCCGGCATATCGAAACGCACCACGGGCTTCGTGCTGCCCTTGGGCGCCACCGTGAATATGGACGGCACCGCTCTCTACGAGTGCGTCGTGGTGATCTTCATCGCGCAGATCTACGGCATCGAACTCGGTTTCGGCGGTCAACTCACCGTGGTCGCCTTAGCCTTGCTGACTTCCATCGGCGTCGCCGGCATTCCGTCGGCCAGCTTGGTGGCGATCGCCCTCATCCTGCCGGCGGTGGGTCTGCCGGTGGAAGCGCTCGCGGTGGTGCTGGTGGTGGATCGCCTGCTCGACATGTGCCGCACCTCGGTGAACGTCACTAGCGACCTGACGGTGACCGCGATGGTGGCGAGCGGCGAGGGCGAGCCGCTCGAAGATATCCGTGTGGCCACCCCCGCCGCGGCCGAATCGTGAGGCGTAGGCGCGCTGCTTCGTTGGCATAGGGGCACGATCGCGACGCAGGCGCCACGAAGGCCGTCATCCACGGCGCGGATTTTCGCCCCAGCCCAAGCCGCCCTGGCAGTCCGTCGGACTTCGCGGCTAACGCCGTCAGGTCCGACTAGTTGCTTAGGCAGACTAAGGCGCATCACCATGCCCGTCGAGAGAGGCGTCGGCCAAGGCTTAGCGAGGGTGCATAGCTACCTGCGCCTGATGCGCGTCGACCGCCCGGTGGGCACGTTGCTGCTGCTGTGGCCAACACTGGCCGCGCTGTGGCTGGCCGCCGAAGGGGTACCGCCGTTGGGCGTGCTGGCGGCCCTCGTGGCCGGCACGTTCTTCGCGCGCTCCGCCGGTTGCGTCATCAACGACATCGCGGACCGCGACGTGGATGGTTTTGTCGAACGCACCCGCGACCGGCCACTGCCACGTGGCGAAGTGTCTTTGCTGGAAGCAATCTTGTTGCTGTTGGCGCTCAGCATCGTGTGCATTGCCATCGCGCTCACGCTCAACCGCTTGACGCAGGCCCTCGCGGTGGCGGGCGCCATCGTCGCGGCGGCTTATCCGTTCTTGAAGCGTTGGACGCACTGGCCGCAGGCCGCCCTTGGGGTCGCCTTTAGCTGGGGCATTCCCATGGCATACGCGGCCGTTACCGGCGGCGTGCCCAACATCGCATGGTTGCTGTTCGGCGCCAGCCTAGTGTGGATCGTCGCCTATGACACGATCTACGCGATGGCGGACCACGACGACGACCTGAAGGCCGGCATCAAGTCCACGGCGGTGCTCTTTGGCCGGGCGAGCCCGGCCGTCGTCGGCGGCTTGCAGATCGTCGCGCTGGCCATGCTCGTTGGCTTGGGCGTCGCCCACGCTTTCGCCTACCCCTACTACGTCGGCGTCGCCGCGCTAGCGGGCATTTTCCTCCACCAGCAACGTCTCATTCGCTCGCGCGTGCCCGAGGCCTGCATGCGCGCCTTCGCCAGCAACGTCTGGGTGGGATTCGTGCTCTTCGCAGCGGTCGTCGTTGAATACGCAGGCCGTTAGGACAGTCATGGTCGACCGCTTGATCGATGCCATCGGACGCGGGGTGGCGTGGCTGAATCTCGCTATGGCGGCGGCGATGTGCCTAGTGGTGGCGCTACGTTACGCCTTCGACATCGGCGCCATCTTTTTGCAGGAGAGCATCGTCTACATGCACGGCGCGGCATTTCTCGCCGGAATCTCCTACACCCTCAAGCACGACGCCCATGTACGCGTGGACATACTCTATTCGCGGTTTTCGCCGCAGACGCGGACCTGCATCGACTTGGCCGGGCATGTTTTGCTGACAATCCCGTTGGCAGTCGCCATCGTAGTCTTGAGCTTCGGCTACGCGGTGGACTCTTGGCGAGTGCTGGAGGGGTCCGCCGAAGTGAGCGGCGTACCAGCCGTATTTCTGCTCAAGACGCTTATTCCGGTTTCCGCGGCACTCTTGTTCGCTCAAGCGGCCGTGCTGAGCTGGCGCGCCCTAGGTGCCCTGCGCCGCCGTGATTGAACTGCTGCCGCTGCTGCTCTTCGCCGTCGTGGTGACGGCGCTCTTGGCCGGCTACGCCGTGGCGCCGACACTCGCCGGCGGGGCGCTTCTGTTCGCGCTCGGCGGTGCCGCCTTCGGTGTCTTCGAGTTGCGCGACCTAGGCTTTCTGCCGAGTCGCCTGTTTGGCTTGGTCAGCAATCAGACCTTGATCGCGGTGCCGCTGTTCGTGCTTATGGGCGTGACGCTGGAGCGGGCGCGCATTGCCGAGACGCTGCTCGACGGTCTCTCGTCCATGCTCGGGGGTCTGCGCGGGGGCCTCGGCTTAGCGGTGACCGGCGTCGGCATGCTGTTGGCGGCGAGCACGGGCATCGTCGGTGCCACCGTCGTCACCATGGGCGTTTTGGCGTTGCCTGCCATGCTGAGCCGGGGCTACGACGCCCGCCTCGCCACCGGCGCCATCTGCGCCACCGGCACGCTCGGCCAGATCATTCCGCCATCCATCGCCTTGGTGCTGCTCGGCGATGTGCTCTCGAGCGCGTACAGCCAAGCGCAGCTCGGCCAAGGAGTGCTGTCGCCGAAAACGGTTTCCGTCGGCGACCTCTTCGCCGGAGCGCTGCTGCCGGGGATCGCGCTCGTTGGTCTCTACGCCGCCTACATCGCAGCGACCGCCCTGTGGCGACCGCAACGCGCGCCCGCCGGGCCGGCGCGACAGGCGCGAATGCCCCCGCGCCAATTGGTGCGCGGACTGGCGCCGCCGATGCTGCTCATCGTCGCGGTGCTCGGTTCGATTCTGGCCGGCTACGCCACGCCCACGGAAGCCGCCGGGGTCGGCGCCGGCGGCGCGCTTCTGCTCGCTCTCGCGTATCGCTCGTTGAACGCGAGCCTGCTCCGGGAAATCTGCCTCTCGACGTTGAAGACCACGGCCATGGTGTTCTTCATTCTCATTGGCGCCTCGGTGTTCTCGCTGGTGTTTCGAGGCTACGGCGGCGACGAGCTGGTGCGGAGCGCGTTCGCGGACATGCCCGGCGGCGTTTGGGGCGCGACGGCGATCGTCATGCTGATGATCTTCTGCCTCGGCTTCATTCTCGACTTCATCGAGATCACCTACGTGGTCGTGCCCATTGTCGCGCCGGTTCTGTTGGCAATGGGCTTGGACCCGGTGTGGCTTGGCGTGCTCATCGCCGTCAATCTACAGACCTCGTTCCTCACGCCGCCGTTCGGTTTCGCGCTTTTCTACTTGCGCGGCGTCGCGCCACCGACCGTGGCGACCGTGGACATTTATCGGGGCGTGGTGCCGTTCGTCGCCCTCCAAGTCGTATTGATGGCCGTCTTGGTCGCCTTCCCGGACTTGGCGACTTGGCTGCCGAGCGTGCTGTATTGATGCCCCTCTCCCATCGGGCGGCCGGTACGAGACCGGACGCTCGACACCTCCGCTACGGCTCCTCGACGTTCGAGTCGCCTCCAGAGCCTGCATCCCGACACCACAAACCACCGCGGAACACGATCACCGCCATGTGCCGTATGCTCAGCATCACCATGAACGCCCGACAGTTAGCCCTCTCGTGCGCCCTCGTCAGCCTCGTCGCGCCGGCGGCGGGCGACACCGGCGCGGTTGTCGGCGAGTGGCGGCATCACGGCGGCGATCACGCGGCGAGCAAGTATTCGCCCTTGGCCGAGATCGATGCCGCGAACTTCGAGGAGCTTCGCATCGCTTGGCGGTGGCAGTCGGCGGATCATCGCATTCCGCGCGAGAAGCTCTACGCGACCGGCGACTTTCGGGCGACGCCGCTCATGATCGGCGGGCGCGTCTACGCAGCGACGTCGCACGGGCAAGTGGCCGCCTTGGACGCCGGCACCGGGCAAGAGCTTTGGTTGGTGGATCCGCAGAGCTACGCCCGCGGCATGCCGAACATGCAACCGCTGCAAACCCGCGGCATCGAGTACTGGCGCGATGGCGAGACCGAGCGCATCTTCGTGGCGACGATCGGCAAGCAACTCGTTTCCATCGACATTGCGACCGGACGCCTCGACCCGGCGTTCGGCGACGGCGGCATCGTGGATTTGGCCAAAGACTTGGGTTCCGGCGACTTCGAGGTCAACAACGTCACCCACGGCGCACCACCCATCGCCGTGGGCAATAGCGTCGTCGTCGGCTCGAAGATCTTCGACTACACGCTGACCAACGACTCTCCGCCCGGCCATGTGCGTGCCTACGACGCCCGCACCGGCGAGTTCAAGTGGCGGTTCCACACCATCCCGCAGGAGGGCGATGCGTTCACCGAAACGTGGGAAAACGAGGCGTGGCGGCGAGCCGGCAACACCAACGTGTGGACGATGATGGCCGCAGACGAGGAACTCGGCTTGGTCTACCTGCCGGTGTCCACGCCCACCAACGACTACTGGGGCGGCGAACGGCTCGGCGCCAACGTCTACGCCGAGAGCCTGGTCTGCGTGGACGCCGAAACCGGCGAGCGAGTGTGGCACTTCCAAACCATTCATCATGGCCTGTGGGACTACGACATCGCCGCGGCGCCTAATCTCGTGGACATCCAAGTGGACGGCAAGCGGGTGAAGGCCGTCGCGCAAGTCTCCAAGAACGCCTTTACTTATGTTTTCGACCGCCGCACCGGCAAGCCGGTGTGGCCCATCGAGGAACGTGCCGTGCCGCAGAGCGACGTTCCCGGCGAGCGGACCCACCCCACGCAGCCGTTTCCGACCAAGCCGCCGCCGTTCGACCGCCAAGGGGTCGGCGAAGCCGACCTCAACGACTTCACGCCGGAACTCAAGGCCGAAGCCTTGGCGATCGCCGAGCAGTTTCGCCTCGGGCCGATCTACACGCCACCCATCGTCAAGGGCGCCAAGGGCAAACTTGCGACGCTCGTCGTGCCCGGCGCCGGCGGCGGCGCCAACTTCCCCGGTGCTTCGTTGGACCCGGAAACCGGCATCTTGTACGTCGACTCCGTCACCCGCCCCACCGGCCACTCGTTGGTACCGCCTAGGGGCAAGTCGGATTGGCGCTACGTCATCGAATACCTGCCGGCGCGGGGACCCCAAGGTCTACCGTTGTTGAAGCCGCCCTACCGACGCATCACCGCCATCGACCTGAATGCCGGGGAGCACGTCTGGCAGATTCCTTTCGGTCGAGGACCCGCCGACCATCCCGCGATCAAGGCGCAAAAGCTCGGTCCCTTGGGCGGCGTGTTCACGGACTCGGTCGCCGAAGGCGGCATCTTGGTAACCAAGACCCTGCTAATCACCTACATCGCCAAACGCGACCACTTAGCCGACCCCCGAGCCACCGGCACGTTGCTGCGCGCCTACGACAAGGCGACCGGTGCGCTACGGGGCGAAGTAGACGTGGCGCAGAGGCTGCACGGCGCACCCATGACCTACTCGCACCAAGGCAGGCAATACATCGCCGTCGCCGCCGGCGGACGGCGACAGGACGCCGAACTTATCGCCTTCGCCTTGCCGGAGACCGAAACACAGTAGCACGACGCTGTCTCCCCGTTGGACTTGGCGGCGTCAGCCGCGAAGTCCAGTGGGATGACAGGGCGGCTCGGGCTGGGGCGAAAGGCGGCGCCGATAGGCGACGGCTTTCGTGATGCTACTGCGCACCGGCGCACGAACCGACGACAGGAGCACCGTGAGTACGAAACTCACTCGCTAGGTTCGCCGTGTTCTTCGAGCCAGACCTTCTCGAGTCGGCGAGCGCCGCGCAAGGTGTTGCCCATAGAGTAGTTGCCTTCGTGGCAGGCGTACTCGTAAAGGTGTGCGTCGGTCTTCGGCCACGGTAATTCGCCGCTGTAGGGCGCCGTGAAATCCGTGTCATGCACCGTGAACCGGTACAGCAGGCGATTCGCGTCCAATGGCGAGAAGCGCTCGACCACCCGCAGCCCGTCGCGCGGCACGCCGGGCGAAGAGAGGAAGTTGGTGGTCTCCACCACCAACGTGTCGTCTTCCCACCAGCCGACGGAGTCACCGGCGAGCGAGCGCATGTCGTCCGGCAGATGCTCAGCCCCGAGTCGTGCGACCCGCGGCCAGTGCATCCACTCGATGAGAATCAAGACATGGTGCTCGGTTTGCACGATCACCTTCAGGTTGTTGTAGACCACCGGACGCACCGGCACAGTGACGTGGCCCAAGTACAGGCATCGATCTCGCAACGTCATGCCCTCCGGGTCGTCGTAAGGATCCTGCCCGGTCCGCAGCCACCACGCGGTGCCGTCGTCTCTTCCCCACCATTCGCGGCGCAACGTCGCCTGTCGCGCAAGGCCGACATCGGAGACCGGCGGCAGGCGCCCGTTCGGCGGATCGACGAGGATCGACGTGCGGTACCTGCCGTCGATCTTGAACATCGTGGTGCCGGGATCGAACCAAAACCAGTCGTAACTGCGGTCGTCTACATTGGCGCCTTTTTCCGGCGGGCCGCGGTTCGGATCGCCGGGCCTGAGACTCGCCGCCATGCGCTCGGCGGCCGCAGCTTCGACGGCGGCCGCCGCGGCGGGATCCAAGTGCATGTTTTCGCCGTGCTTCGCATCCCTCGTGTAGGGCGTGAGCGTGGCGATGTCGTAACGACCGGAGAAGTCCGGCTTGCCCGAGGCGGTGCGCGGGAAGTCCTCCGGCCCGGCGAGTGCGGGCGCCGTCGCCAAGACAATCAGGGCAGGGACATAAGTTCGCATCGTGGTTCCCTCGCCGTCTCGGCGGTGGTGGCCGCCATCGAAACGCCTTACACGATTCGACTGCCGGTCTTGCCCCAGTATTCGTCCTTCAGCAGTCGCTTGTAGAGCTTGCCCGTCGGCAACCTCGGCAGCTCGGCGCGAAAGTCGACGCTCTTCGGGCACTTGTAGTGGGCGATGTGTTCCCGGGCGTAGCCTATGAGCTCCGCCGCCAACGCCGAGCTTCCCGTCACGCCGGCGACCGGCTGCACCACGGCTTTCACTGCCTCGCCCATCTCCGGGTCCGGCACGCCGATGACGGCGACGTCGGCGACCTTGGGATGCAGCACCAGCGCGTCCTCGATCTCCTGCGGATAGATGTTGACCCCGCCGGAGATAATCATGAACGTGGCGCGATCAGTGAGGTATAGATAGCCGTCGTCGTCGAGATAGCCGACATCGCCCAAGGCGGACCAGTTGGCGTGTTCGGGATGTTGCGCATCCTTCGTCTTTTGCGGGTCTTTGAGGTACTCGAACGGCATTTCCGGGAGCTCGAAGTAGACGATGCCGGGCTCCAAGTTCGGCAGCTCTTTGCCGTCCTCGTCGCAAATGTGGATGGCGCCCAAGAGCGACCGCCCCACGGTACCCGGGTGGGCGAGCCACTCGTCGGGGCCTACATGGGTGAAGCCGTTCATCTCCGTACCGCCGTAGTACTCGTAGAGAATCGGCCCCCACCAGTCGAACATGCGCCGCTTCACTTCCTGCGGACAGGGCGCGGCGGCGTGGATGGCCACCTTGTGCGACGAAAGGTCGAAGCCGGCACGCTCCTCGGGCGGCAGCTTCAACATGCGCGTGAACATGGTCGGCACCCACTGGCTGTGCGTGACCCGGTATTCGTCGATCAGCCGGAGCGCATCCAACGGGTCGAAGCGACGCATCATCACGATGGTGCCGCCGAGGACTTGCACGGATTGACAGAAGCCGATCGGCGCCGAGTGATAGAGCGGCGCGGGAGAAAGGTAGACGGCGTTCTCGTCGAACCCCCACAACGCTTGCTGCAGGCCGCCGACCGGACTGTTGTCCTCGGCGATGGAACCCTCCGGCAGAGGACGAAAAATGCCCTTGGGACGCCCGGTGGTACCGGAACTGTAGAGCATGAACGTGCCGGCGGGTTCCTCGTCGAGGGGTTCGGCGGGATGGGCGGCGATGGCTTCCTCGAAATCCTCGAAACCGTCGACGGCGCCGTCGGTCATCAACCATGTGGCGCAGCCCGGGGCGTGGGGGCGTATTTCCCGAGCGGTCTCGGCAAGCGCCCTAGACGCAACGAGCACCTTGGACTCCGAGTTGTCGACGATGTAGCCGGCTTCTTCGCCGGTGAGGTAGCGGTTCACCGTCGTCAGGTACAGGCCAGAGCGAAACGCCGCCCATACGACATCGAAGAAGGCGAGGTTGTTTTCCATGAAGATGGAGATGTGGTCGCCACGCCTAAGCCCACGATCCCACATGAGTTGCGCGAGGCGGTTGGAGCGGTCGTTCAAGGCACCGTAGCTACGTACGGCTCCGGTGGCGGCGTCGATGACCGCAGGCTTGTCGGGAAACTTCTTGGCCCAATGTCCCGGATACATGCCGTCACCTCCCCAAATGGAAAGCACCGAGGCTATCGAAGTTTGCCCGCAAATGCGACAAACTCACTTGGAACGGAAGCTCAGGCTTAAGGAGATCGCCGTGAAAAACGTACACGACGTACTGCAGCACCGGTCGCGTCTGAAAGGCGGCGACGCCGGCGGGCGGGTGTTCTCCATCGCACCCATCGCGAGCGTATACGAGGCCATCGAGATGATGTCGGATCACCATGTCGGCGCCCTGCCGGTGATGATCGACGACAAGCTCGTGGGCATCATTTCCGAGCGCGACTACGCCCGCAAGGTGATACTTAAAGACAAGTCCTCGAAAACCACCCGCGTTTCCGAGGTGATGACCCGGGACGTGGTCACCGTCGACCAACACGGGCGCATCGCCGATTGCGTGGATCTGATGCTCGAGCATCACATCCGCCACTTGGTGGTGGTGGACGACGGCATCGTCACCGGCATGCTCTCGCTACGGGATCTGTTCGTCGAGATCATCGACGAGCAATCCGAGACCATCGATCAGTTGGAAGGCTATATCCGCGGCGGCCACTAGTTCACACGGGTCGGCGCCCGCATCCGAAGCAAGCGCACGGCCGTGGTAGCGTCCGAAGCGGCCGCCCCGTCGCCGGCCGCCGGCGCTGCCCCACACCGGCTCGACGAGCGTTTCTCGGTGCCGAGGGCGTACCTGCACCCTCGCGTCGCGGCGCTCTTGTTTCTCGGTTTTTCCTCGGGGCTGCCGCTGCTGCTCATCTTCGCCACGCTGTCGCTGTGGCTGCGCGAAGCCGGCGTCGAGCGGACGCAGGTCACCTACTTCAGTTGGGCTGCGCTCGGCTACTCGTTCAAGTTCGTCTGGGCGCCGTTGGTCGACAAACTGCCGTTGCCGTTCTTGGCGCGGCGACTCGGACAACGCCGGGCGTGGCTGTTGTCGGCGCAGCTTGCCGTCATCGGCGCCATCGTGCTCATGGCGCACAGCGACCCGGCTACCCCGCATGGCCTCGTGGCCATGGCCATCGCCGCCGTCGCACTCGGGTTTTCCTCCGCCACCCAAGACATCGTCGTGGACGCCTATCGAATCGAGGCGGCGGGGGAGGCCATGCAGGCGTTGTTGTCCTCCGCCTATGTGGCCGGCTATCGGGGCGGCATGCTGGTCGCCGGGGCAGTCGCCTTGTATCTGGCCGCCGGATTCGGCAGCACGGCGGACCACTATGTGTTCGACGCTTGGAAGTGGACCTATCTATGCATGGCGGCGGCCATGTCCGTAGGGGTAGCGACCACGCTGGTGATCGCCGAACCGGTGCGGCGCACGGTGTCCACCTACTTCCACGGCGCCGGAGACTACGCCCGTTTCGTCGCCCTGTTCGCGGTGGTGGTCGGCGTCTTCGTGGGTGTCCTCGTCGCCCTCTGGGATGTCGCCGACACCGCCGCCGCTTGGCTGGCCGATGCTCTCTTACCTGAGGCGTTGGCCGGATTTCTCTGCCAAGCACTACGCTTGGCAGTCGCGGTGGCTCTGGCCTTCGCGGCGGCCAGGCTCGTGGTTGCCCTCGGGGTGGTGCGACGAGAGGTCGTGCGCGACACCTACGTTGCGCCGGTGATGGACTTCTTCGATCGCTACGGGCGCGCCGCGCTCGTGATTCTGCTCTTGGTGGGTTTCTATCGCGTCTCGGACATCGTCCTCGGCGTGATCGCCAACGTGTTCTATTACGACATGGGCTACAGCAAGGAGGCCATCGCCACCGCGACCAAGGTGTTCGGCATATGGATGACCATCTTGGGCGGTTTCCTCGGCGGCGCGCTGGTGTTGAAGTTCGGCACCACGCGCGTGCTCATGCTCGGCGCGGCGCTGACCGTGGCAACGAATCTGCTGTTCATCGCCTTGGCCGCATCGCCCGGAAACCTGCCCTTGCTGTATGCGGTGATCGGCGCCGACAACTTGACGGCCGGGCTGGCCAGCGCGGCCTTCATCGCCTACTTGTCCAGCCTCACCAGCTTGTCCTTCACCGCTGTGCAATACGCGATATTCAGTTCCCTGATGACCCTGTTCCCGAAGCTGCTCGGCGGGTTCGCCGGGCAGGTGGTGGACGCCTTTGGCTATACGTCGTTCTTTCTCGGCGCCGCGCTGATCGGCGTCCCGGTTCTCATCCTAGTGGTGCTCGCCGGACGCTATCACGCTACCGGCGACCGAGTGGCGACCGCTTGACCGCTCAGGTGAGCGCGTTGAAAGCGTCCTCCGTCGTTTGGAACACCTCCCCAGTCAGCCACCCGCCAAGGGCGACGTGTTCGAGTTGATCCCGCACCGGGCCTTTCACCTCGCAAAGATGCACGTCCACATCTGCGCGCGCCAAGTCGACAGTCAGCCGTTGCAGCATCTCTAAACCAGACGTGTCGATGAAGTTCACGGCGTTCATGACGATGAGCAAGTGCGAGACGCCATCCTGTTCGGCAAGCGCCCGCAGCCGCCCCTCGATGCGATTGGCGTTGGCGAAATACAGGCTTTCATCCACCCGCACGGCGACCAACTGCGGCCAAGTGCGCACTTGGTAGCGTTCGACGTTGCGGAAGTGGGGACGATCGCCAAGACGACCGATCACGGCGATATGCGGTCGACTGGAACCGCGAATGAACAGCGCGAGGGAAGTGCCTACACCCAACAAAATGCCCGCTTCGACGCCGAAGGCCAGCACCGCGGCCAAGGTAGCGAAGTGGGTGATCACATCCGGGCGATAGAAACGCCAATGCTTGGCCAACGAGTGGAAGTCCATCAACCCCCACACCGAGGCGATGACGATCGCCGCGAGCGCCGCCTGGGGCAAGTTGGCGAACCACGGCGTCAGCCACAGCAGGGCGACGATCACCACCAGCGCGCAAACCAACACGCTCACCGGCGTTCGTCCCCCGGCGGCGTGATTGACTCCCGAGCGGCTGAAACTTCCCGCCACCGGATAGGCGCCGGACAGCGCCGCGCCGATGTTGGCCGCGCCGAGGGCGATCAACTCCTGATCGCCGTCGATGCGGCGCCGGTGCCGCGCCGCCAGCGTCTTGCCCACCGAATAGCTTTCCACGTAAGCGACCAGCGCAATCAGGGCCGCATTCGGGGCCAACGCCCACCACAGTCCCGGGTCGAACACCGGAACGGTGAAGCTCGGCAACCCCGCCGGCACATAGCCGACCGTCGCCACGTCCAAGCCGAATACGGCGACCACGACGGTCGTAACCACGGCGACCAGCATGGGGCCGCTGCGCTGTAGTGGATGCGCCAAGGTAGCGTTGCCAACGACGGCAGCGCCTTGGCGCAGCAACCACATGAGGGCTAGGCTCGCCACGCCGATCGCCAAGGCGACGCCATCCACTTGCTCAAGCGAGGTGAACAGGGCGAAGAGCCGCGCCACCGCACCGTCACCGGTGCCGGCAACGCCGGTGAAAGCGCCAAGTTGACTGACGATGATGAGGATCGCCGCCGCGTTGACGAAGCCGGCGATCACCGGGTGGCTGAGCAGGTTGACGAAGCCGCCGACTTGCAGCAGCCGGAGCAGCCACAACATGACGCCGGCTTGCAGACTGAGCACGGTGGTGATGCCCAAATACTGGTCCGAATACGCCGGCGCGTATTCGCCCACCGTCGCCGCCACCATCAGCGCCGCGATCGCCACCGGCCCGACCACCAACTGCCGCGACGAACCGAGCACGGCGTAGATCACCATCGGCGCCAGACAAGCGTACAACCCCGCCTGCGCCGGCAGACCCGCGAGAAACGCATACGCGATCGCCTGCGGAATGGTGACGATGCCAAGCGTCAAGCCGGCGACGAGATCGAAGGGCAGATCTCGGCGCCGATAGCAACGCACCACTTCTATGATCGGAACGTGGCGCAGCCAAGGATTCTCGCTGGACACGGGGGCGACCGGAGTTGTTCTAGTCGAAGCCGCATTGTAGCCTCCGGCCAATGCGCTTACGGCGAACCCCTACCGTTGCCAGCATCACTTGCGTAGTGACGGCGGTGCTGTCCGCTTGCTTGGCGAGCGTCGTCGCAGCCGACTACCCCGACCCTCAGCGTTTTTCCGCCGCCATCGATACGTTCTTGGCCGCCGAGGCTGAATCCGCCCCGCCGCACGGCGCCATCGTCGCCACCGGCAGCTCAAGCATGCGCGGCTGGCACAGCCGCATCGACGCGGATCTGGCACCGCTCACCATCGTCGCCCGGGGCTTCGGCGGCAGCAACATGCTCGACGTGCGCCATTTCTTGGATGATCTCGTGCTGCGCCATCGGCCTCGCGCCGTTCTGCTCTACGAAGGCGACAACGATGTCGCCGTAGGCGCCGCGCCGGAGGAGATCGCCGGCCACTTCGATGCCATCGTCGCCGCCATCCACGCCAACGCCCCGGAAACGCGCGTCTATGTCCTCGCCGTCAAGCCGAGCCTCGCACGCTGGCAGTTGTGGCCCGCCATGACCGCCACCAACGCACTGTTCAAGCAGCGTGCCGCCAACGACCCTCGCATTACCTTCATCGACGTCGCGACGCCCATGCTGAATGACGCCGGCGAGCCGAAGGCGGACCTCTTCGTTGCCGACGGCCTGCACATGAACGCCGCGGGCTACGACATCTGGCGCGACGCGGTGGCGCCCGTGTTGCTGGCGGCGGAAGCCGACCATGAACGCTGACCCTCGCCGGCTCGCCGTCGTGGTTGATGCGCACAACCCGCCTTAAGTACTCTCAAGCACGCTCCGGAGAGAGCCGGAGAGAAGAGGAGAAGGCAATGGACGTAAGAGCTGCCGTGGCAAGCGCCGCCGGCGAACCGCTCGCCATCGACACCGTGCAACTCGACGGGCCGCGCGCCGGCGAAGTAATGGTGGAGATCAAAGCCACCGGCGTTTGCCACACCGACGCCTACACCCTGTCCGGCGCGGATCCCGAGGGCCTCTTTCCCGCCATCTTGGGCCACGAGGGCGCCGGAGTCGTCGTGGAAGTCGGCGCGGACGTGCACAGCTTGAGCGTCGGCGATCACGTCATTCCGCTGTACACGCCGGAGTGTCGCGAATGCGAGTTCTGCACCTCCGGCAAAACCAACCTCTGCGGCGCCATTCGTACCACCCAAGGCCAAGGGCTGATGCCGGACGGCACGTCGCGATTCTCGCGCGGCGACGAAACCATCCTGCACTACATGGGCACTTCCACGTTCGCCAACTTCACCGTGCTGCCGGAGATCGCGGTAGCGAAGATCCGCAAGGACGCGCCGTTCGACAAGGTCTGCTATATCGGCTGCGGCGTGACCACCGGCCTGGGCGCCGTGATGAACACCGCCAAAGTCGAGCCCGGCGCCAGCGTTGCGGTGTTCGGCTTGGGCGGCATCGGCTTGAACGTCATCCAAGGCGCCCGGCTGGTGGGCGCGGACCGCATCATCGGCATCGACGTAAACCCCGGCAAGCGTGCGCTGGCGGAACAATTCGGCATGACGGACTTCCTTAACCCCACCGACGTGGACGACGTGACCGCCGCGATCGTCGATATGACGAACGGCGGCGTGGACTACTCCTTCGAGTGCATCGGCAACGTCGACGTAATGCGCCAAGCACTCGAGTGCTGCCACAAGGGCTGGGGCGAGAGCATCATCATCGGCGTCGCCGGCGCCGGCCAGGAAATCGCCACCCGACCGTTCCAGCTCGTTACCGGCCGGGTTTGGCGCGGCACCGCGTTCGGCGGCGCCAAGGGCCGCACCGACGTGCCCCGCATCGTCGACTGGTACATGGACGGCAAGCTCGAAATCGACCCGATGATCACCCACACCATGCCGCTCGACGAGATCAACGAGGCCTT
>CAYGBI010000025.1:0-48935 GCA_964348085.1 uncultured Pseudomonadales bacterium | reverse complement strand
GGCAGGTTGTGCTCCTTAAGCTGATCCGCAATCGCTTGCAGGCCGCGGTATGACCGCCACCCGCCTTCTTCCTCGTCGTCGCTTCCCCAGTGAGCCTTGAGCACGCCGAAACAGGCACTAGCCACATGGGTCAGAATGTGCCCTCGGCGCGTGTCTCCCGAATCGTGCCTCAGGAAGCTGTGCAGATTCGGGGCCAGTCGGGCCCGGAACCGGAAGCCCTCTCTGTCCTCTCCCTCGACACGAAACTCACCATCCAACAAGGAAGGATCCCGTTCGAACAGCAGCATGCTCAGTACGGACGAGCGCATGAGCACGACATCGCTAAGCGCCAGCCTCGCGCCCCTTTCGAATGCGACTTCACGGCCGTGCCAGAGCTCGTGTACGCCATCCTGCTGCCGATCCATCGTCCGGGTGAACGCCTCCGTCACAACAATCATCGGTGTAAACATCGGCGGCTCCCCAAGGTCGCCACTGTCCCAGCGGATCACTTGAATGCTCGACTTCGACCGGTGGCTCACACGGTATGAAGAGACTGGAGCAGCCACGGTGCAAACGAACTCCGCAAGTCCCTCGCCGATCACCTGATCAATCAGCGCGGCACCCTCGATACGGTGTTGCACCATGAACGAGCAGTCGTCCGCCCCGCCCTTGAACCCTACGATGTAGCGGCCTTTAGGGAACGACGTGTTGCCCGACTCCAGCGCGGGGAAAGCGTGACTCCGAACAGCGCTGTTGGGCGTGTATGCCTTCGTGACCACCTCGTCCATCAACTGGTCTCCACCCTGTCTAGGTTCCCGCCATCCTTCGGAGAGACTTCCCGGCTGCTCACTATCTCGATCCTCAGCGCCGGTTCTTGCCCAGCGCGAACACGCAATGCATCTTCGGGCATCGCGTAATCCGTCTCGACCATAATCTTCGCGCCGGTGGCAAGTGTGCCCAGCTTGGCGCCCACGCACGCTCCGTCGCTATTACTAACCAAATCACCAGCGTGGAGCGTCCGTCCATTGACCACTACATTCGACAGCAGTACCGAAGCCGCCTGTACCCGTGTCTGCCGGTCGCAGGTCGCATCCACATTCTCATCAACGAACATCCGCAGTTCCGCGTCGTGGAACTCCTCCGAGCACTCCACATGGACCGTACGCCTCCCTGAGCCCGTAGGCACCGATGCAATCCGAAATATCGGCTCCACAACAGTCCGCCTATCTCGCCTATCTCGCCTCTTGCCACCGCTGCCCCCGTCACCTTGACCCGGTCCACCCGCTAGAGGCTTCCCGGTTTTCCGCCTAACCGCAGTGGCCCGACGGGTGGTACTTACACGCCCCCAATACGATGGCTGTCGACCGCCCCTCCCTTGCCCTTTCACATCATCGAATTGGAAGGCCAAGATGTCCTGAAGGTGATAAACCTCCTCAGTCGTAGCCGGCACAAGTTCCTTGATCCCATCCCGGATCCTGCCCAACGCCTTCCGTAGGTCCCTCCGGCGATCCGGCTCCATCTGCATCAAAGCGAGCTTGTCGTGTAACGGCGTCTCCGCCTCCTGAATCAACTTGAAGAACTCGTACTCTCGATCCGAGTCCAAAAGGATCAACGCTTGGAATGGTTGCCGATCCCCGAATGCCCCTTGAAACATCGGTAACTCCTCTGTGATCCACATGCCGTTCCGGCAAAGCCCGACGCTCCGCCGCCCTGTTTCCCTCAGTACCAGTTGCACGGCCACACCTCCGAGCGCCGTCTTGATCTCATGCGACTCCCCGTCAACGAGTGTCTCGTACGCCTCGTTGGCCTTGCGGCCCGACAGGAACGCGCCCGAGCGGTCCACACGCTGCTCCTCCCGGTAATCTGAGAGCACCTCCGGCAGGTTGGTGGCGTCAAGCACGACAGATTCCGCCGAATCCCCGACCTCGACCACCAGCCGTCTATCGTGGATGGCCTGAAAGAAGTTGAAAGCTGCAGCCTTGAACACGGTTTTGCGCAATGACTGCTTGTCCAGCTTGTCGCCGAAGTTGTTGAATGCGGGGACAATCACCGCTGCACCATGGCCGTGGGCGACGCGAACGCGCTCAATCGCCGATGCAACGAATTGAGGTATGCCGTTCCCTTGCGCCAGAGTAAACGGCACGTCCGCTGACTTCCGCTTGAAAGAATTTAAATACACCCCACGACCTGATCGACTTTGTCTATCGTCGTAATCCCAGTGCGAAGCCAACACTGCCTGTCCGGCACCGTAGCTATTTCCGTCTTTCGTAATCCCTCCATACAGCACATAGCGGAGGTTCGACGCTGGTATTACTACCGAATGCCCATTGCCAAACGTGCCAGATGCATTGTCGCTTTTTGCGCTCACGCCGTCGCTCAGCAGTGCGCACATCCGCTTTCCATCCAGACCCACCCCGTTGTCCGTTATTGACAGGACATCGTGAGACTTCTGCTTTAGCGTCCGCTCGATCCGTTCCGTGACGGAGCGCGCGCTGCGGCTGCGGGTAGGAGGGTGTTCCTTGAGGGCCTCCCGAAATGCCCTGCGATAGCTCCTGATTCCCGGTATCTCGTTTAACGTACAAGTCCCTAGTTCAAACCGTACACGCGCACACGGCTCCTGAGCGTCGATCAACGCGGCGTCGAGGGAGTTCTGAATGAGTTCCCGAACAATCGCTGCCGCTCGGAGGTCCGAAAAAGCCGCAATGCCGGCGGGAGTAAAGCCCGCCCGGTCGGTGCTGGGACCGAACTGAAGGTCGGCTGACTTCAAGAGTCTTTCGACCAACACACTCCGAGACCCACTGTCATCGACACCCCGGCGCGCACACAGACTCTTGACTTCATCTTTGGACAGAAACCTCAACAGCGCCTTTGCTGTGGCGCGCCGCGATCCGCGGAGACCAGCAGCAAGCTCCTTCTTCTTGCGGTGGTTTTCGACCTGAACGCCCAATTGCCGAGCGGCGGTCTGTAGTTGGCTAACCGCCATCGTGTCAATGACGGCTTGCTTCAATTCCATTTATGGCTAATCCTCTATACGGCCACGCGAACTGCCCGCTCAAGCGCACTCAAGGCCACCTCGATGTCCGCCTTCGTCGTGAAGCGACCCAATCCTACTCGCACTCCGGTTGACGACTCTCGCTGGGAGCAGCCTAGTGCCGCCAGTACATGAGACACGGCCGCGCTTTCCGAAGAACACGCAGTGCCTGTCGAGATCGCAATGTCCCTTTCGACCATCGCTACGAGCTTGTCACCAGGGATCCCCCGAAACCCGAAGCTCAAAGTCCCCGGAGCACGCGCCTCAAGCGACCCGAATTGGTTTACGGTTACGGGCAACGCATTGACTCCTGCGCGTAGCATCTCGGCGAGTCCTACCATCCGCTCCGCGTCTGCCGGCTGATTTTCGGCCGCAAGGCACGCCGCCGCGCCGAATCCGCACACTAGCGCCGTTGGAACGGTACCCGACCGGATGCCTCGCTCTTGGCCCCCTCCTGTCGTTATCGGTCGCAGGAACGCGTCGTCCGTTAGGTACAGTGCGCCGATTCCCTTCGGCCCGTATATCTTGTGTGCCGAAATCGACAGCAGGTCAGCTCCCCAAGCTTCCACGTCTACTTCTATGCGGGCCGGAGCCTGTGTCGCATCTGTGTGAAATAGCGCCCCGTGCCGGTGGCAGATCGAAGCCATCTCGGTAACCGGCTGCAGCACACCGATCTCGTTGTTCACAGCCATTGCCGAAACGATAAGCGTTCGGTCGTCGACGGCGTCTTTCACCCTGTTCAGGTCCACGACCCCGTCTCTCTCGACCGGTAGCACGCTCACCTCGAACCCCTGCTCCACTAAGTCATGCACAGTGTCCAAGACTGCCGCATGTTCAGTAGCCAGCGTTACGATCCGCCGCCGCTCAGGAGGTGCAGCGCGCGCAACCCCTCTTAATGCAAGGTTGCACGACTCCGTCGCCCCGGATGTGAAAACAATTTGGTCAGAGTAGGCGCCTATCAGCCCTGCCACCCGGAGTCGTGCCACGTCCACAGCATTCGCTGCCTCACGACCAAACGCATGCTGTCGTCCGTGCGGATTCCCGAACAGGTCGAACGCTTCGACCATCGTGCTGACGACGCGAGGGTCGAGAGGGGTCGTCGCTTGGCAATCCAGATAGACGGGCCGTTCCGTCACGGCTACTCCGTGCAATCGCAGGGCAGCAGGCTGTCGTCGAACTCCGCAAGCTCAACCTCATCGGCTTCAGCAAGCAGTTCGTATGTGAATCGGCTTCCCGCACCGAAGAACCCGAGAAAGTCGTGATCCGATCTTGTCTCCCGCTCCTCGGCGACTAGATCGCGCCCGTATTCCTTCTCCATGCGCTGCCACCACGCGACATCGCATGGCGTACCGCTCAGAGACCCGTATCCCGGCGGGCCTTCGTGATCAGTCGCGATCACCATCTCGCGATGCACCTTGCGTAAGGTGGCGCCTCCCTTTAGGAAGCAGTAGACACAATTGGAAAGGCCACTGCCCGGCGGCAGCGACAGGCCCCATTTTTGACGGTCCCAAAACTCGTTCACATCGGACGCCGCAACGTGCATGTCTTCAAGCGGCATGTAGACATGCTCACCTTCGTACCCAGACGCTTCGGGACCAGAATTGCGCTCCTTCACTCGTCCGAGCCTTGCCGGCTCGTCCGCTCGCAGGCCCACGAAAGCCACATACTCAACCCCGCCGGTGCCGAAAACAGCAAGGTCGCCTTGCACCTTGTCCTTTAGCCACTCGTTGTTTAGCTCTCGCCGAGCACTCGAGAACTCGTCGTAGCGTTGCTCGGGACGAACGTATGGCCGGTTCCAGCCATAGCGCTTCTTATCGATATAGATATTCTCCGGCACCTTGCCGCCGTTGCGCCGGTGTCGCGCATACATCGCCTGACCGTCGATTCGCGATGTGGAGCCGAAGTGCCCCAAGTGTGGGATCGATGCCTTGCACGCCAACCAGTCTCGGAGGAACAACCGAGTGGCGCCAAGCTTCATATTAGAGGTACAGATGCGTCGAAACTGGTTGGGCACGAAGCCCGACCACGACATCACCTCTTCGAATACTTCTCCTCGCCAGTGGAATCCGTCGGGATTGTCGTCTGATCGCGGTCGGTCGTTGACGAGCCGATAGCTTGGCAGCCGAGTCCACTCTCCTTTGCGGGCGTCTTCGTAGGTCTGGAACTCCACAAGGAAGAACGGAACTCCCGCCTGCTCGGTGGCTGCCTTGCACTCCCTCACGAACTCGTAGGTGCGGGGATGCTCACTTGACGTGTTGTTGAACACGACCACGTCCCCGCGTTCCGGCTTCAGAATGTCGTTCGCCAGCAGCGTAAACAGCAGCATTCCGCTCGACCGTCCGCCCGAGAACTTAACCACGTGCGGGAGTTCCGAATGATGCCTATCGCGATAGAGAAGTTGGTACACCCGCTGCGGGTCGTGCGCCTCCGGCGTGCTCCGAATCCGTTTCGACACCACAAGTTTGGGCGCACCACTGATCGACGGAGCTGACACCGTGGCTGTCGTCGTCGCACCAAGTTCAACGTTCACAGCCGTTGTTCCTGTCACTTAATCTGTTCCCTAGTGCTTTCTGTACCAGTACTTGCAACGGTCTCCCATAAAGCAAAGTTGCTGTATTCCGTAGCTTGGCCCTTTCGACATCTTTCTAGACTAGGCAGCACGTATCGTGCACAAGGCGACTCAAAAACTCGCATCGGCATCATCAACCCAACATCGGACGCTCTCCCTTGGGTTCCAGAACCGATCTTTCTAGATTTCGGGCAGTGTCGATCCAAACTACATCGCCTCCTAGATGTTCTCCGGCGCCGTCCCCTGATCATCCCCGTGAGCCGTGCATCCCGGCAACTCCGCCGTTTCAGCAATGACGCCCGATCTTTGTTGTTCCGGTAGAGAATGATCACATATCGACATCATCCGTCGCCACTAGCTTACTTCAGAACGAGGTTTCGAATCTGCCTCACCTGATACGGGTTTCGTCTGTCCCCACGCCTCTGAGTGTTGCTGAGGGCCACAAGTCCCTCCTCTCCTTCCTCGGCAAAGAGGTGATGGCTTGCCACGAACCCGCTCGGCGAAAGCCGAGTTGAATCAGTAGCGCCCGCAGGTTGGCGAATCGAACGTTCGCATCCGATCAACCGCCAAGGATGCTCAGCAACAGTCGCTCACGCCGGTCCATCCGCACGGCTCTTTCCTCAGACCGCCCTTGTTGCAGCCTTCTTGACCTCGCACGGCGCGTTTATCAGCTCGCCGCACCGATAGGAACATCGAGCGGAAGCAGTGCGTTCCGCCGATTCGGGCTGTGCATCTCCATCACAGCGACTGCCGCTTCCGGGAACGTGGGTATGAGCCGCTTGGCCCGGGTCTCGCCGGGATCACCCCGGCGAGCGCTAGCGCAGCCGGATGGTCATGTTTGGCGCGTCGGTCGCCTCGTCGTCGAACCAGCGTGCCGTGACCGTCTTCGTCTCGGTGTAGAAGCGCACGGCTTGCTTGCCGTAGGCGTGCAAGTCGCCCAAGAAGGAGTCCTTCCAGCCGGTGAACGAGAAGAACGGCAGCGGCACTGGAATGGGGATGTTGATGCCCACCTGCCCCACTTCGACCCGATGTTGGAAGCGCCGGGCTGCGCCGCCGCTCGACGTGAAAATCGCCACGCCGTTGCCGAACGGGTTGTCGTTGACCAGACCAATGGCGTCGTCCAGCGTCGGCACCGTGGAGGTGACCAGAACGGGACCGAATATTTCTTCGGCGTAGATCGACATCTCCGGCGTCACATCGGAGAACAATGTCGGCCCCACCCAGTTGCCGTTCGGGAAGCCTTCGACCCGGCAATCGCTGCCGTCCAAGAGACAGCGCGCACCTTCTGCTTTGCCTTTCGCGATCAGGTTCAAGATGCGGTGCCGTGCGCTCGGCGTGATCTGTGGACCATAGGCCGCGCCTTCGTCGTCCCAAGCCCCCGGGCGCACCGCCGCCATCGCGTCTCGTATGTCCGGCAGCCAATCCGCGGCGTCGCCCACCAACACGGCCGCGCTGACGGCCATGCACCGTTGCCCGGCTGCCCCGCAAACGGCGCCCACCAAGCTGGCAATGGCTTGCCCCTTATCCGCATCCGGCAGCACCACCAAGTGGTTCTTGGCGCCGGCCAAGGCCTGCACCCGTTTCAGATTCTCCGCCGCCTTGCGGTAAACGCGCCGCGCCACCGGCGCGGAGCCGACGAAGCTCACGGCGCGGACGTCGGGGTGTTCGAGCAACGCATCCACTTGCGCCTTGCCGCCGTGGACGACTTGCACCAAGCCATCCGGCGCACCGGCGTCCTTCAGCAACTCCATGAGCAGGTTCGGCGTCATGGGGTCTTGCGCGGACGGCTTCAGCACGAACGCGTTGCCGCAAGCGATGGCGAGCGGAAACATCCACAGCGGCACCATGGCCGGGAAGTTGAACGGCGTGATGCCGGCGCACACGCCGATGGGTTGCACGAGGCTGTAGGTGTCGATGCCGCGAGCGATATTGTCGACCGTCTCCCCCATGCCAAGCGTGACCACGCTGCAGGCGTGCTCCACGACCTCGATGCCCCGCCACAATTCGCCGCGCGCGTCCTCGAAAGTCTTGCCGGTCTCCAAGCACAGGCTGTGGGCGATGGCGTCTTGGTTTTCCTTTAGCTCTTGCTGATAGGCGAAAAGCAATCGAGCCCGTTCCGGCGCCGGTACTTCGCGCCAAGATTGATACGCGCGCTTCGCGCCTCGCACCGCCCGGTCCACCTCGTCGGTAGTGGCTAACGGCACTTCGCAGAGCACCTGTTGGGTGGCGGGATTGGTGACCGGAATGCCTTCGGCGACGCTGTCGAAGAGCTTACCGTCAATGAAGTGCTGGAGCTTGTTCATGGCGTTGAGTTGGCCTCCAAGGTTGTCGCTCGGGTCCGGTGGTGCGCTCACTCCACGTCGAACCAGTTGATCGGCATGATGTCGTGGCGCACCAAGTATTCGTTCGCTTGGGAAAAGTGCCGGCAGCCGAAGAATCCCCGGTGCGCCGACAGCGGCGACGGGTGCGGCGCCGTAAGCACCAAGTGGCGAGAGGCGTCGACCGCCGCGCCCTTCTTCTGCGCGTAGCTGCCCCAAAGCATGAATACCACATGCTCGCACTCTCGATTGACTACGTCGACGACGCGATCCGTAAACGTCTCCCAGCCCCGGCCTTGGTGCGAGCCGGCGCGCCCGGCGGCCACGGTCAGCACCGCGTTCAACAGCAACACGCCTTGGCGCGCCCACGAAAGCAGGCAGCCCCGGCCCGGCGGCACGGCGCCGCCGATGCGGCCGCAGGGCACGTCGTCGTCGGCCATGTCGGTGTTGATCTCTTGGAATATGTTGACCAAGGACGGGGGCGCGGGAACGCCCCCGCGAACGGAGAAACACAGGCCGTGCGCCTGACCCGGACCGTGATAGGGATCTTGGCCGATGATGACCACTTTCACCGCGTGCAGCGGTGTCGCGTCCAAGGCAGCGAATATCTCCGCGCCTTTCGGATACACGACCCGCCGGGCTTGCTTTTCGGCGACCAGAAAGGAACGCAGCTTGCGCATATAGCCGGACTCGAACTCGGCTAAGAGCGCGTTTCGCCAAGACTTGTCGAGGCGCACGCGATGGCCGTCGGTCATGGTGCCCCCCGCTCCGCTGCCGGGCGCAGTTGCGGGAACAGCAGCACGTCCCGGATGGTCGCGGCGCCGGTGAGCAGCATCACCAAGCGGTCGATGCCGATGCCCTCCCCGGCGGTCGGCGGCATGCCGTATTCCAGCGCGGTCACGTAGTCTGCGTCGAAGTGCATCGCCTCGCCGTCGCCTTGACTCTTCAACTCCGCCTGAAGACGAAATCGCTCGGCTTGGTCGTCCGGGTCGTTGATTTCGCTGAACCCGTTGGCGATCTCGCGCCCGGCCACGAACAACTCGAAACGGTCCGTGAGCAGGGGATTGTCCGCGCTGCGTCGCGCCAAGGGCGATACTTCCGCCGGATAGCCGGTGATGAACGTCGGCTGAATCAGCGTTTCCTCCACCCGCGCCTCGAAGATTTCCATCAGCAGTCGGCCCCAACCCCAGCCGGCGGCGACGGTGAGATGCATGCTCCGCACGATTCGCTCAAGCGGCGCCGGGTCCGCCAAATCCGCTTCCGCGGTGCCCGTCGCCTGGGCGAGGGCCGCCACCATGGTACGACGGGGGATGGGGCCGGCGAAGTCGATGTCATGGCCGTCGAACGGAATCACGCGGCCGGCACCGATTTCGTCGAGCAACCAGGCAATGAGTTCCTCGGTAAGGTCCATCAGCTCCCGGTAGTCGGCAAACGCTTGGTAGAACTCGACGGTGGTGAACTCGGGATTGTGCCGCGGCGACAACCCTTCGTTGCGGAAACAGCGGTTGACCTCGTAGACGCGCTCGAAGCCGCCCACCACCAGCCGCTTGAGGTAGAGCTCCGGCGCCACGCGCAGGTACAGGTCGAGGTCCAAGCTGTTGTGATGGGTGACGAAAGGACGCGCCGCGGCACCGCCGGGGATGGGGTGCATCATCGGCGTTTCGACTTCCAAGAAGCCGCGCTCGTCGAAGAACCGACGGATCGCGGCTACCACGCGCGCCCGAGTTCGAAACACCTCGCGCGAGTCCTCGTTCATCAGCAAGTCGAGGTAACGCTGCCGGTAGCGCGTTTCCTGGTCCGCCAAGCCGTGATACTTCTCGGGCAAGGGATGCAGCGATTTGACCAGCAACTCCGCGCCGCTCGCCTGCACCGTGAGTTCGCCGCGATTGGTCTTCATTAGCGTACCCGAGATGCCGACGATGTCGCCGATGTCCCATAACTCTCGGAGCTGCGCATACGCCTCGTCGCCGATGCCGTCTTGGCGCAGATAGCACTGGATGCGCCCGCTCGGATCCTCGATGGTGAGGAAGGTCGCTCGACCCATGGCGCGGCGGAGCATGATTCGCCCGGCGACCGAGACCGCCACGTCTTGCTCCCGGAGCTTCGCCTTGTCGGTTTCGCCGTAAGCGCCGCGCAAGTCGCCGGCCAAGTCCCGGCGGCGAAAGGCATTGGGATAGGCCTCGCCACGCTCGCGCAACGTCGCCAACTTGCGGCGGCGTTGCGCGACCAGCCCGCTATCGTCGGCCGCGTCGCTCACAGTCCCGCCTTCAGGCTCGCTTCCATGAACGGGGCCACATCGCCGTCCAAGACGTTGCCCGGGTCGAAGCGCTCGATGTTGGTGCGCAAATCCTTGACCCGGGACTGGTCCAACACATACGAACGGATCTGGCTGCCCCAGCCGATGTCGGCTTTAGCATCCTCGATGGATTGCTGCCGCTCTTGGCGCTTGCGCAGTTCCAATTCGAACAACTTGGCGCGCAGTTGCTTGTAGGCGCGGTCTCGGTTCTGATGCTGCGAGCGTTCGCCCTGGCACTGCACCACCACCCCCGTCGGCAGGTGGGTGAGCCGCACCGCCGAGTCCGTGCGGTTGACGTGCTGCCCGCCGGCGCCGCTGGCGCGGTAGGTGTCCGTGCGCACTTCGCCCGGGTCGATGTCGATGACGATGCTGTCGTCGATCTCAGCGGAGACGAATACGGAGGCGAACGACGTATGGCGACGATTGCCGGAGTCGAACGGCGACTTGCGCACCAGACGATGCACACCGGTTTCGGTGCGCAGCCAGCCGTAGGCGTAGTCGCCATTGAACTGAACGGTGGCGCTCTTGACGCCCGCTACCTCTCCGGCGGAGACCTCCACCAAGTCCGTCTCGAACCCTCGCTTCTCGCCCCAACGCAAGTACATGCGCAACAGCATCTCCGCCCAATCCTGCGCCTCGGTGCCGCCGGAGCCTGCTTGGATTTCAAGGAATGCGTTGGCGTCGTCTTGTTCGCCTTGGAACATGCGCCGGAACTCAAGTGCACCGAGCTTGCGAGCGACGGCACCAAGTTCTTCGTCGATGTCGTCCAGCGCCTCCGAGTCGCCTTCGGCGACCGCCAAGTCGGCGAGTTCGGCCAAATCGCTCAAGCCATCGTCGACCGCCTGTAGGACACCGACGACGGTTTCCAAGGAAGCCTGTTCCCGAGCCAGCGCTTGGGCACGCGCCGGCTCGTTCCAAAGCTCCGGCTCGGCCAACTCCCGCTCGACTTCTTCTAAGCGCTCCTTCTTGGCGACGAAGTCAAAGATACCCCCGTAACGCCGCCGCGCGGCCGGTCAAGGACTTCAACGAATCGCGTACGGATGTGACTTCGGCCATAGGGAACAACAAGACAGGACACGGTGCGCGATTCTAAGCCCTCGGGCGTAGGAATGTCGCCAGCGACCACGCACGATCAAAGCAACGCGATCCCCGGCACCTTCACCCGCGTGCGGTACAGACCCGTCGATGCGGTGAGGAACAGCGTGCGAAGATCGTCGCCGCCCCAAGTGAAGTTGGCGCAAAACGCGGGCGTTTCGATCACGCCGAGACAAGTGCCGTCGCTCGGGTGGTAGACGTGTACGCCGCCCGGCCCGGCGCAGAAGACATGCCCGGCGCTATCCGTCTTCAGGCCGTCGGGAGCGCCGGCGCCAACGCCGGTCGAGCGGGCGAACACATCGCCGCCCGTCAACGCGCCGTTCGCGTCCACGGCGAACTTGCGAATATGCATCTCCGGCGTATCGGCGACATACAGGGAGCGGTGGTCCGGCGTGAACGCGAGGCCGTTCGGCATGTTGAAGTCGCTCGCCAAGAGCGTCAGCGTCAAGCTGTCGGGGTCGAGGCGGTAGACGCCGCGGAAGTCCAACTCGGGTTCACGGGATACTCCGGTGTGAGGTGCGCGGCCGTAGGTTGGGTCGGTGAAGTAGATGCCGCCGTCGTTGCGTACCACGATGTCGTTCGGGCTGTTCAGTTCCTTGCCGTCGTAGTGGCTCGCGACGACGGTGATGCTGCCGTCGAGTTCCGTTCGCGTCACCCGGCTGGTGGCGTGTTCGCAACTCAAGATTCGGCCTTGGCGATCATAGGTGTTGCCGTTGGTCATATTGCTCGGCTCGCGGAACAGCGTCAGCCCGGCTTCGCGCCAACGAAACATGCGGTTGGCGGGAATGTCGCTGAACGTCAAGTGTTCTTCGCGCGGGTGCCAGATCGGCCCTTCCGTGAACTGGAAGTCGCCCGCCAACTGTTCCAAGGCCAAGTCGTCGGGAACGACGTCGAGAAAGCGGCGGTCGCGGATTTCGATACTCATTGCGTATTCCTCTTTGCAGGACTGCCGTTAAGGGTTGGCGATTCAGATGAATCGGTCAATCTCCAATTGCAGGGTCTCGACATCGTCGTAGTCGTTGATGCCGAGGCGGTAGACGGCATGCACGCGCTCGGCGGTCAAGGGTTCTTGGCGGAACGCGATGGCGTCCGCCACCCGCCCGTCGTCGTGTTTCAACGCCAATTTCAAGTGGCGTTCGCCGACCACCCGTTGCGCCACCACCGAGAACTCGCCGTGGAACGTCGGCTCCTCGAAACCTTGTCCCCAAGGCCCGTGGTTGGCGATCAACCGAGCGTTGTTCAAGGCCAAGTCGTCGCCCGGCAACTCGCCGTCGGTGAGCGCGACCCCGGCGAGATCGCGCTCGCTCACCCGGCCGGCGACGGCATCGTTGAACGCCAAGCGAAAACGCCCCAGATGACGGTGTTTGAGGGTCACGCCGGCGGCCATCGCGTGGCCGCCGAACGCGCCCACGAGGCCCGGATAACGCGCCGCGCAATCGGCGATGGCGTCGCGGATGTGCAGCCCCGGAATGGATCGCGCCGATCCCCGGAGTTCATCCGGCGCCGCCACGCCTGCGTTGGCGAAGGCAATCACCGGGCGCCCGTAGCGTTCCCGCATACGACCAGCGACGATACCGACCACGCCTTGGTGCCAGCCGGGGTCGAAGACGCACAAGCCGCTTCCCTCCCCCACTTCGCCACCGTCGATCAACGCCGCCGCGTCTTCGCTCATGTCGGCTTCGATTTGGCGACGGCTGTCGTTCAGTTCATCGAGCGCCGCCGCTTGCGTCCGCGCCGTCGATAGCTCGTCCGCCAACAGACAGCGAATGCCGACGCTCATGTCGTTGAGCCGACCGGCCGCGTTCAAGCGCGGACCGATAGCGAAGCCGAGGTCGGTGGCCGAGAGCTTGGACGCGGCGCGCCCGGAGACCTCGATCAGCGCCTGAACGCCCGGTCGCGCTCGGCCGGCGCGAATGCGGCGCAAGCCTTGATGAACCAGGATGCGGTTGTTGCGATCCAACGGCACCACATCTGCGACCGTACCAACCGCCACCAAGTCCAACCAGTCCGACAGTCGCGGCTCGACGATGCCACGCTCGTCGAAGTGGCCGGCGGCGCGCAACACGCGGCGCACGGCTCCCATGACGTAATAGGCGACGCCGACGCCCGCCAAGTTGCAGCTTGGGAATGCCGAGTTCGGCAGATTCGGATTCACCATGGCGTAGGCGTCCGGCAACGTATCGCCCGGCAGATGATGATCGGTAACCACGACATCAACGCCGGCGGCTTGCACAAGCGCGACGCCGGCCACGCTGGAAACGCCGTTGTCGACCGTAACGATGAGGTCGGGACGCCGCGCCAAGGCGACGTCCGCCAACGCTGGCGTGAACCCGTAGCCGAACTCGAAACGGTTCGGCACCAAGAAATCGACCCGCGCCGAACTCGCGCCGAAGGCGCGCAACAACGAGACGCACAATGCAGAAGCCGTGGCACCGTCGGCGTCGAAGTCGCCGGCGATCAGAATGCGCTCGCCGGCGACGACGGCCGCGGCAATGCGCTCGGCGGCCAAGTCAATGTCGGGCAGCGAAGTCGGCGGGTACAAACCGGCAAGCGGCAGCGCGAGGTCGGCGTCCTCGGTGACGCCCCGGGCCGCCAAGGCGTCGCGCAAAAAGGCGGGCAGCGCGGGATCGAGATTGGTGGGCCGCTTTTCGCGTGTTTCAACGATCACTTAGGTTGCGGCCGCTTTCTGCATAGGGTGATGGCTAGTTTCACCGCAATTGAAACATGTCTAACCGGCCGGTCGCTTGCCGGGTTGCCGGTCCGGCCAAGCGAGGCGCCAACGGCCCGAACGCTTGGTTACGTTCCCGGCATCATCGCGCCCAAGTCGGCGACGCGAATTCTCGTGGTGGCGCCCGTGACGCCCGGCAGGAGCGCAAGTTCAGCGACCGCTTCGTCGACCACGGTTTCCTGTACGTCGTTGGTGAGGATGACGATCGGCACCCAAGGTTCGGCCTCTGAACGGATCGCCGCCGGACGCTGAATCACCGCTTCGATGGAAATGTCGCGACGGCTTAGCACTTCGGCGACCTCCGCGAACACGCCCGGCTGGTCGATCGCCGGGATCTTCAGATAGTGCGGGCAAGTCACGCCGGCGATGCCGAGCGGCGCAAGGCGACGTTCCGCCTGTTTGGGGGTTGGCAGGGCTCCCCGAGCGAGCTCGACGAGGTCGGCGACCACCGCGGACGCGGTCGGCATGCCGCCGGCGCCGGCGCCGAAATAGAGCGTCGGTCCGACCGCGTTGCCATGCGCCATCACCGCGTTCATCGCGCCGGAGACCTTGGCGATGAGCAACCCCTCCGGAATCAACGCGGGATGAACCCGCGCTTCGATCCCCGAGTCGCCCGGCGTCTCGCCTTCGCGCAGGCGGGCGATGCCGAGATGCTTGATGGCGAAGCCAAGCTCTCGGGCGTAACGAATGTCCTCGATGTCCACCCCGGCGATACCCTCGACATGCACGCCGGGGAAGTCGATGCGGGTGTCGAAAGCGAGCGCCGCCAGAATCGCCAGCTTCTGGGCCGCGTCGATCCCTTCCACATCGAAGGTGGGATCCGCTTCGGCGTATCCCAAACGCTGCGCTTCGGCCAAGGCGGACGGGAAGTCCCGGCCATCTTCCTCCATCGCGGTGAGGATGTAATTGCAGGTGCCGTTGACGATGCCGGCCAAGGCGTCGATGCGATTCGCCGCGAGCCCCGTGCGCAAGGCGCTGACGATGGGAATGCCGCCGGCGACCGACGCCTCGAAGCCCAACTTGAGGCCCCGACGGGCGGCGTCGGCGAACAGCTCATCGCCGGCGCCCGCCAAAAGCGCCTTGTTCGCGGTGACCACATGCCGGCCGGCGGCGAGGGCTTGCGCCACCACGGTTTTGGCGGCCGTCTCGCCACCGATCAGTTCCACCACCACATCCACGTCGTCGGCGGCCAAGGTGCGCAAATCGGTGTCGAATGCCGCGCCGCCCAAGTCGAGTTCGGGTTTTGGCGTGCGGCTTGCGACGCGCACCAGTTCGACCGGGCGCCCGGCTTGGGCGGCGATGGTCGAGCGATTGGCGCGCAGCAGCTCGACGACGCTGCTGCCGACGGTGCCCAATCCGGCCAAGCCGACGCGCAAGGGGTTGGCGCTCAAGGGGGAACTCTCTACTGCGCCTATTGCGCCTATTGCGCCGCGTCCGATGGCGCCGTGTCCGCCAAGGCCAAGATGTCCGCAAGCTGTTCGGCATCCACCAATCCGGGCAGCAGTCGGCCGTCGGCCAGCAAGATCGAAGGCGTGCCGGTTATGCCGATCTGCCGACCGATCTCGTACTGTTCGGCGACCGGATTGACGCAGCTTTGCTCGGGAATGTCGGCGCCATTCTTCAGCGCCGTCATGGCGTCTTGCGGGTCCTTCGCACACCATGCCGAAACCATGTCTTGGTAGGTTTCGGAACCAATCCCGCCGCGCGGGTAGGCGAGATAGCGCACCTCGATGCCTTGGGCGTGGTAATCCGCCATGCTGGTGTGCAAGCGGCGACAGTAGCCGCAGTCCGTATCGGTGAACACGGTGACCGAGGCGCGGGTGTCTTTCGGCCTAAAGACGATCATGTCCGTCTCCGGAATGTCCGCCATCAACTCCTTACGCGCTTCGCCGCGCCGTTCCTCGGTGATCTGCACAACGGTATCGTCGCCAAGCTCGTAGAGGTCGCCGGCGATCACGTAGCGTCCGTCGTCCGTGGCATACAGGAACTGCCCGCCCTCGAGTTCCACCTCCTTGACCCCTGGCACCGGCGAAGCTTTGACGCTCTTCACGACGACGCCGGCGCCGAGCACTTGCAGCCGCTCTTCGATCCGCGCCGACTCCGATTCCGTCGCCGGTGTCGCCACCGCCAAAGCAGCAAGCGTCACCCCGAGAACTCTCATGCTGTTTATCAAAGCTCTGCTCCTGTTGGGCGGTTGCGCACTGGTCAACCGCGAGGGTGGTGTTCCGCGTGCAGCCGCTTTAGCCGGTCGCGCGCGACGTGAGTATAAATCTGCGTGGTCGACAAGTCCGCATGTCCGAGCATGAGTTGCACGGCTCTGAGATCGGCACCGTGGTTGACGAGGTGGGTGGCGAAGGCGTGGCGCAACGTGTGCGGGGAAATGTCGCGGTGGATGCCTGCGAGCAGCGCGTAGCGTTTTACCGCGTGCCAGAACGTCTGCCGCGTCATCGCCTTGGCGCGATTGCTCGGAAACAGCGCATCGCTAGCCCGTCCCTTCAGGATGTGCGGCCTTGCACTGGCGACGAAGCGTTCCAGCCACGCGAGGGCGACTTCGCCGACCGGCACGAGGCGCTCCTTGCCCCCTTTGCCCACCACCTGCACGACGCCGGTGCGAAGGTTGACGGCCGCGAGCGTCAGCGACACCAATTCGCTCACGCGCAGGCCGGTGGCGTACAGCAGTTCCAGCATCGCACGATCGCGGAAACCGCCCGGCTCGCCTACCGGGTCGTCGCTTGTCGGCGCGGCGAGCAGGCGTTCCACCTCTTCCTCGGACAGCGACCCGGGCAACGGCCTGCCCAGCAACGGACGACTCAAATTGGCGGTCGGGTCGTGGGTCATCGACCCGTCCTCCACCGCGCGCCGGTAGAAGCCCCGCGCCGCGGCGAGAAAGCGGGCCATCGTGCGCGGCGAGCGCCGGGCGTTGAGGCGCTCGGCGAGGTACGCCTGCAGATCGCTTTCCGTCGCCGTGGTGAGCTCGCGACCCAGCCAGTCGGCCAAACCGGCGAGGTCTTGGCGGTAGCCCGTCAATGTCGCCCGACTTAGGCCCCGTTCGAGCCAGAGATAATCCAAATGCGAGTCGATTACGCCGCTTTGCGGCGCGGACTCGGAGACGCGAGCGCCGTCGGTGGAAGACATGCGCTAGACAGCCCGTGGTGGAAGTTCGCGTCGCACCGAGGACAGCCAAGCATCCTGCGACGCTGGGCGCCTAGACCTTCTCTTTGATCCGCGCCGCTCGACCCCGACGCTCGCGCAGGTAATAGAGCTTGGCCTTGCGCACATCCCCGCGACGTTTCACTTGCACCGCGTTGATGAGCGGGCTGTGAGTTTGGAACGTGCGCTCCACGCCGACGCCATGGGATATCTTGCGCACGGTGAAGGCCGAGTTGAGGCCGCGGTTGCGCTTGCCGATCACCACGCCCTCGAAAGCTTGTAGACGCTCCCGTGCGCCTTCTCGCACCCGCACTTGGACGACCACGGTGTCGCCGGGGGCGAACTCGGGCAAGTCCTGCCTAAGCTGCTGGCTCTCGATATCTTCAATCACACGATTGCGACGCATATTCGCCTCCAAGTTTCGCTCGTCAAGTGTCGATGCTCTCCGCCAACAACGCGCGGTCGGCAGCATCCAAATGTCGATCCAGCAACAGATCCGGACGGCGCAGCCAAGTCCTGCGCAACGCTTCGCGACGGCGCCACCTCGCCACGGCGCCGTGGTCCCCGGATAGCAACACCGGCGGCACCTGTCGTTCGCCGTCGATTTCGGGGCGCGTATAGTGCGGGTAATCGAGCAATCCGTCTACATGCGATTCGGCTGCCGCGGATGCGGGATTGCCCAACACGCCCGGCAGCAAACGTGCCACGGCGTCCAACACGACGAGCGCCGCCGGCTCGCCGCCGGAAAGCACATAGTCGCCGATGGACAATTCGCGCTCGACTTCGCCGTCGATGAACCGCTCGTCGACCCCTTCGTAACGCGCCGCCACCAGAGCGAAGCCGGGCAAGGCGGCGAGTTGCCGCGCCATGTCTTGATCGAAGCGCTCGCCCTGCGGCGTCAAGAAGATCACCGGCGAACCGCTCGGCAAGGCAGCCTTGGCCGCACGCGTGGCGCGACGCAACGGCCCTACTTTCATCACCATGCCCGGGCCACCGCCGAAGGGCCGGTCGTCCACGGTCCTGCGGGCGTCGGTAGCGTAGTCCCGAGGGTTGTGGACCAAGACGGCAAGCCGGCCGTCGCTTAACGCTCGGCCGGTAACGCCGACCGCAAGCACGGTTTCGATCACCTGCGGGAACAGGCTGACTAGCGCGACTTCCACGGCGGTCCGTCACCAATCCGGTTGCCAGTCGACGATCACGCGGCGCTCCCGCTCGACATCGAGCACGATGTCGCGCACGAAGGGAATCAGCCGCTCCCGGTCGTCGTCCTCGATCACCAGCACATCGTGCCCGGGTGTCGCCAAGAGGCTAGTGACTCGGCCGAGCTTCTCTCCCGTCGCCGTGGTCACGGGCAAGCCGATCAAGTCGCGCCAGTAGTACTCGTCGGCTTCGGTCGCCCCGAGCGCGTCGGCCGATACACCGATGCGCGAGCCCCGTAGTCGGGCGGCGGCGTCACGGTCGGCTACGCCAGCGACGCGAGCGACAAAGCCGGCGCGATGCGCCTGCGCCTGCGCGTCCACGGTCCGCCATTCGCCACCTCGCCGCAACCGCCACGGCGTGTAGCCCAAGATATTGTCGGGCGGCTCGGTGAAGGACTTCACGTGCATCCAGCCGTTGACGCCGAACGGACCGCCGATCGCCCCGATGACGACGACGGGCGCGGCCACCGACTAACTCGACGGTTCGCTAGCGGCTTGTTCGGTGTTCGCCTCGACCTCTTCGCCGGATTCGTTCTCGACGGCCTCGACGGCGGCAATAGCCGCCAGTTGCCTGCGCCAGCGCTTGGCCAATTGGCCGACGCGTTCGGTGGGTACGGCGCCGACTTGGAGCCAGTGGTCGAACCGTTCGAGGTCGATGCGCAGCTTCTCCTCTTTGCCTTGCGCGACGGGGTTGTAGAAGCCAAGCCGCTCGACGAAACGACCATCGCGCGGCGCCGACTTCTCCGCCACCGTCACATGGTAAAAAGGCTTCTTCTTGCCGCCGTGACGCGCCAATCGAATCGTGACCACGAAAAAGGCACCTGCTCGCTGGAAGGGTGCGCGATTCTAGCGGACGGACGCCGTAATGGAAACCGCGACGGCTGGCCGTCTTTCGGACTTGGCGGCGTCAGTCGCGGAGTCCGACGGGGGTAGGGCGGCTTGGGCTTACGGCAAAGGCGGTGCCGTAGGCAACGGCTCTTGTGGCGTTAGCAGTCCGTCGGGCTTGGCAGCGTCAGCCGCGAAGTCCGACGGAGTGATAAGGCGGCTTGGGAGGGCGAAAGGCGGCGCCGAGAGCCGACAGCGTTCGTGGCGTTACCGTCGCCGACCAACCCGCCGCTTGGCGGCACCGCGCGGGGCTCCCCCTCCCCCCTTGGACGCGCCCTCGATGCCGCGCATCATGCGTTCAAGGCCGCCCTTGCGGCTCACCTTCTTCACCGTCTTCTGCATCTGTTTGTGTTGCTTGAGCAGGCGATTGACGTCTTGAATGCCGGTGCCGCTGCCGGCCGCGATGCGCCGCTTGCGCGAACCGTTGATGACGTCCGGAAACCGGCGTTCCTGGGGCGTCATGGAATTGATGATCGCGTCCATGCGGCGAAACTCGCGGTCGTCCACCCGTTCCCGCACCGCCGCCGGCAACTCTTGCACGCCCGGCAGCTTGTCCAACAGATTACCGACGCCCCCTACGTTGAACATCTGCTGCAACTGGTCTTGGAAGTCCGCCAGATCGAACTTGCGCCCACGCTGCACCTTTCTCGCCAGCCGGGTCGCCTTTTTCTTATCGACCTTGCGTTCCGCCTCCTCGATCAGCGTCAGTACGTCGCCCATGCCGAGGATCCGGGACGCGACGCGGTCCGGGTGAAACGCCTCCAAGGCTTGGGTTTGTTCACCGACGCCGAGGAATTTGATCGGCTTGCCGGTGACGGCGCGCACCGAGAGCGCCGCGCCGCCGCGCGCATCGCCGTCGGCTTTGGCCAACACCACGCCGGTGAGCGGCAGCGCTTCGTCAAACGCCTTGGCGGTGACCGCCGCGTCCTGACCGGTCATGGCGTCCACCACGAATAGCGTCTCGATGGGCGCCACGGCTTTGTGGACGGCGGCGAGTTCCGCCATCATTTCCTCGTCGATCGCCAGCCGACCGGCCGTATCCACGATCAGCACGTCGTCGAAGCGCGTGCGGGCGTCGTCAAGCGCCCGCGCGGCGATGGCGACCGGCGCTTCGTCGGCGCTCGAGGCAATAAACCGCGCCTGCGCCTCGCCGGCTAGGATTTCCAGTTGGTCGATGGCCGCCGGGCGGTAGACGTCCGCGCTCACCACCGCCACCCGCTTGCGCTCCCGCTCACGCAAGTACCGAGCGAGCTTGGCGACGCTGGCGGTCTTGCCGGCGCCTTGCAAGCCGGCCATCAGCACCACCGCCGGCGGGGTCGTGGCGAGGTTTAGGGCGTCGTTGGCATCCCCCATGAGCCGCACGAGTTCCTCATGCACCACCTTGACGAACGCTTGGCCGGGATCCAAAGAGGACAATACGTCGCGGCCGATGGCGCGCTCCTGCACGTCCGCGCTGAAGCTACGCACCACCGAAAGCGCCACATCCGCTTCCAAGAGCGCAAGACGCACTTGCCGCACGGAGTCGCGGATGTTGTCTTCGGTCAGTCGGCGGCGGCCCGACAGGCCGCGCAGCGTTTGGCCGAGGCGTTCCGTGAGGCTGTCAAACACCTTTGATCGCCCTGTGCGGCTTCGAGTTGGCGGGCGGGATTGTAGCGGACGAAACGCGGGCGTGGACAACGCCAGTCTTGTCCCATGAGAGACGAGCCTGAACGAGGAGCGTTATTCCCACGTGACATGAGCGTGAACGGGATGGGTTGGAATCATCGGAGGCGGACGGCTGACCGCGGCTCGCCCTCGCGCAAGGCGTCGAACCGGCTCGGCCCGGCTACTGGTGCGATACGTCGCCCTCGCTGTCGCACACAATCCGCACCGTGCCCGCGGCACCGTCCACCTCTAAAGTCTGCCCGTTGCGAATCCGCGCCGTCACGTCGGCGATGCCGGCCACACAAGGTTTGCCGAACTCCCTCGCGACCAGCGCGCCGTGTTGCAGTTCGCCGCCGATTTCGAGCACCACCGCGGCGGCGTTGACGAACAGCGGCGTCCAGCCGGGGTCGGTGGTGACGGCGACCAGAACATCGCCCGGCTCGACGGGGTGTTCGAACGGTTCATTCAGCACTTTGGCCGGACCTCGGGCAACGCCGGGAGACATGGCGGCGCCGTGCAGCGTTGATGCGTCGTCGTCGCGCCGCTCGGGACGCGGGATCCTTCCCCGCGAGTCGATGACGTGAGGGAAATGGCGCACCTGCCGCTTCAGTTGGCGATAGAACCCGCCGTTGGCGGCAACACGGGCTCGCAGGTCGAAGTCCGGATTGTCCAGCGCCGTCTGGATGTCGGCGAAGGTGAGCTCGAAGACATCGTCGCGCTCATCCAAGCGCCCGGTATCGACGAGTTGCTCAGCGCTCTGCATAACTCGTTCGCGGATGCGCGCGTCGGCTTGGGTCAAATGGTGCTTGATCATCTCCCGAGCATCGTAGTGGCTGAGGATGTTGCGATACGCGCGGTCCAGCCGCCGGCGCTTGCGCTTGGGCAGCGCCGCCCGCAACGCGACGATCGCGGTCTCCCGCTCTTGGACGAGCCGCTCTTGCACTGTGCGCGGGTCGAAGCTGTCGTTGGACGCGGCCATCGGCGCCATTTGCGCGAGCGCGACACGCGGGTCGTCGCCGTACTTGGGATTGGCCAACTCCATCTCCAGCGGCCCCCGGCAGCCGTAGCGAGCGATAAACGCATCCCAAGCGGCTAGGAACGGTGCTGGCAGCCGGCGTTCTTCGATGCGCAGGGCAAGCTCGTCGAGGTCCTCGAACAACGCAGGCGGCAGACGCTTGGCGAGGTCGAACATCGCGATCCCCATTTGCACCACCAAGTCGTCGGGATAGCCGCGGCACACGGCGTCGGCCAGCGCGACTTGCTCGGCGTCGTCGCTGTCGATGACCTTCTTGACGACATCCGTGCCGCCGTAAAGGAAACAGGTGACGGACGGCGCAGTCGCCGCCATGGTCACGCGACCGAACTGCTCGAAGACGTCGAGCAGCAACTCGTCGAGCGTTTGTTCCGGGTCGACAGGGGTGGCGAGCCAGCGGTCGTAATCGGCCTGCGCTCGGTCGTAGTCGCGTCGGAACCGGTCGTAGCGGAAGATGGGCTTCAACAGTGCGCCGATGACGGTCCGCATCCGCCACAACATCTTTGGCGCATGCCAGAGCAGGCTTCTTAGCCGCAGGAAATCGGGCGGTCGTGCCGGCCGATAGCGGTCGATGTCCACGGAACCCAAGATGTCCGCCAGCAGCATGTTCATCTGGCTGAGTTGCCGAACGATAGCTTCGCGGTTGCCCAGCAGGTGGAGGTACGGGGAGATGTTGAAGTAGATACGCGAACCGCGCAGGCAAATTCCCGCGGCCATGAGGTCTGCGTTGTCGGGAACGTCGAACAGATACTCGACCATGAGCGTCACGCCACGCTCCACGAAGTCGTTGGTAAGCGGCGAAATCGGGCCGCTCATGGTCAAGCCGTCGGTCAGCGCCCGGTCGATGTACAGCATCCGCTGTTCGCCGGGTGCCGTCTGCAACTCATCCGCCAACGGCACATAGGCGGTGATGGGGCGCGCTTGCAGGACGTGCAGGCGGCGTGCGCCGTCGACACCGTCCGCGAACGCCCATTCCACGTCCATTGGCCGCTCGTAAAGCGACTCGATGCGGGTGACGGCGGCCAACAGCTCGCTCAAGTTGGCAGCATCGAGACACGCGCCGTCGGCGGGCGAGGCGGGGCGCTCGTCAATCACGGCACCGGAGACCTTGTCCACCACGAAGGCGTCGGGTGTGACCTCTCCCGCGACCAGTGCTTCGCCGAGGCCGCGGTGGGCGTTCACGAGCATCTCGTCAAAGTCGTTGGTGAGCGGGTTCAACGAAAAGGCGACGCCGGAAGTAGCGCTTGCGACCATGCGCTGAACCACCACGGCGATCGCCGGCTCGGGGTTGGCGAAACCCATGTTCAGTTTGTAGGTGAATACGCGGCCGTCGAGACAAGAGAGAAAGCATCGGCGCACGGCGTCTTCAAGCTCCGACGCCCGGACATCGAGCACCGTCTCGTACAGACCGGCGAACGAGGCGCCGGTCATATCTTCTTCCGGCGACGACGAGCGCACGGCCAACGGGCCGTCCGCGAACTCGTCCCGCACGATGGCGAGCGCATCGCGTTGCGCTGCGTCTGTGTCGAGCGACGCGGCCCATTTCTTTACCGTCGCCGCACACTCGGCGAGGTCGCTGCGCTGGTTCGGGTCGCGGAGCGACGCAGCGTACTCGCTAGCCAACCCACGCCAAGGTTCGCTCTGCCGCACCGCGTTGATCCATGGCGCGAAGAAAGACGTCGTCAGAATGATGCCGGGTGGCACGTTGAAGCCGTTGCTCGTCAGCTCGACGAGTGCGCGCCCCTTGCCGCCGGCCACGGCGACGCTCGGCGTCGTTGGGCTGGAGAGGCGTACCAGCATGGTCACCGCACGCGAAAGCCGGGCGCTTCGTCGGCTGGCGCTTCCCAAGCGACGTCGACATCGTAGACATGCGCGTACCGCGGCCCCGTTCGGCACCAAGCGACCAAGGCGTTCACTGCCGGCGCAGCCCCTTCGGCAACGATCTCGACGCGACCGTCTGGGAAGTTACGCACCCAACCACGGACGTTCCGCGCTTCGGCCTCGACCATCGCCGCGTAGCGAAAGCCGACTCCTTGCACGCGACCTGCGACCATCAAGTGCGCCCGGGCGGAACCCTCGCCTTTGCCCATACCTGATTCAAAGCCATGCCTTTGGACAATCTTACGCTCTCGGAACGGCAGCGCGTCGCTTTCGTGCGCACGGATGGTCCAGACGCACCAGCAGACGTTGCGCTACGTCATATCGAAGCCCGTCCGCGACTACAAGCTCAGAATTCGTGGCTCGAAGCACCTGAGGTTCTGGCTATGGAGCTGTTCATTCGCATCAATGTGACGCCAGCAAAGATCCTTGATCATCGCTCAAGGCTACTTTCCTGGGTCTCTTTGATGTGCAGTGAATCCACCCTTCCTGCTCCGCTCGTTCTAACCAGTTACTCACCTGACTACGAACCAGTCCCAGCGCTCTTTCGATCTCGCTACGCTTCATTTCACCGGTTTGGGACAAAAGAGACCGCAATTGGCGGCGAAACTCCGCATAAATCGCGCTCTCGCCCGGCAAGTTTACCGACGTGCAGGTTGAATACGCTTGGACATTTGTGTCCGCTCTGATGGTTACGTTTTGCTCAGGAATCTCCTTGGGCAGACGGTCAACCTTGGTGATGTACATGGTTTGGCCATCGGCGGCCCTAAGGCGCCACGCTTGGACTGCTATTGACTTCGCGATACGACGTGGCTTCGGCAGGCGGATTGCTTGGAATCGCCTTGCGCCCCCGAAAGCGAGTTCGAACTTGCTCTCTCTTTCTCGAGCAAGGTCGGAGAGGATGGACTTCGGGGGTGGCGGAGGCTCGACAGGTTGTTGATCGGCACCATTTGATCCCAGAGCCACTCGTGTAGCGATGTTTCGCAGGTACTCCGTATCCTGAACTTGATGCCACGGCGGCGGAAGCCACTCAATGCCGGCAAGACATCCCATTAGACCGCCTACCATCGCAGCCAAAGTGTCGGTGTCTGCTCCTTTCTCAAAGGCGGCCCTGATAACCCCTTGGGCAGGCTGGGCCGCGTGCCGTGCGACTAAGTAGGCCGCCGCGGCGGCGCTTCTCGTCCCGGCGCCTTTCTCGCGCCCGAAGCAGCCAAGGTCGTTCAAGACGGCATGGTCGTCCGCCAAAGCCCCGGCTTGTAGGCCAAATCGCGCCTTGGCCAGCAGGTCGAGCATTTCTCGCTTCGTCTGCTCCCAGACTTGCTCATACCGTCCGTTCGTTGCCTCACCCGCGGCCTCGAACCAACTCCCACTCCGATCCGACTCCGGAAATCGTCCCCATTCGCATGCCTCGTCGACCAGCGCGTCCAACAATTCGCCGAATGCGAGTGTGCCGGCTCTACGGGCAAGTGACCAAGCGGCATAGGCGTAGACCATCGCCCCGATCAACGCACGCGGATGGCCATGCGTTGCCGACCCATCAAGAACGACGTCGTGCATGAGGGGTGACGGGTCTTCTCGGCCAGCGAGAAACAACGCATGCGGCAGCACTCGCATGGCGACGCCGTTGCCCCCCGCACCGAAATACTGATGAGCGCCGTTACTACTCCTTTTCGACTTCCACGGGGCATGGCCGTCTGCCCACGCCTTGGCGGCGCGCTTGGTCGCGCCGCCACCTCCGCGCTCGTACAGCATCCATAACGGAAGTTCCATGCGAGTAAACGCTTTCCACCAGTTTGCGCCGTGTTCCGTTCGGGAACGTGCGACCGCGAGGGTGAGCTGCGTATCGTCGCTGTAATCGCCGGCATGGATGGTTTCTTCATAGGGCTGGGAGCGTCCGCCGCTGCGCCGTGTCCATTCCACGAACTCGATATGCGCCCCCCTATCCTTGGATCGCCTCAGTACGTTCCTTGGTATCTCTTGCGGCCAGCCCAGAGCGTCACCAGCGGCGAGCGCAAGGAAAGCGCCCTCGGCCTTCGCCATCGGTAAACTCGGCGCCTCATTAGTTTCGTGATCGTCGGTCATGGTGTCGCTCCTCGATACTCCCGCTCATGCGGTACTCGACCATCGCGTAGTAGGGAACTGAGCCCGTTTGGGTTGAAGAACTTTGGGATGACGACCATTGGCGGTGAGCTTGGCCGAGAAGCTTCAGCGCAACTACTTCCCGCCTTGCCTGTGCATCATCGCAACGCCCGTTACGACCGCGAAACAAAAACCCCTTGCGCCAACGAACATCAGTTGTGCCACACTGTAAGCTCGCTTCGGGCAGGAGTCATTCCGACCAACGAGCGTATCGCGCTCGCGTGCAAACCATGGACGAACCATCGGGCCTCTTGCTGTCGGTAACGATCGTGGTGATGACGCTGATGTCGGCGTTCTTCGCCAGTTCGGAGACGGCGATGATGCGCCTCAATCGCTACCGGCTCCGCCATTTGGTCAACGAGCGCCATCGCGGTGCCCGCAAGGCGCATCGTCTGCTGCAACGCCCCGATCGCCTGCTCGGGGTCATCCTGCTCGGCAACAACTTGGTCAACTTCATCGCCGCTTCCTGCGCCACGGTGCTCGCCAGCCGTTACCTGAGCGAAACCGCAGCGGCCATCGTCGCTCCTATTCTGCTGACGGTGCATATGCTGGTGTTCGCCGAGGTGGCGCCCAAAACCATCGGCGCCGAGCGCCCGGAGTTGGTGGCCTTCCCCTCGTCTTACGTCCTGCAACCGCTGCTCAAGGTGTGCCAGCCCTTGGTTGCGCTTATCAACGTCATCGGCAATTTTCTCGCCGCCCCGGTCGTCGGCCGCGTCCGTACCGAGTCGGACGAGTTGTCGACCGAGGAGTTGCGTACCGTGGTCAACGAGCGCACGAAACTGCCGCGGGAACGCCAAGACATGCTGCTCGGCATCCTCGATCTGGAGCGCGCCGTCGTCGACGACGTGATGGTGCCGCGCCGGGAGGTTCTAGGCATCGACATCAACGACGAGCTCGCCGACATCGTGGACGCCATCCGGGGTTCGGAGCACACCCGCTTGCCGGTCTACCGGGAGCACATCAACGATGTGGTGGGTATGTTGCATCTGCGCCGTTCCGCCCGCTTCTTGAGCCAAGAGGCGTTCACGAAGGCGGACCTGATGCAAGAGACCGAGGAGCCGTACTTCGTGCCCGAAGGCACGCCGCTGCACACGCAGTTGTTGAACTTCCGCGAGGAACGGCTGCGCATCGCGCTGGTGGTGGACGAATACGGCGACGTGCAAGGTCTCGTCACCTTGGAGGACATCTTGGAGGAGATTGTCGGCGAGTTCACCACCGGCACCCCCGAACTGACCAACATCCACCACCAAGAGGACGGCAGCTACATCATCGAAGGCAAGGCCGTGCTGCGCGATGTCAACCGCTCGCTGGGTTGGGATCTGCCCGCCGCCGGGCCGCGCACGCTAAACGGGCTGATTCTCGAGCACTTGGAGTTCATCCCCGAATCCAACGTCTGCCTACGCGTCGACCGTTATCTCATCGAGACCTTGCAGATCGCGGACAATCTCGTGCGCACGGCGAAGGTGCGCGCCCTGCCGCCCGCCGACGACGACGCGTGAACGCGTAGCCGTAGACCGCGGCATTCACCGCCAAGACACCGCCGCCGAGGGCGATTCGCACAGGTGGCGTGAGCACGCCCGGGTACGTTAGATCCGGATACAGGATCGGCAGCAACAAGCGCGCCAAGAAGTCGCCGTCGCCCGTCGTGTCGCGCAACGCGCCCTCGAGCGCGGTCAGCGGACACGGCAGGTCGGCGAACTCCACCAACGCGCCCCAAGCCACCGCCGGCAGATGTAGCCAAGCGTGCCACGGCCAACGCAGCGTGGCGAGGCCACCAGCGACCACATAAACAACAAACGCGAAGTGCATAAGCACCACCGCGTCTGCCGCACTCACCGCGTTCGCGTCCAGCGTCGGTTGACGGCCGAGACGATCGCCGTCAGCGCGGCGGTCACGGTGTTCCGGCTCATGCCGATGCCGAAGCAGTGCGCGTCGGCGTCGTTCAAGTCGGCGGCGTCGCCAATCGCAACGATGCATATCGCGCTTGCGTCCTTGCCGGCGCCAAGCGCTCGTTCGTGATAGTCGACGATGTTCAGCGGCTCGTTCAGCGTGGTCACCATGCCATTGACGAAGGCTTCGATCGGGCCGGAGCCCTCGCCAGCGACCACCACTTGACCGTCCGGCACATCGAGCTTGGCGGTGCAGTACTGCGCGCCGTCGTCGCCGTGACCGAGATCGTAATGAACCAAGTTGAAGGGGCCGCCGACAACAAGGTACTCGTCGGTCAGCGCCTGCATGATCTCTTGCGGGCGCACCTCTCGGCGCAGGCTTTCGGTCAGGGCTTGGACGACCTTCGAGAACTCCACCAGCATTGCTCTCGGCAAGGAAACGCCAAAGTGCTCTTCCAGAATGAAGCCGACGCCGCCTTTGCCGGACTGGCTGTTGACGCGCACCGTCTCCTTGTAGGACGAGCCCACGTCCGCCGGGTCGATGGGCAAGTACGGCACTTCCCAATGCTCGCGATCCACTCGCGCCATGCCTTTCTTGATGGCGTCCTGATGGGAGCCGGAAAAGGCGGTGAATACCAATTCGCCGGCATAGGGATGACGCTCGTGAACGGGCAGCTTGTTGACCGCCTCGACCGTCTCGCGAATGTGCGGCATGTCGCGGAAGTCCAGTTCCGGGTCGACGCCTTGGGAAACCAGATTCATCGCCACGGTGACGAGATCGCAGTTGCCCGTGCGCTCGCCGTTGCCGAACAGCGTGCCTTCGACCCGTTGCGCCCCGGCCATGAGCGCAAGCTCGGTGGCGGCGACCCCGGTGCCGCGGTCGTTGTGCGTATGCAGGCTGACGACGATGCGTTCCCGGCGCGGAAACCGGCGGATGAACCACTCGATCTGATCGGCGTAGACGTTGGGCGTGGCCATCTCCACCGTGGACGGCAGATTGACGATGATGGGCGCAGCCTCGGTCGCGCCCCACTCGTTGGCCACGGCGTCGCAAATCTCCACCGCGAAGTCGAGTTCCGTGCCGGTGAAGCTCTCCGGCGAGTACTCGAATTGGATGGCCGTATCAGCGAGCGCCTTAACGCCTTCCTTGACCACCGCCGTGCCTTGGACGGCCAAGTCGACGATGCCGGCGCGATCCATGTCGAACACGACCCGCCGCTGCAACTCGGACGTAGAGTTGTAGAGGTGGAAGATGGCGCTCGGCGCGCCGTCCAAGGCTTCAACGGTGCGTTCGATCAGTTCCGGCCGCGCTTGGCACAGCACTTGAACGGTGACGCCGGCCGGCACCATGCCGTCGTCGATGATCTTGCGGATGAAGTCGAAGTCCGGCTGCGACGCCGCCGGAAAGCCCACTTCGATTTCCAAGAAACCCACGTCGAGCAACAGCTCGTACATACGCAGTTTCTCGTCCACGTTCATGGGGTCGATGAGCGCTTGGTTGCCGTCGCGGAGATCCACGCTGCACCAGCGGGGCGGCGTGGTGATTACCGCGCCGGGCCACTGCCGCTCAGGCAGGTCGACGGGCGTAAAGGGACGGTATTTGCCGCAGGGCATGGTGCCCTTGCGGCTACCCGAATGTGGTTGCTGCGCGTTCACGAGCGAAACCTCCATTGGTCAGAGCGTTTTGAGGTTTGGACTGATGGGCGAAATCGATGCCCTGTGAATAGGTGTGGCCGGCTTAAGCCGGCAGTAGCAGCAAAGGCAGGAGAAGCGCCCCCTTGAGCGGGCGCACGGGACTCTCAACGAAGAAGGTTTGAAGGTTCATCGGGCGCGAAGCATACCGCAAAAGCGTGGCTATGTCCGCGCCTCGCTAATGCCGGCGCCGCGGCCCAAGGCGCTGAGCGTGCAACGGCAGTCCTGCACAGCGCGCGGGTAGACGCAGGCCGTATACTCCCGAGCGTGCGCCAACCACGCAGACCTACGAGGAGAACATCATGGCGAAACCGGTCTCCCCCGCCGACGGGCCCATCGCGGTCACCGGCGCGAGCGGCTACATCGGCTCTTGGATCGTCCGCGACTGTGCGGAACAGGGCTACGAAGTACGCGCCTGCGTGCGGGATGCGAGCCAGCCGGAGAAGGTGGATCATCTGGTCAAGATGAACGATGCCGGTCTTCGCGGCAGCGTGCAGCTCGCAACGGGCGACCTCTTCGAGCCCGGCAGCTACGACCAAGCCTTCGACGGCTGTTGCGCCGTCATCCACGCCGGCGCCGCGGTCGGCTACAACCGGGAGACGCCGCAGCAGGTGTACGACGGCTGCTTCACCGAGGTGGAGCATGTCTTGCGCTCCGCCCGCAAGAGCGGCGCATTGCGGCGTTTCGTGTTCACCAGTTCGTTCGCGGCCGTCGGTCACCCTCGACCGGAGGGCTATGTATTCACGGAAAAAGACTGGTGCGGCGACAACATCGAGGCGTATCGGGGCCGGTGGACGACGGACCGCATCCCGGAGAACCGGGATCTCGCCTACGCCATGGCCAAGGCCAACGCGGAGCGAATGCTCTATCAAGCAGCCGAGGAGGATGGCAGCTTCGACGCCATGTCCATCTTGCCGCTGCATGTCATCGGTCCGTTGATGTGCGCCAACCACGACCAAGGCTGGAGTTGGCAGAACTGCATCCGCTACATGCTGCAAGGCAAGCCGTACAAGAAGTCCCGCGGCGGACGGATGCTGTGGAACAACGTCGATGTGCGCGATACCGCGCGGGCGCATCGACTGTGCGCGGAAAGCGCCGGCGCCAAGAATGGTTCCCGCTACATCCTTTCCGCCACGGATCGCTCCGGCGAGCTGTTCACATGGCAGTTGCAGGCGAAGCTCGCGGAGTTGTTTCCGTCCGTCCCGGAGATCGGCGGCGAAGAGATGGCGGATGGGCAACCGGCGGCGCACACCTACGACTCGCCGCGTTCCTACTGCCTGCTCGCCAAGGAAGAGCTCGGGCTCGAAACCTATTCGATCGACGACACCCTCGCCGCGACCGGAAACTCCTACTTCGCCCTTGGCATCTTGCCGGCGACTTAGGCGTCCGCCGCAAGAACGGCGCGTTGGCGCCGTTGCCAAGGCGCAGGATCTTAGGCCGGTGGGAGCGTGAGGACTTCGGCGGCGTAGGCGTAAGGGAGACGGTCACAGACGCACGTCAACGGCGGCTGCCGCGGCGGTGGCGCGGCGACGCGCGGCCGCTACGGAGTCCGCTGTGGCAACGGCGACGCCCATGCGCCGCTCGCCGCGTACGCCCGGTTTGCCGAACAGGCGCAATTGCGACCCCGGCACGGACAGTGCTTCCGCCAAGTTGTCGAAGGTCACCTGGTTCGAGTCTCCCTCGACGAGGATGACCGCGGACGCCGCCGGGCCGAGCTTGCGGATCATCGGCACCGGCAGTCCGAGGACGGCGCGGGCGTGCAGGGCGAACTCGGAAAGATCCTGACTAACCATGGTGACCAAGCCCGTGTCGTGCGGACGGGGACTTACTTCGCTGAACCAAACCTCGTCGCCTCGGATGAAGAACTCAACGCCGAACACGCCGTAGCCGCCGAGTTCGCCGGTAACCAAGGTCGCGATGCGCCGACACTCGGCGAGCGCCGGCGGCGGCATCGCCTGGGGCTGCCAAGACTCGCGGTAGTCGCCGCCCTCCTGCCGGTGGCCGATGGGGGCGCAAAAGGTCACCCCGCCCACATGCCGCACGGTGAGCAGGGTGACTTCGTAGTCGAAATCCACGAACCCCTCCACGATCACCTTGTCCGCCGCGCCTCGGGCGCCCTCCAAGGCATGACGCCAAGCGGCCAAGGCGTCACTTTCGGTGCGTACCCCGGACTGCCCCTTGCCCGAGGAACTCATTACCGGCTTCACCACGCAGGGCAAGCCGATCTCGCGCACCGCTGCCAAGTATTCGTCTTCCGTGGCCGCGAACCGGTACGACGAAGTCGCCACCCCCAAGGTCTCCGCCGCCAGACGGCGGATGCCCTCGCGGTTCATGGTCAAGGCGGCGGCTCGAGCCGTGGGCGCCACGCGCACCCCCTCTCCCTCCAAGGCCACGAGTTCGTCGGTGGCGATCGCCTCGATTTCCGGTACCACAAGATCCGGCGCCTCGGTCTCGATCACGCGCCGCAATTCGCCGCCGTCGCGCATATCCAGCACATGGCTACGGTGCGCGACCTGCATCGCCGGCGCGTTGGCGTAGCGATCTACGGCGATGGTCTCGACACCCAAGCGCTGCAGCTCGATCACCACCTCTTTGCCGAGTTCGCCGGCGCCAAGCAACATTACTCGGCTGGCGCTCGTCGAAAGCGGCGTGCCGATTCTCATAGCCGCGGCAACACCGACAAACCGGCCTTGTAGCGCCGAAAGTTGCGCACGTAGCGATCGGCGAAGCCGGTGTTCTCCTCCACTTCGGCGTCACTCAATTCGCGCACCACCTTGCCGGGCGACCCGAGCACGAGGCTGCGCGAGGGAATCTCCTTGCCTTCCGTAATGAGGGCGTTGGAACCGATCAGACAGTCGTCGCCGATCACCGCGCCGTTCATCACCACGGCGTTGATGCCAACCAGACTGTTGTTGCCGATGGTGCAGCCGTGCAGCACCGCTTTGTGGCCGATCGTGACGCCGTCGCCCAAACTGACCGGGAAGCCCTCGTCCATGTGGATGACGCAGTTGTCCTGGACGTTGGTGCGCCGGCCGATGCGGATCGTGTCGTAGTCGCCACGCAGCACCGCCCCCCACCACACCGAAGCTTCGTGCCGCAACAGCACCGAACCGATGACGACCGCGGTCGGCGCGACGAAGGTTTCGCCCTCCGTTGTCAGGCTCGAATCTTCAAGCGAATAGATCATTGGTTGGGCTCTTGTACGCTTCGCAGTCGGCATTGTCGCCAACGCGGGCGGACAATGCCACGCGCTACCGGCTGCCTAAAGCGGCCATGCGTCTATACTCGTCGGCATGAACTTTTGCAGCGCTTGCGGCGGCGTCATCGTCAGCCGGATCCCCGCAGGCGACAACCGCGAGCGCTTCGTCTGCCAGCGTTGCGCCACCATACACTACGTCAACCCGAAGATCGTCACCGGCTGCCTAGTGGTTCAGGATGGCGCCGTGCTCTTGTGCCGCCGAGGGATCGAGCCGCGCAAAGGATTGTGGACGCTGCCGGCGGGATTTCTCGAGCTCGGCGAGACGACGGCGGACGGCGCCTTGCGCGAGACGCGGGAAGAGGCCAACGCGCATGTCGAGCTGCACGGCCTGTATACCATCTTCAACCTGCCGCACATCTCGCAAGTGTACTTTTTCTTTCGCGCCGAGCTCGTGGACGGCGCCTTCTCGCCCGGCGAAGAAACCGTGGATGTGCGATTGTTCGAGGAAAGCGAGGTGCCTTGGCCGCAACTTGCGTTCCCCGTGGTCGCCAACACCTTGCGGCACTACTTCGCCGATCGCCGACGCGGCGACTACCCGGTGCGTATGGAGGACATTCGGATCGAGCGACGGCCACGCCGGATGCCTATGTAACGCTCCGTGTCGCCGGTCGATGAAACGGGCTCTTGGGTCCGAGTTGGCTCCGCCGATGAGGACAGCACGGGCGCCGTCCAGTTCTATGTCGTCCGGCGCCGGTCGGGGCAGTGGCCTAAACGCCGTACAGCGCCTTCACGTTGTCGCAGGTGATCTTCTTCCGCTCCGCCTCGCCAATGCCGTCGAACAGCTCGTCCAAAACGGCGTTCGAGCAAGGCCAAGTCGAATCCGTGTGCGGATAGTCCGAACCCCACATCAGGTGGTCGACGCCGATGAACTCCCGTGTCGCCAAGGCCGGCCGGTCGTCCTCGATGGTGGCGTAGAACTGTCGCCGCCAGATTTCGTGTGGCGATGCGCCCGTGTACGGCTCGTCCATTTCTCGGCGCTCGCGTTGCAGCCCTTGATCGACACGATCTAGCCAATGAGCGATCCAGCCGGCGTTGAACTCCGCGACCACGATCTTCAGACCCGGATGGCGCTCGCACACGCCTCGGCACATGAACTCGACGATGCTGCGCTGCACGCTACTTTGGGTGGCGGCGTAGTCGGCGATGGCATCGCGTCGCCAAAGGGTTTGCCTTCGCTCCGGCGGCACGTAGGAGTTGCAGCCAACGTGCATGGACAGCGGGAATCCCGCCTCCTCTGCCAGCGCCCACACGCCCTCGTAGGCCTCGTCGAAGTAGGGCCGCTCGGCGGGTGACGTGCAGGGAATGCAGCCGCCCTTGAAGCCCAACTTGATCACGCGGTCAAGCTCGGCAACCGCCGCCTCCGGGTCTTGCACCGGAATGGCGGCGAGGCCGAACAAGCGGCCGTTGGCGGCAGTGGCGTAGTCGTGCAGCCAGTCGTTGTAGTTTTTCTGCAGCGCCACCAAGAGCGGCGTGTTCGCCAAGCTGAACATGGCGAAGTAACCCGGATAGAGGAACTCCGCGGCGAGGCCGTCCGCATCTTGATCCTCGAACCGGTGCGCACCGTCGACCAAGCCCCGGCGCATGCCGGCATAGCCTTTGCGGAACAACGCCACCAACTCGGGGTCTTTCATGTGCGCCACGTCGGGCTTGTGGCCGGGCTTGCGGCTGAGCGGCTCGTTGCGCGCCAAGCGCGTGGCCGCCATGCCCATGCGGGCAACGCTCACGCCGCGCATACCGCGAGCCGGAATGACGATAGCATCCACTTGGTCACCGACATCCATGACTCGCGGCGCTTCGTCGCCGAACCGTTCCGCCAAGCCGGCGAACACGTCGCGGCCCTCCACCACATGCGAATCCGCGGAAATCGGTTTCATGGCACCCCTCCCTTTACCGGTCCCCGGTCTACCGGTCAGTACGATTCTAACGCTCAGACGCTCGCCAGCGCTTCGTCAATCGGGGTTCTCCCGTCGAGCAGGCTGAACGTCTTGCCCACCGTGTTCGGCAAGTCGAGGCAACGCGCCAAAACCTCAGCAAGGTTCTCCCTAGACGTAAGCCCGCGACCGTGGAGTTCGCCGCTCACCGCCACTTGGCCGGTGCCCGCGTCATCGGTCAGACCGCCGGGACAGACGATGGTGTAGTCGAGGTCGGTTTCGCACAGATGATTGTCGGCATGCGCCTTGGCCTTGTGGTAGTGCGCGATGGGCGAGGTGCTGGCAATGTCGTTGTTGATGGAACTCAACATAATGTAGCGACGGGCACCATGAACCTGCGCGGCAACCATGCTGCGGATGGCCCCGAGATGATCGACCAGCACCGTCTTGTCCTTGCCGGTACGACCGCCGGAACCGGCGGCGAAGACGATGGCGTCCATGCCACGCACGGCGTGATCGATTGGATATTCGAGGTCGGCGAGCACCGTCGGCACCCCCAGCGCATCGAACTTCGCACGCTGCGCCGGATCTCGAATCATCGCGACCGGGTCGTGCATACCCGCGGCGAGGCGACGCAGCAAGCGGGTTGCCGTGTTGCCGTTGGCTCCGATGACGAGAACTTTCATGTAGCGACTCCTTCTAAGAAATGCCCGTTAATCGACCGTGGCGCATCTTTGCTATGGTAGACGCTTTCACGCGCCCGTAGCTCAGTTGGATAGAGCGTTGGCCTCCGGAGCCAAAGGCCGTGCGTTCGAGTCGCACCGGGCGCGCCAAATGCGAAGTTGAGACTAGCCGCAGCGTTGACCTCGGCGGCAGAGATTAGCGAACGCTGCCGAGTGCGCCATCCGCACGCAAGGTCTCGATCTCCGACGCCGTCATACCGAGCAGTTCCCGCAACACCTGTTCGTTGTGCTCGCCCAAGCACGGCGCCGCACTGCGTAGCCGTTGCGGGGTACGCGAATAGATCGTCGCCGGGCCGTCGTAGGGCGTTGGCCCCATCACCGAGTGATTCAAGTTGACGAAGAACTCGCGGTGGGCGAGTTGCGCGTCTTCATAGAGATCGCTCGGCCGCATCACCGCGTAGGCCGGCACGCCGGCCGTCCGCAACGTCGCCGCCGCGCCGAACGCATCGCGCTCCCGGCACCAATCGGCAAGCGCTTTGCCGGCCAAGGCACTTGTCAACGCTAGGCGCTCGGTCTCGGTCTCAACGCCGATCGCAATGTAGCGATGCCGGCCGGCGCAGGCATAAACACCGTGCGGCGAAAGCTGCGGCGAGTCTTGGCCGAGGGCGGCGGCCACCTTGCCGCTCTCCGTATAGTCCAAGATCAACGGCTCCAAGAAGCGGATGCCGCACTCGATTTGCGACAGATCGATATGCTGGCCAAGGCCCGTGCGGCGTCGATGCAACAACGCTGCCGAGAGCGCGGCGACGCCGAAGCGCGGCGTAATGAAGTCCGTGTACGCCCCCCACGGGCCGCAAGGCGGGCGATCCGGCCAACCCACCAGATTGGACAGTCCGGCGATGGCCGCGCCTTGGCCGCCGAAGCCGGAGTAACCCCGCTCCGGACCGGTTTGCCCGCGCATCGAAGTGGACAGCATGACCAAGTCGTCCCGCGTCGCGGTGAGTCGCGGCCAATCGAGCCCGAAACGGGCCATGGTGCCGGGCGAGTAGCTCTCCAATACCACATCGGCCCAGTCCGCCATCCGGCGTGCCAACCGGCGACCCGAGGCGTTCTTGAGATCGACGGTCATGCCCAGCTTCGACGTGTTGAAGTTGGCCATGAACTGCGCCCGATCCGGTCCGGGCTCGCTGTCCTTGAACGGCGGTGCCGTGCGCAACAAGTCGAGCCGCTCGGGTGACTCGATGCGCACCACGGTGGCCCCGTGGTCGGCGAGCGCCTTGCCGATCATCGGGCCGACGCCGACCCAACTGAAGTCGGCCACCTTCAGCCCGGCAAAGGGCGCCGAGGCTTCATCCACGGCTTTGGTTGCTGCTGCCGCAGGACGTTCGCGAGCCGACGGCGGCGGCGAAGCACCGAGCGCCTGCACTTCCCGCCCGCGGGACAGCGGCGTGCGGGAAAGACGAGCGAAGGGGCCGGCGTAGCCGCGTTTGCCGCGCTTGATCCAAAAGTCGCGCGCCGCAAGGTGCGGGTCGCGCAGCAAGTCGGCAACCGTGTGGATGGCCGCCAACGTCAGACCGTGTTCGGCGGCGTAGGCTTGCAGCTCGCGTTTTGTCTTCGTCGCCAAGAGTTCAACGATCAAATCCGCGGCCTGCTGCGCGGCACCCGCATCCAATTCGTCGCGGCGCAGATCCGTCATCCAACGCCGCAAATCAAGACCACGCACCGCCTTCGGCAGGGTGGTCCCCGACGCTTCGGCGTGCGACTCCACCCACCGCAGCAACGAATCGAACGTGCGTTCGCCGATGATGCGCATCTGAAAGCGCACCTGCGCGAGGCCGTCTTTGCACGGCACGATGGCCGGCAGGCGCAACCGTCCAACGGCCGCAGCGGGGCGCTCCTGACCGCGAAACTCGCTGGTGGCGGGGGGATTGGCACCCGTGTTGGGCGGATAGCCGGTAGCGTTCATCAACGTCCACACCACGCACGCTTGCGCCGAGACGTCCAAGTGCTGGCCGCGCCCCGAACGTTCGCGCTCCACCAAGGCGACCACCGTGTCGGCCGCCGCCTGCGCACCGGCGTGAAAGGCGGCTTGCGGCATCGCGCCCATGGACAGCGGCGGGCGGTCGCCGTCGCCTTGCAGACCCACCAAGCCGCCAGCCGCTTCGACGGTGATCTCGGCGGCCGGTGCTTTCGCCAATGGCCCAGTGAGGCCGAAGGGCGTAATGGAAACGTGTACCAAGCGGGGAAACCGAGCACACAAATCGCCGCGGTAGCCGGATTCCAAGAACACGTCGGCGGCCGCCAAGAACTCGACCGGGTCTTCGGCGACCACGCTCCGCTTACCGGCGCCGAGGCTCCCCCAATACAGCGACTCCTCGCCCGCGAATGGGCCGATGCGGCGCGATTCACACCCTGTGGGCGGTTCGATCTTGTACACCTCGGCGCCGAGTTCAGCCAGCACGCGACCGGCCATCTCCCCCCAGCGCGTGGTCGCATCAACGACGCGGATGCCGGTGAGCGGCGGCGCGTTCGGGTCCAAGTCCGGCATCGGCTTAAGCGTCCGGCAGCCGCGGCTTGTCGCCGATGACGCCTGCACGTTCGAGTTCGTCGATCTCGTCGTCGCTTAAGTGCAACAGTTCGCTGAGCACCTCGCGATTGTGTTCGCCTAACGTCGGGGCGACCCGATCAATGTCGAACGGTTTGTCGCCAACCCGGTAGGGCGCCGCCGGATGCGGCAGGACGCCGACGTACGCGCGTTCCATCAGCTTCCAAAAGCCGCGCGCACCAAGGTGCGGATCGACGGCGAGCTCCAAGCTGCTCGCGACGTGGGCCGCCGGCACGCCCAGCGCTTGCAGTTCCATCGTTAACATCTCGGCCACATGCTCCGTAGTGAAGGCGGCGACTGCGTGATCGAGCTCGTCGACACGCGCCAAGCGGTCCGCCAAGTCGCCGAACGCCGACAAGCCTGCGAAGTCCGCAAACGCGCGCCACTGCTGCTCCGACAACACTTGAACGGTGATCCATTCGTCCTCCCCAGCGCACGGATAGACGCCGTGCGGCGCGTGCTGCAAGGATCGGTTGCCAAGGCGCGCCGGCGTCTCGCCAGTCGCCGATTGTGTGAGGATGCCTTGGATACCGAGTGGAAAGAGGCACTGGGACTGCGATAGATCAAGATGCTGGCCCCGGCCCGTGCGCCGCTTGACGCGCAACGCGGTCAACAGCGCGGCGGCGCCGTTCATCCCGCCCACCGAGTCGCCGAGCGCGACATGCACCATGGTCGGCGAATCGTCCGGGCGGCCCGACAGGTGCGGCAGACCAGAGGCCTGCTCCACCGTCGAGCCGTAGGCGCGGTAACCACGCCACGGGCCGTCGATGCCGAACGCCGGCATGGAAATCATCACCAACGCCGGGTTCACCTCCGCCAACACGTCGTAGCTCAAGCCGAGCTTCGGCAACACGCCGGCGGAGTAGTTCTCCACCACCACATCGGCAATCGCCACCAACCGTTTCAAGAGATCGCTGCCCACGGGCGTGGACAAGTCCAATGTGATGTCGCGCTTATTGCGGTTGACCATGTTGAAGGCGGGATTCTTCTCCGCCCCGCCCGCGTCTATCCACTCTTGAGTGGCTTCCCAGCCGCGCCACCAGTCGAAGCGTACGCAGCCCTCCACTTTGATGACGTCAGCCCCCATATCGGCAAGATGTCGCGCCGCCAGCGGCCCGGCCCAGCCCATGGACAGGTCCACCACGCGCACGCCGGCAAGCAGTTCGGGACGGCTCATGGCAGCAACTCCGCGTTGGCATCGCCGAGCTTGGGTGCCCGCCCGCCAGCCGTGGCCGGCGTGGCAAACAAGCGAAACGGCGTCACCGGCGCCTTGAAGGTATCGCCCGCACCGCCCACGACATCGGCGAACGCGCCGCGGGCCACGTATTGATCGGTGGTGAAGAGTTCCGCCATGGTGGGCACCGGAGCGAGGGGAATGCGCATGGCCTGGCCGCGTTTCACCAACTTCGCCGCGCTCAAGTTGCGCACCTGCCGTTTGATGATCGGCTCCAGCACGTCGTAGTCGTACAAGCGGCCAATGGCGGTTTGGTAGGCCGGCGTGTCCGCATGTTCGCGCATGTCGAGCAACGCGCAGAAGTTCTTCCACTGACTGGGCGTGAGCGCGGTGACGCCGAGCCAGCCGTCCGCACAGGCATAGACGCCGAGCGGATAGGTGGGCGCGAAACGGTTGACGCCCAAGCGCTGCCCCCGCCGACCGCTGCGATAACCGCCAACACCGCCGGGTTCGGTGAAGCAGAGGTTGGCCTCGAAGATGCTGGTGTCGAGACGCACCGCACCGTCGGCGTTGCCGATCTCGCGGGCGATCACCTGCCCGAGCGTGCCGATGTATGCCGCCAAGCCGCCGACGACCTCCGCGCCGCAACCGGCCGCCAGAAGCGGCGGCCCGGCGGCAGGGCCGACCGGCCGCACCATGCCGGCCAGCGACCAGCACACGCCGCTGGTGCCTTGAAAGTCGGCATAGGGACCGTGACGACCGAACCAAGTAATGGTGGACACCACGACGTTCGGTGCCACGGCAGCGAAGTCTTCAGTGTCGAACACCCCGTGGTCGAGCACCACGTCGGCACCCTCGGCCAGCGCCCGGAAGCGCTCGGGTTCAGCGGCCACGTCCAAGGCGACGCTCGCCTTGTTGGCGCTCAAGTAAGCGTGCAGCGCACTGTTCTCCGGCGGCTGGGCATCCGCCAAGAACGGCGGGGCCAAGCGCGTGGCGAAACCCGACTCCGGCGGCTCGACGTCGATTACCGTCGCACCGTGGTCGGCGAACAGCTTGCCGCAATAGCCGCTGGCGACGGTGCCCGCGACATCGAGCACTTTGATACCGGCCAACGCTGATTCGGTCACGATCTCCCGACGTCTCCCCACCAAGGCACAGCGCGAAAATAGCGCATTTGGCGGGCAAAGCGGAACTTGCGCGGTCGGCAAGCTGGTTGGGCCCGTGCCGCCGGCAAGGTTCCCTACCACACCTAGCCCGTCAAGACGGCTAACGCCAACGAGTGACCGGCGGTCAAGCGCATCACCGGTCCACGCTTTTTCGTTACTCTTGTCGCACCGCATTCAAGGCAACCTACCGAGGCTCAGTTCGATGGCAACAGCGGCCCATATTCCCCCGCCCGACGAGAACAACGCTTGGCGCCTGCAAACGCCCGGCATCAAAGGCTGGTCGCGCACCGCACGACCGGACGATCCCGACAAATACTTCATGGTCTCCACCGACGGGCATGTGCAGGAGCCGAGCGATCTCTGGCGCACGCGCATGGCCAAGAAGTACCGCGAGCGGCTACCCGGGGTCGTGGTCGATGCGCAGGGGCGCAAGTACCAAAAGACCGAGGGGTTTCGCCCGGTACGCATCCGCAACATCAAGTTCGAGGGCGAAGACGGCTTGCGCAACGGCGCGGGAGAAACGCCGGAACAACGCCTGAACGACCTAGCCGCGGACGGCGTGGACGCCGAGGTGCTGTTCCCCAACAAGGGCCTGACCATCTGGGCCACCCCCGACGCCGAGTTCAGTCAAGAAATGTGCCGGGTGTGGAACGACTGGGCGTGGGAGACGTTCGCTGATTACAACGACCGGCTGTCGCCCATGGGTTGCGTGGCGGCGGCGGACATCGACGGCGCCATCGCCGAGATCGAGCGTGTGGCGGCGCTCGGCTTTCGCGGCCTCGCCCTGCCCTGCAAGCCGATTTGGGGCGCCCCGAACCACGAGCACCGGAACTACAACCTGCCGGAGTTCGACCCCCTCTGGGCGTGTATCCAAGAGGTGGGCCTGCCGATCACCTTCCACGTCTCCACCGGCCGGGATCCGCGCACTTCTCGCGGCAACGGCGGGGCCGTGGTCAACTACGCCGTCCACTCGTTGGCCCCGACCATGGAACCGATCGCCAACCTGTGCGCCTCGGGCGTACTCGAACGCTTCCCCGGCCTTACGTTCGGCAGCGTTGAGGCAGGCATCGGCTGGGTGCCGTGGGCGATTTGGGCGCTCGACGAGGCGTATCGCAAACATCATATGTTCGTGCGTCCGAAGCTGGCGCAAATGCCGAGCGACTACTTCCGCCAGTGCGGATTCGCGACCTTTCAAGAGGACAAACCGGGCCTCGACGTCGCCCGCGAACACGGCCTTATCGACAACTTCATGTGGGCCAACGACTACCCCCATCACGAGGGCACGTGGCCGCATTCGGCGGCGGCGATCGAACGCACGATGGGCCAGCTCACCGACGGCGAACGCGCCAAGGTGCTGGGCCTCAATGCGGCGCGGGTGTTCAAGTTTCCGATTCCGGAGCGCTATCTCACGCAGGCGGATGTGCGCTCGTTCAGCGCCCGTTCAGCCTCCGCGTGAGAAGGTAGTCGCAACTGCTGCGGGTGTTGCTTCGCGACTACCCCCAACGTGAGTTCAAAGGGAGGCAATATGAAAGGTCGAAAGCGGTTGCCGTCAATGGTGGCAGCGCTCTGCGCAATGACTCTGCTCGCTGGTTGCGTGGTGAGCGTGGATTCCGACACCCACTACCGGCGGGGCGCGCTGGCGAAGTCCGATGCATTGGACGCCATCGCAGTCGGCCACACTACCCGGGATTGGGTCGTCGACCACCTCGGCCAGCCGAACAGCGTCTACACAAACGACGACGGCAACGAGGTGTTGCGCTACCTCTCTCGTCGAGAGTCGGATGTGGAAGTGCATCTGTTCTTTCTGTTCTCGATCGACGCATCCGAGGAAGAGACGCACACGCTGCACATCGAGATAGAGGACGCTGTTGTGAAAGGCTATTGGATCGAGCGTTAGCGCCACGAAACCCGTTGCCTAGCGACACTGCCTTTCGCACAGCCCAAGCCGCTCTAGCTGCCGGTCGCGTCGTCATCGCCGACGCCGAATCAGCTCGGCGTCGGCTGAGATCGAGGTAGGTCCCGACAACCCAGCGCCTGCCGAACTACCCGCCGTGCGGTCGAAGTACGTCTCGCAAGCGAACACCAACCCTCGCATCGGAGTAGGATAGGCGCCTCAGGTCGGCCGCGCCTGCTTGAGTGGCGGCCGGCCGAATCAAGGACGCAAGAGAATCGACATCCGCACGTTCACAAACCGCCTTGCCCTGCGCCGGCAAGTGCCCGCCCCGAACTCGGAACCGGTCTCGCTCTCGCCGAACGCATCGAACCTCGTCCGCCCCGGTAGCGCACCGTGGACGCTTGGCGATGCCTCGTCGCGGCGGGGCCGTATGTTCGAAGCCTTGGCGATCCGCGACTTCCGCCTGCTGTGGGTCGCCAACTTGGTGGCGTCGTTCGCGATGCAGATGCAGATGATCGCTCGCGGGTGGCTGATCTACGACATGACCAGTTCGCCGATGGCGCTAACTTGGGTGATCCTGTCGTTCATGCTGCCGTCGTTCGTGTTCTCGCTGTTGGGCGGCGTGGTGGCCGACCGGATGCGCAAGAAGCCGATCATGGTCGGCGCTCAGCTCGTCAACACCGCGGCCACCGTGTTGCTCGCCATCATCGTCTACCGGGGCGAGATGACCTTTGCGCACTTCATCTACTTCGGCCTCTTCAACGGCACGGTGCTGTCCTTCTCCATGCCCGCGCGCGCCGCCGTGGTGCCGGAGCTCGTTTCCCGCGAACTAGTGGTGAACGCCATGGCGCTGCAAAGCGCGACGTTTTCGCTGTCGCGGGTCGCCGGCCCGGCAGTGGCTGGCGTGCTCATCGCTTGGCTCGCCAGCGGCGACACCAGCTCTGCCCCCGCCGTCGGCATCGTGTTCTTCATCATCGCCGGCTTGTATCTGATCTCCGTCGCCGCGACGGCGCTGTTGCGCTACACCGGCAACCCGACCGCGGACCCGGGCGCGAGAGTGATCGACGACATCGCCGAGGGGTTCCGCTACATGGGTCGAGAGCGGGTCGTGCTCGGCCTCTTGGTCATGGGCATCGTGCCGATGATGTTCGGCTTCGCCCCTTCGTTCCTCGCACCCGCCTTCAACAAAGAGATCCTCGACGGCGGCCCGGAGACCCTTGGCTATCTGATGACGGCGATGGGCGTCGGCTCCTTGTTCGGAGCGCTGGCGCTCGCGCGGCTAGGCGACATCGGCGGCAAAGGCCGGGTGCTGTTCGCCGCAACCTACATCTGGGCCGTCGGCCTCGCCGGTTTCGCGCTCTCGTCGACGCTGCTCTTCGCCGTCGCCTTCGGCGTGTTCATCGGCGTCGTGGGTTCCTTGGTGGGGTCGCTGAACATGAGCGTCACCACCTTGGCCATCAAACCGGAAATACGCGGCCGGGTGATGGCGATCATGATGATGAGCCACGGCGTCATGCCCCTCGGCATGATTCCGATCGCCTACGCCGCGGAGCACATCGGCATCGGCGTCGCGTTGTTCGCAAGCGCCGTGCTTTTGGCCGTGTCCATGGCCGTCATCGGCGTGTTGTTCCCCGAACTCAAGCGCATCGACAAGGGCCACGAGGACAGCGAGCCGGAGCGCGGCGGCGCCGAACGCGCAAACGCTTGAGGCATGACCGACCGCACGCCGCACAAGACCTTGGTGTTCTGCTTCGACGGCACCGGCAACGAACCGAGCAACGCCCGCGAGTTCAAGGAAGACCAAAGCGTCAGCAACGTGCTCAAGCTGCACGTCTTGATGGGCGGCGTCTTTGCCGGCCCGGCGCGCCTTCCCGCACAGTCCGCCATCGATCCGCAGCAGCTCAACTTCTACTACAACGGCATCGGCACCCGCGGCGAGAGCCGTCTACCGCTCTTGGGCGACCTGTACACCGCCGTTCGCGCCAGCCTGAACAAGCTGGTGGCGCCGAGCTGGGGCGACGCCAAGCACATTCTCGAAGACGCGCGGCGGCACTTGGACGCGAACTACAGCGCCGGAGACAAGCTCGTCGTCTTCGGCTACAGCCGCGGCGCGGCCTTGGCGCGGAAGTTCGCCAGCTTGGTCTTGCACGACTACGAGGATCGAGCGGTGGACTTCTTGGGCGCGTTCGACACCGTGGCGGCCATGGACGGCGTCCACCGCAAGGGCGAGGCGATCAGCAGCGATGTCGTGTTCGAGAACGGCACGCTGAACCCGCGCATCCGCCGCGCCGTGCATCTCCTCGCCATCGACGAAGATCGGGTGACCTTCACGCCGACGCTGATGAACAGGGACGCCGCCAATCCGGACCGCATCCTCGAGGTGTGGTTTCCCGGCGTCCACGGCGACATCGGTGGCGGGTATTGGTTGGACGGCTTATCGGACATGGCGCTCGCCTTCATGATCGAGCGCTGCAAGGATGCCTTGGGCGAAGACATCGCGATCACCAAGGGCGACGCGCAGAGCGTGCGCGGGCTGTTCGGTCGACAAGACGCCGGGGCGTTGTCCGGGCTCGATGTGGACGACATCGCCGTCAACCCCCTCGTCACTGGCCAACTGCATACCCACGGGGGCGTGCACGCGAGCGTTTTGGACCAAGAAGTCCGCAGCATCCATGTGAGCGACGACGACCAACCCTGCGCGGATTTGCCGGTCTTGCACGTCTCGGTGCAACGCCGCTTCTCCCAAGTGCCGGGCTACCGGCCCCCGGCGCTGCGTGGGCTGCGCTTCAAACTACTGTTCGACAGCGGCCAACTCAGCGACGGCATCGAAGGCGTTAGCGGGCTGCGGGAGTACCGGCGGTCAGGCGGCCACGGGGTCGAGAGCGCGGAGTGATCGAAACGATTCCCCCGCACATACGAGGGCAAGCCGTTCAAGTTCAGCCTGACCGGTCGTCCTCCCTGCACCTCCCAATCATCGTCCCCCGAACCAAGAATCCTTGCGGTACGCTAGTGGGCCTTTGCACGAGCTAGAAACGCATGACCACCCTCACCTACGTCACGCCCGAAATGCGCGAGGCGCAAGGCAAGTGGGGTGACGTCCGCACCGCGCCGCCGATCACGGAGACCGACATCCGGCGCTGGGCGATGGCCACCTACTACCCCAAGCAGCCGCCCCGCATCTATTGGGATCCCGAGTACGCCGCCACCACCCGCTGGGGCGGCATCGTGGCCCCGCCTGATTTCAACCCGTTCGCTTGGCCCGTGGAGCGACCGCGCGGCGGCCCGTCCGGGCTCGCCGGGCGGCGACCGGACGGCGCACCGCTGACCGGCATGAACGGCGGACAGACGGACACCTACGGCGCAGCCATGCGGCCGGGCGACGTCATTTCCGCGCGCAACCGCCTAGTGGACTGGTGGGAACGCGAAGGACGCTTAGGCCACACCTTGTACGTGCGTTCGGAGATCGAATGGCGCAACCAACGTGACGAGTTGGTGAAGACCCGACTCTCCATCGGCATCCGCTACTAACCATGATCCGCAATAGACTAGGAGGCAACAGATGAGTGTCAATTACGACAACGTGAATGTCGGCGACGAACTGCCGGCTTGGTCGCGCAAGACCAGCTTCGCGGAGTGGAATCGCTACGCCGCGGTGAACGAAGAGTTCGTACCCTTCCATATGGACGACGAGGCGGGGCGCCGCGCCGGCAACGAACAAGGCGCGTTCGGCATGGGCAACTTGCGCTACGCCTACATCGTCAACGCCCTGCACGATTGGATCGGCGACGAGGGCATCGTGCGCGAAGTCGGCTGCCAATACCGGGCGATCAATCAGAAGGAAGACGTGCTCACCGTCACCGGTACGGTCACCGAGAAATCGAGCGAGGCCGGCGAAAACCGCATCCGCCTAGACATCAACGTGGTCAACCAAGACGGCGGCGCCACCTGCCCGGGGCACGCCGTGGTGGTGCTGTCGTAATCGTCGCGGCCTAACGCCGATGAGCTACGCCCAAAGCGCCGCGCCCGCGTCGCCGGCCATCTTGGACGCCGACAGCCACCTGATGGAGTTGCCGGACTTCCTGTCCCGCAACGTCGAGCGCACCATGCGCGAGCGTATCCCGAGTTTGGCGGATATTCGTCTCGCCGATGTGGGTTTGCGGATGCGCGCCCTCGAAGGCGTCGCCGGACATCCACCCGAGGTGGTCGCCGAACTGACCGCGCTCGGCGATCGCATCACCCGCGGCCCCAAGTGGCACGACGCGCTGGGTGCCTTCAACGGCAAGGAACGCGGCGTCGCGCTCGACCTCTTGGGCTTTGATCGGCAAGTGGTGTTCTCGTCGTTTTGCGCGACCAAGATCTTCGACGCACCGGACATCGACGCCCGTTACGTGGCGGCCAAGGCGCACAACCGCTCCATGGCGGAGTTCACCGGCGCCGATCCGCGACTGATCGGCGTTGGCCTCGCGCCGCTGGACGATCCCGCCCGCGCGGCCGAGGTGATCGACGAGGCGCTCGCACTCGACTTGGGTGCGATCTGGATTCCCTCCCGCGCACCCGGCGGCCGTTCGCCCGGACACCCCGACCACGACCCGATCTGGCGACGCCTCGAAGAGACCGGCACGCCGTTCATCCAACACGTGGGTAGTTCGACGCTCGCCATCGCCGACGAGTGGATGAACGACGGCCACTCGGCCCGGCAAAGCGCACGGGGACGTGCGGAAGTGATCGGCTCGAAGGACCTCACGGTCATCTTTCACGCCGCGCAACGGTTCATTTCCGTGCTGGTGCTCGACGGCGTGCTGGAGAAGTTCCCCAAGCTCAAGGGCGGAGTGATCGAGCTCGGCGCGGGCTGGGTGCCGGACACCATTCGGCGTTTGGATCACGCCGTGGACATCTGGGCGCGCTCGGAGCCGCACCTTCAGCACTTCGAGCGCAAGCCAAGCGAGCAATTCCGCGATCAGCTTCGCTTTACGCCGTATCCGTTCGAGGATGTGGGCGCGCTGATTCGCGAGTCCATGCCGGAACTCTATCTGTTCTCATCGGACTATCCCCACGCCGAAGGCGGCCGCGACCCGATCGGCCGCTTCTCTCGCGCCCTTGCGGAGACCGACGCCGCCGACCGGGAGCGCTTCTTCGCCGACAATTTCAACGACCTGTACGCCCTTCCGCCGTGTCGCTAATCGACGCGACGGGTTTCGCCGTGCGCATCGTCGCCGGTGCCGGCGGCATCTACCTGCTGCTCTGCGCATTGCTTTGGGCGCTGCAGGAAAAGCTCATCTTCCATCCCCGTCCGTTGGCCGCGACGCCAACGCACCCGGATGCCCATGCGGTGGAAGTCGACCGCGGCGACGCCGTGCTGCGCGGCTGGACAGTCAACGAGGGCAGCGAGGGCCCATTGATCGTCTATTTCGGCGGCAACGCCGAAGAGGTCTCCATCCATATCGACGAGTTCGCCCGCCTCGACGCCACCACCGTGCTCGTCAACTACCGTGGCTACGGCCAAAGCGACGGCAAACCTTCGCAGCGCGCCTTCGTGCGAGACGCCGTGGCCATCGTCAACTGGGCCAAGCAGCGCTACCCCAACCGGCGGTTGATGTTGTTCGGCCTGAGCTTGGGCTCCGGCGTCGCGGCGCTCGCGAGCCCGGAGGTGAAGCCGAATGCGGTCATCCTCATCAGCCCCTACCGAAGCGTCGAGCACATCGCGCGCTCCGCTTATCCCATCTTCCCCGTGCGCTGGATGCTGCGCCATCCGTTCCCCGCGGAAAGCGCGGCTGACGACCTGCCCCGCGCCTTGGTCGTCGCATCGCCAACGGACCGCGTCATCCGCTTCTCGGAATCCAAAGCCATGGTCGAAAAACTCGGCGAGAAGGCCGAGTTCCACACCTTCGCCGTCGCGCACAACGAGTTCCTCGCGCATCCGCCGGTGTGGCGACTAGTGGATGAGTTCGTAGCGAAAACCGGCAACGATGCGCCGGCGGCCAGCGCCTAACTGCGGTCGGTCTCTCTATTCGCGTACAACTCGGGAGCGCAGCCTATTTCAAGTCCCCGACGCACTGGAAGACCATCTCATGCCGCAACTTATAGTCTGGCGGCTCAGGTTGAATACGCTTGACTCTGCCGAAGGGTTGGGCGGCGTCATACCCCCATCGCATACATGCCTGCGCGGCAGCCCGCCTATGCTCGGCGCTAGGCTCGGTAAGACAGACGGTGAATATGTCCTGTTCGCATACCAGAGTGACCGTTCCAGCAGCTCGGTTTCCGTCTGCCACGAAATAATCCATGGTTGCGCAGCCTGATGTGAACAGGGCGGCAACGATGAGAATAGCCCTTCGCATAGGGGAGAGCATAGCAAACGTGGCCCTTAGCGCCACGAAAGCCGTCGCCTCCCGGCACCGCCTTTCGTCCCAGCCCAAGCCGCACTATCACCCGTCGGACCTCGCGGCTGACGCCGCCAAGTCCGACGGACGGCTAGTGTGGGCGAATGGCAGCTAATAGGGCGTCTGGCGAGACTCTTGCCCCGCATCCGCCACCTTCTGCGACGGCCCGTCGATGCCGACGTGCCTCTCCACCGCGCTCAGCCGGGTGTCCAAGACGGCGAGCTGGATCTCGATCGCCCGCAGCCGAGCTTCGACATCGGCCCGGAACCGACTCAGTTCGCCGCGTAGCTCCGAGATCTGTTGGTTCATGTCCCTTCGTAGTTGGGTCATGTCTCCCCGTAGCTCGAAGATCTGCTGGTTCATGTCCCCGCGTAGCTGGTT
>CAYGBI010000024.1:0-49621 GCA_964348085.1 uncultured Pseudomonadales bacterium | reverse complement strand
GCGTTCGAGATCGCTCGCCTTGCGATCCATCCACGTTTGCGCGATGGGGTCGGTGAGGATCAAGAAGCGCTCCTCGAATACCGCCTCGGCGACCATCTGTGCCACCTCTTCCGGTTCCTTGATCGGCCCTGCGGCGTTGCTGGCGAAACCGGACGGCGAGCTGCCGAGCATGGGCGTGTTGACGCCCAAGGGGGCGAGCAGGGAAACCCGAATGCCCTTGTCGTGGTAGGTGATGGCCAGCCACTCGGCGAGGCCAACGACGGCATGTTTGGTCACCGCGTAGGTGAGATTGCCGTGCGTGGTGAGGATGCCGGCCATGGACGCCGTGTGCAGGAGATAGCCGGCGCCGCGTTCGAGCATGCCGGGCAAGACGGCGCGCACGGCGAACACGTGCGCCATCAGGTTGACCTGCCATTGTTCGTCCCACACGTTGATGGGCGTATCGAGAGGTGAGCCTCCGGTGGCGATGCCGGCGTTGGAGAAGAAGACGTCCACGGGGCCGTAGTGCCGCTCGGCTTCGAGCACCAAGGCGTTCACGTCCGCCTCTTTGCTCACGTCTCCGACAACCGCCTTGCCGCCAATGGCCGTCGCGACCTCTCGGGCGCCGTCTCCGTTGATGTCGGCGACCACCACTTGGGCGCCTAAGCGCGCGAATTCCCGTGCCGTGGCCGCGCCGATGCCGCTGCCGGCGCCGGTGATTACCGCGTGTTTGTCGGCCAAGTCCATGTTGCTCCAACCCCCGTTTGATGCGTCTAGTTTAACCCTCGGCTTGATCGCGGTTAGCAGTAGTATGACGAGGGGGCGGACTTGGCTTGGAGGCAGCGTGGGGAGCGAACAGTTGAGTCATCGGAGCAAACAGCGCGGCGCTTCGGCGTGGAAGGTGGCGGCGGTGGTTGTCGCGTTGGCCGTCGCGGCGCTGCTGCTCTGGCTGACCGTCGGCCCGGGGTTGCGCACGGCGCCCGAGAGCGAGTCCACGCCTACCGTCGTGCCGGAGGAGCCGACGCCGTCCGGCTGGGTGGACGAAGCGCGTATCACGCAGGCGGCTGAAGTCGAACCCGGCAGTTGGCTGGCGCACGGTCAGACCTACGAAGAGCTGCGTTTTCCGAGCCTCACGCAAATCAACCGCGACACCGTTCAGGACTTGGGTGTTGCGTGGTTCAAGAACTTGGACAACCGTCACCGAGCGCAAAGCACGCCGCTGGTGATTGACGGCGTCATGTACTTCACGGACGCTTGGAGCGTCGCCTACGCGGTCGACGCGGCCACCGGCGAGGAGATTTGGCGCACCGATCCGCAAACGGACAAGCGGTCCATGCGCTACGCCTGCTGCGGCGGCGCCATCAACCGCGGTATGGCGGCCTACAAGGGCAATCTCTATTTCGCCACTTTCGACGCCCGCTTGGTGGCCGTGGATCAAGCGACGGGTGAGAAGCTCTGGGATGTGGACACCAGCCACCGGCCCACCAACAACCCGTATACCGTCACCGGTGCGCCTAGGGTCGTGCATGGCAAAGTGTTCATCGGTCAAAGCAGTTCGGAGTTCGGCCTGAGGGGTTACCTGTCCGCTTACGAATGGGATACGGGCGAACTGGCATGGCGCTTCTTTACCGTGCCGGGTGACCCGGCGCAGCCGTTCGAGCATCCCGAGCTCGAAGCCGCCGCCGAGACTTGGAGCGGCGAGTGGTGGAAGCTCGGCGGGGGCGGCACGCCTTGGAACGCCATCGTCTACGACGCCGACTTCGACCAGTTGCTGGTCGGCACGGGCAATGGCGCCCCATGGCCGCGCGCCATCCGTTCGCCGGGCGGCGGAGACAATCACTTCTTGGCCGGCATCCTGGCGCTGGATCCGCACACCGGGCGCATGAACTGGTTCTATCAGATGACGCCGGGCGACAACTGGGATTTCAACGCGTCGCAAGACATCGCCTTGTTGGACATGGAAGTGGACGGCGTCGTGCGCAAGGTGCTGTTCCAAGCGCCGAAGAACGGCTTTTTCTATGTGCTGGATCGGGCGGACGGCGAACTGCTGCGCGCCGCTCCCTACGCCACCTTGAACTGGGCGACGCACATCGACATGGCGACCGGTCGCCCCGTCGAGAACCCCGAAACCCGCTACGAAGAAACCCCGACGTGGATTCTACCGGGCAACTCGGGCGGTCACAGTTGGCAGCCGATGTCCGTCGACCCGACGCTTGGCGTCGCCTACACGGCCGTGCAAGACATCACCCTGTTGTACTCGTTGCCGGACGACTTCAAAGAGACCGGCGAGTACGAAATCAGCACCACCAGCATCAGCTTGGGTGTTGAATTGGGCCCCCGCTACGCCGAATTAGTGGCGGCGGCGCCACCTAGGCCGGAGGACAAAGGCTATCTCAAGGCGTTCGACGCTTTGGCGGGCGAGGTGGTTTGGTCGGTCGAGCGCGACACCCCCTACAACGGCGGCGTGCTGGCGACGGCGGGCGGCGTCGTTTTCCAAGGCGACGGCAATGGCCAGTTCGCCGCTTACGACACTCGCGACGGGAACCTGCTGTGGCAGTACGACGTCTACGGCGGCGCCGGCGCCCCCATCACCTACGAGATCGATGGGGAGCAATACTTGGCGGTGCAAGTGGGTGGCGGCGGCAAGCACCGTTACAACGACGGCCGCATGTTGGCGTTCAAGCTCGGCGCCAACGGCGAGATTCCCGTGCCCTCCGCGCCGTCGGTGGACATTCCCGAACCGCCGCCGCTCACCGCCAGCGCGGAGCAAGTCGAGGAAGGCGCTGAGCTGTACTACCGCCACTGCGTGTGGTGTCACGGTTTGGGGCCGGTGGGCACCGTCAACGCCGATCTGCGGTTGATGACCGCCGAAACCCACGAGCGGTACCAGGCCATCGTGCGCGGCGGCCTGTATTTGGACAAGGGCATGGATGCGTTCGCCGATGTCGTGAGCGAAGAGGAAGCCGAGCTGATCCGCCAGTTCGTGATCTCTCGGGCGGAAGCCGCACTGGAGCGTCGAAGCGTCGAAGCGCGGAATGCCGGCCGGAGCGAGCCGATTCAGTAGCGCCTCAAATCGCCAAGGTCCAAGCCAAGAGCATGGACGCAAGCGCGGCCGCGCCGCAGAAGCGTTGCGCGGAAAGGCCGATGAGTTGCAGACGCGAACGGGCAATGACGAGGCCGATGGCGAACCCGGCGACGAGTCCGGCGATATGGGCCACCACATCCGTCTTCTCGTCGCCGATGCCGGCGTAGGCGAAGAACGCGATGGCCGCGAACACCGGAGCGAAGGCGCGCAACCCGGTCAGCCCGCGCCGTCGCCAAGCCAGTCGGCGGAAATAGCCGCTGCGCCACATGTAGGCGCCGAACAAGCCTACGGCGGCGAAAGTAGCCGTGGAGGCGCCGATGGAACTGAACGCGTCCGTGCGCACCAAGACGTTCAGCGCGTTGCCGATTGCGCCGCCGAGCACGATGCCCAGCCACGCGAGGCCGGAGCCCAGGTAGCGCCCGGCCAATAGTCCGAACAAGCCGCCGAACGCGGAGTTGGCGACGATGTGGCCGAGGTCCGCGTGCAGCGTAAGCGCGGTCAGCAAACGCCACCACTCGCCGGCGGCGACATCGGCGACATGCAGGCGACCGGCGGCCAGCCAGTTCCAGCCGAATGCGTCTTGGGCGTCGCAGATCATCGTCGCCCAGACGACGGCGAGGTAGCCGGCGACGCCCCACCATCCGCTGTCGATCTTGGTCGGTAGCGCGGCCGGCGGCGTCGGCGCGTTCTCGCGCTCGTATGCGCCGAGTTCCTGGAGTCCTGCGGACAAGTCCTCCGGCGCCACCACGAGCCGCCACAAGCCGTGGGCGAACTCGATGCGGTTGTCGATGCCGCGGGCAGTCAGCACCAACTCGAATGTGCGCAAGTCCCGCCGTTCGCGACCTTCGCGAATTGCCAGCCAAGTTTCGCTTTCCGCCATGGGCGAATCAAAACACAGGCGGCTTGGGGGAGGACATAGGGATGCGTGGCGGCGTTGCGCCTCGCTTCGAGTACCATCCGCTGCTTCGTCTTTGCCCGAGTTCCGATTATGAACAGCGTCGAATACATCGCCCACATCCTCAAGCAAGAGGGCGTGGAGTGGATGTCCTGCTACCCGTCCAACCCGCTCATCGAAGCCGTCGCCAAGGAGGGCATCCGACCGGTGGCGTTTCGTCACGAACGTGGGGCGGTGATGGCGGCGGACGGTTATTCGCGGCTTTCCGACCGCTCGCGCTTCGGTGTCGTCGCCGTGCAGTCGCAGGCCGGCGCGGAGAACTCCGTCGGCGGCTTGGCGCAAGCCAACGCGGACAACGTGCCGATCTTGGCGTTGCCCGGCGGCAACCCGCTGGACATGTTTTTCGTTCGTCCCAACACCGTTGCCGCGCGCACATGGGAACCGGTACTGAAGCGTATCGAAGTCATCACCCGACCAGACCAGACCGGCAATGTCATGCGTCGCGCTTTTCACGCGCTTCGCTCCGGCCGCCCCGGCCCGGTATTGGTGGAAATGCCGGGCGACGTATGCGCCGCGCCCATTCCCGACCACGCCCCGCCCTATGTTTCGCCGCAGCCGACCTTGTACACGCCGGCGCCGAGCATGGTGGCCGACGCCGCCAGACAGCTAGTCGATGCGAAGGAGCCGCTGATCTGGGCCGGCGCCGGCGTCATGTCCGCCGACGCTACCGAGGAACTGAGAACGCTGGCCGAACTGCTCGACGTCCCGGTCTATACGACGATGCCCGGCAAGTCCGCTTTCGACGAACGCCATCCGCTCTCCGTTGGCGCGGGCGGATCCACCGTCGCCGGCCCCGCCAGGCAGTGGCTCGACGACTGCGATGTGCTGTTCGCCGTCGGCAGCTCACTCACCGCAACGCCCTACGGCCAGCGCTTCTCGCGGGAGAAGTTCCTCATCCACGCCGTCATCGCCGATGACGAGATCAACAAAGACACGTCCGCCGACATCGGCTTGGTCGGCGACGCGAAGTTGACCTTGCAGGCGTTGCTCGATGCCGTGAAGGGGTTGATCGGCGAAGCGGGACGAGAGAGCGGCGTGCGGGCGCGCATTCGAGCGGCGAAAGCGGCTTGGCTTGAGCAATGGATGCCTTATTTCACCAACGACGACGGTCCGCTCTCCCCGTACCGCGTCATCCACGAGATGAACCAAGTCTTGGACAACGACAACAGCGTCGTCACGCACGATGCCGGTGCGCCTCGCGACCAGATCGTGCCGTTCTACACCGCCACCACGCCGCACAGCTACGTTGGCTGGGGCAAGACGACGCATTTGGGATTCTCCATCCCGCTGATGATCGGCGCCAAGATGGCGGCGCCGGAGCGCATGTGCGTGAATCTGATGGGTGACGGCGCTTTCGGCATGTCGGGTCTCGATATTGAAACCTCGGCGCGGGCCGGCATCCCCATCACCACCATCGTGCTCAACAACGGCATCATGGCGACCTACCCAGGCGGCTTCCCCACAGCGCGGGAGAAGTTCGGCGTCTCGCACATGCAGGGCGACTACGCCGGCTTGGCGCAAGCGATGGGCGCCGAAGGCATTCGCGTCGGCGCGGCAGCGGAGATGGCGCCGGCCTTGGAACAGGCGAAACGCTTGAACGCCGACGGCAAGACGGTGCTGATCGACGTGCAGACACGAGCGGAAGATTCCCGGGCACCGGCTCGTTTCGTTTGAGCGCTCGACTCGGGCGCTCGCGGCGGCTTGGATAGAACAGTCCTGCCGCCTCGACCGTCACCGAACCCCCCGTTTGCAAACCCGGGGGGGGGGGGGGTGGTCCCCGCGGGGGTCCCGTTCGAATACGTTGACGAACCCACGTCCCCCAAAAACACCCCGTGGCGTTAAGAACTCAAATCGCTGTGGCGTTGTTCTTGATTGTGTTGGTTGTGGTTTGCGCTGGCTGCAACGCGCCTGGAACTGCTGGTAAGACGCGTTCCCCTCAAGGCGACATTGATCGCGTGGAGCACGATGCAGCTCCTAGGGGAGACGATGTCTCTGCGCAGTCGTCTTCAGAAGCCGAAGCTCCTAAGGGAGACGACGTCTCTGCGCGGTCGTCAGCAGAAGCCGAGCCGACCGCTGTCCCGCCCATTGGTGGGGACATGGACGACGTCGAGGAGGTCGTAGTGGTTGGCAAGCGAATCCGTCGCTGGCTACCGTTCGTCGGCGCGGATTGGCCAACCAAGAACTGCCAGTTGCGTACGCGAGCCGTAGGGCATGGGGATCTACGCGTCGTGTTCATCGCCGACCTCGGTAGGAGCGGGCGGGCGTGGCGTCATGTCGCCCGTTCTCTCAGTATGGCCGCCGGGCGTGCCGCGCTGGTGACATTGCCAGGAAGCGCAGGAAACCGACCCTGTACTTGGAGCGGCGCCGTGCTTCCGCAAGCGATTGACCTCGTGGAGTCTTTTATTGGCGACGATGACGCAGGATCCTTGGCTCTAATCGGTGACGGGTTGGTCGGTAGCCGCGTGGCCCTTGAAGTGGCTTCACGCGCCGGCCCGGGCGAGATCCACAATCTTGTTCTGTTCGACTTCGTCCCCTATGGATGGCCACTCCTGAATCTAGCTCAGAAAGCGTATCGTCGAACTAATGTTCCATCGGTCTTCGCCGGGCAAGCACGTCTTGTGCCTCCGGGATACTGGACAGGGGCCTCGAACCTCGCCGCCATGATGTCACGCGATTTCCCGAGCAAGGACGTGCGACGCGAAGTAATGCGGACGTTCAGCCGCTCGGATCCTGTGACGGTGGCCTATGAGTTCTTCCGCTCGATCGGCCCAAAGGAGGACACACGCTCACTGATGGCGGGCATGACGAGCCCCACGCTGACTATTTGGCCAGCCGGGGCGCCGAACAAGCCGCGCCACAAGATCACGCACGAAGTGGCAGCGCAATACGCTCAACTGGACGGTGTCAGGTGGCACGCATTGCCGGGATACGGGGTGGGCGCGATGTTGGAAGCGCCCGAAGAGGTGGCGAACGTGGTTCTGTCGTTTTGGGCGGATGTGGGGTTTGCCAGAGGCGAACGTCCCTCCGAGTAGGTATTGGCCAGTAGTGCGTGAAGTGGTCCTGAGTAGTAGCCCACCACCGGCGGTCGGAACCAGTCACAACGCGGCCTGTAGCGCTGCGCGGATGTCCTTGTTGCGGGCGTAGTCGAGCGGCGTTCTACCGGCTCGGTCGGCAATGCGCGGGTCGGCACCGGCGTCGAGCAGCAGGGGCACGATGAAGCGTTTGCCGCGTTGCGTGGCGCGACTGAGCGGGGTGGCGCCTCGGCGGTTTTGGAAGTTCAGGTTCGGCGACGCTTGCAGCAACACCGTCACGCACTGGACATAGCCTAAGTTCACCGCTCGATAGAGCGGCGTTTCGCGAGCATCGTCGTAGGCGTCGATCTCGGCGCCGAGCTGCAACAGTCGCTCGGCGACACGCGGCAAGTCGAAGCGGCAAGCCATGTGCAGGGGCGTTACTTTGCGATTGTTGCGCAAGGTTGGCGGGGTGCCGTGGCGAACGAACAGCTCGACGATCTCGACGCGCTCCGCTTGGCGCTTGTCCGCCTCGGCAATTACGCCGCCGTGGCCTTCGTAGCCCGGTACGCGGCAGGCGAGGAGGAAGAGGTGATCGGCCCAGCCCCAATCCGTGTGCTGGTGGAGATGATGGGCGACGACCGCCGGCGAAGGATGGCGGACGGCTTCGACGAGTTCCGCCGGCGGCTCCAAGTCCGCACGGGAATAAACCAGCTTCTGCCGCCGCGTCGCTGTGCTCACAGTGGATGCAGCATAGTCAAGGAAGACCTCGCTGTTGGCGTCGATTTTCTGGCCGCGGGTTGCGTATAGTCGCGCCGCTTAAGTGGGAAGCGGAAAAAGCCATGCCAACCGTCTACTTCGAGACGCTAGACAACGACACCGTTGCCGTTGACGGCGATTCTGGCGACATCGTCATGGAACTGGCGCGTGCCGAGGGCATCGACGGGATTGACGCGGAGTGCGGCGGCGGCTGCGCTTGCGCAACCTGCCATGTCCACGTAGACCCGGATTGGATGGCGCGGGTTGGCCCGCCGAGCGACATCGAACGAGAGATGTTGGAGTACGACGGCGAGGTGTCGGAGACCAGCCGTCTGTCCTGTCAGATCGAACTGACCGACGAGCTGGACGGCTTGCGGGTGCGGGTGGTCGGGCGCTGACGGTCGACCATGGCGCAAAAGAAAAACGGCGGGCCTTTCGACCCGCCGTTTTAACGTTTGCCGAGTGTCTCGGACGGTGCCTACATCATGCCGTCCATGCCACCCATGCCGCCGCCCGGAGGCATTCCGCCGGCTGGCGGCGGGTTGTCCTCCGGCAGTTCGCTGACCATCGCTTCGGTGGTGATCATCAAACCGCCGACGGAGGCTGCCGCTTGCAGCGCCGTGCGGGTGACCTTGGCCGGGTCGGGAATGCCGAGCTCGATCATGTCGCCGTATTCGCCGGTGGCGCCGTCGTAGCCTTGGTTGCCGCTTAGCGACCGCACTTTGTCGTAGACCACGGCCGGTTCGTCGCCGGCGTTCTGTGCGATCTGGCGCAGCGGCGTGGACATGGCGCGAAGCGCGATCTGTACGCCGACGTTCTGATCTTCGTTGTCGCCGGTGAGACCCTCGATGCTCTGCAGGGCGCGAACCAACGCGACGCCGCCGCCCGGCACGATGCCTTCTTCAACGGCTGCGCGGGTGGAGTGCAGCGCATCTTCGGTGCGTGCCTGCTTTTCCTTCATCTCGACTTCCGTGGCGGCACCCACCTTGATGACGGCAACGCCGCCGGCGAGCTTGGCCAAGCGCTCTTGCAGCTTCTCGCGGTCGTAGTCCGAGGTGGTCTCCTCGATTTCCGCGCGAATCTGCTTGATGCGGCCTTCGATATCCGCCTTCGCGCCGGCGCCGTCGACGATGGTGGTGTTCTCCTTGGTGGAGGACACGCGCTTGGCGGTGCCTAGGTCGTCCAGCGACGCCCCTTCCAAGGTGAGGCCCACTTCTTCGGAGATCACGGTGCCGCCGGTGAGGATGGCGATGTCTTGCAGCATGGCCTTGCGCCGGTCGCCGAAGCCGGGGGCTTTGGCGGCGGCGATCTTGACGATGCCGCGCATGTTGTTGACTACCAAGGTAGCCAGCGCTTCGCCTTCGATATCCTCGGCGACCACCATCAGTGGCTTGCCGGCCTTGGCGACGTTCTCCAGCACCGGCAGCATGTCGCGGATGTTGGAGATCTTCTTGTCGCACAAGAGGATGAAAGGATCTTCCAAGTCTGCGGACATCGAGTCTTGGTTGTTGATGAAGTAGGGCGACAGGTAGCCGCGATCGAACTGCATGCCTTCGACGACTTCCAGTTCGTTCTCCAAGGCGCTGCCTTGTTCGACCGTGATGACGCCTTCTTTGCCCACTTTCTCCATGGCGTCGGCGATGATGTCGCCGATCTCGACGTCGTTGTTCGCGGAGACGGTGCCGACTTGGGCGATGGACTTGGAGTCCTCGCACGGCGTGGCCATGTCGCCGAGCTCCTTCACCGCGGCGATGACGGCCTTGTCGATGCCGCGTTTCAGGTCCATCGGGTTCATGCCCGCGGCCACGGACTTCAGGCCCTCGGCGAGCATGGATTGCGCCAGCACGGTAGCCGTGGTGGTGCCGTCGCCGGCTTCGTCGGACGTCTTCGACGCCACTTCCTTGACCATCTGCGCGCCCATGTTCTCGAACTTGTCCTTGAGCTCGATCTCCTTGGCTACGGATACGCCGTCCTTGGTAACGGTGGGGGCACCGAAGGACTTGTCCAGCACGACGTTTCGGCCTTTCGGCCCCAAGGTCACTTTGACCGCGTTGGCCAAGGTGTTGACGCCGGCCAGCAAGCGGGCGCGCGCGTCGTCTCCGAACTGCACGTCTTTAGCGCTCATATCTTTGATTCCTCCTCTTGTATGACGCGTTCTAGCCTTCGAGCACGCCGAAGATCTCGTTCTCGGAGAGAATCAAAAGCTCCTCACCGTCGATCTTCACCGTGCTGCCGGCGTATTGGCCAAAGATGACCTTTTGGCCGACCTCGACGTCCAGCGCCAGCCGTTCGCCGTTGTCGTCCTTTTTCCCCGGCCCGACAGCGAGGATCTCGCCCTGCGAGGGCTTTTCCGATGCGGTGTCGGGCAATACGATGCCGCCGGCGGACATGGTGTCCTCCTCGATGCGGCGCACGACTACACGGTCGTGCAGCGGTCGGATGTTCATTACTAGCTTCCTCCCAATGCCTGAAGTGAATCCTGTTTCGAACGTGTTAGCACTCTCGGTGGGAGAGTGCTAACGCTCTAGCGGCGCTTATGATAGGGGTGGATTTCCGTTATTCAACCCCCGCTTGCGGATTTTTCGGCTCGCGAGCGGCCAACGAAGAGCCTAGCCGCCAATGTCGATTGCCGAAGCGGACAACCCGACCCGAGCCGAACGCATCTACCAAGTTGTCGCCAGTATTCCGTTTGGGTGTGTGGCGACGTACGGACAGGTCGCCGACCTTGCCGGCTTGCCCGGCGGTGCGCGCAGCGTAGGGCGTGCGCTTGGCGGGCTCCCGCGGGGCAGCCGCCTGCCGTGGCATCGGGTCGTCAACGCGTCGGGCAAGAGCTCGTTGCCGGGGGCTGCCGGGTGCCGGCAACGGCGTCTGCTGCGTGCGGAAGACGTGGTGTTTCGGGGGGAACGCGTGGACTTGAGCCGTTTCCGCTGGTCCCCTTGACAGTCTGTGCGTCGCCGGGGCTTCTGCAAGTACTGGTCCTTTGTGCCATACTCGCGGGTTTCCGACGGCGGCCAGCGAGGGACTTGTCCCAATGAACCAAGCTACGAACGGCGCACAGGCATCTGCCTACGTTCCTTCCTTCGAACTCACCAAAGGACAGCCGCCACCGTTTGCGGACAATGGCGGACTTTCCTATATGTCCTTCGACCAAGGCGGCGACGCGGGTACCGCCGTGGCGACGCAGGCGGCGCTTGCGCAGACCACCAACCCGGAGCGGCAGGCGGTCATCGACATGTTGGAAAACGCGCCGCCGGGACCCATCGCCACCAAGTGGGGCGTTGGATTTCGTCAATACGACGAATGCATGGCGTACATTCGCGCCAACGGCATCGAAGCGCCGGAAGGCGGGTTGGCGCTGCCGTTGCGCTACACCGTCTGCGAGCAGCCGTCCTACTCCATCGTCTCCTCCAACGCCTTATGGCGGGACTCCTCGCGCAAGGCCGAAGCCGAAGCGTTGCGGAAGGACGAACGGGACAACGGACGCCGCTGCCTCTACTTTCCCCAAGTGCTGCGCGACGCCCGTCGCATGGCGGAGTACTACCCCGGGCTTTCGCCGAGCAGCCCGGAGTGCATGGACAAACTGGGCGTTTCGTTGGCGCACTGCGAATCGAAATGCCAGAACTTCTACGACTCGGAGGAGGTGGAGCGGGTGTTCTACCTGGAGATCGAGAAGCTCCTGTTGGCGTTCTTTCCCGGCGCCACGGATGCGCTGGTGTACAACCACGACGTATTCGACAAAGACTACACCGGTGATCGCACGGAAGACCAAGAGGCGAAGAACCCCGGGGTCAATAGGGGCTACGCGAACCTCGTACACAACGACTTGAACGACAACAGCGGGCGTGTGCGGTGCCGTGAGCTGCTGACCAAAAACCTGCGCAACTTCGGACGCACGCAGCACTACACGGAAGCGCAGGCGGACGCCAAGATGTCGCGGCGATTCATGTCGATCAACTTGGCGAAACCCATGGAGACGGTGGAGCAGAACCCCTTCGTGCTTTGCGCGTGGCCGTCGTTCGCGGATCAGCCCTACATCACCAACTACCGCATCTACGATGATCGTGTGGGCGAGACCACCCGCTTCACGTATCGGCCGGAGCACGAGTGGTATTGGTTCCCGCAGCAGAAGTCCACTGAGGTGTCGATGCTGAAGTGCTACGACTCGGTCACCGACGGCTCTGTCTCCCGCTGGTCGTTCCACACGGCTTGCGTGGACCCGACGGCGCCCGCCGACGCGCGCTGCCGGAAGAATGTCGTGGTTCGAACGTTCGTATTCTTCTAGGAGGTTCAAGCACGACATCGCGCGATGGGCGGCGGCGACCGTCTCCGCATCGACCGGGTAACCACCCGTAGCGGCGACGATGGCCACACCTCCCTCGCGGACGGCAGCCGTTACTGGAAGTACGACGCGAAGATCGAGCTGGTCGGCGCGTTGGATGAAGCCAATAGTTGCCTTGGCGTCCTCGCCGTGGAAGCCGACGGCGCCGCTGTCGGCGAGCTTCTGCACATCATCCAATCGCGCTTATTCGACATCGGCGCCGTGGTCGCCGGTGGCCGTGTCGCCGTCGATTGGCCGCGGTGCGCCGCCGAGCTGGCGACGGAAACCGCCGCGCTCAACGAACGCCTAGCGCCGCTGCGCGAGTTCATCTTGCCGGGTGGCGGCAGGGCTGCGGCCGCGGCGCATGTGGCGCGGACGGTGGTGCGACGCGCCGAACGCCGCTGGTGGCGGGCCGCGGACGCCGTGCAAGAACTCAAAGACTGCGGGGCCGGCGTATATCTAAACCGGCTTTCGGATTACCTGTTCGTGCTGGCGCGCAGCCTCGCCGACAGCGAGCGGGCATGGGCCGGCGTGCGGCGACCCGGTTGACCGTCGAGGGCGATTACAGCGTCATACGCCGAATGTCCCCTAGCAGTTTGCCCACGTCGGCGACAAACCGTCCCGCCTCGGCGCCGTTTATGGCTCGGTGGTCGTAGGAGAGCGACAGCGGCAGGACTTTGCGGGGCTGGAAGGCCGTGCCGTCCCACTGCGGGCGGGTTTGTAGGCGGGCCACCCCTAAGATCGCCACTTCCGGCGCGTTGACGATGGGCGTGAAGCCCGTGCCGCCGAGATTGCCCAAGCTGGAGACGGTGAAGCTGCCGCCTTGCGTTTCGTCCGGTTTAAGCCGCCTTCGCCGCGCGGCATCGGCAAGTCGCGCCGTCTCCGTGGCGAGTTCGAGGAGGCCCAAGCGATCGGCGTTGCGCACTACGGGCACGATGAGGCCATCGTTCGTGTCCACGGCGATGCCGATGTGGTAGTAGCGCTTGTGAATGAGCGCCGTGACGCCGGCATCCAGCGATGCGTTGAATTGCGGGTGTGCCTTCAGGGCGTGGACGCAAGCCTTGATTACAAACGGCAGCGGCGTCAGCTTCACGCTTAGCGCCGCGACTTCCTCGCGCAACGAAGCGCGAAAGTCCTCCAAGTCGGTCACGTCCGCTTCGTCGTGCTGGGTGACGTGAACCACCTGCCGCCAACTGCGTTGCAGGTTCGCAGCACCCCGGGCGCGGGTTCGGCTGAGCGGCTGCACTTCGATGTCGCCGAAGCGCGAATAGTCCACCTCGTCCATCGGTGCAGGGCGTGGCCCTTCGGGCGCAGCGAGGGTGCCCTTGACGAACGCTTTGACGTCGTCCTTGACGATGCGCCCGCCGCGGGCTGTGCCGGTCACCGAGCGCAGATCGACGCCGAGCTCGCGCGCCAAGCGACGCACGGCGGGGCCGGCGTAAACGCGGTCTCCCGGCTCGGATTCGGCTGGCGGTGCCGCTGTCGGGGTGGGCGCGGGCGGTGTTGTCGACGGCTGCACTTCGGCAGGTTGGGTCGTCGATGGTGCGACGGGCGCACTTTCCCGCTCGGAATCTTTCGCTGGCGCTTCGGTCGGCGCCGGCTCGCTGTCGGCGGTGCGCAGCCGCAAGATCGCATCGCCGGCGTTCACCCGGTCCGTCAGCGCCACCAGCACCTCGGCGACGGTGCCAGCGAACGGCGCCGGCACTTCCATGGACGCCTTGTCGGACTCGATGACGATGAGCGCGTCGTTTTCCGCCACGCTTTCGCCCGGCGAGACGCAAATCTCGATCACCTCGACATCCTCGGCGTCGCCGATGTCCGGTATCGTGACTTCGCGGTTCACTCAAGCCTCGGGCGGGCTTTGTCTGGCGAAATACCGAGTGAGCGCATGGCACCCGCGACCTCCGCGGCCGACACCACTTGCCGTGCCTGCAGTTCGCGCAGTGCCGCAAGCGTTACGAAACGTTCATCCACCTCGAAGAAGTCGCGCAGCTTTTCTCGTGTGTCGCTGCGCCCGAAGCCGTCCGTGCCCAATACGCGGTAGGGCGCGTCGAAGTGGCCGCGAATGGACTCGGCGAGCGCCTTCACGTAGTCCGTCGAAGCGATCACCGGCGCGTCGCCCGCCAAGCACTCGGCCACGTGGCTGCGGCGCGGCTCTTCGTCGGCATGGAGCAGGTTCCAGCGCGACACGTCTTGGCCTTGCCGGGCGAGTTCCGTGAAGCTGGTCACGCTGTACACGTCGCTGGCGACGCCGTGGTGATCGTGCAGCCGGCGGGCGGCTTTGCGCACTTCGCGGAGGATGGTGCCGCTGCCGAGCAGGCGCACGCGCTTTGCCGTGCTTGCCTCGCCGATGGTTTCCAGCTTGTACATGCCCTTGAGAATGTCGTCCGCGACGCCTTTCGGCATGGCCGGCTGCGGGTAATTCTCGTTCATCAGGGTGATATAGAAGAAGACGCGCTCGCCGACCGTGAACATGCGCCGCAAGCCGTCGTGAACGATGACGGCGAGTTCGTAGGCGTAGCAGGGGTCGTAGGCGACGCAGTTGGGGATGGTGGAGGCGAGCAGATGGCTTTGGCCATCTTGATGCTGCAAGCCCTCGCCATTGAGCGTCGTGCGGCCGGCGGTCGCGCCGAGTAGGAAGCCGCGCGCCTGCATATCCCCGGCCGCCCAAGCGAGATCGCCAACGCGCTGGAAGCCGAACATCGAGTAGAAGATGTAGAACGGAATCAGCGTGTAGCGATGCGTGCTGTAGGAGGTCGCGGCGGCCAACCACGCTGCGAAGGCGCCGGATTCGTTGATGCCTTCTTCGAGCACTTGGCCGTCTTGGGACTCGCGATACGAAGCGATTTCGCCGAAATCCTCGGGCTCGTAGAGCTGGCCCTCGGAGGAATAGATGCCGAGCTGGCGGAACATGCCTTCCATGCCGAAGGTGCGCGCTTCGTCGGGGATGATCGGCACGATCCGCTTGCCGAGGCCGATCTTGTCGCGGATCAGCGTGGAGAGGATGCGCACGAACGCCATGGTGGTCGATATCGGCCGTTCGCCGGTGCCCTGCAATTGCTGGTCGAAGACGCTCCGAGGCGGCAGGTCGATCGGCTGCTTCAAGTCTTCGCGTTGCGGAATCGGGCCGCCGAGCTTGTCGCGCTGACGTCTGAGGTAGACGGACTCCGGCGCGTCGGACGGCGGGCGGTAGTAGGGGATGTTCGCCAAGTCGTCGTCGCTTAAGGGGATGTCGAAGCGGTCCCGGAAGTGCTTGAGCTCGTCGAGATCCAGCTTTTTCACCTGATGGGTGGCGTTCTCCGCCTCGCCGGCGTCGCCCATGCCGTAACCCTTGACCGTCTTCGCCAAGATGACGGTCGGCTCGCCTTGGTGATGCGCGGCGGCATGGTATGCCGCGTACACCTTGAACGGATCGTGGCCGCCTCGGTTCAAGCGCATGATGTCGTCGTCGGACAGCCGCTCCACGAGCCGGGCGAGCTCGGCGTGCTTACCGAAGAAATGCTCCCGGGTGTAAGCGCCGCCTTTGGCCTTGTAGTTCTGATACTCCCCGTCCACTACCTCGTTCATGCGCTGCTGCAGCAATCCGTCGGTGTCGTTGGCGAACAGCGGATCCCACAACCGTCCCCAAATCACTTTGATGACGTTCCATCCCGCGCCCCGAAACGCCCCCTCGAGTTCTTGGATGATCTTGCCGTTGCCGCGTACCGGGCCGTCCAAGCGCTGTAGATTGCAGTTCACGACGAAGATGAGATTGTCGAGTTTTTCCCGCCCGGCGAGGCCGAGCGCGCCGAGCGACTCCGGTTCGTCGCACTCGCCGTCGCCGAGAAACGCCCAAACCTTGCGGTCGCCCATAGGAATGAGGCCGCGGCTATCCAAGTACTTCATGATGTGGGCTTGGTAGATGGCTTGGATGGGTCCCAAGCCCATAGACACCGTGGGAAACTGCCAATAGTCGGGCATCAGCCAAGGGTGCGGGTAGGACGACAGACCGCCGTCCACTTCCTGCCGGAATGCGTCCAAGTCCTTCTCGTGCAAACGCCCTTCGACAAACGAGCGCGCGTAAATCCCGGGTGCGCTGTGGCCTTGGAAGTAGATCAGGTCGCCGGCTTGATCGTCGGTCGGGCCCCGGAAGAAGTAGTTGAAACCCACGTCGTAGAGCGTGGCCGCGGAAGCGAAGGTCGAGATGTGGCCGCCGAGGTCGCCTCCCCGACGGTTGGCGCGCACCACCATCGCCAGCGCGTTCCAGCGGATGAGCGAGCGAATACGACGCTCCATGAACAAATCGCCCGGCATGAACGCCTCGCGATTGGCCGGAATGGTGTTGCGATACGGCGTCGTGATGGTGTAGGGCAAGCGTGCCCCGGTTTGCGTGAGCCGGGAGGACAACCGTTCGAGGATGAAGTTGGCGCGCTCGATGCCGTCCTTCGCCAAGATGTACTCGAGGGAATCGAGCCACTCGCGGGTCTCGGCCGGGTTTGCGTCCACACTGCCGTTCGCGTTGGGGGCCGGGTTCGCAGGCGCGTCCTGCCGCGGCCCGTTTCCCTCGGCCGCGGCGCCACGCTGCGAATCCCTTGAGTTGGCCATTGGGCTCCTTTGGCTGCCGGCGATTATATGCCGATTACGGCCACAGCCGTGCTGCGCCCAAGACGCCGCTGGCGTCGCCGTGCAAAGCCCGCGTGACTTTGGTTCGGCCTTCGAGGGTGAAGCCGTAACGCGATAGGTGGTGTGGCATGTTCTCGGTGAGCCGGGCAATGTTGGAAACGCCGCCGCCAAGAACGACCACGTCCGGGTCCAAGACGTTGACGAGCTGTGCCAACGAACGGGCAAGCATGGCGATGTAGAGGTCGACGCTGGCCGCGGTTTCGGGGATTGCTTCGACGGCTAGGCGCTCGCCGGCAAGTGCTTCGTGGGTTTTGGCGAGGCCGGGACCCGAGAGGAAGGTCTCTACGCAGTTGACCCGACCGCAATAGCAAGGCCGGTCGGGGAGCGCCTCTTCCACCGCCGCCGTGCTTGGATCGGCGCGGAAGTAAGGCAGCGGCGTGTGTCCCCACTCGCCGGCGACGGCGTTGGCGCCGGCAAGCAGCCTGCCGTTCACCACGATGCCGCCGCCGACACCCGTGCCGAGGATGACGCCGAATACGACGCTTGCGCCACTGCCGGCGCCGGCGAGTGCCTCGGACAGCGCGAAGCAGTTGGCGTCGTTGGCGATGCGCACGCGGCCGTGCAAGTTGACGTTCAGGTCGTCCAAGAGCGGCTTGTCGTTCAACCAAGTCGAGTTGCAGTTCTTCATGGCGCCTTTGGCCGCCACCCAAGCGCCCGGCGTGCCGACTCCCACCGGCGGCGGCGTCGGGGCGGCCAAGCGGTCGAATGTCTCGACCATCGCAGTGAGTGCAGCCACCGTATCCGGGTAGTTCTTGGGCGTCCTGCGGCGTCTTTTGGCCACGCATCGGCCGTCGCCGTCGAGTAGTACCCCTTCGATTTTGGTGCCGCCGAGATCGATACCGATGCGGTATTCGGACGCTGTGAATAGCGCATAGCTCTTTGTTTTCATAGTGCTTATGAGGGATGGACTCCAGAGACGTTTGGTCGGCGCGGTCATCCGCATAGGGAGCGCATCAGTCGGAACCAGTCGAACGCCGGTCCTGGGTCCGTTTTGCGCCCCGGCGCGATTTCGGCGTGGCCGACGACCGCCGACAGAGATAGCCGGGCATAACGGCGGAACAGCGCTCGGAGAACCTCGGCCAAGCGGAGGTACTGCGTGCTCGTGTAGGGTGTGTGGTCGGTTCCTTCGAGCTCGATGCCGATCGCATAGTCGTTGCAGTTGGCGCGTCCGGCGTGGGTTGAGACCCCGGCGTGCCAGGCGCGCCGGTCGAACGGCACGAACTGGGTCACGCGGCCGTGCCGGGAGATCAATGTGTGGCTGGACACGCGCACGCCTGCGAGGTCGGCGAGCGCCGGGTCCGTGACCGCCAGGCTATTGGTGAAGAGCGCCTCCACCAGTCCGGTGCCGAACTTCCCCGGCGGCAACGAAATGCCATGCACCACCACCAGCGTGATGTCGTCCGCATCGGGACGCGAGTCCGCGTTCGGGGAGGGCACGCGCCGAACGCCGCGCAGCCAATGATCGGCGGCAACCGTGAACATATACTGATGAATATGGAACCAGATGCCGAGGCGGTCAAACGCGACGTGCGGGCTGCGTTGCGCGAGGATGTCGGCAGCGGCGACATCAACGCCGCGCTCATCGCCCCGGATACCCGAGCCGTGGCGCGGGTCGTCACTCGGGACGACGGGGTGTTTTGTGGCCGGCCGTGGGTGATCGAGGCCTGTCGTCAGGTCGAGCCGGAGATTGTCTTGCGGTGGCGGGTCGCCGACGGCGAGCGCGTGGCGGCGGGCGATACGCTCGTCGAACTGTCCGGGCCGGCCCGAGGGTTGCTTACGGTGGAGCGTACGGCGCTCAACTTCATGCAGTTGTTGTCCGCGACGGCCACGCGAGCTCGTCAATACGTGAGCGCCGTCGCGGCTACCGACGCGGTCATCCTCGACACCCGCAAGACGCTGCCCGGTTTGCGGCTGGCGCAGAAATACGCCGTGCGCGTGGGTGGCGCTCGCAACCACCGTTTAGGCCTCTTCGACGCCTACTTGCTAAAGGAGAACCACATCGCCGCCGCCGGTAGCATCGCTGCGGCGGTGCGTCAGGCACGGCGGCTGCATCCCGGCAAGCCGGTGGAGGTGGAGGTGGAAAACGGCGACGAACTCGCCGCAGCCATCGCTGCAGGTGTCGATCAAGTACTGCTGGACAACCACTCCGTCGGCGAATTGCGGCGAGCGGTAGCGCAAGCCAAGGGCCGCGTCGCCTTGGAAGCCTCCGGCGGGATCACGATGGCGACGGTCGCCGAAGTCGCGAGCACCGGCGTGGACTTCATATCCGTCGGCGAACTGACCAAAAAAGTCGCGCCGTTGGATATGTCCATGCGCATAGTCACCGTTGGTGCCGGAAGGCGGATTTGAACCGCCGACCTACTGATTACGAATCAGTTGCTCTACCGAGCTGAGCTATTCCGGCATCGCCAAGAGGATGTTAACGCGCCTCTCGCGGCTTCCGCTAGCGCCACGAAGCCGTCGCCTCCCTGCGCCGCCTTTCGCCTCCAGCCCAAGCCGCCCTAGCAGTCTGACGGACTTCGCGGCTAACGCCGCCAAGTCCGTCAGACTCTAGCTGACGCGACACAAGCCTGAACTCGAAGCGCGACTCCCACGCAAGGTGGGCCTCGACTGGGCGGGGATCGTCGGGTGCATACCGCGACCGTGCTGTGCGCGTTGGCGTCGCTCACGACGAACAGGGTTCGCCGGCGGGAAACACGCGGCAAAGCGTCTTCCCCGACGGGTCCGTCGCGGTCACCGTCCAGCTTGCGCTGCTGGCGGTGACCCGAAAGACGATACCGTCGTCGCGCGACGGCGCCCAACCGATGGCGTCGGTGAGCGTGGTGACGCCGTTGGCGGCGTTGTAGTCGCCGGCGCCGTAGCTGCCGGTTCGCAGCCGGGTGTCTTCCTGAAAGACGGACATCGAAGCCATTTGATTGACCATGATGCCTTCTCGCGCCGTGGCGACGTAGCCGCGATACATCGGGATGCCGATGGCCACGATCACCGCCATGACAACGACTGCGATCAAGAGCTCCAACAGCGAGAAGCCCGCCCTCGGCACGCCAACTCGCGCCTGCACGTTACCCACTTTAGATGTCCACCAAGGACACGCTGTGGGTTTGCACATCCACGTCGTCAAAGTCCGCGTACTTGGGGCGAGTAAAGGTCACCACCATGTCCTCACTGGCGAAGCCGCCGCTAACGGCGACGCCCACCACGCCGCCGGCGTCGTTGACGGCGGTCGCGTATGCGGGATCGCCATTGGGCGCGGTGCCGCCGCCTTGGCCGTTCAACGCTTCGATCCAAAGGGCGTTGGTGTACTGCGTGTCGGCCGCGGCCGCCGTCAGCGTGCCTAGGGAGAGCTGTGCCCGAACTCGTCTGAACTCGTTCTCGACGAAGCGGATGCCTTGGCGATAGTGAGCGTTTACTTTCGACATATTGGAGTTTTCCACGTAGTTCCGATAGGCGGGAATGGCGGCGGCCGTGAGCACGCCGATGATCGCCACCACGATCATCAGCTCGATTAGCGTGAAGCCGCCTTGCGAACGGTGAGTCTCTTTACTTGGATGCATCTTTAAGCTCCTTTAGGGGTTGCATGGGCAGCGGAAAGGTGGGCTATTCGAACGCTCGCGTAAAGAGCGAATGGCGCACACGATGAAGCGTCGATTTCCTACAAGGTCAATGGCTTATCGCCTCTTTTTTCCGTTGCGGTGAGCAGTCGATAATCGGCCGGAATCGTCGTTCCAACAGTTCACCGGATTACTCGTGTACTCGATTGATGACCCAGCAGCGCCGAGCGAGGGCGGCGTTGATTTGCTTGCCGCAGGCGCCGAGTTCGGCCTGCCGGTCCTCGACTTGTCGGCGTTGGACCTCGCCGTGATCGCCGAGGAGATGGTCGATGAAGAGGCCGTCCGTCGTCACGACACGCTGCCGTTGAGCAAGCGCGGCGGGCGGTTGCACGTGGCGATCGCCGATCCCGCCAACCTAAGTGCGCTGGATGATCTGCAGTTCCGCACCGGCCTCGATGTCGAGCCGATTCTGGTCGCGCCGGACAAGCTCGCCGACGCCATCGCCCGCTGCCGCGCCGGCGGCGAGGACTCGCTGTTGACCGAGGCCGGGGACGACGCCATGGCGGCAACGGTGGCTAGGGCGGACGGCGATGCGGACGTGGACGAGACACCCATCGTCAAATACGTCCACGAACTGCTGCTCGAAGCCGTGGCTGCCGGGGCGTCCGACGTTCACTTCGAGCCCTATGAGAAGCGCTACCGCATTCGCCTGCGCATTGACGGCGTGCTGCGCGAGAGCCGCCGGCCCCCGGCCAGCTTGAGTGCTCGGTTCGCGGCCCGTCTGAAAGTGATGGCCCAGCTTGATATCGCCGAACGGCGTGTGCCGCAGGACGGGCGCATCAAGCTTACGACCGAGGGCGGCGCCGTGGACTTCCGCGTCAGCACGCTGCCGACCATGCATGGCGAGAAGGTGGTGCTGCGCATCCTCGATCGGTCCGCGGTGCGCCTCGGCATCGATGGGCTCGGGTTCGAGGACGAGCAGCGGGAACGCTATCGGAGTGCCTTGCGACGCCCACAAGGCATGTTGCTGGTGACCGGGCCGACCGGCAGCGGCAAGACGGTAACTCTCTACGCTGGTTTGAGCCTCTTGAACGCCGAGGAACGCAACATCGCCACCGCCGAGGATCCGGTGGAGATCAACTTGGAGGGCATCAACCAAGTGCAGGTGAACCCCAAAGTCGGACTGGACTTCAAAACCGCCCTGCGGGCATTCCTTCGCCAAGACCCGGACGTGGTCATGGTCGGGGAAATCCGCGACTTGGAGACCGCCGAGACGGCGATCAAGGCGGCGCAAACGGGCCACCTCGTGCTGTCCACGCTGCACACCAACTCCGCTGCGGAAACCCTGACCCGGCTGCGCAACATGGGCGTGCCGGCGTTCAATCTCGCCACCTCCGTGACGCTCATCTGCGCGCAACGCTTGGTGCGTCTCTTGTGTCGCAACTGCAAGCGGTCCATCTCTGTGCCTACCGAGGCGTTGTGCGCGGAAGGCTTCACCGACGCGGACGTCGCCACCGGCTTTCGCGTCTTTGACGCCAATCCGCACGGTTGCGGCGAGTGCCGTCAAGGCTATGGCGGGCGCATCGGCATTCACGAAGTGGTCGAGATAACGCCTGAACTGCAACGGCTGATCTTGCGTGACGACAACAGCTTGGCGTTGGCGGAGAAGGCTCGCGCCCTCGGCTACGACGACCTGCGCCGCGCCGGGCTCACGAAAGCGATGCGTGGCCTCACCAGTTTGGCCGAGGTCAACCGCGTCACCGCCCGGTATTGAGCATGGCGGAACAAGCGGTATTCGTTTGGCGAGGCACGGACCGTGCCGGGCGCAAAGTGACCGGCGAGCGCGTCGGCACCGAGGCGCGCTTGGTGCGCGCGGAACTGCGGCGCGAAGGCATCACCGCCAAGGGCATCAGCAAGAAGCGCCAAGGCAGCTTTGGTTTGACCGAACGCGTAACTGCCGAAGACATCGCCCTCGTCAGCCGCCAAATGGCGACCATGATGCGCACCGGTATGCCGCTGGTGCAGGCGTTCGACGTCGTCGCCGCCGGCGCTCGCAACGCCAAACTAAAGGATGTCGTGCAAGGCGTGCGGGGCGAAGTCGCGGCCGGCACGTCGCTTGCCTCAGCGCTCGCCAAGTTTCCTGCGCAATTCGACCGGATGTACCGCAATCTCGTCGCTGTGGGCGAGCAATCCGGCGCACTCGACACCATGCTCGAACGCATCGCCCGCCACCAAGAGAGCGCCGCGGCGACGAAGCGCAAGGTGAAGAAGGCGCTGACCTACCCGGTACTGGTGGTCGCCGCCGCCATTTTGGTCACCGTCGTGTTGCTGATCTACGTCGTGCCGCAGTTCGAGGTGGTATTCGCCGGTGCCGGCGCGGAACTGCCCGCCTTTACCCGCTTCGTCATCGGCATTTCCGACTACTTGGTGGAGTGGTGGTGGTTCTTGCTGCTTGGCCTTGTCGCCGTCGGTGCCGGTTTCGTAGTGGCCAAGCGGCGCTCGCAGCGTTTTCGCGATGGCTTGGACAAGGTGTACCTCTTGGTGCCGATCGCCGGTGGCATCCTCGTCAAGGCGGCCGTCGCGCGTTGCGGGCGAACCTTGGCAACCGCGGTCGGAGCCGGCGTGCCGCTGGTGGACGCGCTCGGCTCGCTGGCCGACTCCACCGGCAATGCCGTGTTCCGCAACGCGGTGCGGGCAGTGCGCGATGCCGTAGCCGGCGGCCAAGCGCTGCACCAATCCATGCACGCCGCCGGCGTGTTTCCGAACATGATGGTGCAGATGGTGGCGGTGGGCGAGGAGTCGGGTAGCTTGGACGACATGCTGGACAAGGCCGCCGAGCAGTTCGAGGCGCAGGTGGACGACGCGGTGGACAACCTGACCGCGCTCATCGAACCGTTGATGTTGGTGGTCTTGGGCGTGTTGGTCGGCGGCTTGGTGGTCGCCATGTATCTGCCGGTGTTCCAGCTTGGCAACGTGTTCGAGTGATGGCTGGTCGCGGTCATTGAATATCTTGGCGCGGTCGGACTAACGTTGATCCGGGGCGCCAGTGCCAGTAAGGGGAGGGAATATGGCGATCGAAATGCGACTGCTTGGCCGCACCGGCGTGCGAGTGAGCGATCTGTGCTTGGGCGCGATGATGTTCGGCATGCGGACGACGCCGGAGGACTCTTATCGCATGGTGGACCGCGCCATCGAACGTGGCGTCAACTTCATCGACACCGCCAACGTGTATTCGCGGGGCCGCAGCGAGACCATTACCGGCGATGCGCTCAAGCGCAACGGCAAGCGCGACCGTATCGTGCTCGCCACCAAGTTCCACGGTGCCATGGCGGACGACGATCCGAACATGCGGGGCGCGAGTCGACGCCACATCATCGCCGCCTGCGAAGCGAGCCTCGAACGCCTGCAGACGGACTACATCGATCTATATCAGCTTCACCGCCCGCGTTCGGACACCGCGATCGACGAGACCTTGCGGGCGCTTGACGATTTGATTCGCCAAGGCAAGGTGCGCTACATCGGCACCTCGACCTTTGCCGCTTGGCAGTTCGTCGAGTCGCTGTGGGTGTCCGAGAAGTATGGCCTCAACCGTTTCGTCTGCGAGCAACAGCCGTACAACTTGCTCGACCGGCGCGTGGAGCGCGAGCTGATGCCGATGGCGCGCACCTACGACGTGGCCACCATTCCTTGGAGCCCGCTGGCCGGCGGCTTGCTCACCGGCAAATACCGGCGGGGCGAGGAACCGGCGGCAGGCACCCGTTTTGCGAATCCCAACGCCGCGCAACGACGGCGTTTCAACCAGAGCATCTTCGATGTCGTCGAGGGCGTGGCGCCGATCGCCGAGGCCCGAGGCGTGCCGCTGTCGCAATTCGCGTTGGCGTGGGTGATGGCGCAGCCGGGCGTTACCAGCCCCATCATCGGCCCGCGCACTATGGCGCAGTTGGAAGACAATTTGGCCGCCGCTGATGTCACGCTGGACGAGTCGGACTTCGACGCGGTTGACGCCGTCGTTCCGCCGGGCGGTATGGTGGCGCCGTTCTACCAAGCGGACTTCGGCCCGCATCGATTCCGCGTCTAACAGCCCGCCGCGAACTTGGCGGGCTGTTAAGCGGTCCGGCTGGGGCGACGGGTGGTGCCTAGCGGCACTGCCCTTTCGTGGCGCTCTTAGTCGCCCGTGGTGGAAATCCGCGTCGCACCGAGAGCGGTCAGGCGCCCGCCGAGCAAGGCAAGGCGAGGGAGCAGTCGGGCGGTAGTTGGCCGAAGAGCGACGATGCCGGGTTGGATGCTTAGCCGTTCGAGTGCCGCGTGACTGTCGCTACGGGCGACTAACGGTCTTTTTCTCCTAAAATGCCCGCCGCGACACCTTGGGAATACGCGCCATCGACAACCTTCTCACCTACGGGCCATTGGCTGTCGCGCTCTGCGTTCTCTTCGGCTTGAGCTTTGGCAGTTTCCTGAACGTGGTCGTCTATCGCTTACCCGTTATGTTGGCGCGGCAGTGGCGCGCCGAAGCCATGGACGTTTTGGCCATTACGCCGCCGCGACGGCCCCGTTTCGACCTGCTGCTACCGCGCTCCCGGTGCCCGGCTTGTCACACGATGGTTAGCGCGAAAGACAATGTGCCGGTCCTGAGCTGGCTTCTGCTCCGCGGCCGGTGCCGGGCTTGTTCGGCGTCGATCTCGCCGCGCTACCCGGGCGTCGAACTGGCCGGCGCGGCATTGCTGATCGCCGTCGTCGCCGGTTGGGGCTATACGGGATTGGCGGCAGGCTATTACGTCTTCCTCATGGCGCTGTTGGCGTTGTCGCTGATCGACTTCGACACGCTATTGCTGCCGGATCAGATCACGCTGCCGCTGTTGTGGTTGGGCATCCTCGCCGCCATCGTCTTTGACGCCACGCCGACGCCGACGGACGCGGTATTCGGCGCGGTCGGGGGGTATTCGCTGCTGTGGCTCTTCTATTGGGGGCACAAGCTCATCACCGGTCGCGAAGGGATGGGCTACGGCGACTTCAAGCTGCTGGCCGCGCTTGGCGCTTGGCTCGGTTGGCAAGCGATTCTGCCGGTGATCTTGATCGCTAGCACGTCGGGGTTGGTCTATGCCGCGGTTGGCATCCTGCGTCGCCGAGCCGACCGGGCGACGCCGATTCCCTTCGGTACTTTCTTGTGCGGCGGCGGTGTGGCGACGCTGTTCTTCACCGAAGCCTTGACGGTGGGTTACTGATGGCGAACTACGTCGTTGGTATCGCCGGCGGCATTGGCAGCGGCAAAACGGCGGTGTCGGATCGCTTTCAGGCGCTCGGTATCGCCATCGCCGATTGCGATGTCGCGGCGCGCCGGGTGGTGGAGCCGGGGCAACCCGCATTGGCCGCCATCGCCGCTCGTTACGGGGCGGAGATGTTGCAGGCGGACGGCACGCTGGACCGGGCGAAGTTGCGCGAGCGCATATTCGCTGACGTAAAGGAACGTCACTGGCTCAATCAATTGACGCATCCCCACATCAACCGGCTGGTGGCGGACGAGTTGGCTGCCGCCGCCTCGCCGTACGCTATCTTGGTCAACCCGCTGATGCGCGGCCCAGACCCTCGCGCCCATCGGATCTTGGTAGTGGACGTACCGGAATCGGTACAGATTGCGCGCACGGTGGCGCGCGACGGCGTCAGCTCGCGGCAAGCCCGAGCCACGCTTGCCAGCCAAACGGACCGAACGACCCGGCTTCGGTTCGCGGACGATGTGATCGTCAACGACGGCAGCTTGGCGGACCTCGATGCCGCCGTTGCTCGCCTGCACGCTCGCTATCTGCAACTTTCCCAAGCGCATCTCGCCTAACGCGGCAAACCCTCGGCAATGAGGCAGGCCATTCCCGGCGTGCCGCGCCTTGCCACAGGCCCCGCGCGGCATGTTGAAAGACAAGAAATCAGGGCGAAATGACAATCGAGCAGGTGTTGCGGCGCATCCGAGCAGATGTACGGTGACTGTGCAGTGGGAGGCCGAGCAAGCCAAACGACGGCGAGGTTAGGCGACGATTGCGCCTTGATGGGCCCGGATATGTTGCGACTTGCAGGCAACTGGTGTGGGCGACCGGCCGTGATTGGTATAGTCGGTGTCGTTGCCGGTGCGCCGGCTTGGTCGGTCGCTGCGGTTTGGCTTGGTCAGGGAGCGTGTTGCTGATGGCGATGTCGAAACAGCAAATGGAAACCCTCAGCTACTTGGCGGAGGTGGTTGGGTTGGGCTCGTTTGCGTACATGGCCTTCGCTGCCGATATGCCATACATCGCTGAGTACTTCGCCGTATTGGCGGTCGTTGCGCTGGTGCCGAGGCGGTCGAAACAGCATAAGGAGATCTTCAACTACTGGATGCCGGTGTTTGTGGGTTGCGGGTTGGTGTATATGGGCGTCGTCTTGGACATGCCGTACTCCGCCGTGTTCCTTGCCGCATTATTGACGGTACTTGCGCTGGTGCCTCGGAGATGGTGGAAAGCTGGCCGAGACGCGCTAGCGCACCCGCGCTAGGCGCCGCCTGAACCGAGGGCGGCGCAGGTGTCCGGCTACGGTGTCGGATACGTCGGAGAATGCCGGGCTTCAGGCGGCCTGACGAGCGGACTCCGCCTAGCCGGGGACAAGTGATCGGACATCGATTCAAGCCTGCTTTTGGTGTGACGCAGATTCCCACCACGAGCCGCTAGGCTAGGCCGGGCGACCGTTAGGTGCGGTACTCCGCATTGATGCGCACGTAGTCGTATGACAAGTCGGAGGTCCAAACGGTCTCGGACGCTTTGCCACGACCCAAAAGCACGCGCACCTCGAACTCGTCATTGGCCATGACTGCCGCGCCCGCCTCTTCGCTGTATTTGTCGGCGATTAGGCCGCGACGGGCCACGCACAGGTCGTCGAGGTAGAGGCTCACCGCGTCGGGATCCAAGCCGGCCACGCCGGCGCGGCCGATGGCCATGCAAAACCGCCCCCAGTTCGGATCGCCGGCGAACAGCGCGGTTTTCACCAGCGGCGAGTGGGCGATGGCGTAAGCGACTGTGAGGCATTCGGCGGCGTCACGGCCCTGCTCGACGCGCACGGTGACGAATTTGGTCGCGCCCTCGCCATCCCGTGCGGTGCGCTGCGCCAGTTCCACCACCAAGGGCGTGAGCGCGGTAAGCAACTCGGCGTAAGCGGGGCTGGTCGGATCGTCGATGCGCGCGCCACCGGCGCGGCCGGTGGCCATCACGACGAACGAATCATTGGTGGATGTATCGCCGTCAATGGTCACGCGATTGAGGCTGCGCTCCGCCAAGTCCCGTGCGAGGGCGTTCGCCGTCTCTGGCGAAACCGCGGCATTCGTGCCGAGAAACGCAAGCAGGGTGGCCATGTCCGGGCGAATCATGCCGGCGCCCTTCACCATGCCGGTGGCCCGAATCGGCGTGCCTCCGACAGTAGCGTGAGTCGATACCGCCTTTGCTGCCGTGTCGGTGGTCATGATCGCGTGCGCAGCGTCTTGCCAGCCGTCCGGGCGGGCGTCGGCGAGTGCGGCGTCTATGCCGCGCTTCATGTTGTCCATGGGCAGAAACTCGCCGATGACGCCGGTGGAAAACGGCATCACCTCGGTCTCGTTGACGTCGAGTCGCGCCGCCACGTGTGCGCAGGTCGCCCGGGCGTCGGCCAAGCCGCGCTCGCCGGTCGCGGCGTTGGCGTTGCCGCTGTTCACCACCAGCGCCCGGGTGCGGCCGACTCGTTGTCGAGCGACGATCACCGGCGCGGCTTGGAAGGCGCTGCGGGTGAATACACCGCCGGTGACGCTGCCCTCGGCGAGCGCAACCACCGTCAAATCCAAGCGGTCGCGGTATTTGACCCCGGCCGCGGCCGCACCCAAGGCGATTCCGTCGATGGGCAACAGCTCACCGAGCGGTGGTAGGTTCACCGCCATGTCAGTTTTCGCGTCGGCTCGAGGTGTGAGCGTTCACGCCGCGGCGCGTCCGCAGCAGTGCTTGTATTTCTTCCCGGAGCCGCACGGGCAAGGCTCGTTGCGGCCCACCTTGCGCTCGCTGCGGATGAACGTCTCGACCTTGGCGCGGCGCGGGCGTCGTTGGCCGTTCTGCTGTTCGGAGGGCTCCCCTTCGGCGTGGCTGTAGTTCATGCGCCGGGACGCCGCCCTGCGCCGCTCTCGCTCCGCCACTTCGATGTCTGAATCGCGCTGAATGCGAATACGGGAAAGCAGGCGAATCACATCCCGGTTGATGTTGTTCTGCAGCTCTTGGAACAGCGCGAAGGACTCGCGCTTGTACTCCTGTTTCGGTTGTTTCTGCGCATAGGCGCGCAAGTGAATGCCTTGGCGCAGATGATCCATGACCGCCAAATGCTCTTTCCATTTCTGGTCGAGCACTTGCAGCATCAGTTGCTTCTCGATCTGCCGCATGTCGACGCCGGCGGCGGCCCATTCGGCTTCCTTGGTGCTGTACTCATCCTTGATAGCGGTGACGATGCGTTCGCGCACGCCTTCCTCGTCGAGTTCGTCGTCCTCTTCGAGCCACTGCGCCACCGGCTGCGTGGAGTTGAACTCCGCGAGGAGCGCTTGCTGCAGCCCGTCTACGTCCCACTGATCCTCGATGCTCTGCGGCGGGATGTATTCGTTGACGAGATCGTCCACTACCTCGGCGCGAATTTCGTCGATCGGCTCGCTGATGTCCTCGCTGGCCATCAGCTCGTTGCGTTGCTGGTACACGTAGTGGCGTTGATCGTTGGCGACGTCGTCGAACTCGAGCAGGTTTTTGCGGGCGTCGAAGTTCTGTCCTTCCACTCGACGTTGCGCTTTTTCGATCGAACGATTGACCAGCCGGTGCTCCAGCGCTTCGCCTTCCTCCAACCCCGCGGATTGGATGAAGTTGCGCATCCGCTCCGGGATGAAGATGCGCATCAGGTTGTCTTCCATGGATAGGTAGAAGCTCGACGAGCCCGGATCCCCTTGCCGCCCGGAGCGCCCGCGCAGTTGGTTGTCGATACGCCGCGACTCGTGACGTTCCGTGCCAACGATGTGCAAGCCGCCGGCGGCGACCACCGCGTCGTGCCGTTTTTGCCACGCGGCCTTGATCTCGCTCACTTTGTCGGGCGGTGGCGAATCGCCGAGCGCGGCTACTTCCGCCTCCCAATTGCCGCCAAGCACGATGTCCGTGCCGCGACCCGCCATGTTGGTGGCGATGGTGACCACGCCAGGTCGCCCGGCTTGGGCGACGATCTCCGCCTCCCGTTCGTGTTGTTTGGCGTTCAACACGCTGTGCTTGATCCGGCGTCGGTTCAGTTCCGCGGACAGCCTTTCGGATGCCTCGATCGACGCCGTGCCCACCAGCACGGGCTGGCCGCCGGTGGTGGAGTCTTGGATGTCTTGCACCACCGCGTCGTATTTCTCGTCCTCGGTCATATAGACCAAGTCGTTCCGGTCGTCGCGAATCATCGGCTTGTGGGTAGGCACGATGACCACCTCCAAGCCGTAGATCTGCTTGAACTCCATTGCCTCCGTGTCGGCGGTGCCGGTCATCCCGGCGAGCTTGCCGTAGAGCCGAAAGTAGTTTTGCAGGGTGGTCGAGGCGAGCGTCTGCGTCTCGTTGCGAATCGGCACTCGCTCTTTGGCCTCTACGGCTTGGTGGATGCCGTCCGACCAGCGACGCCCCTGCATGGCGCGGCCGGTGTGTTCGTCGACGATGACGATTTCACCTTCCTGCACCATATAGTGGACGTCGCGCTGGAACAGGAAGTGTGCTTTCAAGGCGGCGTGAACGTGATGCAGGAGCCCCAAGTTGATCGCCGAATAGAGGCTGGCTTCCGGGTCTAGTAGACCTACCCGCTTCAGTTCGCGCTCCACCAGTTCGTGGCCGCGCTCGGTGAGCTCAACCTGCCGGTTCTTCTCGTCGACGAAAAAGTCGCCCGTCTCCTCCGGCTGCTCCTCCTTGCCGGCCAGCACCGCCGGCAAGCCGCTTTCGATCTTGTCTTGGCGCACCAGCTTGGGTGCCAGCTTGTTGATCTTGACGTAGAGATCCGTGCTTTCGTCGGAGGGGCCGGAGATGATGAGCGGCGTGCGCGCCTCGTCGATGAGGATTGAATCCACCTCGTCGACGATGGCGAAATCCAGCGAACGCTGTACCCGATCCTCTGGCGTGAACGCCATGTTGTCGCGCAAGTAGTCGAAGCCGAACTCGTTGTTGGTGCCGTAGGTGATGTCGGCTTGGTAGGCGGCGCTCTTCACGGCGCGGTCTTGATTCGATTGCACGACGCCGACGGTCATGCCCAACGCGCTGTAGATGGGCCCCATCCACGCCGCGTCCCGTCGTGCCAGATAGTCGTTGACCGTGACGATATGCACCGCGCCACCGGTTAAGGCGTTGAGATAGGCCGGCAAGGTCGCCACCAAGGTCTTGCCCTCGCCGGTGCGCATTTCCGCGATCTTGCCTTCGTGCAGCGCCATGCCGCCCATCAACTGCACGTCGTAGGGACGCTCGCCCCGCCTGCGCCGAGAGGCTTCGCGCACTGCGGCGAAGGCGTCCGGCAGCAGCGCGGCCAAGCTCTCGCCGGCGGCGTGCCGCTCCTTGAGCTTTGGCGTGACGGCGGCCAGTTCGTCGTCGGAGAGGGCCTGCAGGGCCGCTTCTTTGGCATTGATGCGCTCGACCACCCGCCGCATGCGCTTTAGCTCGCGGGCGTTGCGGGTGCCGAAGGCTTTGCGAACGATGCTGGCGATCATCCTATTCCGCGCTCTCAGCGCTCGTCTGGATCGGCCGCGTTGTGCGCCGAATTGCTAGGGGGCGCCATTCTACTCCTCTGCGTCAATCGGCGCGAAGTTTAGGAGCGGCCATTGCCGGTGGTGGCGGTTATCATGTGCGCGAGTGTCGTTGGCGCGAATCAATCCGAGGCGAGTTCTTGACCACTCCGAGGCGTACGGGACGCGTGGGCCAGCTTCTTGCCGAGCACCACCGGCCGCGCAATCCGCTGGAGCGGCTGGTGAAACGCAACGCGGACCGGCAATCGATCACGCAACAGGTGCGCGCGGTGCTGCCGGCGGCATTGGCGCCCCACTGCCGCGTGGCTGAAGTGCGGGATCAACGACTGCTCATCCATATGGCGAACGCGGCTTGGGCCACTCGGGCGCGTTTGGAGTTGCCGAAGATCGAACCGGCGCTGCGTTCGCTGGCCGACTTCGCCGCGGTTCGGGACATCCGCATTCGCACCGCCAGCTATTGACGCTTGGTGCTTGGCGGCCGCCGGGCGGCCATCCTCACGTCCGGTGATTGGCGAGTTTCTCCTTGTGCTTGATTAGTTGACGGTCGAGCTTGTCCGCTAGGGCGTCGATGGCGGCGTACAAGTCCTTGTCCTCGGCGACCGCGAAGATCTCTTGGCCGTGGCCGGCGTGGACGATGGCTTCGGCGGTCTGTCCCACCTTGGTGACCGCCAGCACGACCTGCGCGTTGGTGATGTGATCGTAGTGCCGCTCGATGCGGGCGATTTTGCTGGTGACGTAGCTTCTAATCGCCTCCGTGATGTTGATATTGCGTCCCGTTATGCTCAACTGCATGGGCGTTTCCTCCACTCCAGAGCTTTGTTGTTGTCGGCATTCTATGCGACTCGGGAAACGCCCCACAGTTCGCCGAACCGCTCGCGAACGACATCGCGCAACGCCGCGTCCTTCGCCGCCACGGCATCGCCGGAACGTACGCGATAGGCGGCTGGTTCGTCCGCACCGAGCGGAACGCTGCCGTCGGCGACCGCTTTCGCCGCGTTCAGCATCTCCTCGCGGAAGCGCACCACGCCGAGGTCCGTCTGACACAGCAGTTCGCGCGTTCGGTCGGCGATCAGGCCTTGGCTGTCGGCGATGGCTTGATCCTGCTCCGATATACCGGAAATGCCGGTGAAGCTTCGCTGCCGCTGCGCCTCGCGGTCGATCAGATAGTCGTTCTCGCGCCGGCGTAGCGGCACGAAGTCGTCATCCACCGCGGCGAAAATGCCGGAGCCCGCCGACAACCTGGCGCGTTCTTCGGCGCTGATCGGGCGATCAGGATGCCACGCGTAGCAGAATATCCAGCAGGACGTATCGTCGATGGGCAACCACGTGTTGGCGAGACTCGTGTCTTCGGGGAAGTTGCCCGGCGCCAGCGAGTGGTTGGGCATGAGGAACTGCGTCATGCGCCAGTACACCTGATCATCGTCGGCGGTGCGGGCCGCGCACAGCAACATGCCGGCGGCATGCCGGAGCACGCGGAAGCGCGGCGCGCCGTCTTCGACCAGCCAGCGGAAACGAGCAAGACGCGGCGGCTCGTTGTCGCCCGGCTTTCGCGGCGGCCGCCCCACCTCGTGCAGCCCCACTTTGCTGCGCCCGCCGTCGCCGATGCCGGCGTGCAAGTATGAGAAGTGCGCCGTATCCAGCCCGCCTTCGCATGCCTGCGCCCAATTGCACTGTTGCAGCTTCTTCGAGACGAAACGATGCGCAGGCGGCAACGCAGCGAACTCGAAATCCGGCAAAGCCGGGGGCGGCTGCTCGCCGAACCACGCCCAAACGATGTCGCCGGCTTCCGCCGTCTCGAGGGCGCGAATGCCGGCCTTCGGGCGCAGCCGCGCGGCCACTTCCGGCGTTACGTTCGGCATGTCTACGCAATTGCCGGCGGCGTCGAACTTCCAGCCGTGATACACGCAGCGCACGCCGCAATCCTCGTTGCGCCCAAAGAAGAGATCGGCCCCGCGATGCGGGCAGCGCGGCTCGACGATGCCGACTTTGCCGTTCGAGTCGCGAAAGGCGATGAACTCTTCGCCAAGCAGCCGCACGCGCAGCGGCGGGCAGTCCGGCGCCGGCAGTTCGCGGGACAGGAGCGCCGGCTGCCAGTAGCGGCGGAATACACTGCCCATCGGAGTGCTTGGCCCGGTGCGTGTGAGGGTGGCGTTTTCGTCGGCGGTGAGCATGGCGGCGGCGTCCCGAGTAGTTGCCTTGCGCCAGTGTGCCTACCCGTGACCGGCTTGGCTATTCCTCTTCGCCGAAGCGGTCGGCGACAAGCTCGGCAATGGCGGCGAAGGCTTCGTCTTCGTCTTCGCCCTCGCAGTCAAGGCGCAGCGTGGTGCCCCGCACCGCTTCGAGCATCAACACCGCGATGATGCTCTTGGCGTCTACGGTATCGCCGTCGGGCTTGCCCAGTCGCACCGCGCAGGCGAACGACTTGGCGGTGTTGACGAGCTTGGAGGCGGCACGCGCGTGCAGGCCGAGCTTGTTGATGATTTCGACATCGCCGCTTAGCACATGTTGTCCTTCATGCCGCTTTATCTCCCCGCTTTCTCCCGCTTACTCGCGCTGCACCATGTCGAGCTGGCCTTGCAGCGTAGCGAACAATTCGCGGTCCGTCGTCGCGGCGCGCAACGCCGCCAAATTGCCCGGATCGTCGAAGGCGCGCGCCAAGGCGCCGAGAATCTCCAAGTGCGCGCGTTGCTCGTGCGTAGGCACGGCGAGCACGAACAACAGATCCACAGCTTGGTCGTCCGGCGCGTCGAAATCGATGGGGTGGGTGGTTCGGATCAGGGCGGCTGTCGGCTCGTCGCAGTCCGTGCTACGGCAGTGCGGTATGGCCACACCCTCGCCGAGGCCGGTGGAGCCGAGCCGCTCCCGGGTCAAGAGCCCTTGCAACAGCGACCGCGCGCCGATCCGAGAGCGGGCCGCGATCAAATCGCTGGCGGTCTTCAAGGCCGCCTTCTTGGATTGAACGTGTTGGTCGATTCGGGCGCTGTCCGGGGCGAGGATGTCGTGGAAGTCGATCACTTGGGCGTCCGTGGCTCTTGCGCGAGTTTGGCGGATTCGCCGCACTCCGGGCAAGCCCGATCCTTGGCGCATGGCGTATGATCGGCGGTGCCGGTGCAAGGAGGGATTGCCATGACCGACCTGTTCGACCGTTATCGAGTCATCGACGTGGACACCCATCTGACCGAGCCGGCGGACGTTTGGACCGCTCGGGTGGCGAGCAAGTGGGGCGACTTGGTGCCGCATATCGAGCGTCGCAACGGCGAGGACGCTTGGGTCGTCGGCGACAAGGAGATCTTCAAGCCGGGTTTCGTATCTATGGCCGGGTTCGACGGCACCGTGCCGGAACACCCTGCGACCTACGAGGACATCCCCGCCGCCTGCTACGACGCGGACGCCCGCTTGCGGCACATGGACCGCCTCGGCATTTACGCCCAAGTGCTCTATCCCAATGTCGGCGGCTTCGGTTCGCAGACCTTCTTGCGGCTCGGCGAACCCGACCTCATGCTCGAATGCGTTCGCGCCTACAACGACTTTCTCATCGACTGGGCCAGTGCCGACGCCAAGCGCCTCGTGCCGGTGATGGCGCTGCCGTTCTGGGACTTGGAAGCCAGCATCGTTGAACTGCAACGCGCCGCCGGCAGCGGCCACCGAGCGGTGCTGTTTCCCAGCCAGCCGCACGACTTCGGCCAGCCGGCGCTGTGCCATAGGCACTGGCATCCACTGTGGGCGGCTGCGCAGGAGTCGCGATTGCCGATCAGCTTTCACATCGGCGGCCAGGATCTTTCCGGCCTTGCCAAGGACCGCGGCGACATCGGCGTGAAGGCGAACTTCGCCCGCATGTCTTCGCTTTCCTTCATCGAAAACTGCAAGGGTCTCGCGGAACTGATCTTCGGAGGCGTTTGCCATCACTTTCCAGCGCTCGATTTCGTCTCCGTGGAGAGTGGCGCCGGCTGGATTCCCTCCCTGCTCGAAGCGTTCGATTGGCAGTGGCGCAACGGCGGCGTACGCAAGGAACACCCGGAATACGATCTGCTGCCGAGCGAGTATTTCCGCCGGCAGATATACGCCTGTTTCTGGTTCGAGCGCGACATGATCGGCAAGGCCCTCGATCTGTATCCGGACAACATCCTCTACGAGACGGACTTTCCCCACCCCACGTCGATGTCGCCCGGCCCGGCGACGCCGGCCCTACCGCCGCGCGAGTATGCGGCGAGCGCCTTGGGGGCCTTGCCGGAAGCGACGCTCGCCAAGGTTCTGCACGACAACGCCGCGCGGGTGTACCACATACACTGATCGAGTCGTGCCGGCGAACGCGATCGGCGTATTGAACGAGCGTTCGCTGCATCGCGCTTTGAAGGAACGCTATGCCGAGGGCGGCGGGGCCACCGAGCAAGCCATTGACGGCTTTGTCGCCGATGTGGTCGTCGGCGGGCGGATCATCGAAATCGAGACCGGCACCTTCTGGGGGTTGAAGAGGAAGCTGCCCCGGTTGCTCGCGTGCTACGCCGTGACCTTGGTACACCCAATCGCGCAGGACCGCTATATCGTCAAGGTCGCGAGCCAAGCGGATGCGCCGACGTCGCGTCGCAAGTCCCCCAAGCACGGCTCGGTGTTCGGCGTTTTCTCAGCCCTGACGAGCATCGCTGCGTTGCTGGAACACCCCAAACTGACGCTCGACGTGGTGATGACCATTGAGGAGGACATCCGCGTGGACGACGCCACGCGGCGACGGAGACGGCGGAGGGTCGGCTGGACCAGCGTGGATCGGCGCTTGCTGGAGGTCGCGCAAACGCATCGCATCGCGCGGATGGCGGACCTGTTCGCCATGGTGGACGCCGACCTGCCGACTGCGTTCACCACGCGCGATTTGGCCGGCGTCATGGGCGCGTCGCGCCGCCTCGGTCAACAGGCGGCGTTCTGCTTTCGCGTGGCGGGCGTCAGCGAGATTTGCGGCAAGGTGGGCAACGCGCTCGTATATCGCCGGCGAGACGCGGGTTGACGACGGGAACGTGGGGAGAGTGCGGGCAACGTGGTTGCCGACCACCAAACGGTGGCGGGCGAGCCGTTGCCCTGATCGCGGCACTCCCTCGTCTACGCCTACTGGGCTGCCCGTCCCGCGGCCACGTCTTCGGCATCCCCGACGTCCGGGTACGCCGGCGCGTACTGCCCATAGAGGTGGGCGCCGATCCGCTCCATGCGCGCCCGCTCCGGTGCGGTGAGCGGCCCTCTTTCGAGCGCGGCGATCGCCGCGTCCATCTGCTCTTGGTTGGCTGGGCCGCAGAGCACCATGTCCACGGCGTCGTGGGAGAGCGAATAGCGGTAACAGTCGCGTGCGCTTAGCGGCTCTTCGCCCGGCGGCATTTTGGCCGGGTCGAGCAAGTGCCCCCATCGCGTCGCCGTATAGGTGACGATGGCCGGGCGAGAACGCCCGTTCGGCGGCACATGAGGAAATACATCCTTCTCCGCGCCCCGATGCACTGCGTTGTAGCGCAGCATCAGCAACTCATACGGGCTGTCGCCGCGCTCATAGTCCGCAAGCAGTTGCGGCAGGAACGGCCGGTTGTGGCTGCTGAGCGACAGGAAGCGCACTTTGCCCCGGGCGCGTAGACGCTCGAACACCTCGAGGTAGGCGTCGCCCGGGTCTTCGGGGCGATTGCCGAGCAGCAGGAAGTCGAAGTCGTCGAGTCCCGCTTCCTTGAGCGCGCCTTCCACTTCGCCCTCGATGGTCGACGGCTTGGTGGAATAGGACTGCACGGTCAAGATCAGTTCGTCGCGGTGGCCCTTCGCCAAGTTGACCATGGCGCAGGCGAACTCGGGCCTGCGCACCGTGCCCCAGTACAGATAGTTGACGCCGCGGTGAAAGGCGTCCTCGATCACCGCTGCCGGGGCGTCGAAGGTGGAACCGATCCCGAGACGGCTGGTGCGCAGGCCGGTGCGCCCGATCTCTCGTCGTTCAAGAAAGTCGTTCATACCGCGTCCTCCAATTCCGGGTGCGCCTCCGGCGCGTAATAGGGTGTTCGCCGCGACTCGTCGGCATCCAAGATGGTCAGCCGCTCCATGAACCGACGATGCGGCCAGAAGTCCGCGCTGGCCGAGTGCAGTACGGCGCGGTTGTCCCACATGGCGATGGAACCTTCCTCCCAGCGTACTCGGCAGGTGTATTCGGGTCGCCCCTCTTGCAGCTTCATCTGCAACAAGAGCGCACGCTCCTCCTCCTCGGGCACGCCATGCTCCTCGGCGAAGCGGCGCACGAATCCCTGCTGCACGTACAACGTCGTGCGCCCGGTCTCCGGATGGGTGCGGGCCACCGGATGCACCGCTACCGGTGTCTTACCATCCATTTGGTGGCCCACGCTGCCCACATGGACGGCAGTGAGTCGATGCACCCGACGTTTGGTTTCGAGCGGCAACCCTTCCCACATGCCGTGGCAATCGCAGAAACAGGTATCGCCGCCGATCGGCGGCGCTTCGCGGCACATCAAGACGCTTGCCATCGGCGGCCGCCGCTGCCAAGTAGCGTCCGCGTGCCAGCCGGAAGCGGCGTTGGGAACGGTCTCGTCCGAAGGCAGGAGCAGCATATTCGGGATGTCCGGCACCTTGATCTGCTGATTCAAGTCGTGCGGCGAGTTGGGCACGTGCTCGCGCTCGCCGAAGGGTGCGCCAACTTCGCCGAAGCGCTCGGCGAACTCGACCATCTGCTGGCGAGAAAGGTGTCCTTGATCCCGAAACACCAGCACCCGGCGCTCCAACCAAAGGGCGCGCAAATAGCGCACCATTTCCGCGTCTGCCGCATCTGCCGCATCGAGATCCGTGGCGAGGTCCAAGCCGTGGACCACGGTGCCGATACTCGGCTGCAAGGGTTCGAGCTTGAGGTCGATGCCTTGGACGGTGACCGGCTTGTAGCGAATGGTGCCGAAGTGGCCGGTTACCAGCTCGCCGTCCTGAGCCAGAATCCCGGCCATCACCTCTTCGCGGCTCTGGCCCGGAAATCGGGCTTGCGCCACGGCGCCCAAGGGATTCCCCCGAGACGGCGGTTTGTCCGCTTTGGCGCGGGCGGCGCGACGGAGATACAGCGGATTGTCGGCGAGTTGCGGGTCTTGTGGTTGCGGCATGGTTGGCTGTTGGTCGTGGATGAGCAAGGGAGCGTAACGCACTGGGCGTGAGCTGTGGTACGGTGCGCGCGTTCGTGACCGCCCCCTAAGCAAGCTTGAGGAAGTCGGCCGCTGTTAGCCGCTGATTTGGTGGTCGCATTTCAATTGAAAGTAGTTGGAGGTACAGAGGTGCTTGGAAGCAATAAACAAAAAAAGTTGACCGTTGCATGTTTTGCCGGGTTGTTGGGTCTTTGCGCTCAGGCGGCTCAGGCGATGGACGCACGTGGCGTGGAGGAGTGCGATGGCAGCGCCACCGAGGTCCATGGCGAGAACTTGGAGTGTGGCGAAGACGCCGACGCGCGGGGCGACGACACGACGGGCAATACGGCCATCGGCAACGGCGCCAAGGCATCCGGTCCGGCCATCGTAACTAGGACAATCGACACGGCGGCGTGCTGTCGCCCGTTGGATTTCTTCGTCAAGACCGAGACGACCAGCACCGAAACGGTGTTTCGCGTCAATCCGGAAACGGGACGCAGAGTCGAAGACACCATGACGGTGACCACCACTACTTACCACTGGACGGAGAGCGCGGGGGAGGACTGTTTGGCGGTTGCCGCGGAACTAGGTTTGCCTGACTCGGCCTGCGATCACATCACGCCTGGTGCGGAAATCGCGGCGAACTCGGACGAGGAATGCGAAGCGATCGTGCGTGACGCGCTGTCGACGCTGTCCGCTACGAGGGCGACCTACGCCCGGAGCGAGCCAAGCCGGAACAGTCGCAACGCGGCGTTCGGCAACGACGCCGACGCGAGGGGCAACGACAGCGGCAATGTCGCGCTCGGCGGCGGCGCGAGGGCCTACGGGCACGGCGAAGACGCGGACGACGACGGTGAAGTGGAGCGCGCCGGCAACATCGCCATCGGCGAAGGCGCCGACGCGCGAGGAAACGGAACCGGCAACGTAGCGATCGGCGCCGGCGCCAGAGCCCGGGGGAACTCGATCGCCATCGGATCTGGCGTTCGTGCTGCGAACGGGGAGATTGCCATTGGCCACCGGTCCATGACCGATGTTCGCGTCGGCGCGTACAACTTGGCGCGACACAGCGCGAACATCTCGGCCAACCGCACGGCCATCGCGACCAACCGGTCGAGCATTTCGACCAACCGCGCCAATATCACCGCAAACACGCAGGCTATCGGCCAAAACACTCAAGCCATCGCGAGGCTCGACCGAGGCTTGGGGGACGTCGACACCCGAGTCAGCCAAGTCGCCGCAATGGCCGCCGCGTTGAGCGCGGTACCCAATAGCGTGCCGGACGGCAAGTTCTTCGTCGGGGTCGGGGTCGGCGGCAGCGAAGGCGAGTCGGCTATCGCCGTCGGCGTATCCGGTCGTCTCGGCGGCGAAAGAGGCGTCCATATCAATGCCGGCGCCGCCGCGAGCGGCGGCGACAAGTCGGTACGAGCCGGTATCGGATGGTCGTTCTAGCAGACCCTCGAACTTGGTGGCGAAACCTCGAAGTTCGAGGGGTGCTCGGGCGACTTAGCTTCCCTAGGTGCGTTGGTGAGCCGCGTCGGCGCGCTTCAGACTTGCCGAGGGGTGCTTTCCCCGTAGGACCGTAGCTTGAGCAATCACTTTGTCCGGCGTCGTGGCCGAGGACGAAGCTTGTTCGCTGCCCGCTGTTGCCCGCCAAAATCGAGGATCAACTGCGGATCGAGCCAAGCTCGCGCTCTTGGAAGTGAACTCGGAAGTGCGAACCCTCTCTAAGGACGCACCGGACGCCCAATACCGGTAGGCGCTGGATGGTGGATATGGACGAAGCGCGACCATTGTTGGCCTGCGCAAGCCATTGACCACAGTGCCGCTACTTGGCTGCAAACGGCTTGAGCTTGAGGTTGATGCCGCGGACGGGTCATGTGGTTGCGGCGTGGTGAGCGTTGGTCGTGGGACGAGCAAGGGAGCGTATCGTACTGAGCGTGGGCTGGTGATCTGTGGTATGGTGCGCGTGTCTGTGACCAACCCCTGAGCAAGCTTGAATAAGTCAGCCGCTGATCGGTGGTCGCTATTCAGTTGGAGGTAGAGATGCTTGGAAGAAATAAAGAAAAAAAGCTGACCGTTGCGTGTTGTGCCGGTTTGTTGGGCCTCTGCGCTCAGGCAATGGACACAAGTGGAGATACACGCGGCGTGGAGGAGTGCGACGGGAGCGTTACCGAGGTCCAAGGCGAGAACTTGGAGTGTGGCGAAGACGCCGACGCACGGGGTGACGACACGACGGGCAATACGGCCATCGGCAACGGCGCCAAGGCATCCGGTCCGGCCATCGTAACCAGGACGCTCGACTACGACAGTTTCTTCGTTAAGAACGAGACGACCACCACCGAGACTGTGTTTCGCGTCGACCCGGCAACGGGGCGCAGAGTCGAAGACGCCATGACGGTGACCACCACCACGTACCACTGGACGGAGAACGCGGGGGAGGACTGTATGGCGGCAGCCGCGGATCTGGGATTGCCTGACTCGGCATGCGATCAGATCACGCCCGGTGAAGAAATCGCGGCGATGACGGACGAGGAAGCCGAAGCGATCGTGCGGGAGGCGCTGTCGACGCTGTCGGTGACGAGGACGACCTACGCTAGGAGCGAGCCAAGTTGGAACAGTCGCAACGCGGCGTTTGGCAACGACGCCGACGCGAGGGGCAACGACAGCGGCAATGTCGCGCTCGGCGGCGGCGCGAGGGCCTACGGGCACGGCGAAGACGCGGACGACGACGGTGAAGTGGAGCGCGCCGGCAACATCGCCATCGGCGAAGGCGCCGACGCGCGAGGAAACGGAACCGGCAACATAGCCATCGGCGCCGACGCTAGGGCCCGGGGGAACTCGATAGCCATCGGGTCTGGCGTTCGTGCTGCGAACGGGGAGATTGCCATTGGCCACGAGTCCATGACCAAAGTTCGCCTTGGCGCGTACAACTTGGCGCGACATAGCGCGGACATCTCGGCCAACCGCACGGCTATCGCCACCAACCGGGCGAGCATTTCGACCAACAGTGCGAACATTACCGCAAACACGCAGGCGATTAGCCAAAACACGCAAGCCATCGCGAGGCTCGACCGAGGCTTGGTGGACGTCGACACGCGGGTCAGCCAAGTCGCCGCCATGGCCGCCGCGTTGAGCGCGGTGCCCAATGCCGTGCCCGACGGCAAGTTCTTCGTCGGAGTCGGGGTCGGCGGCAGCGAAGGCGAGTCGGCTGTCGCCGTCGGCGTATCCGGTCGTCTCGGCGAAGAAAGAGGCGTTCACATCAATGCTGGCGCCGCCGCGAGCGGCGGCGACAAGTCGGTACGAGCCGGTATCGGATGGTCGTTCTAGCAGACCCTCGAACTTGGTGGCGAAGCCTCGAAGCTCGACGGATGCTCAAGCGACTTGGGCTTCCTCTGGGGGCGTTGGTGAGCCATGCTGGCGCGTGCGCGCTCCGTGGAGTCATTCCGCATTGGACCTTGGCTTGGACAGTCGCTTTGTTCGGCGTCGCCGGCGTCGTGGCCGAGGACGAAGCTCGTCCGCTGCCGTCGTTGCCTGCCAAAATCGAGGATCAACTGCGGATCGAGTCGTTGCAGCGCGAGATCGAAATCGTCAAGTTGCGCCAACAGCTCAAGCAACTGCAGGGCCTCCAGGACTCCGAACTAGAGCGAAAAATTAAGCAGTTGGGCGACATGCTCGCGCTCTTGGAAGTGAACTCGGAAGTGCGAACCCTCATCAAGGACGCACCGGAGCTGGACGCTCAATACTGGCAGGTGCTGGATATGGACCAGGCGCCACCGTCGTTGGCCTGCGCCTGCATGGACGCAGCCCGCGTCGTGTGGCTTGGTCGGGGCGGGCAAACCGGGCAGGCGATCATCCGGTTGGCTGGTGGCGAGTACGACACCAGCGTTGGGGAAGTGATTGGTAATAGCGGCTGTCGCTTGGCGGAGGCGGACGCCGACAGCGCGACCCTCGCCTGCCGAGATGCCCGCAAGACCCTCGGGCTGCAATTGCTCAGCCGGCCCCTGAGGCAACAACGATAGGACACGACGTCCCTTCCAAAGTGAAACAAGTCCTTTCCGAGAGTCAATCCGGCGCCCAGCGGGAGCGGTTGTTGCCGGCTGCCCCCCAAGAACAAAGACTGGGCGAGCCGAAGAAGTCCTTAGCGGGCTTGGCCGACTGGTTCATCAATCGTTTGGGGGGGAATGGCAGGGCCGACGGTTCTCCCGGGGGACGGGCGAACGAAGGTGCGCTCGCGGACGAGCGGGAACGTATCGAGAGGGCCGCCCGAGTGCGGAACACTACGCCGATCTTGGTTGCGGACCATCTGAAGTACGAACGAATGCAGCCGCTCGACGACCGGCTTGGCGACAGGAAGGAGGACATCAAGTCGCTGCTCGAGTGGGTCCGCCGCTTGTCGAGTCGACTGTGCGTGCGACTCAAGTCGGTTCCGGAAGGCACGCTCGCGTGGATCATCACCGATGATCCGGACAATCCCGAGGTGGAGGCTACGCAATCGTTGCTCGAGTTGAAGGGCTGGACCGTGGAAGTGCATCCCGCGACGAGGGATCTCGTGGAGCGAGCGACGGAGCGGGACGAAGCCCTGACGCCGACAGAGGTCGAACAGCAATTCCGGAGTTTGCTCGCCGCAGCCTTGGCAAGGGGGGCTTCCGACATCCACTTCGAGATCCGCGACGACAGAGGCACCACGCGCTTCCGGATCAACGGAGAAATGGTGGACTACAGACGCGCTGGGCGTCCCGCGTATACCGCCACTGTAATCGAGCAGTTTGGCAACTACATGTTCAACCGATTGGCCAAGCGGGGCGCCCGCCAGTTCGTCACCAATATGGCCCTCAACGCCTCTGCGCAGATGAAGATCCGCAACCAGACCGGCCACGACCAAACCGTGTCCCTGCGCTTCGCCACGGCGCCGGATATCCGCGGCGTGGATATCTTCGTTCGCGTCTGGCGCCCCGATCAAGAAGCGTTGACTTTGTTGGCGTTGGGCTACACGGCCGAGCAAATCGCGCTGCTCGACGTGGCCATTCGTCGTCCATACGGCGTGATCGTGTTCTCCGGTCCGACCGGCTCCGGCAAGAGTTCCTCCCTTACCGCGTTACTTGACGGCTTAAGCGACGAAGAGAAGGAACGGCGCAAGGTGGTTTCTCTGGAGGAGCCGGTTGAACGGGAACTGGAACACGTAACCCATGTCTCAGTTAGCAGCATCGTCGAGCACGGCGGGTGGAAGACGTTGCTCGGCGGACTGAACCGCTGGGACTCGAATATCAACGTACTCGGCGAAGTCAAAGACCAAGAAACTGCGGAAGCGATTATGGACTTGGCGACTTCGGGCAAGCTGTCGCTCACCACTGTGCATGCCGCGAATGTTCTCGCCATTCCCTCCCGATTGGAGGACTTGGGCGTCGACCACAAGCTGCTCTACGATGCCAATTTCTTGGTGCTGCTTGTCAATCAACGGCTAGTGCCCCGGCTGTGCAGCGCGTGCCGCGTTTGCTTGACGGACGCGGGAACCGAGTTCCCCGACAACATGCGACAGATCGAGCGGTTCAGACGCATCTTCACCGATCCGACGCGCATATACGTTCGCGGCAAAGGGTGCGAGGGAGGTTGTGGCGATACCCAGAAAGCCTTGGCCCAAGACACCACCGGCGAGGCGAGCGAGCGGGGCACGGGGATCGTCGGTCGCGTGCTACTGGCCGAGATGGTGTTGGTCGACGACGAATCTAGGGAGTACATCCGACGCCGGGATTGGGACGGTTGGCGCGAGTGGCTCGAAAAGAGCGCGAACGGCTGGTCTTCCATAGCGGACCACGCCCGCAGGTACCTTTACGACGGACTCGTCGACCCCGCCGACATCGAACGTCTAGTGTGTCCACTCGATGATGGCGATGCCGGGCGCATCTTCCCGCCGAGTCAAGCCACTCAAGAACGAAGACTGCGGGCGGCCGAAGCGAGCTAGTCGATGATGACGATACATACGGGCGGAGGGCGCTAGAGATGGCAGGCGCCTCTCTCGGCAGACTAGACGAAGTATTCCTGATTCGACAGTTCGCGCTGTCGTTGTCGAAGCAATTGGCGTTCTTGGAGGATGTCCTTAGGCTGGTGTCGGACGGCATACCGTTGAGTCGGTCGTTGGAACACATGCGAGAAATCGGCGATCCGGTAGCTCGTGCGGTCGCCGGCGTCATGCTGCGCGGACTGGACGCAGGTGGGACAACCACCGACGCCATGCTCGGCTGTTTCAACCGGAGTGTCGTCGGCGCGATTGGCGCCGCTCAACAGAGCGGCGACCTCTCGGAGACCGGCATGCCTGTCCTGAAACGTCTTCGCGAACAGTATGAGTCGCGAAAAGGCACGATCGCGCAGTTGATCAAACCGTCTCTGTACCTGCTATTCGCCGGCGCCCTGTACGTCTTTTTCTCCCTGCAGGTTTGGCCGCAGTACGAGGAAGTGATGGCGGTGGAGAAGTGGCCCACGATCGGACAAGCGGTCTACGCCATCAGTGGGTTCATCGAGTCGTGGTGGGCCGTGGCCTTGGGTGTGCTCGCCGGCGGGGGGCTCGTCTTGCGGACTCTTTTGCGGCATTGGCGTGGCACGGCAAGAAGGGCATTGGACAGAGTTTGGCCGTTCACGATTTACCGTGGCCTGCTGGCTGCCAACGTATTGGACGAGTTGGGCACGCTGCTGACAGCCGGCCAAGAGCCGAGCGTGGCGCTGGATACGATCCACGAGCACGCTACGCCGTATACGCGCTGGTACCTCAACCAGATGCGTCGCCGTCTAGACGAAGGCACCAACCTTTCGGACATGTTGGACGTCGGTTTTTTCTCCTATGCGGACATGACGCGATTGAAGATACTGGCGGAGTACCGCAATCTGCGTGAGACCATGGCGGCGACAGGTGTGGCTGCACGCAACGCGATACTGGCTCGCGTCCGGCGGATGGCACGCACGTTGGACATGTTCGGGGTGATGATCGTAGGATTGTCATTCGCGGCGCTGATCGCCGCCGTCTATGTCGTTTCGACCTACATGGCAGACACTCTGCAAACTCGCTAGATCGAGACGAATCCAAATCAACTCATCGGAGCTACGGAGATACAAGTGGCAGAAAATCAATCCCCTGCGGTCAACGTACGGCACGCTCGGAGCAACGCACACGGCATCACCCTAATCGAGCTTGGGTTCGTCGTCGGCATTATCTCGGTGATTGTCGTTGCGGTGCTGACCATCTACAACACCGTGAGCAAGCAGCAAGCAGTGACGGAGGTCACCGGCGACGCCGCGGCCATTCGCACCGCCGTGTCGACATGGGGAAGTGGCGGCTGGCTCAAGCTGCCGGAAGGCGTCGTCACACCGGCGAGTTCCGAGGGCATCGACCGGGAACTGACTAGTTGGAATCAGATCAGCGCCTATCTGCCCGGCGACCTCGGCAGGATAGCGGAGACCGTGAAAGGCGCGACGCTTACCAATGTGAACAGCAATTGGGAAGACGCGCAGTACGGGCTAAAGGTCGACGACCCTTACCTGTGGACGCTGGAGATTACCGGTATTCCCAACTTCGAGGACGCGCAAGTACTGGCGATGCGCCTAGAGGAGGGATCGGTTAAGGCGGTCGTAAGCGGCAAGACCGTGGCTGTCCAGTACACGCTCTGAAGTTGGCGGCACCCCGAGCCGGAGAGACAGGACGTCGTGCATGCGGGCCCAATCCTCGCCCCCCACGCGCTTCGCGCAGCGTGGGGGGACGCTCTTGGAACTTGGTCTCGCGCTCGTGGCGGCGAGCGTGATTCTGGGTGGCGCGTTTCAGGTCTGGCGCTCGCTGAGCGGGGGAGTGGACCTGCTTGCGGACGTGCGGCGTTTGGAGACGCGCGTTGAGGCGCTACGTTATGCCGTCGTCGATTGGTATCGGGGGCAGTACTGCACGGCCACTGACGCGGTTCACGCGCTGCCCATCTACGTAGACGAATCAACCGCCGAGTTGGTGTGCAGTGTCGATCCCGACAACTGCATGGCGCTGCATCTGGCACCAGCACTGAGGTCTTTGGTGGACAATTCGCAGTCGGTCGACGGCATACTTGGCTGGCGTGTCGCGTCGCCGCCGACAAGTGAAGGTGCTTCCCCTCCGCCGCCTCGTCTTTATGTCGCTTGGACGCCGCCGGCTGGGCTAGGGCATCGAACCGAAGCCATCGCGCAGCAGCTCGATGCCTTCTGCGACGACGATGGCGACTTCGACGTTGCGGAGACTTGCGATGGCCAACCGGTTGGCGAGCAAGTGGTGATGATGTCGTCCCTCCGAGCAAACGAAGCCCTCGACAATCGCCTGCTACGGCTTACGGAGTGGCTGGCGAGATATGCGGTCGACTGCGACGCGGACCGAGATGGCGTGCTCGACTTGTTCTGCGATGGCCCCGACGGTGATGGACTGATTGGCGATGCCGGCTACGTCTTGGACGTCGACGGGGATGGATGCGATGACGCCCATCCCCGGCCGCCAACACCGGCGTGCCAAGCCAGCGTGCCGATCGATCGAGATAGGGACGGTAGATTGGACTTGGACGCTACCCTCGACCTCGCCGTCAGTGCCGCCGACTACCACGCCTTAGGCTGCTAGCAAATGCCTCGCTTACCGCGCACGCCCAGCAGGTGCCGGCGGCCGATAGGCCGGCGCCGTGCCTCGGGCTTCACGTTGATCGAAGTGGGGCTGGTGGTGGGTCTGCTAAGCGTGATCGCGATCTTAGTGGCGAACTACTACGTCAATAGTCTGAGTATTCGACATGCGGAGCGCCGCGTAGAGGGGGCTGTGCGCGACGTTAGGGCGATCGTCAACGCGTCGATCGCTTGGAAGGAAAGCAATGTGTTCGGCTATTGGCCGAACGATCTGAATGCCATCACGATCATGCAGTTGCAGGAGGATGGCTACCTGAGTGACTTGCCTGCCAATCGATTTCTCGTCTGCGGGGCGAATGACTGCGGACCCTATGTCTTGCTGGGTTGGGACCGAGACCCCGGCGGCACGCCGCCCGGCGACTATACGGACGACTTCATGGAGGCGGAGGACTTGGTCGTGCGGTTCCATGTCTGGGGTCGCGATGCGGTCTCGATCGCAGCGCAACTTCCTCTAGGCCGAGCAACCAAGCTCCCCGGCGCGGGCGAGGAGCACGTCGTCGAGGTCCGCGTGACTAGGGAAGGGGTCGCGGAACGCTTCGTTCGTCTTCGCAACGAGGGTCGAGAATTGGTTTTCGCCCAAGGAGAGGTGGGTGGCGTTGAATTTCCATTGGGTGACCTACAAGGCGTCGCGCGCATTGCCCGAGCGCCTCAACCGGATGATCCTGCGTATGACGTCTTCACCGGTGACCAAACAAGCGGCGTGGCGATCGAGCTCACTCCGGTCGGCGTTGAGTTGGTGGACGGTGCGTCGCGCGTGAACGTATTGGAAACCTTCGGTTTGATCGCGACGGATGTGGACAGGATCGAGCACGAAATCGGTTGCATTCGCGCACACCCGGACGCCCCAACTCTCGTCACTCAGTGCGTCGATTCGTACGCGCCCGAACCCACAGATCCCTAACAAACGGCCCGCCATGAACTTGTACCGATTGCTTTCGGCTCTTGTGTCGGTGTTTCTATTGACGTCGTGCGCATTGCAGGGCGTTGAGGAGAACATCGTCGAGAGTCGCGTTTCCGCCGAGGACCTAATCGCCCAGAGTGCGCCACCGACACCTAGTCGGCCGCTCTTGGTGAATCACGAGGGCCCCTACCTCGCCACGAGGCGGATTGCGCACGCGTCTGCGCCGTGGCAGACCGAGTTTGTCGAGATCAAGGCGTCTGGATTGCCCTTCGAGATGTGCTTGGCGAAGGCCTTGGAGCAGCTCAGCGCGCCGCCATCCGTTGTATTGGGCGCCGGTGTGGCCGAAGTCGAGACGGTCGTCACGCTGGACCACCGCGGTCCATTTCGCGAGTTCCTCAACTCGCTAGCGGCGGCAAGCGGGTTCGACTGGGAGGAAACGGCCAACACGCTGCATTGGCAAGCCGAAGTCACGCGGACATTCGAGATACACCGAGTGCCGGGGGAGCTCAGCTTCTCGATGGGCACGGCGCAACAGGACGACACCCAAGTTTTGCAGGCCAGCGGCTCCGGATCGGCAAATGTCAGAGCGTCGCCGGAAGCTGGTGGCTCGATCGACTTGAGGGTCAGCGCCGGCTTCTGGGACAGCTTGGAGCAAACGCTGACCAACCTGCTTGGCGAAGGCAGGCCGATGATCGACCGGGCTACGGGCACCGTGCTGGTGCAAGGGCCTGCGGGTCGAGTACGCGATGTCGCGCGGCATATCGCGGCGCTGAACGCGTGGCTGGGGCGTCAAGTCCTGCTGGAAATACAGATCGTAACCGTCACGCTGTCGGAAGACCGGAGTACCGGCATCGATTGGGAACTCGTGCGCAAGGCCGCGTCCGTGACGCCGGTGGGTTCCAGTCAGTTTGCCGAGTTGAGCGCAAGAGCGCTTGGCGTTTCGCCTGCGAGCGTCGGCATCGAAGTGGGGGTGCCGTTCGGCAGCGAGGAGGCAAGCGAACTCGAGGGAACGTCGGTGATCCTGAGGGCGCTCGCTCTTCAAGGTGAAACCAGCGTTCGCAACACGCCAAGGATCGTCGCCCTGAATGGTCAAGCCGCTCAATTGCAGGTGCTGAGTGATCGAGGCTACCTTGCCGGCGTGGATGTGGTGACGCGGGAGACGGCCGCATTGGCGACCGAAGTGCAGCTCGAAGCGGGCGCCGTCGCCACGGGCATTTCACTGACCATCCTGCCAAAGATCGTCGGCGACAAGGTCTTCTTGCATGCCAACGTGGCGGTGAGCGACTTGGTCGCTTTGGACACGGCCGGCGATAGAGGCATCACCATTCAACTGCCAACCGTGGAACGCCAACAGTTCTTTCAAAGCGCGCGCCTACGCAGTGGCGAAACGTTGGCTCTTGGGGGCCTTTCGGCGGATCGCGGCGAAACAAGGGACCAATCCATCGGCCGGTTTGCGTGGCTCGGCGCGAAGACGCGGGAATACAGCAGGTCGGAAACGGTATTGCTGATCACGCCTACACTGCTCGACCCGCCCACGCCTGACGAAGACCTCTTGTAAGTCCACATGGATTTGGCCAGCGTCGGTCCCCGTAGCGCCCAACCACGGCGCCGCGTCATGCGGCTTATGCCGACCGAACTCGCGGAACATGTGGTTCGGGAGGAGGCGTCGCTCGGTCGATTCGCGAGCGAGGCATTCGTCCAATTGCGGCGCCAGCGCTTGGTGGGCGCGATTCTCGGCCGTGACGTCTACTGTCACTTTGAGACTACGGAACGGCGACTCGCCTGCGCATTTGGCAACGAGGAGAACAAATACCTACTCGGCGAGTCCGTTCGAGATTGGGTAACGGAAGAAT
>CAYGBI010000023.1:0-50042 GCA_964348085.1 uncultured Pseudomonadales bacterium | reverse complement strand
GCATCGGCCGCATGACGACCCCGGAGGTCGTTCACCAAGGATTTGTCGTACACCCCACCTTGCCGTGGATAGCCTTAAGCAAATGCGGAGCGACGGTCTCGGGATTGGCGCCGCCGGTGACGGAGACGTTGGCGAACCCCCGTTCACGCGCGAGCGCCGCGATGCGCTCGGAGGGTACGAAGAGCGGCACGCCGGGTTCTCGGCGGGCACGGAACCAGTGCCCGCCGACGACCGCCAAGCCCTCCCCGCTGGCGACGATGATCGCGTCGATGCGCTCATCGGAGAGCGCCAGCTCATTGCGCAGCCGTCGGTATACGTTCCACTCGGTTGCCACGGCGCCCTGTCCTCGCAGCCAACGCTGGAGGTCGTCGCGACCGCCTTCGCCCTTGACGATCAGCGTGTGCGCCGGCGGCTTCGCCAATGCGGCGATCACACCCCGAGCACTCCTCCGCCACGGCAAGCAGGGCGCGACCCCGTGGCGTCGCAAGAGGTCGTCGGCGGCTTCGCCGATGGCCACAACCTTCGCGCTTGGCGACCAGCCGTTGGCGAAGGCTTGCGCGACCGCGTGCTCGGACACGAATACCGCGAGATCGAAATGTCCCCTAGGCGGAAGCGAGGAGATCGGCGCGATGCGCAACACCGGCGCCTTGAACACGGCAAGGCCCTTGGCGGCGAGCAGATTGGCGAGGCGAGTGGCGCCCGGTTCCGTGCGCGTCACCCAAACGCGGATGGGCGGGTCGCGCATCAGTGATCGAGGAGATCGCCTACGCCCAAGGCTTCCAGCCGGCGAGCGGCGTCGTCGCCGAGGGCAACCGGGTCGTCGCCGTGCGACACGATGCGCAACACGCGTTCGCCTTCCAAGTCCGCGGCCACAGCGACTAGCCGCAAGGCCGCACCCTCGGCAACGCAGTAGGCGCCGAGCGGCAGTCCGCAGTCGGCCCCCAAACGGCTCGCAAGTCGCCTCTCCGTCGCAACGCAACGTCTCACCTCTTGGTCGACGCTGCGGCGCAACATGGCGAGTTCGTCGCGCCGTTCCCGCAAGTACTGCACAGCGAGTACGCCTTGCCCCGGAGCCGGCACCAGCACCTGCGGGTCGAAGCACTGGCTGATTCGTTGCTTCAAACCAAGCCGGTGCAAGCCCGCGCAGGCGAGCAGCAAGGCGTCAAAGCCGCCTTCGTCCAAGCGCCGCAGACGGGTGCCCACGTTGCCGCGCGCCGGGACTACGCGGAGGTCTCGAAACAGGCTCTTGAGCAGGGCGCGACGGCGTGGACTCGCCGTGCCGACCGTCGCGCCGGGTGCCAAGTCCGAGATAGCGCGCACACCATCCTTTGCCACGAGCGCGTCGCGCGCATCCGCCCGGGGGCCAAACGGGGTCAACGCGAACGGCTCGCCGACGCTGACCGGCACATCCTTCATGCTATGCACGGCAAGGTCGGCGCGGTCCGCCAAGAGGGCCTCTTCTAGCGCTTCGATGAACGCCCCCTTGCCGCCGGCCATCCTTAGCGACGCCGAGAGATCCACATCGCCCCGAGTGGTGATCGCGACGAGTTCAACGTCCCGGTTCGGCACCGACTGCCGCAGCCAATCCGCGACGGCGCGCGCCTGCGCGAGCGCCAACGGGCTGCGACGGGTGGCTATGCGGATTGGTAACACTGCGGCTGCTTGACTCGCTCCGATGCGAAGTTAACATTCACTAGGCGGTTGGGGACACCCACACGCGCCCCCTTTGAGAGACCGCCCGCATGACACGCTCCCCCCGTCTACCGAAGGCAGCCCCCACGATGTGGGGCGGCCGCTTCGCCGAACCGCCGGACGCCTTTGTCGCTCGCTTTACCGCCTCGGTGGACATCGACCAGCGGCTCAGCCACCACGATGTCGAGGGCTCCATCGCCCACGCCGACATGCTGCGCGACATCGGCGTGATCGACCAAGCGGAACACCAAGCGATCATTGACGGCTTGGCGACGATTCAGGGCGAGATCGAACGCGGCGAGTTCGCATGGGCGACCGCGCTCGAAGATGTGCATATGAATATCGAGGCGCGCCTCACCGAACTGATCGGCGACGCCGGCAAAAAGCTGCACACGGCGCGCTCGCGCAACGACCAAGTGGCGACCGACATCCGCTTGTGGCTGCGGGAGTGCATCGACGCCGTGGACCGGCGGCTGACTACCCTACTGACCACGCTCGTGAACTTGGCCGACGACCACACCGAAACGGTGATGCCGGGCTTCACCCACTTGCAAGCGGCGCAGCCCATCACCTTCGCCCACCATCTAATGGCATGGTTCGAGATGGCGCACCGGGACCGGGACCGCTTCCGAGATTGCCGACGGCGCCTGAACGTCTCGCCGCTCGGTAGCGCGGCGCTGGCCGGCACCACTTTCGCCATCGACCGCAGGAAGACGGCCCGTGCGCTCGGCTTCGACGCGCCGGCGGCCAACTCGTTGGACGCGGTGAGCGACCGCGACTTCGCCATGGAGTTTTGCGCCGCGGCCAGCATCACGGCCGTGCATTTGTCGCGTTGGTGCGAAGAACTGGTGCTGTGGGCCTCGCCGCAGTGGTCGTTCGTCGACTTGCCGGACGCCTACTGCACGGGTTCGAGCATCATGCCGCAGAAAAAGAACCCGGACGTGCCGGAGCTGGTGCGCGGCAAGACGGGGCGAGTGATCGGCAACTTGAACGCGCTGTTGGTGCTGATGAAAGGCCAGCCGTTGGCCTACAACCGCGACAATCAAGAAGACAAGCCGCCGCTCTTCGACAGCGCCGATACGCTGCTCGACTGCCTGCAAGCCCTCCAAGGCATCGTCGCCGCGATGCGGCCCAACGCCGTCGCCATGCGCGCCGCCGCCGAGGCGGGGTTCGCTACCGCTACGGACTTGGCCGATTACCTAGTGCGCAAGGGCGTGCCGTTCCGAGATGCGCACGAAGTCGTAGGGCGGGCGGTCGCGCTCGCCATCGACCGCGGGCTGGACTTGGCCGAAGTCGACTTGGCGGACTACCGAAAGCTCTCCGCGACGATCGAAGCGGATGTATACCAAGTGCTGACCTTGGACGGCTCTGTCCGAGCTCGCAACCACATCGGCGGCACGGCACCGCAAGCGGTGCGCCAAGCGATCGCAGCCGCCCGTCAGCGGCTCTGAGGCAGGTTACGCCCGGTCCGGGCAGAACATGTAGCCCTTGCCCCACACCGTACGGATAAACACGGGCGAGGCGGCGTTTTCTTCGATCTTGCTGCGCAACCGTGTGATCCGCACGTCGATGCTGCGATCGAACGGCGATCGCTCGGCACCGGTGAGCAGGTCGAGGATTCGATCCCGGTCCAGCACCCGGTTCGGGTAGCGCACGAGAATGCCGAGCAGATCGAACTCGCCGGAGGTGAGCGAGACCGTCTTGCCGGCGCGAGACAACCGATGGGCGCTCAAGTCCAAGCGGAAGTCGCCGAACTCGACGACCTGTGCATTGCCGCCTCTGAAGCGTCGCATCACGGCTCGCACGCGGGCGAGCAACTCGCGGGGATTGAACGGTTTACCCATGTAGTCGTCGGCCCCGACTTCCAAGCCGACGATGCGGTCGACATCCTCGCCTTGGGCGGAGACGATGATGATGGGAATGTCGCCGGTCTGCTTCAGCCGTCTAGCGATGGACAGGCCGTCCTCGCCGGGCAACATGAGATCGAGAATAACTAGGTCGATGTCGCCCTTGGCGAGCGCCCGGTCCATGCTGGCGCCATCGCCTACGGTGACGATGTCGTAACCTTGCTTGCTGAGAAAAGCGGAGATCAGCTCCCGCAGCTCCGCGTCGTCGTCGACGACGAGCAGCTTGTCCGGGCGCCGTCGCCGGGCGCTTGATCGTTCTTTGGCGGGGGTGGCCCCGGAAGAGGGCGTGTCACCGCCGTCAGTGACGACAGGTGCTTGCGCACCGTGCGTGGGGCTCGCGTTCTTCACGTCGTAAGCTCGCGACTACAAGAACGGTGAGTGTGATCGAACACGGTTTCCGCCCTATTGCGGCTCCGTGTCAATATGTAACGGGGCCGGCCGAATTGGTTTCGGCCGGCTCCGTTGCTTGGACGCTAAAGCGCTAGGGCCACGGAAGGCGCCGCCTTCCGCCCCAGCCCAAGCCGTCCTAGCACTCCGTTGGACTTCGCGGCTGACGCCACCAAGTCCAACGTACTACTAGGCGCGCTCGAACAGGCCGGCCGCGCCTTGGCCGCCGCCGATGCACATGGTCACCACACCGTAGCGTTTGTTGCGACGCTCCAGCTCACGGAGAACGGTGCCCGTGCAACGGGAACCGGTCATGCCGAACGGGTGGCCAATCGAGATGCTGCCGCCGTTGACGTTGTACTTGTCGTTGTCGAGGTCCAGCTCGTTGCGACAGTACACGCACTGCGAGGCGAACGCCTCGTTCAGCTCCCACAGGTCGATATCATCTTTCCGGAGGCCGGCGTTCTCAAGCAGCCTCGGGATGGCGAATACCGGCCCGATGCCCATTTCGTCGGGCTCGCAGGCAGCGACCGTGAAGCCGCGATAAACGCCCATCGGCTTGACGCCGAGCTGGTTGGCGCGGTCCGCGCTCATCAGCAGGGTCATCGACGCGCCGTCGGAGAGCTGCGATGCATTGCCGGCCGTCACCGTGCCGTCTTCCTCGAACGCGGGCGCCAAGCCGGAAAGCCCTTGGATGGTGGTGGTCGGGCGGTTGCACTCGTCGCGATCGACGGTCACCTCCTCCATGCTTTCCTCGCCGGTCTGCCTGTCCACCTTCTTCATGGTCACCGTCATGGGCGCGATCTCTTCGCCGATCCACCCCTCCGTTTGCGCCTTCGCGTAGCGCAATTGGCTTTGCAGCGCGTATTCGTCCTGCATTTCGCGAGTCACTTGGTAGCGCCTCGCGACCACTTCGGCGGTGTTGCCCATGGCCATGAAGATCTCCGGCTTCTCGTCGAGCAAGCGCTGGTTGCGCTTGGCTTTGCCGGGCTGCTGCCGGGCGCCCATGGAGATGGAATCGACGCCGCCGGCCATGGCGATGTCGGTTTGCCCGGAGGCGATCTGGTTGGACGCGATGGCGATGGATTGCAGCCCCGAAGAACAGAACCGGTTGATGGTCATCCCCGCCGTCGAGATGGGCAGTTTGGACAGCACCACGGCGAGACGCGCCAAGTTGCCGTCCTGCTCGCCGGTGTGGTTGGCCGCCCCGACGACCACATCCTCCACCTCCTCCGGCGAGACGTTGGGATTCCTTTCGAGCAGTGCGTCAATGCAGTGTGCCAGCATGTCGTCGGACCGCGTCAGGTTGAAGCTGCCGCGGTGGGCCTTCGCCAAGCCCGTGCGGATGCTATCTACGACTACGACTTCTCGTGCAGCCATTGGGTATTCCCCCCTCATCTGAGTTACTCAACATTCCTTGCGACGGCTATCCCGTCGCGAGACCAACGGCGAGTCTAACGCATATCCGAGGGCCGTGTGCGCGAGGACTTCGCCGAAGTTGGCAACCGCGCAGGCGCCCGATGCGTGGTGCCTTCCTTCTGTTAGGAGAACTCGTACGCTCCGCACGCACGAGCGGCCCGCGCGGTCCGCGAAGCGAGGGTGGCTTCGCATTCGCAGACTCTCGCGCCCGCCCTGATCGCCGGCCGCTACGCCGGCCTCACCGCGACGCGAACGCGAATGCTGTCGCCGGGGTGTTGGTCCATCCGCGCCCGGTGCGTCTGGCCGCGGTAGCGGTAGGTGACCATGTAGCCGGTGACCCGCTCGCGGTAGGTCGTTTTTTCGACCACTTCGCAGACTTCCCGACGGACGCTGCGAACCGGAGTGCTGCGCGCCTCGCGGCTGATGTCGTGGGCGATGCTGGCGCCCACAAGGGCGCCGGCCACGGCGCCGACTTGCTTGTTGCGCTTTTTGTGGCCTACCGCGTTGCCAATGGCGCCGCCGATCAGCGCGCCGACGAGTGGTGCGGTGGGGCTGCCGGCGCGGTGGTGGCGACGGTGGTGGGTCTCGAACCAGCACTGTTCGCGGGGTTCGACAACTTCGACCCGCTCGCGAATCGGCTCCACGTCGACTACCGTCGCTTCGTCGTAAGTCACGTCCGCAAAGGCGGCCGGGGCCACTGCCAAGGCAAGCAGGATGTTGTGTTTCCGCATGGCGATGTCTCCTAGAACGATCGATTGGCGGTCAGTATGCGCGGCACGGGATGAATGGAACCTGAACAGCGCCGCGTGAGGCGGCTGCTAATCGGCCAAGCCCAAAGCGACCACGCGGTGTCCGTCGTCCAGCCGCACGACTACCTCGGCGGTGTCCGGCAAAGCGGCGAGCATGCGCAGCGTGATGCGCTCGTAATGCTCCACGAAACGGCGTACTTGGGCCACGGTCATACGTTGCGCCCGGGGGCGTTCACCTTCTTGCTGCAGGCGCCAGCGGCGCACGGCGTCGAGATCCGGCACTTCGAGGAACACCAGCGTATCCAAGTCCCGATGCAGCTCTGCGTATGCGCTTCGTAGCGCCGACTCGACGTAGCGCCGCCAATGGCCATCGGCGTCGTGTTGCTTCTCCAAGGCATTCAGCGCGGTAGTCGGTTCGGTCCCCGGGTCGGCCGGCGGGGCGCCGATGCACCAGCCTTCCACCACGACGATGTCGACCGGGCCGCGCACCTCGCGGTATCCGGCGCGGTCGTCAACGCCTTTGTCGAAGCGCGGCACTTGCACCACGTCGTCACGCCTGAGCGCGGCCATCGCACGCCGCAAGCGATCCACATCGTGCGTGCCCGGCGGCCCGCGGGTGGCGAGCAGCGGATGCGCTTCGAGTGCGAGCCGGCGCCGTTCGGCTTTGGGCAGATAGAAGTCGTCGAGGCTCAGCACTTCGATGCGCATGCCGAATGCCGCGCCGGCGTCGACGATCAGCCGGCCCAAGGTCGACTTGCCGGCGCCCTGACCGCCACCCAAGCCGATTCGCGCCCTGCCCCGACGGCGCCAGTCGTCGACCAAGAGCGCGGCCAACTGTCGATAGTCGTCCGGCGCCGACGAGTCCAAGCCCTGATAGCACGCGAGCACGGCTGCGCTTGGTTCGATGGCCGCAAGCTCGGCGATCCGCATGGTTTTAGCCTAGTTCGAGACGGTAGGGCGGCAACGAGTCGAGCAACGCTTGGCCGTATCGCCGGGTGACGATGCGCCGATCCAAGAGCGTGATGCGGCCGCCGTCGTCCTCGTGGCGAATCAGCCGTCCCGAAGCTTGCACTAGCCGCAACGAGGCTTCCGGCACGGACACTTCGAAGAACGGATTTCGGCCTTGGCTCTCGAGCATTTCCGCTACCGCTTCGTCCACCGGATTGTCCGGCGCGGCGAAGGGCAGCTTGGCGAGGACGACGTGTCGGCAGTAGTCGCCGGGCAGGTCCACGCCCTCGGCGAAGCTCGCAAGGCCGAAAATGTAGCTCCTCTCGCCGGCGTCGATCATGCGACGATGCTCGTCCAAGAGGCGCTGCTTGGACGCCGTGTCCTGCAAGCGGCATCGCTCGCGGAGATCGTCCGGCAGCGCCGCCACGACGGCGTTGAACTGCCGCCAAGAGGTGAACAACACCAAGGCGCTGCGTTCCAAGGCGAGCAGCGCCGGCAAGCGCGCGGCCAGTTCTTCGGTGTGCGCGGCGGGATTGCTCGGGTCGGCCTGCATGGGCGGCACCGAGAACACGGCGATGCGGGGGAAGTCGAAGGGGCTCGGGATGCGGGATTGGCGAGCATCGCTTATGCCGGCGGTGTCCATGAAGCGCTCGAAGCCGCCGAGCGCGCACAGGGTCGCCGAAGTGGCGACGGCGCCATAACAGGTCTGCCACAACTTCGCATCGAGGATCTCGCCCGGGTCGAGGGGCGCCGTGGTGAGTTCGATGTCTTCCGCCGCTTCGAAGACGTGCGACGTCGCCCATCTCGCCGCGCTGCCGCCGTCGCTGGCGTAGTCGGTAAACAGCGCCTCGCCGCCGGCCGCGCGCCCGGCGAGCACACTGATGGCAGGCAGCCACGCTTCGGCTTGATCGGCGTTGCGCCAGTCCAGTTCCCCGTCCAATACTTGCTCCAACGCCGTGAGCAGCTCGTCGAGAATGCCGGTCACCGCGTGGAACGCCCTGCCGAGCGGCGCCGCGCGTTCGGCGATCGGTTCAGGAACTCGCCCGAGCGGAAACCGGTGAACCCCGCGACCGTGGTTGCGGCGGGCGACAGACGACCGCTCGCCGAACTCGGCGCGGAACGCGAACGGCAAATCACGCGCCATCGTCTCCACCTCGGTCAGTAGCTGGCCCAAGTCGCCGGTTTCTTTCGCCAGCCGCTCGGTCGCTCGCATCACCTCGCGGGGCTTGTCGAAACGCCGAGCCATGGTCTCCAAGCTGGCGCCGAGTTGGCCCAGCCAATCCACCGACGCCCGTAGGCGCACATTGGCGGTGAAGCGCTCGCGCGTCTTTTCCGGCAGATGGTGCGCTTCGTCGAAGATGAAGATGGTCTCCTCGGGGTTGGGCAGCACTACGCCGCCGCCCAAGCTCGCATCCGCCAACACCAAGTCGTGATTGGCCACCACGACTCGCGCCTCGGCCACCCGCCGTCGGGCCTTGAAGAACGGGCACTGCTGGTAGTAGCCGCAACGCCCGCCGCCGCAACCGGCGCGGTCGTTGGTTACGGCAGTCCATACGCGACGTTCCATGCCGTCCGGCCAGCTATCGAGTTCGCCGTCCCAAGTGCCGTCCGCGTAGGCGGATTGCAGCTTGCGATAAGTCGCCAAGTCCTCGGCCCCGGGCGGCTCGAACAAATCGGCCTCACGCTCCCGATTGAAGGTGATGCGGTCGTCAAGGCGCTGCAAGCAAACGTACCTGCCGCGCCCCTTGGCAAGCGTGTACGTGAAGTCGAGTTTCGCGTGGCGCGCCAAATCCGGCAGGTCGCGCAACACCACCTGTTCTTGCAGCGCCACCGTGGCGGTGGCGATCACGATCCGTTTGTCGAGCGCTTGGGCGATGGGTATGGCCGCGAGACAGTAGGCGACGGTTTTGCCTGTGCCCGTGCCGGCTTCGACGACGCACAACCGCTCGCCGTCTTCGGTCAGACCGCGGGCGATGTCCGCGATCATCTGACGTTGACCCCTGCGCGGCCTGAAGCCGCGACTGGCGAGCCACGTTCGATAGGCGCGTTGAATGTCGGCTTTCAGTTCATCCGTCAGCCCGATGTTGGAGGCCGGTTCCGCCATAGGATGCCGCGTGGGAACGAAGCGCCACGCCAGCCGAAGACTTGGGTAGCCCAATCGTCTCCATTGGCGGCGAGTCGGTCAACCCAACAACCGCCAGCGGCGTTCGAGCTCGCACTTCGACATTTGGCCCGAGTAGAGGCTGCTGCGATCGGCGACTCTGCCGGCGGCGCCTTTCAGCCAAGCGTTGTTGCGCCATGTGCCGCGCTGATAGCCACCAATACCGGAATAGTAGGCGAGGTAAAGACTGTGCGCGTCCGAGGGCGCGATGCCCGCTTGCCGGTGGGCGCGGTTCAAGTACCAGCCGACGAAGTCGATGGCGTCTTTGAAGTCGTCCCGATCGGCAAAGCGGTTATTGGTCTCGCGTAGATAGTCTTTCCAAGCGGGGGTGGTCGCTTGGGCGAAGCCGTAAGCGGAGGACTCGCGCTTCCAAGGAATCACCCACAGCAGTTTGGTGCGCGGGGGCTTGGCTCTCGCTCGGTAGCTCGATTCCTTGTACATCACGGCCATCATCACCGGCGCCTGAATGCCCCAACGCCGCTCGGCCTGGTTGGCCGCCCGGTACCACTTCGGACGTTCTTGGAAGATGGCGCAGAGGTTGTGGGGATTCGACGGCGGCATGGATGCGCAACTGGCGACTGTCAGCGCCAATACGGCGACCACGCTGGCGCGAAATGGGCGAATTACTGGTTGGCGTCGCATGCTTCCCTCCTGTCGGTCCGCGTCCTGTTCGCCAAGAACGCGATGAACTCCGCTTCATCCATAATCGGAACGGCGAGCGCCTTGGCGTCTTCGAGCTTGCCGCCCGCGCCCGGCCCAGCGACCACTCGCGTCGTCTTCTTGGACACCGAAGCCACGACCTTCGCGCCCAAGGCTTGAAGCGCCGTCTTGGCATCATTGCGCGACATGGCGGCGAGCTTGCCGGTGAGCACCCAAGACTGTCCGTCGAGCGACGCTGCCGCCTCGCCGTCGGCGTCGTCGACGCTCGCCGGCGTATCCCAAGCGATACCCATGTCCTCGTGAAGTTTCCGCGTCAAGGCGCGGTTGGCGTCGTCGGCGAAGAAGTCGACGATTTTGGCGGCGACAATCGGGCCTATGTCCATAACCTCCTGCAACTCCTCGACGTCCGCGGCCATGAGCGCCGGCAAAGTACGGTAGTGGCTCGCGAGCACGGCCGCGGTGGTTTCCCCGACCTCGCGGATGCCCAGCGCATAGATGAAACGGGCGAAGGTGGTGCGTTTGCTCACCTGCAAGGCGCTCAGGAGATTGTCCGCCGACTTCGGGCCCATGCGTTCGAGGCCCTCGATCTGCTCCTTTGTGAGTGCATAGAGATCCGCCGGATCGCGTATCAGACCGCGGCTCACGAGCTGATCCACCAGCTTGTCGCCCAAGCCGCCGATGTCGAGCGCCAAGCGTGAGCCGAAATGGCGTATGCGTTCCCGGCGTTGCGCCCCGCATTGCAGGCCACCGCTGCAACGCGCCACCACCTCGCCTTCCGGGCGTACGATGGCCGCCCCGCAGACCGGGCATGTACTCGGCATCCGCACGGGGCGCACGTCGACAGGGCGCTTGGCACGCAACACCCGCATCACTTGCGGAATGACGTCGCCGGCGCGGTGGATGAGCACTTGGTCGCCAAGCGCCAAGTCGAGGCGCCGTATCTCGTCCATGTTGTGCAGCGTGGCATTGGCGACGGTGACGCCGCCCACGAACACCGGCTCGAGCTTGGCTACCGGTGTGATGGCACCGGTACGACCGACTTGAAAGTCCACGTCGAGGAGTTTCGTGCTCGCTTCCTCGGACGGGTACTTGTACGCGATCGCCCAGCGTGGCTTGCGCGTTACTTGGCCGAGTTTGTCGCGTAACGCGAACTCGTCCACCTTCACCACCGCGCCGTCGATGGCGTAGCCCAAGCTCTCGCGCGCTTCGAGCAACTTGCCGATGTAGACCTCGCAGGCGTCGAGGTCGGCGAGCGCCTCGCCTCTCGGGTTCACCCGCAGTCCCCAAGAGTGGAAAGCGGCCATGACCTCGGAGTGCCGTCGCGGCTGCCAGTCCGGGCTGTCGGCGGCGCTGTAGCAGAACATGGCCAAAGGCCGTCGGGCGGTCACTTTCGGGTCCAACTGCCGCAAGCTGCCGGCGGCCCCGTTGCGGGGGTTGACGATCAGGCGCTCGCCCTTCGCCCGGGCCCGTTCGTTGAAAGCGAGGAAACCGCGGATCGGCATATACACCTCGCCACGAACCGTGAGCTCGGCCGGCGCGTCGCCGCCGGCAAGGCGCCGCGGAACTTCGGCGATCATGCGCACATTGGCGGTGATGTCCTCGCCGGTTTCGCCATCGCCCCGAGTGGCGCCGCGTTCGAGCACGCCGTTTCGATAGCGCAGGCTTACGGCGACGCCGTCGATCTTGGGCTCGCAAAAGTACGTTGGTTGGTCGTCGTCCGCCAGCAAGCGGCGGCAGCGCTCTCGCCAAGCGCGCAGCTCGTCGCTGCTCGAGCACTTGTCCAACGACAGCATCGGCGAGGCGTGACGCACTTCCTCGAACTTCGAGGCCGGTGGCGCGCCAATGCGTTGCGTTGGCGAGTCGGGTGTGACGAGGTCGGGATGCTCGGTCTCCAAAGCGACCAAACGATCAAACAGCTCGTCGTAGTCGGCGTCGGAAATCTCCGGCTCGTCCAAGACGTGGTAGCGATGCAGGTGATAGGCGACGCGCTCGCGAAGGTCGGCGAGTTCCTGCTGCGCTGCCTCCCTAGCCACGGGGTCACGTCCTGAACGACAGCCGCCTGAAGTCCCGTATGCGTTGCCGGCAGTGTTCGATCGTTTGCCCGCTCATGTCGCTCATGTGCTCGTCCTTCAACTCCGCGCCGAGCGTGGTGGCGACATTCTGCGCCACCTCCAACATGTCCTCGAACGCCTCCGTGAGCTGGGAATCGGGCGCGAGGCGCAGCAACAACACGATGCGAGGCGTGGCCAAGGCGTCGATATCCGACAAGTCGAAAGTGCCGGGTTCGACGCCGTTGGCGACCATGAAACTCTCTTGGTTCGTGTCCGGGATCACCCTGCGAAACACATTGCCGTCGTAAAGCAGGCCGTGCGACGTGAACGCGTCGAGCAGTTCTTGGCCGCCGAAGCTGGCGTCGGGCTTGGCCACCACCCAGAACACGAGCACGTCGTTGGCATTGGCCTGCGACTCCGACGGCGACGGATGGTCGGCTTGCGTCTCCATGCCGAGCATGCGAGAGGCCCTCGGCACCGATGGTTCCGTACGCTTGCCGGGGATGATGATTCGTCGGCCCCGCGCCGGCGCCTCGGTGGCGGACTCGCTTTCGTCGCTCTCGTTGCTCTCGTCTTGGACGCCATTGGCTTGCACATCGGTGAGCAGCGGCTCCAGACGCTTCTGCGCCGCCGCTCCCGGCGGCGCCCCACTGCCGGCAGAGGCCGTCGGGCCGGAAGGCTCGAAGTCGAGGTCGGTTTGCTGCGCTTCCCCATAACCCGCAGCGACCGCGACATTCCTTTGCCGACGCGACTTAAGCGCCAAGTAAAAGCCGTGCAGCAGAACGACGCCGATCAGCACCCCCCCACCTAGCAGAATGTAGTACTTGATATCCATTAGGCCGCCCCCTCGAATATGGCTTCCTTGGTTTTCCTGGACTGGAGACGCTCGCACTTCATCCAGCCGCCGCCATCCTCGCGGCTTTGTCCACATCAACGGAGACCAGCCGCGAGACTCCCGGTTCCTCCATGGTCACCCCCAACAGGTGATCCGCCATTTCGATGGTCTGTTTGTTATGAGTAACGACCACAAATTGCACATCGCAAGACATCTCGCGAATGAGCGCCGCAAAACGCTCCACATTGGTGTCGTCGAGCGGCGCATCCACTTCGTCGAGCAGGCACACCGGGCTGGGATTGAGCTCGAATATCGCAAAGATGAGCGCCACGGCGGTCATTGCCTTCTCACCGCCGGAGAGCGAGTGGATGCTTGCGTTGCGTTTTCCCGGTGGCCGCGCCAACAGCGTCACGCCGGTGTCGAGCCAGTCGCTGCCGGTGAGTTCGAGCGCCGCGTGGCCGCCGCCGAACACCTTGGGGAACAAGACCTTCAGGTGGTCGTTGACGCGATCAAACGTGTCCTTGAAGCGCTCCCGGGTGTCGCGGTCGATGCGACGTATGGCGTCCTGCAAGGCGACTAGGGCGGTTTCCAGATCTTGATGTTGGCGGTCCAAGTAGCTCTTGCGTTCGGATTGCGTTTCGTACTCGTCGATGGCCGCCAAGTTGATCGGTCCCAAACGGGAGATCCGCCGAGCGAGGCCGGCCAACGCCTCTTGCCACTGTTCCTCGTTGGCGTCCTCCGGCAAGTCGCGTTGCGCCGCCACCAGAGTGAGACCCGTTTTGCCGAGTTGGGTGAGCTCGTTGTCCCGGTTCGCCGCGAGACGCTCACGCTCGACTTGCACGGCGGCCAATTGACTGGCGACGGATTCGGCTGCGCGTTCAGCTTCGGCTCGACGGCCAGTCAGGGCTCGAATCTCGATGTCGATTTCCTGCAATCGGCGGCGTTCGTCGGCAAGCGCCCGTTCGATGGTCAGCCGCTTGGCGAGTTTGGTGTCCAACGCAGCCTGCTGCGCTGGAATAGCCGCTTCGATCTCCGCGATCGCCGCCCGCAGCTCGTCGGCTCGCGTCTCCTCGTCGTTGCGTTGGGCAAGCAGCCGATCTCGGTTGGTTGCCGTGGCGGCGAGCGACGCCGTCAATGCTTGAACTTCAAGCCGCAAGCGCTGACAGGCTTCACGGGTTTGCCGCGCGCTGAGGCGGGCGTCGGCAAGCGCGGCGGCTTCCTGTTCCCGGACGAGCCGCAACCGATCCCGTTGCGCGTTGAGCTCGTCGGCTTTGGCGGCGAGTTGGCTCGACCTCTCGTGCGTGGCGCGCAAGGTCGCCGACTCTTGGGCGAGCTCGGCGTCAATGCTCTCTCTCTCCGCCGCGTCGCGTCGCGCTTTGGCGGCGGCTTCCTCCAGACGCACCTGTGCGACGTCCCGTTCTTTCTCGATCCGCGAGAGTTCGGCGGCGGCGGCGGCTTGGCCGGCGAGCAGCGACTCGCGTTCGCTGGTCAGCGCCGCCAGCCGGTCGCGCGCTTGCGTCAGTTCGTCGACGCGTGTCCGCACCGCTTGTTCCGCTCTTGCAGCCGCCCCCCGCAGCGACTCCAATTCGGCCGCGCGGCGGATAACACCGTGAGACTCGCCGTCGCCCTTGTGCAGGCGCAGCCAATCCGGCCCCAACCAAAAGCCCTCGGGGGTGACGATGCTTTGTCCCGGGACGAGTGACGCTCGATGCGCGAGCGCCTCGGTCAGCGAGTCGGCGATGAATACGCCGAGCGCCAACGAGCCGAGCGCTTCACGCACGCGCGTGCTTAGCGTCGGCAAAGCGCCATCGGCGACATACCGCTCGCGGGAGGTGGCTACGAGCGCCAGCCGGCCGGTGGCGAGCTCAGCGAGCGGTACGGCGCAAGCGGTGAGATCGGCTACCGGGAGCGCCCCCACCTGCTCGCCCAACACCATCTCCACCGCGCGCTCCCAGCCGGGTTCGACGGTAAGGCTTTCACCGAGACGCGGCGTCGCGTGCAAGTTCTCGCCAACGAGCCAAGCCTCGGTCTCGGCGTCGGCGGCACCGCGCAATTCGGCGTCCTGCACCGCCTCGACGGCAGCGAGTTCGCCGCGCAGGTCTTGCGCTTCTCGGCGAACGCTCTCCAGTGTTCGCTCGCAAGTGGTTACTCGCTCGCGAGCGCCGACTTGCGCTGCGGTGTTCTGTTCGATGGCCAAGGCAAGCGCCCGCTTCTTGCCGGCCGCGTCTTCAATCCGCCGATCGAATTGTTCGAGGTCGATATCGGGCGCCGGCGCAGACGTCGCGGCGAGCTTGGCGGCGCGATCCCGCAATCTTCGACACAGCCGCTCGCCGTATTGGCTGCGCTGTTGCGCGGCGTGCCGCTCACCGTCGTTGCGGCTGATGCGTTCCGCCAACGCCTCCCACGCCTCGGTGCGGGTGCTGGCCTGCTGTTCGAGTTCCTCCAACCGTTTGGCGGCGGCGGCCTCGTCGGCCCCGCTTCGCGCCAAATCCGGCTGCTTGGCTTCGATGTCCTCCTTCATGCCGACGATGCGCACCATGTCCGCGGCCAGTTGGTCCGCGGCTTCCTCCTGCCGCTTGGCGCAGATGCGAAGGTCCGACCTGAATTGACGGTTGCGCTCTTGGCCGAAGCGCATGGCTTCTTCTAGCTTGCTCACATCGGCGCCGACTTGGTAGTAGTCCCGTTGTCTCGTCAAGATGGCGTCGTTCTGCTCGCCTTGCGCCGTGCGCGAAACCGCCAAGGCCGTCTCTACGGCTTGTTTGGCGCTCAGCGCCGCGCCGTGCTCCACCGACAACGCCTGCGCGGCAGCGGCCCTCTCTTCGAGTTGCGACGCCAAGTTCGCCACACGGATGGCGTGTAGTTCCGCCGTGCGGTGTCGTTGCTGCTCCTTGAGCTCGCGATAGCGCTCGGCGGCCTGCGCTTGGCGCTGCAAACGCCCGAGCTGACGTTGGAGCTCGTCGCGGATGTCCGCGAGTCTCGCCAAGTTCTCGGTGGTGTCGCGAATGCGATTGTTGGTCTCCCGCCGACGCTCCCGGTACTTTGACACGCCGGCCGCTTCTTCGAGGTAGGCGCGCAGTTCGTCCGGTCGGGCTTCGACCAAGTGGGAAATCATTCCCTGTTCGATGATCGAGTAGCTCCGTGGGCCGAAGCCCGTTCCCAAGAAGACATCAGCGATATCCCGGCGGCGGCACCGCGTGCCGTTCAGGAAGTAGGTGGACGGCGAGTCGCGAGCCACTTCGCGCCGAATGGCGATGTCCGTGTAACTGGCGAACTGCCCTCCGACGCGGCCGTCGCGGTTGTCGAACAGCAGTTCCACCGAGGCGAGCGCCGTCGGTTGGCGGGAATGGGCGCCGCTGAAAATGACGTCGGATAGCGCTTCGCCACGCAACTGCCGCGCCGAACTCTCGCCCATAACCCAGCGCACTGCGTCGACGATGTTGGACTTGCCGCAACCATTCGGGCCAACGACGGTGCTGCGATTGCCGGGCAACACAACCGTCGTCGTGTCGGCGAAAGATTTGAACCCAGCGAGCTTGATTTCCTTAAGGCGCATTCCGTAACGACATCCGTGTCGTTGCGACACCCGCCGAGTGTAGCGGAAACCACAAACGATGCAACCGCGAAAGGCAGTGCCGAAGGCAACGGCTTTCGTGGCGCCTAGCAAGCTGTCGGACTTGGCGGCGTCGGCCACGAAGTCCGACGGGGTGCTGGGGCGGCTTGGGCTGAGGTAAACGGCAGTGCCGTAGGCAACGGCTTTTGTGGGCTATCGCCCCGCCGGACTTGGCGGCGTCAGCCGCGGAGTCCGACGGGGCGATAGTGTGGCTTGGGCTGGGGCAAAAGGAGTTGCCGTAGGCAACGGCTTTTGTGGGCTATCGTCCCGCCGGACTTGGCGGCGTCGGCCGCGGAGTCCGACGGGGCGATAGTGTGGCTTGGCTGGGGCGAAAGGCGGTGCCGCCAGGCAACGGCTTTTGTGGCGGCTGTCAGCCCGTCGGACTTGGCGGCGTCAGCCGCGGAGTCCGACGGGGTGATAGTGTGGCTTGGGCTGGGGCAAGGCGTTGCCGTAGGCAACGGCTTTTGTGGCGCTAGTAGCCCTCTGGTTTCTCCTCCCCGGCCACCCCGTGCAGCTCCGGAGGGAGGTAGTTTTCGTCGTGCTTGGCGAGCACTTCCTCGGCGTGGAAGACGCCGTTGGCGTCCAACTGGCCGGTCACCAGCGTGCCTTGGCCGTCGCGGAACATGCCCGGCAGGATGCCGGTGTAGTGGACGAGAAAGTCGTTGCCACGGTAGTCGGTCAAGGCGAAACGCACGCCTAGGCCGGTGTCGTCGTGAACGACGCTCCCCTCCACCACCATGCCGCCGGCGCGAATGTCGACGCCCACCGGCGCCTCGCCGCCAACGACCTTGGCGGGTTCGTAGAACAAGTTGATGTTCTCTTCCAAGGCCATCATCACCAACGCCAAGGTAACCGCGGCGCCGCAGAGCACGAAGGTCACCGCCGCCAAGCGTTGTCGGCGCAGGGGTTTCACTCCAACTCCTCGCGTCGTCGCAAGCGTCGCACCCTGTTGCGCAGGGCGACGAGTGGCCAAACGCCAACCGCGATCAACGCGATCACGCTTACCCCGTAGGCGCTCCAGACGTAAACGCCGTGGCCGCCCATGACGAGGAACTCCGTCACCGGCGCACCTCGGCGAGCCACTCCCGCAGCCACGCGGTGCGGGCTTCCCGGGTGACGATCACGGCGCGCAGCGAGGCGATCACCGCGGCGGCGGCGAAGCAGTAGAAACCGAGCACGTTGATGCCAAGCGGCCACAGGTAGACGGCGGCGATGGTGGGCTTTTCGCCGATCACGATGCTGGCCGGCTGATGCAGCGTGTTGAACCACTCCACGGAGTACTTGATTACGGGTATGTTGACGACGCCGACCACCGCCAACAGGGAGACGGCCAATGCCGCCCGCTCCGGGCGCACGATGGCTTGCCGCAACGCCATCAGGCCGAAAAACAGCAGCAAGAGCAGCAGCGTCGATACGGTGCGGGCGTCCCATACCCAACCCGTGCCCCAAGTGGGCATTCCCCAGATGATGCCCGTGGCCAGCGCGGCCGCGGTGATGGTCAAGCCGATCGGCGCGGCGGCGGCGATCAACATGTCCGCCATCTTCATGCGCCAGACTAGAAATACCAGCCCGGCGATGGCGATGACGATGTAGATCGTCTCGGCGAGAAACACCGATGGCACGTGGATGAACAGGATGCGAAAGCTGTCCCCTTGATACCGCTCGGGCGGCACGAACGCCAGACCCCAGACGGAGCCGACTAGGATGAGCGCCGCCCCTAGGTGGTACAGGGCGATCATCCACCCCCGGGAGCCGGCGAAGAACCACCGTGGCGAGCCGGTCTTGTGGAATGCCTGCTTGAACCACGAAATCGCGGCCATGACCTCAATATTCCTGACTGATCTTCAGCGCCTTGGCGATGGCGAACGGTGCCACCGTCAGCGTCGCGGCGAGCAGGGCGGCGAGCGCCAGCAGGGCGAAGGAAGGGTCCGTTCCCGTCTGCGCCGCGTCGCTAGCGCCAACCCCGAAGATTAACACCGGCACGTGCAGCGGCATCACCAATATGGCCAACAGCGCCCCGCCGCGACCGGTGCCAACCGTCAGCGCGGCGCCGATGGCGCCGAGGGCGGCGAGCGTGGGCGTGCCGAGCAGTAAAGACAACACGAGGGTGCGCGTCCCTGTCGTAGTGCCGTAGAGAAACAGCGCGGCGAGCGGGCTGAGCACGACAACCGGCACACCCGACACCAGCCAATGCGCGGCGAGCTTGCCGATCACCGCCGCGAACAGCGGTCGGCCGTGAATCAGCAACTGCTCCAACGCGCCATCGTCGTGGTCGCGCTGGAACATACCCTCGACAGCCAACACCAAGGCGAACAGCGCCAACACCCAGATCACGCCCGGGCCGATTCGCGACAACGCGTCGATGTCCGCCGCGGCGCCGAAACCAAGCAGCAAGACGGCGAGCACGAAGAACAACAGCGGGTTCGCCGCTTCCACGCCGGCGCGAACCGCGAGCAGTAGATCGCGCTGGAACTGCGCCAAGAACGCGCTCATGAGCCAAGCGTCACCACGCGCCGTATGCCCTCGGTCGGCTCTTCCGGCAGCTCGAGCGGCCGGTGGGTCGCGCAAACGGCCGCGCCACCTTGCTGGCGATGTTCGACGACAAGGTCGAGCAGCAACTTGGCGCCGGCGTCGTCCAACGCGGTCTGCGGCTCGTCGAGCAGCCACAGCTTGGCGGGGCACGCGATCAGCCGGGCGAACGCCGCCCGGCGTTGCTGACCCGCAGAGAGCGTGCCGCAGAAGTCGTCGCGCAGCGCGCCGAGACCGACGCGAGCGAGCGCTCGGTCCAAGTCCGCTTGCGCGAGACGCCGCCGACCTAGGCGGGCGGAGAAGCGCAGGTGCTCCGTCGGTGTCAAGCGCTCGTCGAGACCGACCTTATGGCCGATGTAATCGAAGTCGACGCGCTGGCGAATGCACCCCGCCTGCAACTCGTGCAGTCCCGCGAGAGCGCGCAAGAGCGTGCTCTTGCCGCTGCCGTTGGCCCCCCGCACCTCAATCAAGTCGCCAGCGCTTACGCGCAAATGCAGGTCTCGGAACAAGCGCCTTCCCGCGACGACCGAACTCAAGCCTGCGGCGACGAGCAAATGGCGCGAGGAGCGGCCGCCCCTTCGCTCGGTCACGGAATCGGCGAACCGGGGGCCAAGGCCGGCAACTCCGCCGCCGGAATCACCGCGAGGTCGGCGGCGGCTCGCAGCCCGGAGAAGTCCATAAGCGCGGGGTCGCCCAAGTGGCTCGGCGTCACGTGGCGGAGCGCGCGGGCGATGTTGTCCACGCGCCCGGGCTGTGCCGCGTCCCACTCCTTAAGCATCGCCTTGACGACTTGGCGCTGCAGATTCTGCTGCGAGCCGCACAGGTCGCAGGGAATGATCGGATGATCTCGGTGACGGGAGTAACGCTCGATGTCGCGTTCGCGCACGTAATAGAGCGGTCGTATGACCACATGGCGGCCGTCGTCCGAAACCAGTTTCGGTGGCATCGCCTTCAGCCGGCCGCCGTGAAACATGTTCAAGAACAGCGTCTCCACGGCATCGTCGGCATGATGACCGAGCGCGATCTTGGTGGCGCCGATGCGGCTGGCGAAGCGGTAAAGCACGCCGCGGCGCAATCGCGAGCACAACGGGCAGTACGTCTTGCCTGGCGGCGTCAGCGCCTTGACGATGGCGTAGGTGTCCTCCGCCACCACGTGGTAGTCGACGCCCAAGCCATCGAGATAGGCGGGCAACACATCCGCGGGAAAGTTCGGCTGCTTCTGATCCAGATTGACCGCGACCACGTCGAACGCAACCGGCGCGTTGCGGCGCAAGGACAGCAGCATGTCGAGCAGCGTGTACGAATCCTTGCCACCGGATAGACAAGCCATGATGCGGTCGCCCGACTCGATCATCCGGTAGTCCGCCACCGCTTGGCCGGTGAGCCGGCGGAGCTTCTTGGCGAGCTTGTTCCGATTGGCGCTCGCCGCCATTCAGACCTCCCGCAGCACCGTCACCGGTGGCGAATGCACCAGCTTTCTGGTGCCGAGATAGCCGACGACCGCGATCACCACCATGCCCAACGCCGGCCCGACGAGCCACAGCCAAGGGTGCAAGCCGGTCGTCAGTTCGAACACTTGGCTGTTCAGCGCGTAGACCGTGACCTCCGCGCCGACCGCGGCGACGATGCCGGCGAACACGCCGAGCACCGCGAACTCGCTCACCAAAGCGCCGCTGATGAGCTTGCGGGTGCCGCCGAGCGCGCGCAACAAGGCGTGTTCCTTCAATCGCTGATCGCGACTCGATTGGATAGAAGCGACGAGCACCAATGCGCCTGCCGCCAACACCAAGTACAGCACCAGCTCGACGGCCTGCGTGACCCGGTCGATGATGCTGCGCACCTGCGCGATGATGGCGTCCACTTCGATGACCGTGATGGTCGGGTGTTGGGAAAGGAGCTCGTTCAAGAACCGTTTCTGCTGTCGCGCCAAGAAGAAGCTCGTCATGTAGGTCGCCGGGTAGCCGTCCAAGGCGCCGGGCGAAAAGATGATGAAGAAGTTCGGTTCCAAGCTGTCCCACTCGACGCGGCGCAGGTTGGTGACCGTGGTGACGAGCGGCAGGCCGCCGATGTCGAAGGTCATGGTGTCGCCGACGCCGATGCCGAGCCCTTGCGCGTAGTCGGCCTCCAGCGACACGGCCGAAGTCGAATCGGCGGCCGAGTCGGGTTCCGAGGACCACCACTCGCCATCGACCACGACGTTGTTTTCCGGCAACTCGTGCGCAAAGGTCAAGTTGCGCTCGGAACGGATGCCGGGGCCGCGACGGCCGTCAGGGCCGGGCGCTTGGCGCCGGTGCCGTCTGGCCCATTCCACAGCCGGCGTGTCGTTCACGGCGGTGATGCGGCCACGCACCATGGGCGAAAGTTCGCCGTCGTGGTCGGTGTTCGCTCGCAATAGCGCCGCCACGCCTTGTACGTCGTCCCCGGCGATATTCATCACGAAGTGGTTGGGCGTGTCTTCCGGTATTTGCGCCCGCCACTCGTCGATCAAACCGGTGCGCACCAGGAACATGATCAGCAAGAGCATGATGGCGAGTCCGAAGATCATGATTTGCGCGACGTTTTCCCGGTAGCGCCGCTGCAACCCGGCGAGCGCCAGCCGCCACATGTTGCCGGCCTGCATGCCGATGACCCGACCCCCTCGCAGCAACACGAGCGCCAAGGCCGCGAATGAGCCGCCGGCGACAAACGCGCCGAGCAACGCCCACAGCGTGAGAAAAACGCTGCCGCTGTACCAGATCAGCAGCCCCAAGCTGCCGACGATGGCGAAGCCGTAGGTGACATAGGGCGCGACGCCAGCGGCCAAATCGCGCCGGATGACGCGCATCGGGGAGATCTTCTTCAGCGCCAAGAGGGGCGGCAAGGCGAACGCCAACAGGCAAATGAAACCGGTGACGAGACCGACCGCCAGCGGTCGCAGCCCCGGCATGGGCAGCGCCACCGGCAGGAAACCGCCGAGCGCGGCGATGATGCCGAGATGCACGAGCGCGCCAAGCAACAAACCGCAGAACGTTCCGACCACGCCGATGACGAACAGGACGCCGGTGTATCCCCATTGAATCTCCGCCGGGGTCGCGCCCAAGGTCTTCAGCACGCCTACGTGGTCGAAGTGCCGCCGCGCGTAGCGGTTGGCGCCCAGCGCGACGGCGATGCCGGCCAACAGCACCGCTAACAGGCCGCCGAGCAGGAGGAAGCTCTCGGCGCGTCCCAAGGCACGGTCGATGGTGGCGTTGACGTCGCGAATGCTGCGCCAACGATAGTTCGGCGCGAGCTCGCCGTCGATGGCCTCGCGCAGGTTGGCGAGGCTGGCTTCGTCGCCCGCTAGAAGCAGCCGGTAGCCAATGCGGCTGCCCGGCTGGACGACGCGCGTGGCGGGCACGTCCTCGACCCGCATCAGGAGGCGCGGCGCGAACTCGAAGAAACTGCCGCCACGATCGGGTTCGCCGGTCAATACCGCACCGATGGTGAAGTCCGCGTAGCCGACGCGGACCGTATCGCCCACCGTCACCCCCAAGGCTGGGAACAACCGCGAATCCATCCACACCTCGCCACGGCCCGGCACTTGATCGGTAACCTGACCGTCGCTGAAGGGCGCGTCGGCGACCCGCAGCACGCCGCGCAACGGATAGCCGGGCGTCGCCGCCTTGACGCTGGCGAGCATGGCGCCGTTGGCGGCGGTCGCCGCTGCATCATCCGTCGCCGGCGACACCATCGAGGGGAACGTCACCAAGTCCGCGAGAGCAAGATCGTACTCCCGGGCCAGTTCGCGGAAACGACTCGGAATCTCGCGGGAAGAATCGACCACTCGATCAGCCGCCAAGAAACTCGTCGACTCAGCAACCAAGGCGCGTTGCAGCCGATCCACGAACAGACTGATGGCGGACACCGCCCCAACCGCGAGCAGCAATGCGGCGAGCAACAGGCGCAACTCGCCGGCGCGCCAGTCACGCGCCGCGAAGCGAAGCACCAGCGAGGGCTTCACGAACTTAGCGCCGCGCTCATCGGCGGCTGTTTCATGCGCCCGGCTTCGAGGACGATGGTGGCGCCGCAACGGTTGGCCAGCGTTGAATCATGGGTGACCAACACCAGCGTCGTGCCGGCTTCGCGGTTCAGATCGAACAACAGGTCGGCCACTCGCTCGCCGGTGAGCGTGTCCAAGTTGCCCGTCGGCTCGTCCGCGAACAGGACTTTCGGGCGCGACGCGAAGGCGCGGGCGATCGCTACCCGCTGCTGCTCGCCGCCCGAGAGTTGGCGCGGATAGTGGGTGGTCCTCGCCCCCAAGCCGACGCGCAGCAGGAACTCCCGGGCGCCGTCACGGGCTTGCCCGTCGCCGCGCAATTCCAACGGAAGCATGACGTTCTCGAGCGCCGTCAAGCTGTCGATGAGTTGGAAGGACTGGAACACGAACCCCACCGACCGTGCCCGCACCCGCGCCCGTTGCTCTTCGTTGAACGCCGTGATGCGGTCGCCGTCCAGCCAGACATCGCCGGACGTCGGCAAATCCAACCCCGCTAGGATGCCGAGCAGGGTCGTCTTGCCGGAACCGGACTCGCCGACCACCGCCAACCGCGCGCCGGCGTCGACATTCAGCGTGATGCCGTCCAAGATAGTTAGTTCACCTTCCGCCGTTGGCACGCGCTTGACCAACGCGTCGGCACGCAGTATGGATGTTGACATGTGGCGTTACCTGAAACCGCTGTTGGCGCTCGCCGTGGTCTTGGCGAGCGGCGCGGTCGACAAATTATCGGCGACCGACGGCGCTAGCCCCGTAGCCGACGTCGCGAGAGACGCCGGCGCTACCGTGTTAGTGATCGGCGACAGTATCAGCGCCGGCTACGGCATACAAGCGCAGGAAAGCTGGGTGCATCTGTTGCGCGAGCGCCTAGGCGATCAAGCGCGGGTGGTGAACGCCAGCATCAGTGGCGACACCACCGGCGGCGGCTTGGCGCGTCTGCCGAAGACGCTCTTGGTACACGAACCCCAAGTCGTCATCATCGAGCTTGGCGGCAACGACGGCCTGCGGGGCTTTCCGGTGGCTAATATCCGCGCCAACCTGCTGGCCATGACGGAAGCGGTGCTCGCCATTGGCGCGAAGCCGGTGCTGGCCGGCATGCGCATCCCCCCGAATTACGGCCCCAGCTATACGCACGCCTTCCACACGATGTATGCCGAGGTCGCCGAGGTCACGGGCGCGGCGCTGGTGCCGTTTCTGCTCGAAGGCGTCGCCACCGACCGGGAGTTGATGCAGGACGACGGCATCCACCCTACCGCGCCGGCACAGCAAAGGCTGTTGGACAACATCTGGCCCGTCTTGCAGCCGCTGATCGGCAGCGATTCCGACTGATTTCGCGCACACCAATTTCAGCCATTTCGCACAGCGTGTCGGGTCGATCACGCTAACTGGCTCCATGCTCCGGGCGGTAGAGTCGTCCGCGCATTTCAACTTTCGCTTAACGAAACAAGGAGCATCGAAATGAAAAAGCAACTACTCGCATGTGCTATCGCAGTTGGCGTGGCGGGGCCCTCGTCGGCCGTCGTCGCCGAAAGTCGCGCCGAGCCGACCGCGCAGGTGGCGTATCGAATCGTGAAGCTGATCCAAGAGGAAGGTGAGGAATCCGAAGGAACGCAAGCTGCCGCGCAAGGCGCCGGCGCGGCAATCGGCGGGCTCATCGGCTCGACCCTAGGGCCGATCGGAACCGTCGTTGGGTCCGCGCTGGGCGCGTGGTAGTCGCCCTACGAGCAAAGGAGTAAATCCCATGATCATCAGAAAGCGACTTCTCGCCGGCGTCTTCGCCGCTGGCGTCCTAGGGCTGGGTAGCGCATCGAATGCGCTGGTCCCGCACGAGCGCGAGGCCGTGCCAGCAGCGAAAATGAGCTTGATTCTCGACGTCCGCGCCAACCAGCCTTGCAGATCCGAGTTTGGGGTGATGTTCACGCCTTGTGCGTTGGGTGCCACCGGCCGCTCGGCAAAACCTGTGCCTGTGCGGACGCCAGTGCCTGCGCTGCTGCGTTTGCTAAGGGTGCTGTAACCCGACCGAGACGCGGCGCCGCTTGCCGGCGCCGCTTTGGTGCGTTTCAGCCCGTTCACGGCCGCGCGGCGCGGCTCAGACCTTCGCCGTGCGGTCGTGATCGCAAGGAGGCTCCGGCCATCCTCAACCGCAGCGCCGTCAACTCGAGCCGCCGGCATCCAAGCTGATCAGTTCGGCGCCCTCGTCGACGCGCTCGCCGGTGGCGCAGTGGATCGCGGTCACCTTGCCGGCGCCGGCGGCGCGGATGTTGTGCTCCATCTTCATCGCTTCGAGAACAGCCAATACTTGATCGGGCTTGACCCGGTCGCCAACGGCAACGTTGATGGCGACGACTCGGCCCGGCATTGGGGCGACCATGCGCCCGCCGGGTTCACGGACTGTGCCGAACGCGCCGGCGTCTGGTTCGAGGATCGTCAATCGTTCGGTGGCGCCTTGGTGCGTGGCGAACACATCGTTGCCGACTAGGAGCACAGGTATTTCGGTCAATCGACCGTTCATGCGGGCGCGTAGCAGGCCCTGTGAGAACCGGGCGTCTTGCACGCGCAGATCGCCCTCGGGCCCATGGACGACGTAACCGTCCGGCAGAGCCACGAGCCGGGCCTCTATCACGCGCCGAACGCGACGGGCGCGAATGGTCTGCTCGTGTGGCAAATTGGCTTGAAAACCGTCCATGAGCGACCAAGGGTCGTCGCCCGCACGCCGCATCGTCGTTGCCACGAAGGCGGCCGCCGTCGCGTGCGCATCGTGGTTCGGGGTGAGCACGGTGGCGGCACTCTCGACGAGGTCGGTGGTGTAGCCGCCGGACTGGAAGTCGCCATGGCCGAGCGCGCCGATCAGCCAAGCGACATTGTGCTCCACGCCGGCGATCACCGTCTCCCGCAACGCATCGGCGAGCTTGGCGATGGCTTGGCGACGACTCGCGCCGTGGGCGATGACCTTGGCCAGCATGGGGTCGTAATGCATGGTGACGGTCGAACCGTCGCCGACGCCGCTGTCGACGCGCACGCCGCGCGGGAACTCGACGCGATGCAGCGTGCCGGTCGAAGGCAGGAATCCGCGCTTGGGGTTTTCCGCGTAGACGCGCGCCTCGACCGCGTGACCGTCGATGGTCAGATCTTCTTGGTCGAACGGCAACGGCTCGCCGGCGGCGACCCGGAGCTGCCACTCCACCAAATCGAGACCAAGAATCGCCTCGGTGACGGGGTGCTCCACTTGCAAACGAGTGTTCATCTCTAAGAAATAGAAATCGCCGTCGGCGACGATGAACTCCACCGTGCCGGCGCCAACGTAGTCGATCGCCCGCGCCGCGCGGATCGCTGCCTCGCCCATGGCGCGGCGCAGGTCGGCGTCCACCGTCGGCGCGGGCGCTTCCTCGATGACTTTCTGATGCCGCCGCTGCACGGAGCAGTCGCGCTCGAAGAGTGACAACGTCTTGCCGGCATGGTCGGCGAGAATTTGCACCTCGATGTGTTTCGGCCGGCGCAGGTAGCGCTCGAGCAGCACCGCCTCGTCGCCGAAGGCGGCCGCGGCTTCCCGCTTCGCGCCAGCCAAGGCGGCGCTTAGCTCCGCCGCGCCCTTGACGACGCGCATGCCCTTGCCGCCGCCGCCCATGGAAGCCTTGATTAGCACCGGGTAGCCGATTCGCTCCGCCTGCAAGGCGAGCGTTCGCTCGCTTTGGTCCTCGCCCCGATAGCCGGGAACCACCGTGGTGCCCGCTTCGGCCACCAAGCGCTTCGCCTCGATCTTCGACCCCATGGCGCGGATGGCGGCCGGCGAGGGACCGACGAACACGGCACCGGCGTCGGCTACCGCCGAGGCGAAGTCCGCGTTCTCGGAGAAGAAGCCGTAGCCCGGGTGGACCGCGGCCGCGTTGCTGGCGGCGATGGCGTCGAGCAACGCTTCTTGATTCAGATAGCTCTCCCTCGCCGGCGCACCGCCAATGGGTATCGCGTCGTCGGCCTCTTGGACGTGGCGGGCGTCCGCGTCGGCTTGCGAATACACCGCCACGGTGCGAATGCCGAGCCGCCGGGCCGTGCGCGCTATCCGGCAGGCGATTTCGCCTCGGTTGGCGATGAGCAACGACTCGAACATGCTTGGCCGCGTTTCCTACATCCGGAAGATGCCGAACCGGCCGCCGCCGTCCGGCGTCATCGCGCTAAGGTCCGCCATCGCAAGCCCTAGCGCCAATACCCGCCGGGTGTCCACCGGGTCGATCACGCCGTCGTCCCACAGTCGGGCGCTGGCGAAATAGGGGTGGCCTTCGCGCTCGTATTGCTCGCGGATCTCGTCCATAAACGCCTGCCGTTCGGTGTCCGGCCAGTCCTGGCCCCGCGCGCTCAGTCCGTCCCCGCGCACGGTGGCGAGCACATGCGCGGCTTGTTCGCCGCCCATCACCGAGACGCGCGCGTTGGGCCAGGTCCACAACATGCGCGCACCGTAGGCGCGACCGCACATGGCGTAGTTGCCGGCGCCGAACGAGCCGCCGATGACGACGGTGAACTTCGGCACTCGCGCGCAAGCGACCGCGGTGACCATTTTGGCGCCGTCCTTGGCGATGCCCGCGTTCTCGGCTTTGCGTCCCACCATGAAGCCGGTGATGTTCTGCAGAAACACCAGCGGCACACCGCGGCGGTCCGCCAACTGGATAAAGTGCGCACCCTTCAACGCGGACTCCGAGAACAAGATGCCGTTGTTGGCGAGGATGCCGACCGGCCTGCCGAACAGGCGGGCGAAACCGCACACCAACGTATCGCCGTAGAGCGCCTTGAACTCGTGGAAGTCCGAACCGTCCACCAGTCGGGCGATCACCTCCCGCACGTCATAGGGCGTGCGCGTATCCGTCGGTAGCACCCCATAGAGTTCTTCGGCCGGGTAGCGGGGCGGGACGACGGCCGTGCTCGTCCCGGTTTGCCGATCACCATTGTGGCTGGAGGCGATGGCTTCTCGGGTGAGCGCCAGCGCGTGGTTGTCGTCAACGGCCAGATAGTCGGTCACGCCGGAGCGGCGGGAATGCACGTCGCCGCCGCCCAAACTCTCGGCGTCCACAACTTCCCCGGTCGCCGCTTTGACCAACGGCGGACCGCCCAAGAAGATCGTGCCTTGGCCCTGCACGATGATCGCTTGGTCGCACATCGCCGGCACATAGGCGCCGCCGGCCGTGCAGGAACCCATCACCACGGCGATTTGCGGGATTCCGGCGGCGGACAAATTGGCTTGGTTGTAGAAGATTCGCCCGAAGTGCTCCTTGTCTGGGAAAACGCCCGCTTGCATGGGCAGAAACGCGCCGCCCGAATCCACCAAGTAGATGCACGGCAGTCTGTTTTCCAACGCGATCTCTTGCGCGCGCAAGTGCTTTTTCACCGTGATGGGGTAGTACGTGCCACCCTTGACGGTGGCGTCGTTGGCGACGATGACGCACTCCACGCCTTCGACACGGCCGATGCCGACGATCAGGCCGGCGGCGGGAACGTCGTCCTCGTAGAGTTCGTGGCCGGCGAGTTGGCCAACCTCTAGAAACGGCGAGCCGGCGTCGAGCAGGCCGCGCACCCGATCTCTGGGCAGTAACTTGCCACGCCCGACATGTCGTTTGCGGGCGCGTTCGTCGCCACCCAAGGCGATGCGCGAGACCAGCTCGCGGAGTTCTTGGCTGAGTGCGCGGTGGTGCGCGTCGTTGCGCCGGAACGCCGCGGCGGCGATGTCGATACGCGACTGCAAAACGGCCATGCGCGTTAGCCTAACGAGCCGAGCGGCGCACCCGTGTGCAGAACTAGCGGCCCATGGTGGACGTCCGCGTCGCGCCGCCCGGCAAGGCGCGACGCGGGAGCACTTCGGGCCATATGCGACCGAGGGGCGACGATGCGGGGCAGTTCGAGTGCAGCGCGAATTTCACCGGCTGGTAGCAGTCCGTCGGACTTGGCGGCGTTAGCCACGAGGTCCGACGGGGTGATAGTGCGGCTTGGGCTGGGGCGAAAGGCGGTGCCGAGCGGCAACGGCTTTCGTGGCGCTAGGGTCGCTGCTGTCGTCTGCATCACTCGATCTCGATCTGAATCTCGGTGATGTGACGCTTCGATTCATGGTCGTAGTAGTGGTAAAGCTCGCGATAGAGGCGCTCCGTGTACACGTGGCCGCGCAGCCGCGCGCGCTCCTCCCAGCGGATTTCGCTCCAGCCGCTGTTCGGCTCGTGTGGGTAGGCGCCTTCGTAGACGAGGCTTGCGAACTTCATCGCCGGATAGCGCTTGATCAGGAAGCCTGTTTCCGCGTCGACCTCCGGCGTGTCGTTCGCCACGACGACGCCGACATCGAAAACCATCGGCCCTTGCGCACGTTCCACCCAATTGTAGAGGTACACCTCGCCGGGCGTGTCCTTGTCGACGGCGATGCGGTTGGCGCGGATATACGCCCAGAGCTTGGACGTGTCCATGTAGGCCGCCATGTCCGCGCCGAGATTGATCGGCGCGCCGCTTGATTGGACGAGGAATGTCGTTGGCGGGTAGCTCCGAACACCGCCGTCGTAGATCGCGTAGTGTTCGCCGCGCGCCAAGGTAGTCAACGCGTCGCCGCGCACCGCGTCGATAAGCTCGGCCGTGGCGAAAGGCGCCGTGTCCGGCGCACTTGCCGCCACGGATGCGGCGGCGCAAGTCAGGATAGCGGTCAAGCGCCGACCGGCACGCGGATAGTGCCTCGCCCTACTCGCCACGCGCTGCCAATAGCGTGTAGATGCGGCCTACGGCGAGCGGATCCACGCCGGGTCGAGAAACGGACGGCAACCGGTCTTGGAACCGCGTCAAATCGACCGCGGCCGCCGTCTCCTCGATGCTCTTGCCGGCACTGCGCGAGGCGACCACTTCGCGCCAAAGAGCGCGATAGTAATCCTGCACATGGTCGATGAGCGCCCGGTTGGTGAACGAGGCCCCGTGTCCGGGCAGGAAGAGCTCTGCGTCAAGCGACTTCAGTTTCTCCAAGGTCGCCGGCCACTCGTCCACATGGCCGTCGCCGAGCCAAGACGGACCGCCGAGCATCATGTCGCCGGTGTAGACGATCTTCTCTTGCGGCAAGTAGACGACCAAATCGCCGCCGGTGTGCGCACGCCCGCAGAACACGAGCTGGATCTCCCGGTCGCCTCGAAACAGCGTCATGCGCTCGTTGAGCGTCGTGTCCGGCGGCACCGGTTCAATCTCTTGGGTGGCCTCGATGTGGTCCCTCAAGAGCGCGAGGCGCATTTCGATGCCTTGGCGCTCCTCGGCGTCCGTCGTTTGGTCCAGACGCGCCTGCAAGCCTTCGAGACGCATCGGGAGGCTCGCCAGTTCACGCTGAAAAGTGGCTTCCTCCCGGGGCGCACCGGCCATCTTTTCGCGTGTGAACTCGTGGCCGATGATCTGTACCGGGCCGAACGCTTGGTTGCCGTGCGCGTGGTCGTAGTGGAAGTGAGTGTTTACTAGCGTAGTGATGGGTTTGTCCGTGGCGCGGCGAATGCCTTGGATGAGATCCCGCGCGGTGGCGGGGGTGATGTGCGAATCCACCACCAACACGTCCTCGTCGTTGACGACCACCATGGAGTTGCTGTTGAACATCGGCACTTGGTAGCGCACGAAGTAGACCCCTTCCGCCACCTCGTCGAAGTGATGCGTGTCCGTGGTGAAGTCGCCGGTAACGAACGCCGGCGGGGTCTCGCCAGCCAAGTCTTGGGCCAAGCTGCGACTTGGCAGGAAAGCGACGAGGACGAGAGTGGCGAGAGCGGCCAAGCGCGCCAAAGTCAGCGCGGTGGCGGCTTGGGGGACGATTCGCATGGCAATGCCTCCTGCTTGAGTCGTGTCACGCCTTGGCGAGCGAATCAGCGAGTGACATACATCGCTACCGTTGTCGCTGTCGGGGCGGAACGACGACGGCGTCAAAAAGGGCGATTCCCTACTCTTGATTCGGTAGTTGGCTTTCCTCCGCTCGCGCCGGCTCCCGTGGATCCGCGCCGTCCCGAGGCGCACCCGTTCCCGACGAGCCCATGAAGAACTTGCGACCATCCGGGAAGGTGATGTCGCGGCCGCTGCCGGAGCAAATCGGCTCGCAATTGCGGTCCTTGCTCTGGTAGCCGCGCACCACCACTTCGGTGCCGGGCTGCAAGAGCTGTCGCGTCATGCCGCGACGCAGCAGCGTATTGGGCGTACCCGCTTCGAGTTGCCACACTTGCGTGGTGCCGTCTTCGTTTTCGTGGGCGACATGCACCCACGCATGGGGGTTGATCCAGTCCACTTGCACGATTTTGCCCTGCACGCGAATCGGCAAGTTCGCATCGAATTCCGCGGAAAACGCATGGTGGGCGCTGCTGCTCGGTGCGAACAAAGCGATGGCGGCCAATGCACAGGCCGCCATCGCGCCACGAAAGCCGTCGCCTTCCGGCGCCGCCTTTCGCCCCAGTCCAAACCGCCCGATCACCCCGTCGGACTTGACGTGAGTCTTCACTTTCACCTGACTACTCCTCGCCCTCGCCCTCGCCCTGCGCTTGCGCGAGCAGATCCTCCTTCTTCGGCAGACCGCGATACCACGTCGGCAGCCAGCCCTGCTGATCCGGCTTGCCTTCCTGTTCCTCCAAGCGGGCCCCAGCGAGCATCAGATGCATGGCGCGGTTGCCCTCGTGGCACGCGTACTCGTAGATGTCCTCGTCTGTCGCTCGCATGTCCTGAACGGTGGACCAAGGCCCCTCGAAGGACTCCGGGTCGTTCACCGTGTACTCGTAGCGCAGCGTATCGGCATCCATGCGAGTGAAGCGCTCCGTCAGGTGCATATTCGGTCCGGAGCCGGAGAAGTTGGTGTGCGGCGTGAAGTTCTTCGTCTCCACCACCAAAGTGGCGCCATCCCAACGCCCGCGCGAGTCGCCTTTCCAGAGCCGCACGCTGTCGGGTAGATGCTCGCTGTTGTCGGTGGGAATGACGCGGTGGTCATTGACCATCTCGTTCAGGATGGCGACATAGCCTGGCGACTGAAAGACGCGCATCATGTTGTTGTAAGCGCCGGAACTCATCGGCGGGCCAGAATTGAAGCCAACTAGGCAACGCGTCGCCGGTGGCCGGTCAGCCGCGGTGATGGGCCGCCGTTCCCACACATCGCGGTTTTCCGCTTGGCGCATCTTGGCGTAATGGGTGAGCGCGGGACGACGCCCGTTCGGCGGGTCGACAATCAGCGATGTGCGCCGAGTACCGGAAATCTTCGTGCCGACGTCAATGAAGATGAAGTCGTAGCCGACGTCCACGTCACCTTGGCTGGGTTCATCGGAGGCGCTCCGTTCAAGGGCGGCTTGGTGCCCCTCGGACACCCTCTTCTCCCACTCGGCGATTTCCTCGGCGGTGAGGAACTCCCTATCGCCGAACTCCCTCGGCCGGTTCATCGGCGTGGCCGTGCGGAAGTCCCAAGTGCCTTGCAGGTCCGGCACGCCCCATGAGGTCTTCAATGCCGGCGCATCTTGTTCGCCCGGCGCATCCTGTTCGCTGGCCGCGCAGAGGGCCGCCACACAAGCGACCGCCGCGACGCCGAGGGCGCGGACTGCATCTTTTGGACAAGTCATCACAAACCTCTCATTCAATTACGCCTTCAGGATACAAATGCCCGTAAGTCGCGTATTCGGCGAACTCGATGCACTTGTACTCGAGTATCTGCACCCCGGGCTCAAGCCTCCGATAGAGCGGCATACTCAGCTTCCACGGGCGAGTGAACACTTTCGGATCCTCGATGGTCGCTTCGTAGTGCAGCGTATCGGCGCCGGTGCGGGTATAACGTTCCACGACCGTGAGCTCGTCGCTGTGGAAGTTGCCCGCGCTGTCGAACCACGTATCCGGCACCTGCGCCGTCACCTCGACCACCAGCGTATCGCCCTCGAACCGCCCGAGCGAATAGCCCATCCAAGACGGCAGTTCGGCTTCGGTGCCTGGTCGGTTCAGGTGGATCACGCGGCTTGAACTGGTGAACTCGTAGGCGACGAGTATGGCGTCCTTCGATTGCACGAACTGAAACGGAAACGGCATGTAGGTGGCGCGTGGAATGCCCGGCATATAACACTTCACCGCCGGGTCGCGCTTCACCCAGTCCGCCTGATTCTCGGCGCGTTGCGCCAACGCCCAATCTTGGTAGGGGATCGTGCCGCCTTCGACGACGCTGCGACCTGCGGGAATGGCGCCCAATGCCCCCATGATCGGTGCCGGGCCTTGCCGAGCGGCGTGATCTTCGAGGTCCCAGTGGGCGCTGCCGAGTGCTTGCCAAATACCGTTGAAATCCGGGTCGCCGTCCGGGGTCTTCGGCAAGGCGCCGGCGTCGTTCGACTCCGCTTGCTCCGTCTCAGCGTCGCCTTCTGCCGGCGGCGCGCAGCCCGAAGCGAAAGCCAAGAGCGCGAACGCGACAGCGACGCCGACCACGTTCTTGATTCGAGCTTGCATGGATCCGCCCCCTCAAGCGACAAGCTTTGAACGAGATTACACCAAAGCGCGGCAGTGTGCCCTCAAGACGTCAACGCCGTTGGTCGGCTGGCAAACCCATCCTCAAGCGTCGCCGACGATCCCCGCATCCACCAATTTGTCGATTTCCTGTTCGGCCAGCCCCAAGTCCGCCGCCACCACCTGTCGCGAGTGCTCGCCCAGCAATGGCGCAGCCTTGATGGGCACTTCGCTCTCCGACATGCGCGGCGGCCAGCCGAGCAGCCGGATGCGCCCGACGGCGGCGTGCTCCACCTCGTGAACGAACCCCCGCGCCACGAGGTGCGGATTCCGGTACAGGTCGCTGGTGTCCAACACCGCGCTCGCCGGCACGCCGCCCTCGGCGAGGAGGCGCATGGCCTCGTACTTGTCCCGGGTCCGCGTCCACGCTTCGATTTCGCCGCGCAGTTCGTCCCGGTGTTCGTAGCGCCCCCTCGCTGTCCGGTAGCGCGGGTCGGAGAGCAGATCCTCGCGGCCGATGGTTTCGCACAGGTGCCGCCACATCCTCGGCGTCACCGCCATCACATAGACATAATCGTTGGCGCCGCCGCCCTTGCATGGATACAGCGTCATGCTCGCCATGCCGCCGTTGCCGGAGCGTTGGGCGGCGCGTTCGCCGTAGTTGCCTCCGGACGTGGCGGTGCGCAGGTAGTAGGTCATGGCTTCCTGCATGGACAGCTCGATGAGTTGGCCCTTGCCCGTGGTCAGCTTCTGCACGTAAGCGGCGGCTATGGCGAGCGCCATCTGCACGCCCGTGCCGGCATCGCCGGTGGTGGGTCCCGGGCGCATCGGCGGGCCGTCCGCTTCGCCGGTGATCGAGAACGCGCCCGCCGCCGACTGCGCCACCATGTCGTAGCACTTGTAGTCGGCCCATGGGCCGGAAGCGCCAAAGCCCTTGATGCGGGCGTAGATGATGTCGGGCTTCGCCCCCTTCAGCGCGTCGTAGCCGAGGTCGAGCTTCTCCATCACGCCGGGGCCGTAGTTCTCCACGAACACGTCGTAGTTGGGCAACATGTCGAGCAGCAGCTTACGCCCCTCGGCGCGGGCCAAGTCGATGGCGACGCTACGCTTGTTGGAGTTCCAGACGATGAAGTATTCGGCGCTGCCGGTGGCGCCCCGCCCCGGGTCGCCTTGTTGCGGACGCTCGACCTTTACGACATCCGCGCCGAGCCAAGCAAGCGCTTGTGTGCAAGACGTCCCGGCCTCGTACTGGGTCATGTCGAGAATGCGCATTCCGCTCAGTGCGGGCATTGGTTAGCTCCGTCAAGAAGTACTGAGAGTCGGTCCCCGCTCCTTGATATCCGCGGCGATCTCCTCCGGCGTCACCCCCGGCTCGTAACGCGCCAGCACCTTCCCGTCGCCGTCCACCAAGAACTTGGTGAAGTTCCAAGCGATGTCCTGCTCGCCGTCCGGCCTAGGCTGCTCGGCTTTCAAGAGCTGGTACAGCTCGCAGGCGCCGTCGCCGTTGACCTCGACTTTGGCGAAGAGCTGAAAGTTGGCGTCGTATTTGGCTGTGGCGAAGTCGAGAATCTCTTCGTTGGTGCCCGGCTCTTGCGCGCCGAACTGGTTGCAGGGGAATCCGAGCACCGTCACCCCGCCGCTCTCTTGCAATGTACGCAGGCCTGTGTACTGAGGCGTCAGACCGCATTGACTCGCTAGGTTGACCACTAGGCAGGCCGCGCCTTTGTACTGCTCGAAACTCAAAGGTTCGCCGGTGATCGTCGTCATCGTGACATCGTGGAATGCCATCGCCGCTCTCCTGTTACGATTTCGAGCGATATTCCGACAAGCGTAACGGGTACGCAAGTCATGGTGCCCACGAGCGCCCCCTCGTTGCAGACACAATCCCCGGCAAGGCAGCGGGAAGAACACGACCAGAGACGGGCCAAGCGCCCTACGCCGAGTGGCCGGAAGGGAGCCCCGGGTTTGCGTCGCTTCTTCGCGGCGGCGGTGCGGCGCAATCCCGCTTGGACGCAGTTGCTCGGCTTGTGTCCATTGCTGGCGGTCTCCAACACGGTGGCCAACGCCCTCGGTCTGGCGATCGCCAGCGCCGTCGTCTTGACCGGTTCCGCGACGTTGATTTCGCTTGTGCGCAAGCTGATTCCGACGGATGTGCGCCTACCGTGCTTCGTTCTGGTGATCGCCACGTTCACCACGCTGGTGAACCTCGCCATGGAGGCTTACGCCTTCGAACTGCACCAGCGAATCGCGCTATTCGTGCAGATCATCGTCACCAACTGCATGATTCTGGCGCACATCGAGCAGGTGGCCGCCAAGGAGAGCTTCGGCAGAACGCTTCTGGACGCCTTAGGCACGTCCGCCGGTTTCGCGTGCGCGATCCTGGCACTAGGCGCCGTGCGGCAAGTCGTGGCCTTGGGCTTTCCATTGGCGGCGTTGCCGCCCGGCGCATTCGTCATCGCGGGGCTGTTGCTTGCGTTGGGAAACGCGATGCGTGGGTCGCGCGGGGATGCTGCCGCTACGCGGTCGCCGGGCGAAGCGCCTCAGGCGGCGACTTCGTAGCCGTTCATGGTGACCACGCACTTGCCGACCACATCGCGGTTCTCCAGCATGCGCATGGCATCGACCGCCCGCTCCAGCGGAAACCCGGCGCAGACATGGGGATCGATCGCGCCGCTCTCGGCGAGCCGCCACAACGCTTGCTGGTTGCGTCGGCCCAGCGCCGGGTCGCGACGGCCGATCTCGCCGGCGCGCACGCCGATCACCGAGATGCTCTTGATGAGGATGAGATTGACCGGCGCTTGCGGCCAACGACCGCTGGTGAAGCCGATGGCGAGGATGCGCCCGCGCCAGTTGACGCAACGCATGGACTCGTCGAACACATCGCCGCCCACCGGGTCGTAGATGACATCCGCGCCGCCACCGCCGGTGAGCGCCTTGACCTTGTCGCGAAAGCCGCCCAACGTACCGTCCGGGAGCGTGTAGTTGATGACGGCATCCGCGCCGCGCGACTCGACCACGGCCAGCTTGTCGTCGCGTCCGCCGGTGCCGATCACCCGTGCGCCGTAATGCTTGCCCAAGTCGACTGCCGCCATGCCTACCCCGCCCGTCGCGCCGTGGACGAGAAGCCACTCGCCGGCCGCTAGGTTGCCGCGCACTCGCAGAGCCACGTAGGCGGTCATATAGGCCGTGCCGTAGGACGCGGCCTTTTCGTAGTTCATCTTGCCGGGGATCGGCTTGACCGCGGCCGCCGGCACGTTCAGCGCTTCGGCGAAGCCGCCGGTGCGTGTGCCGAAGCAAACCGCGTCGCCTTCCTTGACGGCGTCGACACCGGCGCCGACCGCCACCACGTCACCGGCGGCCTCGCCGCCCGGTGTGAACGGCAATGGCGGCTTGTGCTGATACTTCCCTTGAATCATGAGGATATCCGGGAAGTTGACCGCGCACGCCTTGACGCGGACTTGCACTTCGCCGGGCCCCGGGTCCGGCAAGGCAAGTTCGTCCAAGGTGACGCTCGCAATGTCTTCGCTGAGCGCGTGGCACCGGACGGCGCGAATCGTCGTCATGGCGGCAAAGGCTTCACTGGACGGCGCGAGGTCGCGGGTGTGGACCCGGGGCTTTTGGCGCTGTCGGTCCGTCGGACTTGGCGGCATAGCCGCGAAGTCCGACGGATTGATAGAGCGGCTTGGGCTGGGGCAAAACGCGGTGCCGCAGGCAACGGCTTATGTGCGCTAGGGCGCCGTCACGCGAGGCGCGCCACCGCCCGTTTCGCCAACACGCCCACCAGATGCGCACGAAACTCGGCGGAAGCGTGCAAATCCGCGTTGAAGTCCGACCCGTCGACCGCCACGTCATCCAATGCGGAGGGCGAAAAGTCCGCCGCTAGTGCGTCCTCCAACGCCGTCGCCCGAAACGCGCAGGGACCGGCGCCGGTCACGCCGACGCGAACGGCATCACCACAGCGCGCCACCAGCACGCCGACGATGGCGTAGCGGGAAGCCGGGTTGGGGAACTTCTCGTAAGCGGCGGCGTCCGGCACGCAGAAGTCCACGGACTTGACGATCTCGCCTTCCGCCAGCGCGGTCTCGAACAGGCCGGTGAAGAAGTCGCCGCCGGCGATGCTGCGTTGATCGGTATGCACGGTGGCATCGAGCGCCACCACCGCCGCCGGGTAGTCCGCCGCCGGATCGCTGTTGGCGATAGAGCCGCCGATCGTGCCGCGATTGCGCACATGCGCGTCGCCGATGCGCTGCGCAAGTTCGGCGAGCACCGGGATGGCATCGCTCTCGGCTACGTCCCGGTGCCGGGTCATGGCCCCGACCGACACCGTCTCGCCGGTCTCCGAGATGCCGACCAGTCCGGCGACGCCGGCGAGGTCGATGAGGTCCGAAGGCGCCGCGAGCCGCTGCTTCAGCGTCGGAATCAGCGTCATGCCGCCGGAGAGGTAGGCGCCCTCGTCGGCGTCGGCCATGATCGCGGCCGCCTCCGCCAAGGTAGCCGGCCGGTGATAGTTGAACGGGTACATGGTTACACCTCCCCTAGCAGCCCTTGGGCCGCTCGCCACACGGTTTCCGGCGTTGCCGGCATCGGCACGCTCGCCACGCCTAGCGCATCGGTCACGGCGTTGATCACCGCGGCCGTGGAACCGATCGCGCCGGCTTCGCCGCACCCCTTCACGCCGAGCGGGTTGTGCGTGCAGGGCGTGGTCGTGGTGTCCACGGTGAAGTTCGGCAGGTCGTCGGCCCGGGGCATGGTGTAATCCATATAGGAGCCGCTCAATAGTTGCCCGGTCTCGTCGTAAACGCCGTGCTCCATCAGCGCTTGGCCGATGCCCTGCGCTAGGCCGCCGTGAACCTGGCCCTCGACGATCATCGGGTTTACGATGTGGCCGAAGTCGTCCACGGCGACGAACTGCACGATGCGCACCACCCCGGTTTGCGGATCGACTTCCACTTCGCAGATGTGCGCGCCCGCCGGATAGGTGAAGTTCGGCGGGTCGTAGAAAGCCTTCTCCGACAGTCCGGGTTCGAGTTCGTCGAGCGGATAGTTCGCCGGCACGTAGGCGGCGAACGCGACCTCGCCGAACGTGAGCGACTGATTCGACTTCGCCACGTTGAAGCTGCCGTCCTCGAACTCCACTTGGTCTTCGCCAGCCTCCAACATATGCGCGGCGATTTTCTTGCCCTTGGCGATAATCTTGTCCGCCGCCTTCATTAGGGCCGAGCCGCCCACGGCCAGCGAACGGGAACCGTAGGTGCCAAGCGCATAGTCCGAGCGCCCGGTATCGCCGTGCAGCACGGTGACGTTCTCGAACGGAACGCCGAAGCGATCAGAGATGATCTGCGCAAAGGTCGTCTCGTGGCTCTGGCCGTGGCTGTGCGAGCCGGTGACCACGGTGACGGAGCCGGTCACGTCGACGCGCACCTCGCCGACCTCGAAGAGGCCGACGCCGGCGCCCAACGAGATCGCCACTTGCGAAGGAGCTAGGCCGCAAGCTTCGATGTAGCAGGAAAAGCCGATGCCGCGTTTCAACCCCTTGCTCTCGGCCGCGGCCTTGCGTTCGGCGAAAGCGGCGTAGTTGGCGTGCGCGAGCGCTTTGTCCAAGCTCGCTTCGTAGTCGCCGATGTCGTAGGTGAGCGCCACCGGCGTTTCGTACGGGAAGTCGCCCGGCTGGATGAAGTTGCGCCGCCGCAGGTCCGCGGGGTCCATGCCAGTCTCCCGGGCCGCGGTCTCCACCAAGCGCTCGACGACGTATGTGGCTTCCGGTCTGCCGGCGCCGCGGTAGGCGTCCACCGGTGCCGTGTTGGTGAACAGGGATTGCACTTCCACGTAAATCGCCGGGGTTTTGTACTGTCCGGCCATCAGCGTGCCGTACAGGTAAGTCGGCACGCTCGATGCGAAAGTGGAGAGATACGCGCCCATGTTGGCGATGGTCTTCACCTTGAGTCCTAGGAACTCGCCGTCCTCGGCGAGCGCCAACTCGGCGTGAGTGACATGGTCCCGACCGTGGGCGTCGGCGAGGAAGGACTCCGAGCGCTCCGCCCGCCACTTGACGGCTCGCCTCAGCTTGCCGGCGGCCCAAATGACGGCGGTCTCCTCCGCGTAGACGAAGATCTTGGAACCGAAGCCGCCGCCCACGTCCGGTGAGATCACCCGCAGCCGCGCCTCCGGGGCGACGTTGACGAAAGCCGCCAACACCAAGCGTTCCAAGTGGGGGTTCTGCGACGTGGTGTGCAAGGTATACGTACCGGCTGCGGCGTCGTATTCACCGAGCGCTGCACGCGGCTCGATGGCATTGGGAATCAGGCGGTTGTTGACGATATCCACGCGGGTCACGTGGGCGGCTTTGGCGAACGCAGCGTCGGTCGCCGCCTTGTCGCCGAGTTCCCAGTCGTAGCACTGGTTGTTGATGACGGCGTCGTGGATCTGCTCGGCCCCGGCGGCGGTCGCGAGATCCACGACGGCCGGCAACTCTTCGAAGTCGACCGCCACCGCCTCGGCGCCGTTCTTGGCGGCTTCCAGCGACTCGCCAATCACCACGGCATAGGGCTCGCCGACGTAGTTGACGCGGTCCACGGCGATCGGCGGATGCGACGGCTGGACCATGTCCGAGCCATCCTTCGACTTCACCATCCAGCCGCACGGCAGGTCGCCGATGCCGTCGGCCTTCAAGTCGGCGCCGGTGAATACCTGCACGACGCCGTCGGTGGCCATCGCCGCGCCGATGTCCAAATTGACGATTTTCGCCCTTGCGTGGGGGGAACGCGCGAATACGGCGTAGGCTTGTCCGTGGACGCCGAAGTCGTCGGTGTAGCGTCCGTTGCCGGTGATGAATCGCGCATCCTCTTTGCGCTTGACCGATGCGCCGATGCCTGTCGCTGTTGTCATGGTGCCGCTCCTTTTGGTTGTTCGCCGGGTCGACGCCGCTTACGCGGTGGCGTCCTGCGCGGCGAGAACCGCCTTGACGATGTTGTGGTAGCCCGTGCAGCGGCACATGTTGCCCTCCAACCCTTCGCGCACCGCTTGCTCGTCGAGGTCCAGGTTTTTGCGTGTCAAGTCGATGGCGCTCATGATCATGCCCGGCGTGCAGAAGCCGCACTGCAAGGCGTGGTTGTCGCGAAACGCCGCTTGCATGGGGTGCAGCGCGTCCGGTGTGCCGATGCCTTCGATGGTGGTTACTTCCGCGCCGTCCGCTTGACCGGCGAGTACGGTGCAGGATTTCACCGCGTCGCCGTTGAAATGCACGACGCATGCACCGCACTGGCTGGTATCGCAGCCGACATGGGTGCCGGTGAGGCCGAGCCGGTCGCGGAGGATGTCCGAAAGTAAGACGTTGGCGGCGACATCGATGGTGTGCGTCACGCCGTTGACGATGATGGAAACTTCCACTGGGTGTCCTCCTGTATCCGCTTAGCGCTATTCCCCGTTGTCTTCGCTTCGACTTGTGCTGGCGAAATCCGCGGCGAAGCGCTCGAAGAAGCGCCCCGTCATCTTGCGTGCCGCGGCTCCTACCAAGCGAGAGCCGATTTGCGCGAGTTTGCCGCCGATGGCGCCTTGAATGCGATAGTTCAACACCGTCGTGTCGCCACCGGCCGCGTCGCTCAAGTTGACCACTGCGGTGCCCTTGGCGAATCCCGCGGCACCGCCCTTCACCTGAACTTCCAGCCGATAGCTCGTCGGCGGCGTCACGTCCCGTAGCAAAATGACGGCGGTGAACGTGGCCCTGACCGGGCCGACTTTGGCGCCCACCTCGGCCTCGAACTCGTCCTCGCCCGTGGGCGTCATGGACCGGCACCCGTCCAAGCAGCGCTGCAGCACCGCCGGATCGTTGAGTGCCCGCCATACCGCTTCGCGGTCGCCGGCAATACGGTACTCGCCAGTCTGCTCCACCTTACCTATGCGTCCCCGACGCCTCGCGCTGAGACAACGCCAACTCTCGCACAGTTTTCGCCGCGGGGAAACCGCTGCCCAAGCGACACGGTATGCTCGGACTCGAACGATGCAGTCTTCCTGAGTAGGCGCTGATGGATCCCCGGCTCACGGTCAACCTACGCAACTGGAACGAGCGCACACCGGTACACGCGGCCTCGGAGTTCTACGATGTCGAGGGCTTCAAGGCCGGGCGTTCGTCGCTGAACGACATCGAGCGGCGCGAAGTCGGGGATGTGTCCGGCAAGTCGCTATTGCACCTGCAATGCCACTTCGGCTTGGACACGATGTCGTGGGCCCGTCTCGGCGCCGAAGCCACCGGCGTGGACTTCTCGGACGCCATCGACCTAGCCCGCTCGTTGAACGACGAACTTGAACTCGGCGCCCGGTTCATTCGCGCGAACGTCTACGACTTGCCAACGCTCTTGGACGAGCGGTTCGACATCGTCTACGTGTCGTTGGGCGCCCTGTGCTGGCTGCCGGACCTCGACCGGTGGGCGCAAGTGGTCGCCGGCTTGCTGCGCCCCGGCGGCTGCTTCTACATCATGGACGTACATCCGTTCGTGGGGGTCTTGGACTCCGCGGCGCACGAGGGCGAACCGCCGGGGATCGAAGACTTGCAGTTGCGCTACCCGTACTTCCCCGCCCCCGACGGGATGTTCTTCGCCGGCGGCGAACCGTCCTACGCCGGGGAGGAGATCATCGAGTCCGGCTGTTACGAATGGGCGCATAGCATTGCCGAGATATTGAACGCGATTCACGGCGTCGGTCTGCGCCTTGCGTTTTTCCACGAGTTCCCGATGACCTGTTATCGGGCGTTTCCGGGTATGACGCGAGGCGCCGATGGCTGGTGGCGGTTCGCCGACGGCGGCGACCGCCTGCCGCTCATGTTCTCGCTAAAGGCCCAGATGCCGAAGAGCTGACCTCAGGCGCCGAGAAACCAGTCCAAGATCCTAGGGTTCTCGTCGCTCGGCCACGTGTGCGAGAGATCGTCGAGCTCGCGGTAGACGACGGCCGCGCCGGCGGCGCTGAGCGTGCTGTTCGCGGTGCGGGCGATGTCCACCGGAAACATCCAGTCTAGGACGCCGTGCATCAAATAGATGGGCAGGTCTCGCAGCCGTTCCCGCGAGCAGGCTTCGAGCAGCAGCGGGTGAAAGCTCGCGGAGCTCGGCGCCAAGTGGGTGAAGATCGACTCGGCGCGCAAGCCGGAGACGTAGCAGAACGTGCCGCCGTCGCTCATGCCGGTGAGCAGCAGCCGGCTGCCGTCGACGTGCCAGCGCTCCGAGACGTGTTTGACCATGCCTTCGATATTGGCGCTGTCGATGTCACGTCCCATCAACGACCACGTCCGGTCGCGGGCGGTGGGACACAGCAGAATCGCGCCCCGAGTGCGGGCGGTGACCAGCCAAGTCCAGAGGAAATCCCGCCCGTGCCCACTGCCGCCGTGCAAGGCGACGATCAACGGGTGGGCGCGAGCCGCGTCGTAGTATTCGGGAACGTACAGTGAGAAGCCGCCGCGCACCGACTTGTCGTTGGCGGCGTGAATGATGCCGACGTCGTCGCGGGAGACATCGGCGTCGGCCAGCTTGCGGAGCAAAGCGGCGTCGTCTCTCCGCTGCGCATCAACGAAGAAGCGGCTGACGGGCGGCAGCATTCCGGCGACGGGATACAGCGCCTGCATGGCGAGTGTCCGGCGGCCCAACGCCCGATAGCCGGCGCGCGCGGCATCCGGCCGTCCGGCTGCCTCGGCCAAGGCCTCGAAGGCGCGACAAGCGTGCTCGGCGGCGTCTTCCACATGCGCCTTGAACTCGCGCAAGTGCGTCGGAAACTCGGTCGCGGCGAACCGCTCGGCGCCATCGGCGAGGGGCGCATGGTGCTCCGCCACGGCGTCGGCGAGGGCGCCGAGATTCGGCGGATGCAGGTGGCGGGCCACGTAAGCGAGCGCCTGCAGCGCGGTCAGTAGCCGCGGCAGCACGCCTTGGATGGCGTCTAGCAGCCGCTCGTTGTCGTCGTTGCCGTGGGCGGTCATTCCCTTACTATGGCGGTTTGTATTACGCTCGCGCAACGTAAGTCCACGCCGGCGTCGCCGGTTTATCGGGAGCAAGCAACATGCAATTGCGCTGGTCTCACGCCTTCGTCCATGTTCGGAACTTGCCGGCCATGTTGGACTTCTACACCGATGTGCTCGGCTTCGAGGTGACCGATCGGGGCGAGGTCGGTGGCAAGCCGGCGGCTTTTCTAAGCCAAGTGGAAACCGATCATCACCAGTTGGCTTTTATGGCGAGCGGAGAGCCGCCCGACGGCACCGGCAACCGCGTCGCGCACTTCGCTTTTCGCGTCGGCTCGCTGGCCGACGTCAAAGCCTTGCATCGCCGTCTCGAAGCCGATGAGCGCGTTGAACGGGTCACCCCGGTCACGCATGGCAACGCATGGTCGTTGTATTTCGCGGATCCCGAAGGCAACGGCATGGAAGTGTTCTGCGACTCGCCTTGGCATGTGCGCCAACCGCAAGGGGGGGCTTGGGATCCGGCGGCGAGCGACGAGACGGTGCATGAAACCACGCGCGAGGCGTTCGCCAACGCGGACGGCTTCGGCCCCATCGGCGACTACTACCGCGAACGGGCGGCGCACTTGGCCAAGAGGGAAAAGACCCCATGAAACGCACCTTCGACCGCGCCGAAGAGAACTTCGGCAACATCTTGAACATGGAGCACATCAACCTGACCGTTCCGGATCAGGGGCTTGCGGCGTTGTTTTACGTCACGGGATTAGGTTTCACCCGCGACCCGTATATCGACTTCGGCACCTTCAACATGTGGATCAATGTCGGCGAGCAGCAATTTCATCTGCCCAAGCGAGACGCGCAGCGATTCCGCGGCCACATCTGCGTGGTGGTGCCGGACCTCGACGACTTGAAGCGCCGCTTGGACTTCATCGACCGGCCCATGCGGGGCACGGCGTTCAGCCGTGAGGAAAGAAACGACCATATTGCTTTGACCTGCCCGTGGGGCAACGACATTCGCGCCTTCGGCCCCGCCTTCGGCACCAGCTTGGGCATTCCGTTCGCCGTGGTGGATGTGCCGCCGAACACCGCCGAAGGCATCGTTCGCTTCTACCGGGAGGTGCTCGAAACCCCGGCGCAAATCGTCGAAAACGGCGACCGGCGGGCCGAGGTGAGCATGGGTGGCAACCAACGCATGATCTTCCGCGAGACCGAGGGAGACATCCCGGACTACGACGGCCACCACATCGCTATCTACGTGACGAACTTTTCCCGGCCGCACGCGGGTCTTGACGAACGCGGCCTTATCACCGAGGAATCCGACCAGCATCAGTACCGCTTTCAGGCCATTGTCGACCCGGCGAGCGGCGAACCGCTGACGGAGCTCGAGCACGAGGTGCGCAGCCTCAAGCACCCCATGTACAAGCGCCACTTGGTGAACCGCAATCCGGCGCAGACGTTCATGAACTACACCCAAGGGCGGGATGCGTTCGTACCGTAGCCAGTTTGGCAGCTAGCGGCGCGCCTTGCGTGGAGGAACCCTACTACCTGCCGCTAGCGGACGAGGTGGCGGCGTTCGAAGCCGCGTACGCGAGCCGCCTGCCGGTGCTGCTCAAGGGGCCGACAGGTTGCGGCAAGACGCGCTTCGTCGAGCACATGACGTGGCGCTTGTTCGCTGCCGAGAACATCGACGAGCATTTGGTCACCGTTTCCTGCCACGAGGACCTCACCGGCACCGACCTAGTCGGCCGCTATCTCCTCAAAGGCGACGAGACCGTTTGGCAGGATGGCCCGCTGACGCGCTCGGTGCGCGACGGCGCCATCTGCTACTTGGACGAAATCGTCGAAGCGCGCAAGGACACCACGGTGCTGATCCACTCGCTCACCGATCACCGGCGAGTGCTGCCGATCGACAAGACCGGCGAGCTTCTGCACGCGCATGACAACTTCCTGCTGGTGATTTCCTACAACCCGGGCTATCAGAGCATCTTGAAGGATTTGAAGGCGAGCACGCGACAGCGGTTCGTCAGCCTCACCTTCGACTATCCGGACGAACGGCGCGAGGCCGAGATCGTCGCGCATGAAAGCGGCGTGGACGGCATGATCGCCGCGCGCCTTGCCGTGATCGGCACGAAAGTACGCAACCTGCGGGAGCACGGCTTCCGCGAGGGCGTCAGTACGCGACTGTTGATCTACGCCGCCCAGCTTATCGCGCGCGGCATCGAGCCGCGTCGGGCGGCGGAAGCCGCCATCGTGCAGGCGGTTTCGGACGATCTCACGGTTCAGGAGGCCGTCTCCGGCATCGTCGACGTCGTCTGGCCTTAAGGCAGCGCAGCCTAAGATGTCCTCTTTGCTTGACGTCGACCGAGTGCTCGCGCTCTTCGCCGAAGGCATCGCCGGGCGGCCCTACCACATCAAATCAGCAAGCGAACTGGGCCAAGCGGATACCGCCGCAGACGGCGCGAGCGCCAGCCACGACGGCCGCAGCTTGTACTTGCCGGACGCCATCGAATACTTCGAGGATGACCGGTTGAACGAGGCGATCTACCGCCTAACAGTGCTCGATCAGCTCGGCTTTCGCGAGTTTGGCACCTATCGCTTCGACATCGACGTGGCTAGGCGCCGCATTCCGGCGCTCGCGACATTGGAGCGCGACGACGACCGGCAATCGGACCTCGGCATGTTCTTCCTCAGCTTCGCCAAGCCGGAACTCGCCCGCCGTTTGTTTCGCATCATCGAAACGACACGCATCCAAGCGGCGGTGGAGCGACGCTATCCCGGCGTGCGGAAATACCGTCGAGCGCTAAGGGATCGACTCGGACGATCGCCAAGCGCGGGCGTGTGGTTTTCCGACTCGGCGGCGTTTACCGCCGAGACAATCCTACGGCAGCGCGAAGCGGCCATGCCGGAAGCCGACGTTTACACCTCGGCGGCCGGGACTGTTGCTTGTTACGACGCCCTCGACGACACCACCGAATCACCCGAACGCTTCGACGACGAGGCTGGCCACTCGCTGGAAATGCTGCAACGCGAGGCGCGCCTCGAAGACTGGCAAGAGGAACTCGACGCCAAGGAGGGCGAGGTCGCCGCGATGGAGTTCGCCGAACAAGCCGGCGAGGCGATCAAGGTCGGCGAGGCAAACGAGGCCGGCGGCGAAATCCGAGACACCGGCGCCGCCCTTATCGCCGAGCGGGACCGTCTCAAACGCCGCATCGACATTGAGCGCTCTACCGTCCGCAGAGCGTTGGGCGAAGCCCGCGAGGGAGCGTTGAGTTTTCGCTACGACGAGTGGGACTACCACCAAGGCGCGTATCTGCGCGGTTGGTGTCGCCTTTACGAGGAACGCTTGCACGCCGCCGAAGACGTGGACAGCCAAGCGCTGCTCGATGCGGTGCGCCCGTTCGCCAAGGCCGTGCGACAGCGCTTCGAGCAGGTACGTCCGGGCGGCTACCTGCGGGTGAAGAAAACGCCGGACGGCGACGAGCTCGACTTGGACGCCATCATCGAGACCCGTGCCGACATTCGCACCGGCGCTTCTCCGGATGAGCGCGTCTACAGCCGTAGGGAACGGCTGCGCCGCGACGTCGCCGCGGCCTTCCTCGTCGACCTCTCCGCCTCTACCGACGACATCGTGCCGGAAGAACGCGACCAAGAAGTCGCCTGCGCTAGCCGGGTGCAGGACATTCGCGATCCGTACTTCGACGAAGACGACGACTACGACTTCCAAGCGCGCATGGCCGCCGAGGCAGGGAAACGACGCGTCATCAACATCCAACGGGAGGCGGTGTTGTTGATGGCCACGGCGCTGGAGGGTTTAGGCGACCGCTACGCCGTGTACGGGTTCTCCGGCTACGGCCGTGACGGCGTGGAGTTCTATGTCGCCAAGGAGTTCGACGAGCCCTTCGACCAGTACGCGCTCGATGCCATCGCCGCCATGAAGCCGAAACGGTCTACCCGCATGGGACCCGCCATTCGCCACGCGGTGACCAAGCTCGAGGCTTCGGGCTCGGCGTTGAAAGTGCTGATGATCGTCAGTGACGGCTTCCCGCAGGACCACGACTACGGGCCAGATCGAGGCAAGCACGAATACGGCGTGCAAGACACCGCAAAGGCATTGCGAGAAGCCGAGGCAAGAGGCGTCGAGACCTTCTGCGTGACGGTCGATTGCTCGCCAAAACAGCACGCCCCGCTTGCTTCGTCCCTACCGCGTTCCCCCGTCGAGGGTTCGCACGACTACCTGCGCCGGATGTGTCCCGACCACCGTTATATGGTGATCGAGGAGACCAACGCGCTGCCGGAGGCGTTGCAGAAAGCCTACCGGCAGCTTACGCGGGTTTGATCCACCCTACATGTAAGTCGGACTTGGCGGCGTTGACCGCGAGTCCGACTTACGTGAGCGAGCGGCTCGGGCTTAAGGCGACCGCTAGTCGTCGCCGCCCAGTCCGAACAGCAGCAGCACGGAGCTGAAGATGTTGTAGATGGCGACGTAAATACTCACGGTGGCGCGTATGTAGTTGGTTTCCTCACCACGCACCACTGCGCTCGTCTGCCACAGAATGAGTGCCGCGCCGAACAGGATGGCCACCCCGGAAAACACTTGCGCCATCAATGTCGAGTTGGGGATGAACGCCAAGACAACCCAAGAGGCCACGATAATGATCGCGCCAACGATGAGGAATCCGCGGAGAAAGCTGAAATCCCGCTTGGTGGCCACCGTGTAAATGGACAAGCCGAAAAAGGCGACCGCGGTGATGCCGAGGGACTGCGCAACCAATGGGCCGCCGTTGGCGAGGCTCAATACCGCGCTGAGCAGGGGTGCCAGCGAAAACCCTAGAAAGCCTGTCAACGCGAAAGTCCACACCAGCCCCCAACCGCTGTCGGCGGTCTTGTGTACCGCGTACAGAAGCCCGAAGAACACGATCAAGGTGAAGAACCCAAAGCCCGACGCATCCATGGCCACCGACACGGAGGCGGTGACCGCACTCCACAATAGCGTCATCGCCAAGAGCGCGTAGGTATTGCGAAGCACAGTGTTGATTTCGATTGCCGACGGGGCGCGGCCGGCGATAACCCTCGGATCAGCCATGGTGGAGTCCTCTAGACAAGTGTTGCTTAGGGGCTATATAGACGTTCGGACTGCGGGTTTCAAGCGCCTGCGAAGGCCGCGACGAACCCCGACTTTGATCGGGCTGTCAGACATTCCCCCGGATCAGTGTAGGCCGTTGGCCGTAGCGCACGGGCCGTCGTCCATCCCAACATGGCTGTTTCGCCGCGAGCCGTCGGGACATGATTCACGACTCCTTCTACAAGCGTCTGCTCGGCCACAAGCGTATCGTCAAAGAGGTAGTCGAGGCCGCACTCGGCCCACGACGGGGCGCGGCGTGGCTCGAATCGCTGGACTTCGAGACCCTCGAGCGCCAGCCTACCGAAGGCGTAACCGAAGACCTCAAGCGGCGCCAGCAGGACATGGCGTGGTCCGTCGAGATGGTCGGCGCCGGCCGCGACCGCCGGCGGCTGCACCTGCTGATCGAACACCAATCGACGGTCGACCAAGCCATGGCGCTGCGGTTCCTCGAATACGGCTCCCTGCTGTACCAGCGGTTGTACGGCGACGAGCGCCGCGGCCGCCGGCGCGCGGGAGCCGACGCCGTGGAGTGCGTGGTAGTGTACAACGGCGAGCGCGAGTGGACCGCGGCGACGACCCTGGAGGGTCCGGGAGGCGACGCCGGCGCACTCGACGCAAGCTACGTCGTCGTTGACATGGCGCACTTGGCGGCCGACGATTCGTTTCGTGGCCGGGCCCTGTGGTGGACGGCCCGTCTGGAGAGCGTCGAGCCCGCAGGGGCGCCGGCGCTGGTGAGAGAACTCGGCGCATGGTTGGCCGCCGAAGGCGAGTCGGAGTTGACGAGATGCTTGGATTTGCGGGTGGCGCAGTTGGCGGGCGAATGGCGTCTGTCGCTGCCGTCGCTCGCGCGGTACGAGGAGGTGGGCGTCATGTTTAAGGAACGGGTCGAACGGTGGAAAGAAGAGCTCCTGCGGCAGGGCGTGGAGCAGGGCTTGGCGCAAGCAGCCGTCCGCGAAAAGGCGCTCCTGCGGCGCCAAGCATTGCGCCGGTTCGGGGCGACGGCGGCGGAGCGGCTGACGGCGGCGCTCGACGACGTCCGCGACGACGACCGGTTCGTCTTGGCCGGCGACTGGATCGCGGACAGCGTCGACGCCGAGGATTTCCTCGCCCGCGTGGCGCGGGGCGCCGGCGGATAGGAACCCCGCGCCGAGCCGGCAACGCTGGAATGCTGCGGCGGCTCGACAGGAAACCAGCACACGCCCAATAGGGTCGCCGTGACGAATGCCCGGCCGGCCGCGGTCGGGACAAAGTGCGGAGATCCGCCCGAATCCGTGTAAGCCGTTGGCCGTAGCGCACCGCCCGTCTTCCGTCCCAAGATGGCTGTTTCGCCGCGAGCCGTCGGGACATGATCCACGATTCCTTCTACAAGCGCCTGCTCGGCCACAAGCGCATCGTCAAAGACGTCGTCGAGGCCGCGTTCGGCCGGCGACGGGACACAGCGTGGCTCGACGCGTTGGACTTCGAGACCCTCGTGCGCCAGCCGACCGAAGGCGTCACCGACGACCTCAGGCTGCGCCAGCCGGACATGGCGTGGTCGGTCGACCGAGTCGGCGCGGGCGGCCACCGCCGCCGGCTGCACCTGCTGATCGAACACCAATCGA
>CAYGBI010000022.1:0-51544 GCA_964348085.1 uncultured Pseudomonadales bacterium | reverse complement strand
TGAGCGACGGAGGACCTCTGGTGCGAACGGACTTTGCAGCGTGGCTTCATGCGTTTCGCGACATCACAAACGCTACGAACGAACGAACCCTAATCACGGAAGCCGTACCTGCGAGTGGGTTGGGCAATAGTGCGCCATCGATTGACTACGCATATGGTCGAGCAATTTCGTCCGCACTGGTATTGGCAAACATGAACAGCCTGCCTCTGGACTGGGCGGCTCGCTTCTCCGTCGGCGGGGTCCACATGAACTTCTTCATCCTCAAGCAACTACCGGTTCTACCGCCGGAGCCGTACCTCAAGACAAGCTCCTGCGGTCATCCTTGGGTACAACTGATCATTCCTCGCGTGCTGGAGTTGACCTACACGTCCGAAGATATGGCGGGTTTCGCCAACGACCTTGGCTTTGGGGGTCCGCCTTTTCCTTGGATTGAAGAACGCCGCCACTGCTTGAGGTGCGAATTGGATGCAATCTTCGCCCATATGTACGGGCTCGACCGCTCAGACTTGGAATGGATCCTCGACGCACCGGCACCAAGCTCGTCCTTCCCGTCCCTCAAGCAGCACGAGGTCAGATCGTTCGGCGAGTACCGCACTCAGCGCCTTGTCCTCCAGGCATTCGAGGCTCTGGAACGCGGAGCAATCCCGGATATCCCTGCCGACGCCTCCGCATAGACTGTCGACCGAGCCTCGGCATCGACCGTGCGCGACTTCAAGGACCGCTCGGTTGATCAATGGCGCACCTCGCTAGAGCGCAAAGGGCAGGTTCTCGTGGCGCCTCGGTTCGACACGCGCACGCCCGCGGCTTCGAATGAAGCCGCGGGCGTTTTCTCACCACAGTTCCGGTTGGTCAGGCCGACTCGACTTCAATAGCGCGGGTCTCCGCCTTGGCGCTCTTGGCGACGGTGATGCTCACCACGCCGTCTTTGGCCGAGGCGCGAATGGCGTTTGCGTCAGCGTCCTCCGGCAGCCGGAAGCTGCGCGTGAACTTGCCGTAGCGCCGCTCGCGTCGATGCACGCGGCCGCTGTCGTCGCTGTCCTCGGAACGCCGCTCGCCAGAGACTCGCAGCAGGCCGTCGCGCAACTCGACGCGAACGTCCTTCGGGGCGATGGACGGCAGTTCGACGTCTACCTGATAGGCGTTGCCGGTCTCGCGGATGTCCACCAGTGGTTGCCAGTCGTGGGCGTTCGCGTCCAGCTCGCTCGCTTGCGGGAAGACGCGGTCGAAGACCCGATCCAAGTCGTGAAACGGTGCGAAGCGCACGATGTTTCTGCTCATTTCCGTTCTCCTTTGGGTTGATTGATCGTAGCGATGCCTCTCAAATAAGGCCGACTAATGCAAATCAAAGGTCTTGAAAACAAACAATTACGCCCCATGGGGCGCGACTTCCACACCGTTCTCCTTCACCTGCTTTGGTTGAATCCCGCCGCCGCACCTTCGTTGCGCGGGTCCGCAGCGCCGAGAAGACTCTCGCCACTCGCCATCACCGAGTTTGCATCGCCGAGACGAAACCCGATCTCGGCGAGGCCGACATGGCCCCTGTCTTGCAGTGCCGCGATCGTCGTTGGCGACAGCGAACCCGGTTCGTATACCACGCGGTTCGGTTGCCACTGGTGGTGAAATCGGGGCGCGGCCACGGCGGCGCCGACGCCCATGCCGTGGTCGATGACGTTGACGAGCACTTGCAGCACCGTCGTGATAATCGTGCTGCCGCCAGGCGAGCCGGTGACCAACACCGGTTTGTTCCCGCGCAGCACGATGGTCGGCGTCATGGAACTCAACATGCGCTTACCGGGCGCGATCGAGTTGGCTTCGCGGCCGATCAAGCCGAACGCGTTGGGGGTGTTGTCTTTGCTGGAGAAGTCGTCCATTTCGTTGTTGAGCAGGAAACCCCCGCCCGGCACGACGATCTTTGCGCCGTAACTGAAGTTCAGGGTCGTGGTGTACGCCACCGCGTTGCCGGCCGCATCGAGCACGGATACGTGCGTCGTATCCGGGCTTTCCGTTGGCCAGCGGCCACCCGCCCCTATGTCTTCGGACTTGGATGCCACGTCCGGGTTGAAGTCCGCAAACCGCTGCTGGGCGTAGCCCTTGTCGGTCAACATCGCCACCGGCACGTCGAAGAAGGCCGGGTCTCCTAAGTATTCCGCGCGGTCCGCATAGGCCCTGCGCTCCGCCTCGATCATCAGGTGAACGGCAGCCGGGCTGCCGAACCCCAAGGCGCCCAAGTCGTACGGTTCGAGCATGTTGAGCATCTGCGTGAGCAGCACGCCGCCGGACGAAGGCGGCGGCATGGACACGATCTCGTAGCCGCGATACGTGCCGCGCACGGGTTGTCGCCACACGGAGCGGTAGCCCTTGAGGTCCTCGAGGTCGATGAGACCGCCGCCGTGCGCCATTTCTCGGACGATCAGTTCGGCGGTGCGCCCGGTATAGAAACCGCGCTTGCCGTGTTCCGATATTCGCGTCAGCGTGGCCGCCAGATCCGGCTGTACGAACACCTCGCCAGCCGAGTAAGCCGTACCGTCCGGTTTGCTGAACTTGGCGACGCTGGCTGGATACTTCGCGAAAGCTTCGCGCTGACGTGCGAACTGCCTCGCAAGGTCCGCTGGCAGCGCGAAGCCTTCTCTCGCCAGTCGCAGCGCCGGAGCGATAACCTCCGTCCGCGACAACGTGCCATGCCGCGCCAGCACTTCGAGCAGGCCGTCTACCGTGCCGGGCACGCCGACCGCAAGGTGCGATGCCGTGGAGAGGCCCGGCACGACTTCGCCGTTGTCGTCTTGGTACATGTTCCAGCGCGCCTTGGCTGGCGCGGTTTCGCGATGGTCGTTGGTCGTCACCTCACCGTTGGCGAGGCGAATTACGGCGAAACCGCCGCCGCCGAGATTGCCGGCGGAGGGGTAGGTCACCGCCAGCGCAAAGCCCACCGCTACCGCCGCGTCGACGGCGTTGCCGCCGCGTTCGAGCATCGCGACGCCGACTTCCGAGGCCAGCGGCGAGCGAGACGCCACCATGCCGTTCTTGGCGGTCACCACTTTTGTTTCGGCGGCCGGCGCTCCGCAGACGGCAAAGGTCAGTACTGTCGCGGCCAGCGCGAGGCCGGCTTTCGGTGTGCTATACATGTGCCCTTACGAAGTCGGTGGACAGGCCCACATTAGCGGTAATGCTTGCGACTGTCCAAATAGGCGTGGGGGCGCGTCCTTGCCTTTCGACGGCGGAAGCGTCCCGCGGCGATGTATCGGCGCCGGTCGAAACGCCTAGCCAAGTCGCCGTCCGCCAAGTCCTAGACCACGCGACGCGGGACGCATGAGCACCACGGCGCGAAAGCCGCCCGCCCGCCTGTTGCGCCATCTGGCCTTACGCCATCAAGGGATAGCCGGCAAGCGCAAGATCGGCAGCGGCTTGCACGGCGCCCAGAAGGCGCTTGAGCAACTCGGCTACGTGCAGATCGACACCATCTCGGTGGTCGCCCGCGCACACCATCACACGTTCTTTACCCGCGTTGGCAAATACGACGAGACGCTGCCCAACAAGCTCGTGAGCAAACGCCGGGCGTTCGAGTATTGGTGCCACGCGCTCGCGTATCTGCCCATGCGCGATTACCGCTTTGCGCTACCTATGATGCGCGCCGTCGCCCGGGGCGACTTGCGGTCGGGCCGTCTCCTCGATGAGAAGGTTCGGGCTTGGGTGCGGGATCGGATACGCGCCGAAGGGCCGCTGCTCGCCCGAGACTTCGAGGATCCGCGTCGAACGCGCAAGGGCTGGTGGGATTGGAAGCCGGCCAAGGTCGCCCTGGAGCAACTGTTCTTGGAAGGCGAGCTGATGAGCGTCGAGCGGCACGGCTTTCAGAAACGCTACGACCTCGCGGAACGAGTCTTGCCGGCGGACGTGGTCACGAGGGAACCGAGCGACGAGGAGCACGCCGACCACGTCATCGACCAAGGCTTGACGGCACACGGCTTCGGCACCGAAAAGACCCTCTGCTTTTTCCGTCGCGACGCCCGGGTGCGCAACCACATACGCAAACGCCTCAAGGCGCGTGTTGACGAAGGGCAGCTAGTCGTCCGCGAGACGGCGGCCGGCGAAAAGATCTACGCACGGCCCGAGACGCTGGACGGGGTTGCCAGGGTCGCGCCAAATACCGTGCGCATCCTGTCGCCCTTCGACAACTTGGTGATTCAGCGCCAGCGCTGTCAGGCGGTGTTCGACTTCGACTACACCATCGAGTGCTATACGGCGGAAGCGAAACGAGTGTTTGGCTATTTCGCCCTGCCGATCATGTTTCGGGATCGTCTGGTCGGGCGCATGGACTGCAAGGCGCATCGCGGCGAGGGCCGCTTCGAGATCAAAGCGCTGTTCTTGGAGCGGGATGTGTCGGATGCGTTTCTGCCCGCGTTCGCGACCGCGGTGTTCGATTACGCCGCGTTCACCGGCTGCCACGAGGTGCATGTGGCGCGAGTGTCGCCGAAGGCATGGCAGGCGCCCATCTGTCGCCTGTTCGGGTAGCCGTCATGGCTTCTACGTTCCTCACCCCTCTTGAGCACCAGGAGTACTCGGACGAGGCGTCGCTATTCAGGTTGCATTCACATACTCGGCGTAGACTTGGAAATAAAGAACCCGACCTCGCGTGGACCAAGCCATGAACAGTCTCAAAACCGCAATTGGCGCCTGCCTTGCCTTGTCGTTGATGGCGTGCGCGACGAAGAGCGTGAGCCACGAAGCCGAGGTGGCGGACTACCGCATCAGCGTGGAAATCCCCTTGGACGAACTGCACCTCGCGGACGCCGAGATCCTCAAAGTCGACGAATTGCTGAACGAGCGTACGGCTTTCGACGCAGAGGACTTCCAACTCGACGAGGTAGTGCTAATCGCCCGCGCCGACGGCGGGGCAAGCGGCAATGCCGAGCTGCTAGTGCTGGAGTGGCGTTCTGGCCAGATCGACATCCCGGAAGGTAGCGAGGAGGATTGGTTCGAGGTGCGCATTCCCGCCCCCGAAGAGGATTTGGGCGGCGCTTGGCTGCTCGACGTCACCGGAGGGGTGACGGTCGACATGCTGGTGGCGGTGCTGACCCCACGTCCTCAGCTCGTCGCCGCCTACGACGAGACGAGAACCGTGTATCGCACGAGCCGCACTACGGTGTACCGAGACCGCGTGGTATATCCGCGCACCTACCACGTTCACTGGATATACGACCCCAGCCGCTACTACGTCTACCACTACCACGGCATCTGGCCGTACCGGTACTACATCGGTCCTTGGGAGTACCGGTACTACGACCTCAGCTACCGACCGTACCGCTACCACTACGGCCCGATTTACCGCGCTCGACCGCACGGCTATCGATACCGCGGCCGGATAAGGGATGTCCGACCCGCTAGGTCGGTGGCTCGGGAGTTCCGGCGCATCGACCCGGAACTCGTCAAACTGCGCCGCAACCACCCGCGCCTGCAGCCGTTCAGACAATCCGTCGAACGACGGCGAGCGAATCCCCGACCCGGCCGACGAGTTGGGAGCGGCGACGTTGCCCTGCAGAGTAGGAATGCGATTCCCCGCCAGCCGCGATCGCGCTCGGCGCAGCGCACGACTGGTGCCGCGGCGAGACGCGATAGCGGCGCCAGTCCCGGATCGCGCGCGGCGGACTTGAACCGCTTGCAGCGAAATCCGCAAAGTACGCGGACGCGAGCATCGACTGCGGCCGGTGAACCGCGGCAGAGGGTGCTGCGGCAAGCGGAGCGAAGGCCAGCCGCAACGACGCAACGACAAGCTGCTCCGCCACGCCAAGCGCAAACGACTCGCAGTGCGCCACCCGTTCGCAGCCGTGCTCCGCAGCGGCAAGCTACGCCGTCGCGTTCGAGTGCCCGTCAGTCACAGGCGGTTGGCAACGCGTCCACCCGAGCGTCGAGTGTCCGCAACCGCGCGCCGCAACGACAGGCCGCGCCGACGCGCCGGGCGCAAACGACGAGCAACGCCCCGCGCGCCACGCCATCGGTTCGCAGCCGTGCGCCGCAACGGCAAGCTACGCCACCGCGTTCGGCCGCCCGCCAGTCCCAAGCGGCTGGCAACGCGCGAGCCGCCACATCACCCACCCGGTCGTCAAGCGTCCGTAGCCGCGTGCCGCAACGACAGGCCGCGCCAACGCGCCGGACGGAAACGACGAGCAACGCCCCGCGCGCTACGCCATCGGTTCGTAGCCGTGCGCCGCAACGGCAAGCCACGCCGCCACGTTCGCCTGCCCGCCAGTCGCAGGCGATTGGCAATGCGCCGCGCACCGTATCGCCCGCCCGGTCGTCGAGCGTCCGCAGCCGTCCATCGCCCCAGCGGACCGCCCCGGCACGTTCACCTCGGCAGACGCCGGTCGTGCGGAACACGCCAAGGGCGACCGCGCCAAGCCGTTCGGATGCGAGCACGCGTACGTTGAGTCAGTCGTCTCGGCGCGCCGCCCCGGCACCTGTGGCCCGCCGACAGGCGCCGGCCCGCCCGCAGAGCCGCGCAGAGTCGCCGCGCCGCTCGAACGCCCGTACACGGTCACTTCAAGGGCAAAGTCGCTCGGCGCCACCCTCGCAACCGCGACCATCGCGCTCGTCGAACTCGCGCGCTAGGATCTTCGAGCGGCGGTGAGGGAGCGGGAGATTGTTCGAACGCTAGCCGCGGAAGTCGTTGTGAACCGCGAAGAAAACGCCGCGCGGCTCGACCGACTCCGTAGCGAATCGGACCCGCGGCGTCGCCGGCTGCTTGCACTTGGTTTGCTCACGGAGCGGCTTTCGATTTGTGGCATCGAACCGATCTTGGTGGGTGGTGGCGCCCTCGAGTTCTATACCGCCGGCGGCTACGCGACCGCCGACATGGACCTCGCCTTGCCATCCGTCGCAGAGGTGGAGGTCGCGTTCGCCGAGTTGGGATTCGAGAAAGAGGGTCGCTACTGGTATCAGTCGGAGTTGGACCTCCTGTTTGAGGCGCCTGCCCCTGCCGGCCTTCCCGGCGAGAACGCGCCACGCACGGAAATCACGGTCGATGGGTATAGAGTGGTCATCATTGGCGTTGAAGACTTGTGCCTCGACCGTCTCCGTGCTTGGGTTCACTGGCAAAGCGACGAGGACGCTCGTTGGACCAAGCGGCTGGCGCACCTCTATGCGGATCGATTGGACTGGTGCTATCTGCGCGAACGCGCCAAAGCCATACCCGAAGAAGCCAACGCATTGCGGGAGATCGAGCAGGAAGCACGCGAAACATGATCGACTACGACGAATTCCAAGCCGAAGTGCGACGCCGCAAGCGCGAGCGTTGGGCGCGGATTCTCGCCGCCGAGCCGAAACGCCGCGCCGTCGGCCGCCGGCCTCGCGATCCGGCGAAGGAACGCTTGTTGCTGAGAATGGATCGCGCTCGGTTAGAGCGCGAAAGACGCGAGTTCCAGCCGCGGACGATTCCGCCGTGATGTCCCAAAGCTAGAGGACCACTTCGCCCAAGGCTCAGCTCAAAAGAAATATACGAACCGCAGAAACCCCTGCTCGCCGCCGCCAACCGTCAATCCCTCGCCCACGGTGACGCCGCCGAACTCGTCTCCTCTATTGCCGAAGGGTTTGGTGAGTCCGACTTGGAGTCGCGAGGCGTCGCTGGCGTCGTAGGTTAGCGACGCTTGGAAGGCGGTGGAGTTGTCGTGCAGGTTGGTGATCAGCGCGAGGCTTTGGTTGAACAGGAAGTGCCAGCGGAACGAGGAGCCGAGCGCCAAATAGCTGCGCATCAAGTTGAACAGTTCGCCCCGGGCGATGCGTTCGGTGAGCGACGCCGGCAGTAAGCCGAGATCGTCGGACAAGTCGAGCACGCCGAAGCCGTTGTAGAAGTACTCCGCGAATACATGGACGATGGTGCCGCCAAGGCCAAAGCTGTAGTCCGCGTTGAGCACCCCGGAGAACGTGGGGTCGTCGGCCAACGTCCAAGTGAGATCGGTGCGAACCAATGCGCCGCCTAGGGGAACCCGCAAGCCGAGGCCCAGCACCTGCTCGTCGTAGTGCTGCGCCGCCATCATTTCGACTTCTCCTATGCCGAATGTGCCGAATATGCCGAATATGCCGAGCTCGGTGCGGTATTTGGCGGCGAGACTCGACGCGTCCGCGGTCACATCGCCGGAGACGAGTGCGCGCCGGCCAACCGCGAGCACCTGCAGTTCCGAGCCGTTGCCGAACAGGCGCTCCACCAGCAGCATGTCGTCGCCGGCCTTGTAGTCTTGGTCGACCGTCGTGGGGGCGAAAGGGTTGAACCGGTCCATAGGCTGAAACACCAGCCCCCCGCCCCAACTCAAGGCTTGGCGTCCCAAGGTGATGCCCCAGCGTTGATTGCGGTACTGCACCGCGAGGCGGTCGAAGCGGTGCAACCCACGGCTGTCTTCGCCGTCGTATAGCTGCCACGTTAGGTCCATGAGGCGCCGTTCGTCGCCCGTGGGCGTTTGGTCGAACGTGAGGCCGGGGGAGCCGGCGGTGATCGCGGAGTGAAGCCAAGTGGTCGAGTGGTCCACCTGCAACTCGACAGGACCAATGTGCCTGCGCCACATCAGCCGCAAGTCGGCGTTGTGACTGAAGGCGCTGGCGTCGCCCGTTAGCCGCCGGAGCGCATCGCCGCTCGGCAGCGATTGCGCCGACGTGAACCACTTGACGCGCATGTCGAAATCGCTTGGTTGCCCCGCCTCGTCCAAAGGCATCGTCATCGCACCTTCGCGATGCAGCTTGTGCAACTGATAGCCGTCCGGAAGGACGATTTCTTGGTCTTCCGGTTCCGGCTCGTCGCTGACGGGCGGCGGCGAACTAGGCGTGGGAGGCGGATTGGGCAGGCCCTCGAGCAGTTCTTCGATGGAAGGCAGCTCGCCCCTATCCCAGAGCTCGTTCGAAAGACTTGCGTCGATGTCCACCGAAAGTGGGGCGTCGATACTCGGGGCTTGCTCGGCGGCTCTGGTTTTGGTGATCCAAGCGTCCTTGAATCCGCCGGCGCGAACGGTCTGGGCGATCGCAACCGCCTCCCCTTGAGTCGCGAACGGCCCGGCCACGACCCGGTGGACGCGCCCGGATTCGAACGCCACCGGCATGGTGGAGAACGACACGCCCAATTTCGCCTCGGCGTCGGCGGCCACGCGTTCGGCAGTGTTCAAGGCGCGGAAGGCGCCGATGGCGACCCAGTGGTCGGCGATGGCCAGCGGTGCGCACAAGGCGAGCGCGATTGCGGCACAGCCCCGCCATCGACCAAAGATCATCCGCGGTGACGATCCGGATGTGGCGCGACGGAACTGCTCCGATATGCGCTGGCTCGTCATCCGGCGTCGTCCACTATTTGGCCGTCGCGCAAGTTCACTTGCCTCTTTGCATAGCCCATCACCAAGGGATCGTGCGTGGCGGTGACGATGGTTACGTTTTTCTCTCGGTTCAGCTTGGCGAGCAATTCGAGGAGTTCCTTTGTGGTCGAGGTATCCAAGTTGGCGCTCGGCTCGTCGGCGAGCAGCAACACCGGGTTGGTGACGATGGCGCGGGCGATCGCGACCCGCTGTTGCTGACCGCCGGACATTTCGCCCGGTCGGCGGTGCGCGAGTTCGGAGAGGCCGAGGTCCGCCAAGACATCCAACCCCCGTTGGCGGCGGTCTGCCGTCGAAACGCCCTGCAACTGCATGATGAACTCCACGTTCTCAAGTGCCGAGAGTACGGGAATGAGGTTGTAGGCTTGGAAAACAAAGCCTATTTTGCGCAGTCGCAAGTCCGAAAGCTCGGCCTCCGAGAGCGCCGTCACCTCTACGCCGTCTACGGTCACCGTGCCGCCTGTCGGCCGGTCCAAACCGCCGATCACATGCAGCAGGGTGGACTTTCCGGAGCCGGACGGCCCGGCGAGACTCGCCCAATCGCCGGGCGCCAGCTCGAAATCCACGCCGCGCAGGGCATGCACCGGGAGGGCGTCCTCCTCGTAGACCCGGCTCACGCCCACGCACCGCACCACCTGTTCGTCCATAGAGTGTTCCTTAACGGCTAACGGCTAACGGCTCAGCGGTTCAGCGCCGCATCGCGTCCAGCACCTTCAGCTTCACCGCCCGTCGCGCCGGGTAAAAGCTCGCCACAAGTCCCAAGAGAAGGCTCATCACAACCACCAACGCCACGTCGCCGGCCTTCAGCACAGGCACGAAGATCGGGCGCAAGCCGAACGAAGCCAAACTCTCGCTGAAAGCGGTCAGGTCGATGCCGTCTCGGAACAGGGAGAACACGGCGAAGGCGATCAACAACCCGACAACCACGCCCACGGACATGATGAGGCTCGATTCAAACATGACCTGCGCGACCACCGAGCGCGGTCGCATTCCCAGCGCGCGCAACATGCCGAGTTCGCGTATCCGCTCCATCACCGCGGTAACGAGCGTATTCACCAAGCCGAACACCAAGGCGCCCATGATGACCAAGAAGTAAATGAACACCGCTTGATCGGCGAACGCCACCATGGTCGCCGCTTGCGGTTCGAGTTGCCGCCAACTGAGGACATCCAAGCCGGCGAACGCGCCGATCAGCTTGTCGATGACGCCCGCCTCGTAGGAATCGTCTCTCAGCCGCACGGAGATCTCCGTCACCGCGGATGTATCCAGCATGTCTTGCAGCGTCTCGGCGCCGGTGAACACGAACGCCTTCTCCAAGCCCGTGATGTCGGCGCGGAACAGCCCGGCGATACGGTAGCCCGCTTCGCGATTGCGCCCGTCCGCGCCTTGGGTGATCAACACCAATCGACGGCCGACCTCGGTCGCCAATTGTTCGGCGAGCGCGGCGCCGATGATCACGCGACGATCATCCGGACCGGAGAGCCCTTCGCCGACGAAGGAGACGCCGCCCAAGAAGGAGATGGACTCGCGCTCCGGATCCACGCCCACGAGTTGGATGCCTCGCGTTTCCCGTTCGCTCATGATGACGGCCGGCACCCGCACCCGCGCTGCCCAGCCGGCGACAGCATCCGGCGTCAGCCCGACCTGCCAGCCGCTGCCCGCCTCGAAACCGCGCTCGATACTCGGATCGTCCAGATAGCCCGGCTGCAACACCTTCACGTGCCCGGTGAGGTTGTCGATGATGGTGTTCTGCATTTCCACCTGCATGCCGCGCAGCAGCGTGTTCAACAACACGACGCCGGCGACGGCTACGGCGATGGCGGAAAGCAGGATGGCGTTGCGGCGACGGTGACGCCAGAGGTTGCGCCAAGAGAGCTGTACGAGGAGCTTTATGGGCATCGTCTTGTTCTTACTCCTCCGCACGTAGCGCGTCGACTACCCGCAGGCGACGAAGCCGCAACCCCGGAATCAGCGCGGCCAATTGGGTGAGCACCAAGACGGCGACGCTGAACTCCGCGGCGGCGCGAAAGCCGAACGACGGGTATAGATACTCCGGCATCATGTATTGCGCGGTCATCTCGGCGTAGGCGTCGCCGAACGAGATGCCGGTGACGGAGAGCAAGGCGACCAGAGGAACCGAAATCGCGAAAGTAACGCCGAGGCCCAACAGGGACAGCCACAGCGCCTCCAAGCTCATCATGCGTAGGATGGCGCCGGGCGTCATGCCGAGCGCCTTCAGCATGCCGAACTCGGGTGTGCGTTCGAACACCGTCATGATGAAGGCGTTGACGATGCTGAACGTCACCAGCACCAAGAGCAGCGCGTAGATGAGGTAGGTAGTCTGGTACTTCAGCTCGGCCATTTGCCGAATCTCCGGCAAGAGGTCCTGCCAAGGGATGCCCACGGCGGCGTCGTCCGCCAACGCCGCGGCGGCGCCAAGGGCGAGGTGTTGGTCCTTGAGCGTCAATGCAATGGCGTGAACTTCGTCCTCCAACCCGAACGCTTGCTGAAACTCGTCCAGCCGGACGTGCATTTGCGAGCGGTCGTATTCCACTTGGCCAGTACTGAACGTGCCCGCCACCGTCAGCGTCATCGCCGCTATGCCGCCGTCTTCGGAATTGCCCAACACCACCAGTTCGTCCCCGTCGCCGACGCCCAAGTTCTGAGCCAAGACGGCGCCCAAATACGCCTCGCCGGGGCCGTCGATATAGCGGCCCGTGGCAGGGTTGTTGCGAATCGCGGCGAACTCGCGCTCGGGGTCCACGCCCACGACCATGCCGCCAACCGCTCGCGGCTCGGCTTCGGTGTCGTCCTCGGCGACGCCCGCCAGCAAGGCAAAGGCCTGCGCCCGGGGCGCCACGCCGTCGAACCGGCTGTCCAGCGCCAAAGCGGCCAATCGGTCGCTCGCGTTGTTCACCGTGAGGTCGGTGCGGGGCGTCGCGAAGTAGTCCGGGTGCTGTATTTGCACATGGCCGGTGGCAAACCGCGCGGTATTGTCGATCATCATCTCGAAGGCGCCGGTTTGCAGGGAGTTGATGAGCGTCACCAAGAGCCCGGCGAAACCGATGCCGGCGGCCATCAGCCATGTGCGGCGCTTGTTGCGCCACAAGTTGCGCCAAGCGATGGCCGCGGTCGAAACGCGACTCGTATGAGCGGCCTCGGCACCCCCGCTGTGTGCGGAGACCCCGGTGCCGGCGATTACCTGAGTGTTCATTCTTCCTCCCGCAACGCGTCGACCGGCTTCATCCTACGCACGCGCATCGCCGGAATGAGTGCCGCCAGCAGCGTCCCAGCGAGCATGATCAGCGGGGACTGCGCCAACACGTTGGCGGTCAGCACCGGGTAGAGGCTGTCCGGCATCATCATCTGCGCCGCCATTTCCTCGACCCCCTCGAAGGCGTCGATCGGAATGCCGACGACGCTCAGCGGCAACACCGTGGCCAAGGACAGGGCGAGGCCGATGGCCGCGCCGAGCACCCAAACGCAAATGGCCTCGATCACCAACATGCCGACGACGGCGTTGGGTTTCATGCCGATCGCCAGCAGCATGCCGAACTCGCGGGTGCGTTCGAAGACACTCATAATGAAGGCGTTGACCACCGACATCGCCACCACGATCATCAGCAGCCAGTACATCATCAGCGCGGAAACACGGTCGAGTTGAATCGCTTGCTCCAACTCCGGCAACAGTTCCCGCCACGTCAAGAGACGTGCGCCGACGGGCGTTTCGTCGGTGATCGCTGGCACGAAATCGTCGATGCGGTGTACATCTTCGGTCTCGACCACCACGCGATGCACCGAGTCGCCCATCTCGAAGGCGGATTGCATGGCCGTTAGTCGGGCTTGCATGACGCTGCGGTCCAGGTCCGCTTGGCCGGTCTCGAAGATGCCGTCCACCGTCATCACCAAGGCCGCCACGCCGCCTTCTTCGGAAGAACCAAGGGCGACGATTTCCGCCCCCAACTCGACGCCGAGATTGGCCGCCAACGAACTGCCGATATAGGCGCTGTTCGCGCGTGGCAAATACTCGCCCTCCCGCAGGCGATGCGGCAGGTCGAACAAACTGGCCTCGCGCTGCGGGTCTACGCCCATCACCAGCGCACCGAAGCTCCGCTCGCCCACCGATACCAAAGTAAACGCCTCGGCGCGCGGCGCTGCCCCGGCGACACCCGGCACGGCCTCTAGGCGGCGTACCAGTTCCGTCGCGTTGTTGATCGAATTGGCGAACCTCGGGTCGTCCATATAATCGGGATGCTGCAACTGCGCGTGACCCACCATCAAGCCGGTAGCGGTGTCGATCCACCCGCCATAGGTGCCTGCTTGCAGCGCCATGAACACCGACACCAAGAAAATGGCGAACGCGAGCCCGCCGGCGGACATCCACGTGCGCAGACGGCGACGCCAGAGATTGCGCCACGCGACGCGGACGAACATCGCCCGCGTGCCGGCAGCGCGGCCACGTCGCGACGCGTTGTCGTCGACATGGGCGATGGCGGCTTCGCTCATCCACCGCCTCGCAGCGCGAAGCGAGTGAACTTGCTGTCGTCCACCTGCGCGTTGAAGTCTGCGTTTAGATAGTGTATTTCCGTCCAGCGGTCTTGTTTTTCTACCTCCACCATGCGCATGGTGAGGGGAATCACGCGACCGCCCAATTCGCCGACATCCAGCGTGCGCATTGCCTTCAGCGGCTTGAATGCTTGATCGTAATAGGTTTGGCTGAGCACGACGTAGTCGTCGCGCAGCACCATCGTCTCTTTGCCCCACACCACCGGCGCGTCCTCATGCGGCGTGAGCTCCAAGGTGTAGACGATGCGGCCGTCGCGCTTCTCGGTGGCGGCTACGCAATAGTCGTAGTGACGCAGGTACTGGTCGGTGCGGGACAAGTCGTTGTAGGAGAAGTCGGAGCCCGCCCAGCTTTGCGACATCATGCTCGAAGGCAGCCGGATCTCGCGCTTGTGCGCCGGCGTGTAGGTCCACATGGTCTCGCCCCTCTTGAGCGTCGCCACGCCGGCGTCTTTGGCCGGCGCGGTGAACCGGATGAGCGCGTCTTCGCGCCCTCGCGTCCACGCCTCTAGTTGCAACGTGCGCTCCCAGTCCGGACGGTGGACGATCATCGCGAGCTCGGTATAGGAGGTAACGCCCCGGGTGAGGTCCAATGCGCCTTCAACCAAGTCTTGCGCCGCGCCCTCTTGAATCGCGACGGCCCGGCTCGTTGCGGGCGTGTCGGCGCAGTAGCCCTCGGCTGGCGCCGGCGATCCTTCCGGTGCCAGGTTGGCCGTTTCCTCGCCGGCTTCTTCCCCGGTAGCCAACGGCGCAAGCAACAGGCTGGCGCAAAACATGACTCGCCTCATTGCCGAACCCCGCCTGTCGCTGTGGATGAGCTAGCTTAGCGCAATTTCGGCAAGGCGACAGCCGCGTAGCAACGGCGGTGGGTGTCCCTGTCGCTCCGCCCTGTCGCCCCTCCGGTGGGTGTCCCTGTCGCACCTGACAGCCGCACAGCAGGCGGCGGTGGGTGTCCCTGTCGCGCCTCCTGTCGCATCTGTCGCTCCGGTGGGTGTCCCTGTCGCTCCGGTGGGTGTCCCTGTCGCATCGAGAAGGTCAGCGGCTGCTCGGCAAGTCGACGGGGGAGCATATTGGGCGATATGCGACCGAGGAGCGAGGACGCCGGGCGGGATGCATCGCCGTTCGACTGCCGCGTGACCTCTATCTGGGGCCTGGTGCGGCGCGATCTCGCGGCTTATCCACCCCTTGCAAACTGCCTATTCCCACGCTTGACGCATGGCGCTCGCCCATTTATAGTTCAACAACCTGATGCGGGGTGGAGCAGTCTGGTAGCTCGTTGGGCTCATAACCCAAAGGTCGTGGGTTCAAATCCCGCCCCCGCTACCAACAAGGAAGTCCCCGGTTTGGGGCCTCTGCGTCCGTTCGACGATAACGTCGGACCCGTTGGGTGAGCACGCCGTATCAGAGGGTACGGGTTCGTGTCTGACCGTTTAAGAAATGGGCATCGCGCCCTTTTTTTGTATATGGACGCCATGGCGACGAGGAAGGAAAGGGATTTGGAAGCGCTGCTGACGCCGACGGTGCGCGCCTTGGGCTGCGATGTCTGGGGCGTCGAGTACCGGCCGAGGGGCCGAGGGCGGTCCACGCTCAAGCTCTATATCGACTCGGCGCAAGGGGTCACCATCGACGACTGCGAGCGAGTGAGCGGCGAAGTCGGCGCCCTGTTGGACAGCGAAGACGCGATTTTCGACTCCTATCGCTTGGAGGTGTCTTCGCCCGGCCTCGACCGGGTCTTGTTCCGTCGCGAGCAGTATGTGGCGAGCGTCGGCGAGCGAGTCGACGTGCGGCTGGCGTTTCCATTCGATGGTCGACGACGTTTCGAGGGCGAGTTGGTCGGGGTCGAGGACGATGACGTGGTGGTGCGGGACGGAGAAGACGAGTACCTGTTGCCGATGCCCCGGATTCAGCGCGCGCGCATCGTGCCGGATTACGACGTCGGGTCCGTTCGGCGGCCGTCGCGTTCGGTCGCCGAGTAAAGGCGTGGATGGAGCTTGCTTGTGGCGGAAATGAACAAGGAAGTGCTGATGGTGGTGGAGTCCGTCTCCAACGAGAAGGGCGTCGCCAAAGACGTGATCTTCGAGGCCATCGAGCTCGCCTTGGCCATGGCGACGAAGAAGAAATTCCGGGAGAACGCGGAGTTCGCCGTCGCCATCGACCGCCAAAGCGGCAACTACGAGACCTTCCGTCGCTGGGAGGTGATCGATCCCAACCGCGAGCTCGAAGAGGATCAGGAACCGAACCCGGACGCTGAACTCACGCCCGAGGAGGCGAAGGCCAAGGATCCGAATCTCAAGATAGGCGACTTCCACCAAGTGCCGGTGGACTCCGTCGAGTTCGGTCGCATCGCTGCGCAGACCGCCAAGCAAGTGATCGTGCAGAAAGTACGCGAGGCCGAACGGGCGCAAGTGATCGCGATGTACGAGTCGCGAGTGGGTCAACTGGTGAGCGGTACGGTCAAGAAGAGTTCCCGCGAGAGCGTCATCGTGGATCTCGGCAATAACGCCGAAGCCATCCTCACCCGCGAGAACCTGATTCCGCGGGACAGCTTTCGCATGGGGGACCGAGTGCGCGCCCTGTTGCAAGACATCCGCCCGGAAGCGCGCGGCCCGCAGCTCTTGCTCACCCGCACCACGCCGCAGGTGCTGATCGAGTTGTTCAAGATCGAAGTGCCGGAGATCGCGGAGCAGGTCATCGAAATACGCGCCGCCGCTCGGGATCCGGGATCGCGCGCCAAGATCGCCGTGAAGACCAACGACGGGCGCATCGACGCCGTGGGCGCTTGCGTCGGCATGCGCGGGTCGCGGGTGCAGGCGGTTTCTGGTGAGTTGGCCGGCGAGAAGATCGACGTGGTGCTCTGGGACGACGACCCCGCGCAGCTCGCCGTCAGCGCCATGTCGCCGGCGGAAGTCAAGTCCATCTTCAAGGACGAAGAAAACCACACCATGGATATCGCTGTGGAGGAGGAGAACCTCGGCAAGGCGATTGGCGCCGGCGGCCAAAACGTGCGCTTGGCGAGCGAGCTGACGGGCTGGAACCTGCAGGTGATGGATGAAGCCGCCGCGGCGCGGAAGCAGGAAGACGAACTCTTGGGCTACGTCAACGAGTTCATGGAAGCGCTTTCCGTCGACGAGGATGTCGCCACGCTCTTGGTCGAGGAAGGCTTCACAGGCGTTGAGGAAGTTGCCTACGTACCCATCGAAGAGCTCACTGCCATTGACGGCTTCGACCGCGAAATCGTCGACGAATTGCGCAGCCGGGCGCGAGACGCGCTATTGACCCGGGAACTCGCCGGTGGCGGCGCCGGCACGCCAGCCCAAGACTTGCTGGAAATGGAAGGCATGGATCAAACGCTTGCCTTCGAGTTGGCGGCGGGCGGCATTGTCACCATGGACGACTTGGCGGAGCAGTCGGTGGCCGACTTGCTCGATATCAACGCCGACATCGACGAAGAACGCGCGGCCGCGCTCATCATGAAGGCTCGCGAGCCTTGGTTCCAAGACGAAGTGGCGGAAGAAGCGCCGGTAGGGGGCGTTGATGGTTGACGTAACGGTCGAGCAGCTCGCCAAGACGCTGAAGCTGCCGTCGGATCACCTGCGCAACCTCATCCGGCAAGCAGGGTTGCCCCACGAGAGCGACGACGACGTGCTGTCCGATGGACAGAAGTTGCAGTTGTTGTCGTTTATCCGCGGTCGTCAAAATACCGACCGGAGTGCGGCGCCGCAGAAGAAAATCACCGTGCGTCCGCGCAACGTCAGCACGTTGCGTGCCGGCAAAGGCGGCCGCGGCAGTTCCGTCACCGTAGTGACGCGGGGCAAGAAGGTCTTCAGCCTCAGGCAAGCGAAAAAACCGGCGCCGGCCGCCGAAGCCGCCGAAAAAGTGGCCAAAGCGCCCGAACAACCATCGGCGGCGCCGCCGAAAGCGCCTGCGGCGCAACCAAGAGCCCCTGCGACACAGCCGAAGGCACCCGTGGCGCAGCCGAAAGCCGAACAGGTTGATGCGCGACGACAGCAACCATCCCCGGCCGCCCCCGCAGCCCCGCGCGAGGAGGCCGAACGTGTCGCTTCGACGCAGCAAACGCCCGTGCGCGAGGTGCGCGAAGCGGCGCGAGCCACCGACCGCCCGACTGCGCCGCTGGCCCCGCAGAAGCCGCGCAGGGAACAACCGCAGCGGGCGCCAAGGCCGCCGGCGGCGGAAAGGCCGTCCGGGGCCGACCGAAAGGTCGCTCGCGCCGGCGCGAAGCAAGCAGCACCTCGCGAGGGACTTTCCGCGGAAGCGGTTTCCCGCGCCGCCGCCGAAGCGGCGGCGAAGGCGCAAGCCGCCGCTCGTGCCGCCGAAAGCGGCAACCGCCGCGCTCCTGGGCGCGGCGGTGTTCGTCAACGCGAACGCACCCGAGAAGGCGAGTTCGGCGCACGCGGCCACGGTGGTCGCGGCCCCGCGCAGGATCGCTCCCGTCGCCGCGAGTTGTCGCTGAAACAAGCCTCGCGTCGCCCCAAACGCCGGGCGTTGTCGGTGGAGAAACAAGGCGGCGAGTTCGAGAGGCCGCAGGAATTCATCGTTCGCGAAGTCGAAGTCGGCGAGACGTCCACTGTGGCCGAACTGGCGCAGGGCATGAGCATCAAGGCCGGGGAAGTCATAAAGACGCTGATGAACATCGGCGTCATGGCCACCATCAACCAAGCGGTGGACCAGGATACGGCCGTCCTAGTGGTGGAGGAACTCGGCCACAAGGTGAAGCTCGTTTCCGAAGACGAAGTGGAGCAAGACCTCGAAAGATCCCTGCAAGTGGAGGGCGAACATCATCCGCGCCCACCGGTGGTCACCGTCATGGGGCATGTCGATCACGGCAAGACATCGCTCTTGGACCACATCCGCAACACCCGCGTGGTCGCCGGCGAAGCCGGTGGCATCACCCAACACATCGGCGCCTATCACGTCGAAACCGAACACGGCAATATCACCTTCATCGACACTCCGGGCCACGCCGCCTTTACCGCCATGCGCGCCAGAGGCGCGAAATCCACGGATGTGGTGATTCTGGTGGTCGCCGCCGACGACGGGGTGATGCCGCAGACCGAAGAAGCCGTCAACCACGCACGCGCCGCGCAAGTGCCGTTGGTGGTGGCGGTGAACAAGATCGACTTGGAGGGCGCGGACCCCGAGCGCGTGCGCAATGAGCTCGGCGCGCTGAACGTGATTCCCGAGGAATGGGGTGGCGACACGCAATTCGTCGACGTCTCCGCCGAGACCGGCGAAGGAGTGGATGCGCTGCTCGAGGCCGTGCTGCTGCAAGCTGAGCTTTTGGAGTTGTCGGCAGTACCCAAGGCGCCCGGACAAGGCGTAGTCATCGAATCCCGCTTGGACCGGGGACGCGGTCCGGTGGCGACGCTGCTGGTGCAAAACGGCACGCTCAAGCGCGGCGACGTCGTCATCGCCGGTCAGTGCTATGGCCGCATTCGGGCGCTCGCCAACGAGCGTGGCGAAACGGTGGTGGATGCGGCGCCGTCGATTCCTGTGGAAATGCTCGGCCTGAACGGCACGCCGGCGGCCGGCGACGAGTTCTCCGCGGTCGCCGGCGAACGCCAAGCGCGCGAAGTCGCCGACTTCCGCGCCGGCCGCAGCCAAGCGCAACGCCACGCCAGCGTGCCCAAGGCGGCCACGCTGGAGAGCATGTTCGCGCACTTGGGCCAAGGCGAGAAGCGAGTCCTGAAACTGATCGTCAAAGCCGATGTGCGCGGCTCGCTCGAGGCGATCGTGCAGGCCTGCGGAGACATCGGCAACGACGAGGTTTCGGTGCAGATCCTCGCCACGGGCGTTGGCGGCATTACCGAGTCGGACGCCAACATGGCGCTCACCTACGGCGCCGCGATATTCGGCTTCAACACCCGCGCCGACAATGCCGCGAAGACGATCATCGAACGCGAGTCGATCGACTTGCGCTACTACAGCGTCATCTACGAGTTGCTCGACGACATCAAAGCCATCTTGGAAGGCATGCTTGAACCAGAGCTGCGCGAGGATATCGTCGGCCTCGCCGAAGTGCGCGACGTGTTCCGGTCGCCGCGCTTCGGCCAAGTCGCCGGCTGTATGGTGTTGGACGGCACCGTGTCGCGCAACAAGAGCATCCGCGTGCTGCGCGACAACGTGGTGATCTTCGAGGGCGAATTGGAGTCTCTTCGGCGTTTCAAGGACGATGTGGCGGAAGTGCGCAACGGCCTCGAATGCGGCATCGGCGTACGCAACTACAACGATGTGCGCGTCGGCGACAAGATCGAAGTGTTCGAGTCCCGCAAGGTCGCCAGGGTGTTGAATCCGCAAGCCGCTAGCGTGAGGGCGCCCCGCGAGGGCCAGACCGCTCTCGCGTGAGTCGTACGTCATGTCGCCTGATCGAGCCAGCCGCGTAGCGGACTTCATCCGCAGCGAACTCGCCCACATCGTGCTTACGCGGGTGCGCGACCCCCGGCTTGGCATGCTCTGCGTGACGGATGCCCGCGTCAGTCGCGATCTGTCTTGCGCGGATGTTTACGTCACCTCGATGACGACGGGGGCATCCAGCGAGGCTGTCGCGCGTTCCCGCCACGAGTTGGTCGACGTGCTGAACCGGGCGTCCGGTTTCTTGCGCAACGCGATCGCGCGGCGCCATCGACTGCGCGCCACGCCCAAACTACGTTTTCACTATGACGACTTGGTGGAACACGGAGCCCGTATGGAAGCGCTAATCGACGATGTGGTGGGGAGCGACGCCCGCCCGCCGAACAGCGCCCTCTGAGCAGCGGTCATGGCAGTTGGAAAACGCCATCGCACAGCCGCTCGCAGTGCGAGGGTTGGACATGGCGCGTAAGCGGCGGGGGCGCGACGTAAGCGGTGTCATCGTGCTCGACAAACCGGCGGGCTTGAGCTCGAACGACGCCGTGCAGCGCGTCAAGCGACTGTTTCAAGCCCGTAAAGTCGGCCACACCGGCAGCTTGGACCCGCTCGCCACCGGGGTGTTGCCACTGTGTTTGGGCGAGGCGACCAAGTTCTCGCAGTACCTGCTTGAATCCGACAAGCGGTACCTCACCAAGGTGCGACTTGGCGTCGCCACGGATAGCGGCGACGCGGACGGTAAGCCCGTCGCCGAGCGTCCGATCAAGGGGGTGACGCGACGCCGCATCGACGCCGCACTCGATGCTTTCCGCGGCGACATTGAACAGGTGCCGTCCATGTTTTCCGCCGTCAAGCACCAAGGCCAACCGCTTTACAAGTTGGCGAGACAGGGCATAGAGATCGAGCGCGAGGCGCGGCCCGTGACCGTGTACGAGAACAAGATCGTCGACTTCGAAGACGACACGCTGACGCTCGACATTCACTGCAGCAAAGGCACATATGTGCGCACCATCGCCCACGATCTCGGCGATGCGCTAGGTTGCGGAGCGCACGTTTATGCGCTGCGACGCACCATGGCCGGTCCTTACCGGGAAGACGACATGGTGACGCTCGAGGAGGTACAGCGGCAGCACGACGAGGGTCGCGTCGACGACCTGCTGCGGCCTATCGCCACAGCGGTCGGTCAGTGGCCGCCGGTGCGCCTAACCGGTGCGCCGGCGTTCTATCTCAAGCAGGGGCAACCGGTGCTCGTGCCGCACTCCCCCACCAAGGGTTGGGTGCGCTTGTACGAGGCGGGTAGCGCGGATCGCGCCAACGGCGAGGCCGACAACGACGACCGATTTCTCGGCGTCGGCGAGATGCTCGACGATGGACGCGTCGCGCCCCGGCGCCTGATCGTCAAATAACCCGCGCGGGATGACTGTACCTATGCACGGTGCCCGCGTGTTTCTGCGAACAAGCAGCAAACCAAGCATATAGGAGAAGGAAATGGCGCTAGCTGCCGAAACGAAAAAGAAGGTGGTGGAAGACTACCGAACCGGCGACAACGATACCGGATCGCCGGAAGTGCAAGTGGCCTTGCTGACCTACAACATCAACTCGTTGCAAGATCACTTCCGCGCTCACGGCAAGGACCATCACTCGCGTCGGGGGCTGATTCGCATGATCAACCAGCGTCGCAAGCTCTTGGATTACCTAAAGGGCAAAGATCACGAACGTTACGCCTCGCTGATCGCTCGCTTGGGCTTGAGACGCTGACGGCTGGTCAAGCGGGCAATCCAAGCGCCAAGGCAGGCGGCAGCCCGAAGCCCAAAGCGGCGGCTACACGAATAGACAACAGGAGGAAGCATTGAATCCAGTACGGACAGAGTTCCAATTCGGCGATCATCGCGTGACGCTGGAAACCAACAAGATCGCGCGTCAGGCCACCGGTGCCGTCATGGCGTCGATGGGCGACACGGTGGTGCTTTGCACCGTCGTAGCAAACCCCAACCCCAATCCCAACCAAGATTTCTTTCCACTCACCGTCAACTACCAAGAGAAGTTCTACGCCACCGGTAAAATCCCCGGCGGCTTCCCGCGTCGTGAAGGCCGTCCGAGCGACAAGGAGACGCTTACCTCCCGGCTCATCGACCGCCCCATCCGACCACTCTTTCCGGACGGTTTCATGAACGCCGTGCAAGTCATCGCCACGGTCATGTCGGTGGATCGAGACACGGACCCGGACATCATCGCCATGATTGGCAGCTCGGCTGCCCTCGCCGTGTCCGGCATACCGTTCGCCGGACCGATCGGCGCCGCCCGGGTCGGCTACGCGGACGGCCGCTATCTGCTAAACCCCGGACATGAAGCACTCGCCACATCGGCGCTCAATATGGTGGTCGCGGGCACCGAATCCGCCGTGTTGATGGTGGAATCGGAAGCCAAGGAACTGTCGGAAGATCAAATGCTCGGCGGCGTTCTATACGGCCACATGGAAATGCAAAACGCCATCGCCGCCATCAAGGAACTCGCCGCCAAAGCAGACAAGCCGAAATGGGATTTCGAGCCCGCCGAGGTCGATGCGGCGCTCGCGGAAAAAGTGGCGGATACCGTTGGCGAGCGGCTCCAAGATGCCTATCGCATCACCGACAAGCAGCAACGTCAAAACGCCTTGCGCGAAGTGCGCGACGCCGTCGTTGAAGCGCTCGGTGGCGAGGACAGCGAGTTCGACCAAGAGTCCGTGGTCGATGCATTCCGCAAACTCGAAAAGCGGCTCGTGCGGCAGAGCATTCTCGACGGCAACCCGCGCATAGACGGCCGCGACACGAAATCCGTGCGGCCGATCGCCGTCGAAGTCGGCTTGCTGCCGAAGACGCATGGTTCGGCGCTGTTCCAGCGCGGCGAGACGCAGGCGATCGTGGTCGCCACGCTCGGCACGCTGCGCGACGCCAAACTGGTGGAGGCGCTTGAGGGCACCTACAAAGACCACTTCATGCTGCACTACAACTTTCCGCCCTACAGCGTTGGCGAAGAAGGTTTCTTGGGCAGCCCGAAGCGACGCGAAATCGGCCACGGCAACTTAGCGCGACGGGGCATCGCCGCCTGTCTGCCGAGCGAGGAGGATTTCCCCTACACCGTGCGGGTGGTTTCCGAAATCACCGAGAGCAACGGCTCTAGCTCGATGGCGTCGGTGTGCGGCAGTTCCCTCGCGCTGATGGACGCCGGCGTGCCGATGCGCTCGCCGGTTGCCGGTGTCGCCATGGGCCTCGTCAAGGAGGGCGAGCGCTACGCCGTGCTCACCGACATCTTGGGCGATGAGGATCACTTGGGTGACATGGACTTCAAGGTGGCGGGCACCGCGCAGGGCGTGACCGCGCTGCAGATGGACATCAAAATCGACGGCATCACCGAGGAGATCATGGAATCCGCTTTGGGTCAGGCGCTCGAAGCGCGCATGCACATCTTGGGCGAGATGAACAAGGTGATCTCGGAATCCCGTGCCACCGTCTCCGACAACGCGCCCGCGATGGCGACCCTGAAAGTCGATCCCGACAAGATACGCGACATCATCGGCAAGGGCGGCGCCACCATTCGCTCCATCGTCGAGGACACCGGTGCGGAAGTCGACGTGGAGGATGACGGCAGCGTTCGCATCTACGCGGAAGACGGCACCGCCAAGGATGCCGCCGTCGCCCGTATTCAGGAGATCACCGCGGAAGCGGAAATCGGCAAGATATACCGCGGGCGTGTCGAGCGCATCGTGGATTTCGGCGCCTTCATCAATATCCTGCCCGGCAAGGACGGCTTGTTGCACATCTCGCAAATCGCCGAGGAACGGGTGGAGAAAGTCACCGACTATTTGGCGGAAGGTCAAGAAGTCGAAGTGGTGTGCTTGGATGCCGATCAGCGTGGGCGCATTAAGCTGTCGATGAAAGAAGTGGCGAACTACGCCGCGGCGGACTGATCCGAAGGCGCCCGGTGGCGCCAGTGTCGCCGGGCCAACCTCTAGCGCCGGGTTGGTCGGGTGGTGTGTCGGGCCGCGCATGGCTGGTGTCCGAAGGTGAGTCGGAGTTGCGGTATGTGAGGCGACGTCGATTCCCGTGCGGCGAAGCGTGAGACATTCACCCGAAAGCGTGTAAGCCGTTGGCCGTAGCGCACGGCCCCTCTTCCGTCCCAAGATGGCCGTTTCGCCGTACGCCGTCGGGACATGTTCCACGATTCCTTCTGCAAGCGCCTGCTCGGCCACAAGCGCGTCGTCGGAGACGTGGTCGAGGCCGCGCTCGGCCCACGACGGGGCGCGGCGTGGCTCGATGCCTTGGACTTCGAGACGCTCAAGCGCGAGCCGACCGAAGGCGTCACCGACGAACTCCGACGGCGCGTGCAGGACATGGCGTGGTCCGTCGAGGTGGTCGACGCTGGCGGCGCCCGCCGTCCGCTACACCTGCTGATCGAACACCAATCGACGGTGGACCACGCCATGGTGCTGCGGTTCCTCGACTACGGCTCCCTGCTGTATCAACGGTTGTACGACGCCGACCGCCGCAAGGGCTGGCGCGAAGGCGGGGAGTTCGACACCGTAGAGTGCGTGGTGGTGTACAACGGCGAGCGCGAGTGGACCGCCAAGACGAGCTTGGCCGGCGCAGGAGGCGACGCTGGCGCGTTCGACGCGCGCTACGCCGTGGTTGACATGGCGCGCCTCGCGGCCGACGATTCATTTCGTGGCCGGGCGCTGTGGTGGGTGGCACGGCTGGAGAACGTCGAGCTGGCGGGGGCGCCGGCGCTGGTGGGCGAACTCGGTGCGTGGCTGGCCGCCGAAGGCGAGTCGGAGTTGACGAGATGCTTGGATTTGCGGGTGGCGCAGTTGGGCGACAAGTGGCACGTGAACCTGCCGTCGCTCACACGTTACGAGGAGGTAGGCAAAGTGCTTGAAGAACGGATCGACCGGTGGGAAGCGGAGATATTGCAGCGGGGAGTGCAACAGGGCATGGAGCGCGGCGTCAAACAGGGCATGGAGCGCGGTGTCAAACGGGGCTTGGCGCAGGCGGTCGTGCGCGAGAAGGCGTTGCTGCGGCGTCAAGCCTTGCGTCGGTTCGGCGCGACGGCGGCGGAGCGGCTGGCGGCCGCGCTCGACGATGTCGATGACGACGACCGGCTCACCGTGGCCGTCGACTGGATCGTGGACAGCGTTGACGCCGAGGATTTCCTTTCTCGCATAGCGCGAGGCGCCGGCGCGTAACGGCCACCCCGCTATATTGCGTTCTTAGTTGACGTTGACGAAATGCTTGGATTTGCGGGTGGCGCAGTTGGCGAGCGAATGGCGCCTGTCGCTGCCGTCGCTCGCACGGTACGAGGAGGTAGGCGTCATGTTTAAGGAACGGGTCCAACGCTGGGAAGCGGAGATATTGCAGCGGGGAGTGCAGCAGGGAGTCAAACAGGGCATGGAGCGCGGCGTCAAACGGGGCTTGGCGCAGGCGGTCGTGCGCGAGAAGGCGTTGCTGCGTCGCCAAGCCTTGCGTCGGTTCGGCGCGACGGCGGCGGATCGGCTGGCGGCCGCGCTCGACGATGTCGATGACGACGACCGGCTCACCGTGGCCGTCGACTGGATCGCGGACAGCGTTGACGCCGAGGATTTCCTTTCGCGCATAGCGCGAGGAGTCGGCGCGTAACGGCCACCCCGCAATATTTTGCGCTCTTAGGTGAGAGTCCTGTGCGTCAGTTTATTCTTATTCGGCCCTTGGCGGCTCGGTTGGCGCAGTTGGCTCAGTTCGCAAGCGAAGATGATGAACAACTCGCTTTACAGCCAAATTCGTTGCTCGGGTTCTTTACGTTCTTATACGTTCACCGGAGCAAGATAGCGTCGAAACCTCGACTGTACCTCACGGAACATGGGCACATACGGGCCGTTTGGCGGAAGGCGCAGGGCTATCAAGCTGCCGTCAGGTTTTGAATGGATCGCGGATTCGGTTCGTTACCTTTCTCCCCGACAAGCACGCGCCGACGCAAACCAACCGCGTCGGGGGAGACGGATCCATCCTTGGATTCTTCGATCACACAGGAATTGAAGAACTTTGAGAAGTAGGGCGATTATTGATCGCTCACGCGCCCCGGCTGCGATTCGCCACTAGATCGTCGACCGCCGCCGGGTCGGCCAATGTCGACGTATCGCCCAAGTCTTCGACCTCCCCGGCGGCGATCTTGCGCAATATCCGGCGCATGATCTTGCCGGAGCGCGTTTTGGGCAATCCCGGCGCCAATTGGATGTAGTCGGGCTTCGCGATCGGGCCGATTTCCGTGCGCACCTGTTCGATCAACTCCGCCACGAGTTGGTCTTGGGTATCGTTAAAACCCGCCATTGGTGTGACGAAAGCGTAGATGCCTTCGCCCTTGATGTCGTGCGGGAAGCCGACCACCGCGGCCTCCGCCACCGCGTCGTGCAGCACAAGGGCGCTTTCGACCTCGGCGGTACCCAAGCGGTGGCCGGAGACGTTCATCACGTCGTCGACGCGACCCGTAATCCAGTAGTAGCCGTCGGCGTCGCGGCGAGCGCCGTCACCGGTGAAATAGAACCCTTCGTACTGACTGTAGTAGGTGTCCACCACCCGCTGATGGTCGCCGTAGACCGTGCGAATCTGCCCCGGCCAAGGCGCGGTGATAACAAGATTGCCGGAAGCTTCGACCTCCTCGATGACGTTGCCCTCGCCGTCCACCAAGGCCGGTTGTACGCCGAAGAAAGGGTGGGTCGCGGAGCCGGGTTTCAACGCCGTCGCCCCCGGCAGCGGCGTGATCATGATGCCCCCGGTTTCGGTTTGCCACCATGTGTCCACCACTGGACAACGTCGTTCGCCGACCACGCCGTGGTACCACTCCCAAGCTTCCGGGTTGATGGGTTCGCCCACTGTGCCTAAGAGTCGCAGGCTCTGTCGGGAAGTCGCGGTCACGTAATCGTCGCCTTGCCCCATGAGCTGGCGGATGGCGGTGGGTGCCGTATAGAAGATGTTGACGCCGTGCTTGTCCACGACCTGCCAGCAGCGCGAGGCGTCCGGGTAGGTCGGCACGCCCTCGAACATGAGCGTCGTCGCGCCGTTCGCGAGCGGGCCGTAAACGATGTAGGAATGCCCGGTAATCCAGCCGACGTCGGCGGTACACCAGTAGATGTCGCCGTCGTGGTAGTCGAATACATATTTGTGCGTCATGGCGGCCTGCAACAGGTAGCCGCCGGTGCCGTGCTGAACGCCCTTGGGCTTGCCGGTAGAACCCGACGTATAAAGAATGAAGAGCGGATCCTCGGCGTCCATTACCGCCGGCGTAAACGTCGCCGGCTGGCCGTCCACCAAATCGTGATACCAAACGTCCCGGCCTTCATGCCACGGCACCTTGGCGCCGGTGCGACGAACGGTGAGCACGGTGTGTACGTTCGGGCAGCCGGCAAGCGCGGTTTCAACGTTCTTCTTGAGCGGTACCGTGCGCCCGCCGCGCACACCCTCATCGGCGGTGACGACGGTGCGACAGTCGGAATCCAAGATTCGATCCCGCAAGGACTGCGGCGAGAAGCCACCGAATACCACCGAGTGGATTGCGCCGATGCGCGCGCAAGCGAGCATGGCGTAGGCTGCCTCGGGAATCATGGGCATGTAGATGCATACCCGGTCCCCCTTCTTTACGCCGCGACTCGCCAACGCATTGGCCAAACGGCCGACCTCGTCCGCAAGTTCTTGGTAGGTGATGGTTCGATCATTGGCAGGATCGTCGCCCTCCCAAATGATGGCGGCCTGATCGCCGCGTTCGGGTAAGTGTCGATCGATACAGTTGTGACAGGTGTTCAGCGTCGCACCCTTGAACCAGCTCACGCGGCCGGCGGGAAAGTCATGAGAGGAGACCTCCGACCACTCCGAATACCAATCGACGAAGATGCGCGCCTGTTCGGCCCAAAAAGCATCGGGGTCGGCGATGGATTGCCGGTACATCTCCTGATACTGCGCTTCATTGATATGGCTGCCGTCGCGGAAGCGGCTCGTGACCGGGTAGCTGATCGCCATGCTCGGAAACCCCAATGCTTGAAGTCGCGCAAGATGATAGCGCCCGCGGCTGCCAAGTGGACTACACTTCGGTGCTAACTCGAACTTGCCGGACTCGAACTTGCAGGGCAGAAGCTGATAGGGGAGGCGCCATGGCCGAAGACCACTTGCATCCGAGCGATTCCGAAGCGCGGGACATGACCCGGCGCGATTTCGTTAGCAAATCCATCAAAGGCGCAACGGCACTGGCCGTGGGCGCGCCGTTGATCGCCACCGCGGACCGGAGCCAAGGCTTGCCGATGCGTCGCCTAGGTAAGACCAATGCCGAGGTATCGGTGCTGTGCTTGGGCGGCTGGCATATCGGCTATGCAGCTTCGCAAGACGAAGCCAACGCCATCAAGATCATGCATGCGGCGATCGACGAAGGCATGACTTTCTTCGACAACGCTTGGGACTATCACGATGGTGGTAGCGAAGTCGTCATGGGCAAGGCCCTCGCCACCGGCGGTCGCCGCGAGAAGGTGTTCCTGATGACCAAGGGCTGCGACCGCGACTACGCCGGTGCCATGCGCTGCATAGACGAAAGCCTCCGTCGCTTACGCACGGACTATCTCGACCTTTGGCAGTTTCACGAAATCGTCTACGACAACGACCCGGACTGGGTGTTCGACAAAGGCGGCATTCGCGCCGCCATCGAGGCCAAGGCAGCCGGCAAGATTCGCCACATCGGGTTTACCGGCCACCGCGACCCGCGCATTCACAAAACGATGCTGGATAAGGACTTCGATTGGGAAACGGTGCAAATGCCCATCAATATGATGGATGCTCAATTCCGCAGCTTCCGCCAAGAGATCGTGCCGATTTGCGTGACGAGAGATGCCGGCGTCATCGGCATGAAGAGCTTGGGCGGCGGCGTGATTCCGACGCAAGCAGGCATTGACGCCGACACCTGCATCCGCTACGCACTTAGCCAACCCATCGCTTCGCTCGTCGTGGGCATTATGACCATGGCGGAACTGCACGCAAACGTCGCCACGGCCCGGAGTTTCCGACCTATGGCGGACGCCGAACAAGCAACGCTATTGGCGAGTGTTCGGGAAGTTGCCGGCGACGGGCGCTACGAACTCTATAAGACCACCCAACGCATGGATGGCCCGTACCATGTGAAGCAACACGGTTTCGAGGTGGCTTAGACCCTACGGATGGTCCAACCCGCTTGGCGCCCCGCAGATGGTTCAAGGGCGGCAGATCGGTATCGTACTCGCCTTGCTTGCGCTCGCCTTCGTCGTGGCGTTGGTGGTCAATTGGGGCGTGCTCGCCCTCTTTGGTCAAGAGAGCGCCGACCGCGCCGAGCACAGTCTGGTGGGCATCTTGCTGCTCATCGCAGTCATGGCGGCAAGCGCGGACAATCGCGCCAATTTCGGCCGCGCCGTCGGCATGTTCTTTGTCGCTGTGGTGCCGTGCTATTTGGGCACGGTTTTCCCGGATTTGGATATCTGGTTCTTAGGCTTCGGCAGCCATCGCAATCCGCTGTTCCACAGTAGTTTGTCGTTCTTGGTTCTAGCCTTGTTGGTTCACGGGCGGGGGCGATGGCTGCACCTCTTGGCGGCGGGATATGGCGTCGGCTTGGCAAGCCATTTGTGGTGGGATGTCGTGTACTTCGGCGATGTGCGGTGGTTGCCGGGCAGCAATCTCGACCGGCTTTGGCTCGGCATCAACGGCTTGCTCTGCCTGATTACGCCAAGCCGCCGGGCGCTACTTGGGCAGGAGCCGGCAGCGACGTAACTGCCGGATAAAGCGCGCCAAGAACGGCGCTGGTACGGTCTAGCTCTCGAAACGAGAATCGTTAGCCCTCATAACGTGACGAACGCGGTGTTTATCGCGGGCTTTTTCATACGCCCGTTGCGATATTTGCCCGGACTCCGCCAGACGCTCAAGGGTTTCGAGCTTGCGTTCTAACGCGGCTCGCTTCGCTTCCTCCGAGTCGCCCGCCCTAGGACCATCGCGCAACATGCTGCGGTCTCGGAAGCCGTAGCTCGCTTCGGCGAAATCCACTCGCCGGTTTACCTTGCGTATCCGCGAGAACAAGAACTCGATAAACACCAACCCAAGCAGGATCGGCACAGCCCAAACGATGCCGCTGAGCCAATAGGCTTGACCGATCAAGGCGACGTTCACCAATTGCGCCAAACCGATGAGCACGCGCAGTAAACGCAATTGCGCCTGCGAAGTTCTGTTGTCGCCCTCTCCCAAGTCCTGCTGCCGAGACAGCCGCCAACCAATGCGGTCTACGTCGTTGGCGATATAGCGCAAGAACTGCGCTAAGACGACGAAAAACAACGCCAACAGGGCGGCACGCCAACCGTGTTCGACGAGTAGCAGGGAGATCAGCAACGCATAGCCGCCGACCACCCCGACCAGCAGCGTACCTTTCCACAGCCGTTGCAGTCTGACCTCGAAATCGGACAGCTCCGAGTTTTGCGCTGGCTTGTTCAATCTTCGCTCTCCTGTTGTGAAGACGTTAAAGGATCGGGCCGTTCGGGGATAATCTCTATTCCCAAGTGGCCCTTGTCGAGGTCGAGGATGTCAATGCGGTGGGTGAATCTGTTGGCGCCGAAATTAAGCGTCTGACCGGAAATCCTGCGCCCCTGCGCCGTCAGCCAAATGGTGGCGTAGCGAAACCTGAGGCGAACATCCCGGTACTCACTTACGCTCCCGGCCGGCAGGCTGCCGTAGGTCTGATCGCCCACGCTGAGGGTGGTGAAATCCACCGTTGATGCGTTGTCCACGCGAATCTCCACCGTCTGACAGCCGCCAAGCACAGCCGCCGCCAACAACAAGCTCGCCAACACACCGAACGCGACGGCGCACGGCGGCAATCTGCCTCGTCTACCCGCTGTGGCCAATCGTTCGCCCATGTCGCCGAGACTGGCACATAGTCCATGATTTGCAACCAGAACTCGAATAGTGCAACGATTTGGGCTTGAGAAGCACTGCCTAGCGGTACTTTCTATGAGTCAGTCGCAACGCATGATCGACGAATTGAAGCGCGTGCTCCGAGAGCGGCGCATATCCTATGAGCAAGTGAGTGCGCACTTAGGACTGTCGCTGAGCAGCGTCAAACGGTTGTTCGCCAAGGGAACGTTCACCATCGCGCGCTTGGAGGCGGTGTGCGACTTGGCAGGCGTCGACCTGCTCGAACTCGCACGTCGCGCCGAGGCGCAACGCCATCGGTTGAATAGCCTCAGCGTGGAACAGGAACGTGAGCTGGTTGGCGACCCTTGGTTGTTGGTCGTCGCCATTTGCGTCTTGAACCGCCTCCCCTTCGCGACCATCGTCGCCCGCTACCGCGTATCGGAAACGCGCCTGATTACACTCTTGAGCCGCCTCGACCGCATGGGGTTGATCGAGCTCTTGCCCGGCAACCGCGTCAAGCTGCGTATCGCTCGCAACTTCGCTTGGCTGCCGGCCGGCCCGATACATCGCTACTTCGTGGAACAGGTGCAAACGGAGCTGCTGTCCGGTCGATTCGTGCCGGGCCGAGATATGCACCGCTTTGGCTGGGGCTTGCTCACCGCCGAGTCGGCGGCCGCTTTGCGCGCCAAGATGGCGACTCTCATGGAAACCTTTGACGACTTGACCCGTCACGACGAGGTGGCAAGCGACGAAGAGGCCAGCGGCACCTGCCTACTGGTCGCGCTAAGGGAGTGGGAACCGGTGCGCTTTCAGGCGATGCGACGGGATTTCGCAAAGTAGGAGGATGGCAAGGAGGAAGATAGAGGGCTTAGTCCGTCCGTGCTCGCGCTTAGGCAAAGGCGGTGCCACCAAGCGAAGGCGGCGTCGCAGCGCTAGCCAACCGTCGCACTTGGTGGCGTCAGCCGTGAAGCCCACTTATGTGTAGGGTGGCTGGGGCGAAAGGCTACGCCGAGAGGCGACGGCTGTCGTAGCGCTAGCGCTTAAGCGTTTCGGCGAGCCAGAATCTCCGCTCGGTCGCCGGAACTTTTGCCAGTTCGGTGCGCATTTGGCCGGCGAGTTCCTTGCCCAATTCCACGCCCCACTGATCGAAGGCATTGGTCTGCCAAATAACGCTTGCGCAGAACACCTTGTGCTCATATAGCGCGAGCAAAGTACCTAGGGCCTTTGGCGTGAGTTCGTCCAACAACACCGTGGTGCTCGCGTGGCCACCCGGTATTCGTCGATGGTTTGCGACCGCCACGCCGTCTTCGTCCCCGCGACCGTCGCGCATTGCCTTGCTTTGCGCCAAGCAGTTGGCGAGCAGCCAATCGTGGTGGTCGGCGAGGTCGTGGCCCGGGGCAACGCAAGCGATGAAATCCGCGCTGAAGGCGCGTGTGCCTTGGTGCAACAACTGATGGAAAGCGTGCTGACCATTGGTCTCTTCGCCGCCCCAAATCACCGGCGCCGTGTGGGTGGCGACGGGTTCGCCGTCCAAGCGGGTGGACTTGCCGTTGCTCTCCATCTCGAGTTGCTGCAAGTATTGCGGCAGCAGTCGCAAACGATGGTCGTAGGCCAATACGGCGTGGGTGGCGGCGCCGTGGAAGTTGGCGTTCCAGATCTGCAACAGCGCGAGCAGAGCCGGCAAGTTGTCGATAATCGGTGCGCGACGGAAATGCTCGTCCGCCCGGTGGGCGCCGGCAAGCATCGCCTCGAAAGCGTTGCGGCCGAGGGCAATGGCAGCCGGCAAGCCGGCCGCGGACCACAGCGAGTAACGCCCCCCCACCGCGTCGTCCATAGGAAAGCAGTTTTCCGCCGGCACCCCGTAATCGCGTGCCGCGTCGGCGTTGGCGGTCACCGCCACGAAGTGTCTGCCGAGCGCGGCGACATTGCAGGTTCGCTCGACGAACCAGCTTGCGACCGTGCGCGCATTGGTGCGCGTCTCCAACGTCGAGAAGCTCTTGGAAATAACGATCACCAACGTCGTTGCCGGGTCGAGGCCGGCAAGCGTGCGTCGCGCCGCTTCGCCGTCGATATTGGCGAGGAAGCGGACCTGCGGGGCGTTGTGCGCCGGGGCAAGCGCCTCGACGACCAGTTCCGGCCCCAAGTGCGAACCGCCGATACCGATGGCAACGACAGTCTCGATGGGGCGACTAGTAAACCCTCGGTAGTCGCCGCTGCGCACTGCCTCCGCGAAAGCGAGAAAACGCTCGCGGGCATCGCTTGGGGGTGGTGCGGCCTCAACGCGGGGTTCGCGCAAGGCCATGTGCCGCACAGCGCGGTCCTCGGTGGTGTTGACGGGAGCGCCGGCGAACAGGTCGGCGATCGCCGTCGGCAGGCCGCTTTCGTTGCCGAGCGCGACCAATGCGCGCAATATTTCTTGGTCGATAGGTTGTTTGGAGTAGTCGACGAAGAGCGCGCCGAGCCGTCGAGAAAATGTCTGGAACGAACCTCTTCCGTCAACAGCGACCCTCGCCCCGGCGTGTTTCGCCGCCAGTTTGCCGAGCCGTTGCCAAGCGGCGAGTTCTTGGGGCGGCTTAGACGCCCACATTGTCGATGAGTCGAGCGCCGCCCAAGCGCGCGGCGGCGAGGATGCGCAGGTGTTCGGTGCGCTCATCCGGCTCGACCAGCCGCTCGGCGTCCCGCACCGCCACATAATCGACAGCAAAACCAGCGTCCGCCAGTGCAAGCGCAGCGTCTTGCGCTACGGCGGCATAGTCGCGGCGCCCGGCTTCGATGGCCGATTTGGCCTCCGACAACGTGCCGTATAGACGCGCCGCCTTTGCGCGTTCCGCCTCGGTCAGATAGTTATTGCGGCTCGACAAGGCGAGGCCGCTCGCCGCCCGCACGGTGGGCACACCGAACACTTCGACAGGCATATTCAGTTGCGCTGTCATGGCGCGAATCAGCGTGAGTTGCTGCCAATCCTTCTCGCCGAAAAATGCGACATCCGGCGCGACGATGTTGAAGAGCTTCGCCACCACGGTTGCGACGCCGTCGAAGTGGCCGGGACGATTAGTGCCGCACAAAGTGTTGGCCAACGCCGGGACGGAAATCGTCGTATGGGCGTTTCGACCATGCGGATACATCTCGGCGACCGATGGCGCGAAGACCAGTTGCGCACCCTCGGTTTCGAGCAGCCGCAGATCGGCCGCCAACGTGCGCGGGTAGCTAGTGAAATCTTCGCCCGGACCGAACTGCGTGGGATTGACAAAAACGGAAACTACGGAGATGTCGGCGTTGCGGGAACAGGCGCGCACCAACGCCAAATGCCCCTCGTGCAAGTTGCCCATGGTCGGTACCAAACCGACTTTGTCGTGCCGGTCGCCACGCAATCGATCACGCAACGCGGCTACCGTGTGGACGACCTCCACGTCGCTTCAGGCGAACGAGTGCTCCGGCCCCGGAAACGTACCGTTGCGCACCGCTTCGGCGTAGGCGCGGAACGCCCCCGGAATGCCCTCGTCGCTTTCCGGCAGGAAGTTCTTGACGAATTTGGGCACGCGGATGCTCGACGGCGTGAGGCCCAACATGTCGTGCATCACCATGATCTGCCCGTCCGTGTACGGCCCGGCGCCGATGCCGATAACGGCCACCTCCAAGCGCTCGGTGATCTCCTTGCCGAGTTCCACCGGCACGCATTCCAAAAGGATGATCGAGGCACCGGATTCTTGCAGGATCAGCGCCTCGTCGATCATGGCCTGCGCTTGGCTCGGATCCCGTCCTTGCACCCGATAGCCGCCGATCCGGTTGATGGATTGGGGCGTGAGTCCCATGTGGGCGCAAACGGGAATACCCCGCTCGGTAAGCAGGCGGGTGGACTCCGCAAGCCAAGCGCCGCCCTCCAACTTCACGATATGAGCGCCGGCGCGCATCAATGCGGCCGCGCTTTGCAGGGACTGCGCTTCCGACGCGTAGCTCATGAACGGCAGGTCCGCCATGATCAACGCGCCGTTGTTGCCACGGCGCACGCAATTCATGTGGTAGACCATATCGTCGAGCGTCACCGGCAATGTGCTGTCGTGACCGTGCAACACCATGCCCAGCGAATCGCCCACCAACAACACGTCCACGCCGGAACTCGAAATCAGCTCGGCGAACAGCGCGTCGTAGGCCGTCAACGCGGCGAATCGCTCGCCACGGCGCTTTTTCTGTCGCAGCGTATTCAGCGAGACTGGCGATTTTCGTGGCTGTGTACTCATGGCGGCATCATAGCAACGTCCGCTTCGGATAGAGTGACGCCGGCCGCTTCGGATTGAGCGCCGCCCGCCGCGCTTCGTCGCCGCCGCCTTCGCCGGCGCCGTGGACGTTCCGGCGTCAACCGACGCGCCAACTCTTCGGCGTCTTCGGTTTGCGCCTGCGTCCACCACTCGCCGAGTTCCGCCGGTGCGTCGCCTGCCTCCACCCGCACTATAAGAAAGTCGTACGCGGCGCGAAAACGTGGATGGGCGAGCACCTTGGTTACATTGCGCGACGTGCGTTTCTCGAGCCTGCGTTGCAGCAACCAAACTTCGCGTGCGAATTGACTATGTCGACGTGGGATGGCGACCTTGCGCTGTTGCGTGGCGAGCACTTCGAAGGCGATGGTTTCGAGCTCTTCGACTGTGCGCTCCACGCCCGCAACGCCAACGCCGGCGCCTTTGGCGAACTCACGCCAGAGAAACGCCGCCACCAAAAATCCCGGAGTCACGGGCTTGCCTTGCCTGATGCGCGAATCGGTGCTGGCCAGCGCCAGCCTTGCGACTTCTTCGTGCTGCAAAGACGAGGCGAAAAGCGTCTCGACGAGACGGTATCGACGCATCAACTGCCACGTGCGCTCGCCGTGGCCAAGCATGAAGAGTTTGCCGAGTTCGTCGAACAACCGTGCCGGCGGCACCGAGGCGAGCAACTCGCGAGTCGTGGCGATTGCGGCTTCGATCTCCGGATACAACCGCATATTCAGTCTTGCCGCGAAGCGGACGGCGCGTAGGATGCGCACGGGATCTTCGCGGAAGCGGTCCGCCGGGTCACCGATGACGCGCAGCCGAGCGTTGGCGATGTCCGCCATACCGTCGCAATAGTCGTGAACCATGTTCTCGATCGGATCGTAATACAGCGCGTTTATGGTGAAGTCGCGCCGAAATGCGTCTTCGTGGATTGCGCCGTAGGCGTTGTCGCGCAGGATGATGCCGTCTTCGGAGACATGCGCGTGGGTAAAGCCGTTGCGACTCGGCCGGCCAATTTGCGTGCGACCGTTTCCGCGGCCGTGACCGACCATTGCATCTGTGGGAACGGAATTGGCACAGCGAAAAGTGGACACTTCGAAGATCTCTCGTCGCATACGCACATGGGCGATGCGAAAGCGTCGGCCCACCAACCGCACGCGACGAAACACCTCACGCACCTGCTCGGGCGTCGCGTCGGTGGCGACGTCGAAGTCCTTGGGCGTTTCGTCCAGCAGCAAATCGCGCACGCAGCCGCCCACCAAGTACGCATCGAACCCGGCGACTCTAAGTTTGCGCACCACGGTCACCGCCTGCTCGGACACGCGGCCACGATTGATGCGGTCCTCGGCGGTGTGCTTTTGCAAGTAAGTCCAGCGCTGCAAAAGAGAGTGCTATTGTAACTAAGAATCTCCTATGCAAGCAATGACAATCACTTACGACGTTTGGATCGTAGCCGTCTTCGTCGGTTACTTCGCCACGCTGATCGCTATCGCACTGGTCCGGACCCGTCGCATGCGCGCGATGTCGGACTTCGTCCTGGCTGGGCGACGCATGAGCGGTTTCACTTCAGCGTTGAGCGCGAGCTCTTCCGGCACCAGCGGCTGGGTAATCCTCGTCTTTCCGGCCTTGGCGCTGCAGCACGGTTTGGGCGAGATGTGGACGGCGCTGGCGCTCGTCACCGGCGTCTGGAGCAGTTGGGCGGTCATCGCCAAGCGCCTGCGACGTTACACCGTGGCCGCGGACAACTCGCTTACGATTCCAGAGTTCCTAGAAAAACGTTTCGCTGACGAAACGCGCGTACTGCGTACCGTGGCCGCCGGCATCACCATTTTCTTCATCGTGTTTTACGTGGCCTCTGGACTCATTGCCGGCGCAAAGCTCCTCAACACGGTGTTTGGCCTCGACGAAGTAACCGGCGTGCTGTTGACCTTGGTCGCAGTAGCGACCTATACCTTCATCGGCGGGTTCTTGGCGGTTTCCCGAACGGATGTCTTTCAGGCGTTGCTGATGCTGGCGGCGCTCGTCATCGTTCCATTGTGGTTGATAAACGTCACCGAAGACCCATTCCAAGGCGCGGGAGCTACCGCAGCCGGTTTCTGGAACCCTTTTACCGACCGGCAGAACGAACCCATAACGTTTGTCTTTGCGCTGTCGGCCATCGGCTGGGGGTTGGGCTATCTCGGCTCGCAGCGTGTCGTTCAGCGTTTTATGGCTGTGGGAAGCGAGGCGAAAATCCCCATGAGCCGCGATGTTGGCACCGGCTGGATGTTTCTCGTCTATGTGTTTGCGTTGCTGCTTGGCCTGGTCGCGTTGCCGGCGCTCAGTCAAGTAGGCCGGCTGGACGAGGTGCTCCAAGACCCGGAGCGCGTCTTCTTGGTGACGACGCAGATCTTTTTCCATCCGCTGGTCGCCGGCCTCCTCCTCTGCGCGGTGATCGCCGCGGTGATGAGCACGGCGGACTCGCAACTGTTGCTGGCTTCGGCGATTGCCACCGACGATCTGCCGGGCATCCGCAAGTACGCATACTCCCTTGGCCCGACCAGCCGCGTTTGGCTCGGGCGCGGCCTGTTGGTGGTGACCGGCGTGATCGCAGCGGCACTATCGATCTACAGTCAAGAATCCGTTTTCGGCTTGGTGGCCTACGCTTGGGGCGGCATGGCGGCAGCGTTCGCGCCGGTGCTGATCTTGGCGCTGTATTGGCGGCGGTTCAATTTCGCCGGCGCCTTGACCGCGTTGATCGCCGGCACGACGGCGGCCTCGATTTGGGGCTACGCCGACGGCGGCCCGGGCGGCATCATGGACATCCAACCGGCGACGCCGGGCTGCGCCATCGCCACCGTTGCCGCCATCGCGGCGACGTTGTTGACATCGCCGCCGTCAAGCGGAACAGTAGCGCTGTTCGACAAGGTGAACGAGGCGCACCGGGCCGCAGGCGCCGTGCGGGATCGCATATGACCACTGCTTACCGCCACTTGGAAGTTGAACCACTGACGCCGACAATCGGCGCGGTCGTCCATGGCGTCGACCTTGCCGAGCCGCTGAGCGACGCCCAATTCGAGGAAATACAGAACGCTTGGATGGCGCACTTGGTGCTGTTCATGCGCGATCAGCGCATGACGCCAGAACAACACTTGGCTTTCGGCCGCCGCTTCGGCGAGCCGCACATTCACCCGGCGGCGCCCTACGCCCACGACAATCCGGCGTTGATGGTCATTCGTACCGACAAGGACTCCAAGCGCAACAACGGTTCCGGTTGGCATTCGGATGTCTCGGCGGACATAGAGCCGCCGCTCGGCAGCATCCTGCACCTTCATCGAGTGCCGTCCCAAGGCGGCGATACGCTGTTCGCCAACATGTACGCCGCCTTTGATGCGTTAAGCGCACCTATGCGCAAACTGCTCCGTGGTCTTACCGCACGACACGAATCCGACTATACCGGGCAATACGGGGACCATCCGCCGCAGCGCGAGTTCCCGCGCGCTTCGCATCCCGTGGTGCGCACGCATCCGGTCACCAAGCGCGAAGCGCTTTTCGTGAACGCTGGATTTACCCGTCGCATCGAGGGCATCAGTCGCCCGGAGAGTTCGGCGCTGCTGGCGTTTCTGTTCGAGCACATCAAGAACCCGGCGTTTCACTGCCGCTTTCCATGGCGGCCGTATTCGCTGGCGATGTGGGACAACCGTTGCGTGCAGCATGTGGCGGTGTGGGACTACCACCCGGAGACCCGCAGCGGTTTGCGCGTCACGGTGCAGGGCGACCGGCCGTTTCACGCCGGTTCGTCCTGAACGTTCGTCCGCCAACGGCTTCCCGCCAATCGGTCGGGTAGCGGTAGCGGCTAGCCACGAGCAAGGCCGCTGTCGCCGCAATCCGCCTACGCCGACATCGACGGGTCCGACCGGACCGGTGGCAACCGCCGGTCAAACAGCCTGCGCCGCTACAACGGCAAATCCCCCACGGCGTGGTTGACGCTGCCGCTTTCGTTGTAGGAGCGCATCACCATTTCCGCGATGCGCATGAGATGCACTTCGTCGGAACCATCGGCGATCCGCGCCCAGCGCGCCTGTATGAGCATTTGCGCCAAGGGCGAGTCGTTGGAGTAGCCAAGCGCGCCGTGGACCTGCAAAGCGCGGTCTACGGTTTTCCACAGCGTATTGGCCACATGGTGCTTCGCCATCGAAACTTCCGCGCGAAAGTCCATGCCTTTTTCGATTTTGTACGCGGCATGCAACACCATCAGTTTCGACGAATAGAGTTCCAAAGCACTCTCCGCCATCATCCACTGAATGCCCTGCTTTTCCGAGAGCAGCGAGCCGTGGGCGTAACGTTTCTGCGCCCGGTCGACGAGCATCTCCAACGCCTGCTCGATGGTGCCAATCCACCGCATACAGTGCGCTAAACGGGCCGGCCCCAAGCGCACTTGGCCGAGTTTGTGCCCGCCGCCTTGCTCGCCGAGCATGTTGGCGTGCGGCACGCGCACGTCGTTGTAGCGAATCTCGGGATGACCGCCTCCGCCGCCCATGGTGCTCACGTCACGCACGATCTCGAAGCCCGGCGTGTTCGTCGGCACGATGAAGGCGCTGTTGCGCGCCTGCGCGATTTCCGCATCCGGGTCGGTTCTCGCGATAACGATTGCGAAATCCGCGCCGTGCGCGCCGGAGGTAAACCACTTGTGGCCGTTTATCACCCATTCGTCGCCGTCGCGCACGGCGCTCGTTTGAATCTGCGTGGGGTCGGAACCGGCCACTTCCGGCTCGGTCATGGAAAAGCAGGATCGCATCGTGCCTTCGCACAGCGGTCGCAGCCACTTTTCCTTCTGCTCGTCCGTTCCGAAGTGCAGCATGGTGTGCATGTTGCCTTCGTCCGGCGCTTGGCAATTGATGAGATAGGGCCCCATGTTGGTTTTCACTGCTTCCGCCGACATGGCCGCCACCGCGGTAACGCCGAGGCCCATGCCGCCCCACTCCTCGGGCATGTGCGGCGCCCACAAGCCTTGCTCCCGGGCGGTCTGGCGCAGTTCCCGAATAGCGCCTCGCCACTCGTCGCCGGAAGCGCGTCGGCCACTCAACTCCGCCATCTTGGGCCGCGCCACGTCGCTCATAAATCGCCTCACCAAGAGACGCGCGTCCTCAACTTCATCCGGGAACGTGAAGTCAATCGCCATTAGAATGTCCTCGTAGTTCGAAGCCTAGCCCGAAGGAGAATACATGACCGACGATGTGCTGCTGGTAGACAAGACCGACCATGTGGCCGTATTGACGCTCAACCGTCCGCAGAAACTGAACGCCCTGAACGCGGACTTGCGCGACGCCATGCTCGATGCGATCACCGACGTGAAGGCCGACGACAACGTTCGCGCAGTCATCTTTACCGGTACTGGCCGCGGCTTTTGCTCCGGCGCGGATTTGACCGCCAGCGGTGCGAACCTGCCTCCGCCTTCGCAAAACGACCACTTGGACGACTTGGGTTGGGTGGGGCGTCAAGCGCTCTCGGTTTACGGCCTGAACAAGCCGACCATCGCGGCCGTCAACGGCGTTGCCGCCGGCGCCGGCATGAGCCTGACATTAGCCTGCGACCTGCGCGTGGGCTCGCCGATGTCGCGCTTCAAAACGGTATTCATCGAGCGAAACCTCTCGCCGGACTCCGGCATGAGTTTTTTCCTGCCGCGCATCGTCGGCTATTCGCGGGCGGCCGACCTCATTTACACCAGCCGCACGGTAGACGCCGAAGAAGCGCATCGACTTGGTTTGCTCGACCGCTTGGTGGCCCACGAAGACCTCTTGACGACCGCAACCGAACTTGCCGCGCAGATGGCCGCTTGGCCACCACTTGCGTTGCGCATGTCCAAGCGCGTGCTGCAACACAACATGGAATGCGACTTGGAAGCCGCACTGCGTTTCGAGCTGACCAGCCTTTCGTTCGGCAATCGGGCCGTGAACGACCGAAAGGAGTCCCTCGCCGCGTTCAGGGAAAGGCGTAAGCCAACGTATACCGGGACTTGAACGCACGACGGACGAGCCGTTCGCTCCCGCTGGGCTGGGTTGCCGACTGTTCGATGTCCGACGCGCTGCGCGATTGGCAGCGCGATTGGCAGGATGACGACGAACTGCAACGCTACGGTACGACGGCTAAATCACGCCTTTGGGTTCCAACCCCAAGAAGAACTGCCCCGCCGTTTCGTAGTGCGCTTCCCGGCCCTGCACCTGCTGGGTGATCACATGCGCGTCTTGGAAGCGTCGCTGAATCGCTCGGTCCGCAAAGATCGAAGTGGAGCCGCTCAGGTTATAGGCGATGTCCACGACCTCGGCGGATTGGCGAATGGCATGCGTGCCGGCCATGCGTAGCTGAATGCGCTGCTCCATGGTGATGCGTCCGGTCGTCGAGACGCCTTGCCACACGGATTGGGTCGTCTCTACCAGCAACGCTTTCGCCGCGCGCCACTTGGCCTCCGCCTTGCCGATTTTCTCTTGGATCACCGGGTCTTCGCACAACGGGCGGGAACCGAACCTGGGCCGTTTGTCGCTGCACAGCTCGATGGTGGCGTCCAAGCCGGCACGAGCGACGCCAAGCGCCACACAGCCAAAGCCGCAAGCGAACAGCAGGCCCTGCGGGATGACGTAAATCGGCCCCGGTTCGCGCGGCGGCACGTCTAGGCGCATGGTGCGCTCGTCCGGCACGAAACGGTCTTCCGTGCGGAAACTTAAGCTACCCGTGCCGCGCAAGCCTTTCACCTGCCATACATCGACGAACTCCACTTCGTCTCGGGGCAAGAGGTGCAACCGTGGCGGTTGACCGCGACCGCCGGTGAGCGCCGCCAGCCAATTGGCGTGACGGCAGCCGCTGGAGAACATCCACTGACCGGTGAGGCGAAAGCCGCCGGCCACGGGTTGGGCTGCGACCGGACCCTGCGGCGGGCCGTTGGCCACTACCGTGCGCGGATCGCCCCACACTTCCTCCGCCAATGACGCAGGTGCGCGACAACAGGTAGTGGCGAACACCGTGCCTTGGTTGAAGCACCAGCCGGCGCTACCGTCCGCGTATGCGATCATGCGCACCGCCGCCAAGTATTCCGGCCAGTCCATCTCCTCGCCGCCCACCGAACGAGGCACCAACAGCCGGAACAGGCCGAGTGCCTTCATTTCGTCGGCGATGGCCGGCGGCAACTCGCGCCGTTCGTCGATTTCATCCGCCGCGGCGGCGATTTTCGGGGCGATGGATTGCGCGCGAGCGAGCGGCGCGAGACCACCGTTGTATGACTCCATGGGCGTCAAGTCTACGATGATCTCGAACATTTGTGCTTGCCTTGCCTCGGCAAGCGCGAACGGCGGCACAGGTCGGCTATGCTGCATCTCGACTTCGACGGGTTCGCCAATGGACGACGGCCAACGCATCGACGCGGTATTGGATCGCTTACTGCCCGCCCGAGACGTATCGCCACGTCTCGTCGAGGCGATGCGCTACGCGGTGCTTGGCGGCGGCAAGCGCATTCGGCCACGTCTCGCCTATGCCAGTGGTCGAATCGCTGGCGCGACGGACGATGTGCTGGACCACGCGGCCGCCGCGGTGGAGTGCATCCACGCCTATTCGCTGATCCACGACGACCTGCCGGCGATGGACGACGACGCCTTGCGCCGCGGCCGAGCCACCGTCCACGTGCGCTTCGATGAGGCCACCGCTATCCTCGCTGGTGATGCGCTTCAAGCGCTTGCTTTTCGAATCGCGAGCGCCGCTGAAGTCGAAGCCCAAGTCGCCCGACGCTGGGTGCGACTCTTGGCCGATGCGGCGGGTGCGAGTGGCATGGTCGGCGGCCAAGTGCTCGACATGGAGGGCGAAACCCGGTGCCTCGGTGCCGCCGAGGTGGAACGCCTACACCGCAAGAAGACCGGCGCCCTAATACGCGCCTCGGTGGCGATGGGCGCGGTCGCCGGCGAACTGCCGAACGGCGACGAAGCCGCCCTCGAGCGCTTTGGCGCCGAGATCGGGCTCGCGTTTCAGATCCACGACGACGTGCTGGACGCCACCGTCGCCACGGCAACACTGGGCAAGCCACAGGGCGCGGATGCCAAGCGCAACAAGTCTACCTACGTCAGCGTGCTCGGCCTCGAAGCCGCACGCATGGAAGCGACCAAGCGCCTAGAGGCCGCGTTGGGACACTTGGCACGTTTCGGGGCTCGCTCGGCACCGTTAGCGCAACTTGCAACGGAAATGGTGCGACGGGAGAGTTGACGCCTCTTTAATACCGCGATACGGCGCTCAACTACTATCGCGCTTTACTACTACAAAGGCGGCCCAAGCCCGCATAGTCTTCGCACACCACATTGACCAAAGCGGGGGAAGTGCGATGTCAACGTCCACGCGCAGCGATCGGGTCCGCCTTCGCCGTCGCCGTGACCGAGGCGGCTACGACGCAACCACCATCTACCCGATCCTCGACGCCATGCCGATGTGCTCGGTCGGCTACGTCTTCGAGGGGCATCCCTACGTTACGCCGACGCTGCAATGGCGAGAAGGCGACCACATCTATTGGCACGGCTCCTCCGCCAGCCGGATGCTGCGTGCGGTGGAGACCGCGGAGGTCTGCCTGACCGTCGCCATCCTCGACGGTTTCGTCATGGCGCGCTCCGGCTTCAACCACTCGACCAACTACCGTTCGGTAATGATGCTGGGAACCGCACGCAAGGTGGCCGATGGCGACGAGAAGGAAGCACGGCTTAAGACCTTCGTCGACAAGCTCTTTCCCGGGCGCTGGCACCTGTTGCGTCCGCCGACCGCGAAGGAAATGCGAGCGACAACGGTCCTGACCATGCCGATCGACGAGGCCTCGTCAAAGATCCGCTCCGGACCGCCGGGCGACAATGAGGACGACTACGCGCTACCCATCTGGGGCGGCGTCATCCCGGTGCGCATGACTGTACAAGAGCCGGTGCCCGATCCACGAAACTTGGCGGGCGTCAGTGCGCCGGATCATGTACTGAACTTTCGGTTGGATGAGCCCGGTCAATAACCTGGCGCTCAGTCGCGCCAATGCGACCAAAGCTCGGTGCCGAGTGCTGAAACCGTGAAGCGTATGTTCGAGGGCCCGGTCTTGACACGTCCAGACTCGCTCCCCGACTACGGCCTGCACCAACATCGGTTCGATCGTCCCCATTGATCTGTGGCATTCTGCGCATCTGCTGAACCGAGCCGAGGTACGAGCCGACCATGCGAATCGTTCCCACCGACACCGGCTGCGGCGCCGAGATCGTCGGCGTCGACTTGAATGCGATGTCCGATGTCGAGGTAGAAGCCGTTGCCGATGCGCAGGCCGCCTACGGAGTGGTGTTCCTGCGCAAGCAGACGCTCTCGCCCGATGAGCAGCTAGCGGCGGCAAAGCGCTTCGGCGCCATCAACGTCAACCGCTTCTTCACGCCCGTGCCGGAACAGCCCCAAGTGGCGATGGTGCTGAAGGAACCCCGGCACGAGTTGAACGTCGGCGGCGCTTGGCACACGGATCACTCCTACGACCGTGCGCCGGCCTTGGGTTCGATGCTGTACGCCCTCGAAGTCCCCAGCAAGGGCGGGGACACCCTGTTCGCGAGCATGTACAAGGCGTATGACGCGCTATCGCCCGGCCTGCAACGCACCCTCTTGGGGTTGAACGCCGTACATTCGTCTCGGCATGTCTTCGGGGCGGAGGGCGCATACGCCCAGCGCGGCGACGAGCGCTTTGGCAACCAAGACAAGGCGACCCAAGACGCCGTTCACCCAATGGTGATTCGGCATCCACGCTCGTCTCGCGCCGCGCTTTACGTCAATCCGGCCTTTACCGTGCGCATCGACGGCTGGACCGTTGAAGAGTCTCGACCTTTGCTCACCTACCTCTACGAGGTGGCGCAGTCCGAGGCGCACACCTGCCGGTTCCAGTGGGAGGTCGGCAGCGTGGCGTTCTGGGACAACCGCGCCACTTGGCACTACGCGCTGAACGACTATCCGGGCGAACGGCGGTTGATGCACCGGGTGACCGTGGACGGAGAACGGCTCGACGGCTATCGCCCGAACTGCTGAAAGATCACGACCTCTGGCGGAGCGGGTCGCATCGACGACATCAGGGTCGAACGAATCGAGGCGGCATAAGCCCAGCCGACGCGGGCCGCTCTCGCGGCCACCGTCCTTGTCCTGCCGTTTGCGGCTAAGCGTTGTCTTTGCCGCCGCGCCGGCGTAAATTGTGTTGCTCGCCCGATCACCGCTAGTTCGCAGTTGATGCAACTTGGTTTTGGGTGATTTGCCGTTGACGAATAAGAGAGGGGGACAACAACCATGAAGCCACACTCCATCTTCACACCCGTCCTTCTGCTGGCCACCGTCGCAGCCGTGGCGGACGACCACGGCGACCGGCGCGGCTCGGCGACGCAGGTCGCCCCGACATCCACCACCCCAGGCAATCTCGAACGGAACGACAGGGACTATTTCCGCATCGACTTGCCCACCGCAGGCGTCCTGTCGCTCGAAAGCACCGGCAGCCTCGACACCGTAGGCCGGCTTGAGGACAGCGGCGGCGCCCGCATCACCACCGACAACAACAGCGGCGACGGGAAGAACTTCCGCATCGCCCAAGACCTCGAGCAGGGCACCTACTATCTGCTGGTGCGCGGCCGGAAGGGGGCGAACGGCGCCTACGTTCTTACCGCGTCGTTCATCCCGTCGGACGACCACGGCGACTTCCGCAGCGAGGCGACGGCGGTGTCCACTACGTCGTCCACCGCGGGCAACTTGGAGCGTGCGGGCGACGTGGACTACTTTCGCATCGACGTCGCGCAGGCGGGGCGGCTGGTGGTGGCGAGCAGCGGCGACACGGACACGTCCGGGCGTCTGGAGGACGGCGACGGCACGGAGTTGGCGGCGGACGACGACGGCGGCGACGGCGACAACTTCCGCATCGCGCACGACGTGGGGGAGGGCGCCCACTACGTCGCGGTGCGCGGCTTCGACGGCGCCCGCACCGGCGAGTACACCTTGGATGTGAGTTTCACGCCCGGCCCAACGCACGAGGAGGGCGATCTGCGGCTGGCCGACGGCTCGGAGGACGACGAGGGGCGGCTTGATGGCCGGCTGGAGATCTGGCGCAACGGCCAATGGGGAACGGTCTGCGACGACCTGTTCGACAACAGGGACGCCGATGTCGCCTGCCGGCAGATGGGCCATTACTCGGGCGAGTTTTTGCCGATCAGATCGGGTAGTGCCAGGCTTCCAGGCTCCGGCCCCATCTGGCTCGACGACCTGCGCTGCACCGGAGAGGAGACCCGCTTGGACGAGTGCCCGCATACCACGCGCCACGATTGCATCCACTTCGAAGACGCGTGGGTGGCCTGCGAACCCGCCGTCGACGGCGAGGAGGGCGATCTGCGGCTGGTCGGGGGCTCGGTGCCCAGCGAGGGGCGGCTCGAGATCCTGCACGAAAACGAATGGGGAACCGTCTGCGACGACGAATTCGACGCCCGGGACGCCGATGTCGCGTGCCGCCAGCTCGGCTATGTCTCGGCCGGGAAGTTCTTCGGGTTCCAACAACACTCCTTCGGCCTCGGCAACGGCCCCATCGTGCTCGACGACCTGCGCTGCACCGGAGATGAGGCCCGGTTGGACGAGTGCCCGCACACCAAGAACCACAATTGCCACCACCTCGAAGACGTGGGGCTTTCCTGCAGCAATGAAGTGACCGTATCCATCTCCGCGGACGACGCGCGGATTGACGAGGGGCAGACGGCGGCCTTCACGCTGACGCGGGATGGCCTGCCTTCGTTCCTGTCCGCCACCACGACCGTTCCGGTCCGGGTCTCCGAGGACGGCGACACCCTCTCCGCACAACTGCCCGCCAGCGTCGTCTTCGGGCCGGACGTCACCACGGCGACCCTGTCGCTGCCGACACAGGATGACGCGGTGGGCGAGGCCGACAGCAGGGTCACCGTCACCATCGTCGAGGGCGAAGGCTACACCGCCAGCGCCGGCCGCGGCGCCGCCAGCTTGACGGTGGCCGACAACGATGGGGGAGTGATTGAACCCGAACCGCCCGAACCACCCCAGCCGCCGGCGCCGCCCGAACCACCCGAAGCCGCCGAGGGAGATCTGCGGCTGGCCGACGGCTCGGAGAACGAGGGGCGGCTTGATGGCCGGCTGGAGATATGGCTCAACGGCGAATGGGGAACTGTCTGCGACGATCTATTCGGCAACACGGACGCCGATGTCGCCTGCCGTCAGATGGGCCATTACTCGGGCGAGTTTTTGCCGACCAGACACGGTAGGCCTCGGGCCACCGGCCCCATCTGGCTCGACGACCTGCGCTGCACCGGAGAGGAGACCCGCTTGGACGAGTGCCCGCATACCACGCGCCACGATTGCATCCACTTCGAAGACGCGTGGGTGGCCTGCGAACCCGCCGTCGACGGCGAGGAGGGCGATCTGCGGCTGGTCGGGGGCTCGGTGCCCAGCGAGGGGCGGCTCGAGATCCTGCACGAAAACGAATGGGGAACCGTCTGCGACGACGAATTCGACGCCCGGGACGCCGATGTCGCGTGCCGCCAGCTCGGCTATGCCTCGGCCGAGGAGTTCTTCGGGTTCCAACAACACTCCTTCGGCCTTGGCAGAGGCGTCATCGTGCTCGACAACCTGCGCTGCACCGGGGATGAGGACCGCTTGGACGAGTGTCCGCACACCAGGGCCCACAATTGCAGCCACGCCGAAGACGTGGGGTTGGCCTGCACATCCGAACCCGCCCCAACCCCGACCCTCGACTCGCCGGCCAACGCGGTGGTGGACCGGACTTCGCGCACCCACCTGCGCTTCAACTGGGATCCCCCCGCCGGCACCGCGACCCGCAGCCTCATCTACGACGTCTGCATCGCGGCGGGAACCGCCGACTGCACACCCGCCGCCCGCCAGTACGCGCGGCCCTTCCACCAGCAGGGCGACGACCGCTGGCACTTCCACCTGTTCGGCAACCCGAACGGCGGCGCCGACGGCCTGACTCCCGGAACCACCTACCGGATGTGCGTCTTGGCGCGGCGCGGGGACGAGTTCTCGCCCACCGTCTGCGTCACGGGCGCCACCAGCGGCGGCTGAGGCGTCGAAACGCGGAACCCCCGGAGACGGAAGTTTCGTCGGCTCAGGGGTCTGGGCGACCTTGATTGAGGTCGCCCAGACCCTCTGCAGGCGCACGCGATGGTTGGCACCGCTCAGCCTAGGCGTTCGAGGGCCTCCGCGAGAGAGTGCGCGCGGAGAGAGCTGCCTCCATGTGGTAGTCGGTCAGATCAGGCCGTAGCGTCCGTGGCATCACTTGGACCAGCAACGATCCGCTTGGCTCCTCGCCGCGGCTTAACGGACTTCTGCACACCGTGAAGTCGTCAATCCAACTCGCTTCGCCGGACAGACGTCTCCATCGTTGGCATCCGGTCCCGAAAGGAATACGGTTAGGGTGTGGGCTACGAGTTCGAATGGGATGTGAATAAGGCGGCGGTCAACCTCCGCAAACACGAGGTCTCTTTCAACGAAGCATCCACCGTCTTCGCTGATCCGCTCGCGATGCTGGTGCCGGATCCGGACCACTCCATCGGCGAGCAACGCCATCTCGTTCTCGGCACATCGTCGAGAGGACGACTGCTCGTCGTCAGCCACGCCGAGCGACCGCCCCGCACACGACTCATCAGCGCACGCCCGGCAACACGCAACGAAAGGAGACAATATGAGCAAGGCGCCTAGCATTCCCCCCGAGGACCGCGACACCATGCGTCGGGAATACGACTTCTCCGGCGCCGTTCGAGGCGTCACCGCACGGCGCTACGCCGAAGGCGCCAACGTCGTTGTCGTCGCGCCGGATCTCCTCGACGTGTTCCCGGACGCGAAGTCCGTCGACGAGGCCCTGCGGGCACTCGCTCCGATCCTCCGGCGCGCCCACTCTTCCTGACCCGCCGCGGCCCTCGCCGACCACGCGCACCTAATCCGGCGCTTGCCGAGACTGGATTACGGCTCGACGGCTATCGCTTGAACTGCTGAGAGATTGCGACCTCTGGCAGCGTGGGGTCGCATTGACGACATCAGGGTCGAACGAATCGAGGCGGCATAAGCCCAGCCGATGCGGATCCGCTCCCGCGGCCACCATCCTTGTCCTGCCATTAGCGGTTGGGCGACGGCCTTTGCCGCGCGCCGCGGTATAGTTGTATCGTATTGCTCGCCTGATCACCGCTAGTTTGCGGTTGATGCATCTTGGTTTATGGGTGATTTGCCTTTAACAAACAAAAGAGGGGGACAGCAACCATGAAGCCACACTCCATCCTCACACCCGTCCTTCTGCTGGCCACCGTCGCAGCCTTGGCGGACGACCACGGCGACCAGCGCGGCTCGGCGACGCAAGTGGCCCCGACATCCACCACCCCAGGCAATCTCGAACGGAACGACAGGGACTATTTCCGCATCGATTTGCCCACCGCAGGCGTCCTGTTGCTGCTCGAAAGCACCGGCAGCGTCGACACCGTAGGCCGGCTTGAGGACAGCAGCGGTGCCCGCATCACCACCGACAACAACAGCGGCAACGGGAAGAACTTCCTCATCACCGCCCAAGACCTTGAGCAGGGCACCTACTATCTGCTGGTGCGGGGCCGTAAGGGGGCGAATGGCGCCTACGTTTTTAGGGCGTCATACATCCCGTTGGACGACCATGGCGACTTCCGCAGCGAGGCGACGGCGGTGTCCACTACGTCGTCCACGGCGGGCAACTTGGAGCGTGCGGGCGACGTGGACTACTTCCTCATCGGCGTCGCGCAGGCGGGGCGGCTGGTGGTGGCGAGCAGCGGCGACACGGACACGTCCGGGCGTCTGGAGGACGGCGACGGCACGGAGTTGGCGGCGGACGACGACGGCGGCGACGGCGACAATTTCCGCATCGCTCACGATGTGGGGGAGGGCGCCCACTACGTCGCGGTGCGCGGCTTTGACGGCGCCCGCACCGGCGAGTACACCTTGGATGTGAGTTTCACTCCCAGCGACGAGGAGGGAGATCTGCGGCTGGCCGACGGCTCGGAGAACGAGGGACGGCTTGAGGGGCGGCTGGAGATATTGCGCAACGACCGATGGGGAACTGTCTGCGACGACCTGTTCGACAACAGGGACGCCGATGTCGCCTGCCGCCAGATGGGCCATTACTCGGGCGAGTTTTTGCCGTACAGAAGGCCTCGGCCTCTAGGCTCCGGCCCCATCTGGCTCGACGACCTGCGCTGCACCGGAGAGGAGACCCGCTTGGACGAGTGCCGTCATACCACGCAGCACGATTGCGCCCGCTACGAAGACGCGTGGGTGAGCTGTGAACCCGCCGTCGACGGCGAGGAGGGCGATCTGCGGCTGGTCAACGGCGCGGTGCCCAGCGAGGGGCGGCTCGAGATCCTGCACGAAAACGAATGGGGCACCGTCTGCGACGACGACTTCGACGCCCGGGACGCCGATGTCGCGTGCCGCCAGCTCGGCTATGTCTCGGCCGGGGCGTTTTACGGGGCTTTCGAACACTCCTTCGGCCTTGGCAACGGAACCATCGTGCTCGACAACCTGCGCTGCACCGGAGATGAAGCCCGGTTGGACGAGTGCCCGCACATCAAGGCCCACAATTGCCACCACCTCGAAGACGTAGGGCTTTCCTGCAGCAATGAAGTGACCATATCCATCTCCGCGGACGACGCGCGGATTGACGAGGGGCAGGCCGCGGCCTTCACGCTGACGCGGGATGGCCTACCCTCGTTCCTGTCCGCCACCACGACCGTTCCGGTCCGGGTCTCCGAGGACGGCAACACCCTCTCCGCACAGTCGCCCGCCAGCGTCGTCTTCGGGCCGGGCGTCACCACGGCGACCCTGTCGCTGCCGACACGGGATGACACGGTGGGCGAGGCCGACAGCAGAGTCACGGTCACCATCGTCGAGGGCGAAGGCTACACCGCCAGCGCCGGCCGCGGCGCCGCCAGCTTGACAGTGGCCGACAACGATGGGGGGGTACCCGAACCGCCCGAACCACCTCAGCCGCCGGCGCCGCCCGAACCGCCCGAACCACCTGAAGCCGCCGAGGGCGATCTGCGGCTGGCCGACGGCTCGGAGAACGAGGGACGGCTTGAGGGGCGGCTGG
>CAYGBI010000021.1:0-53992 GCA_964348085.1 uncultured Pseudomonadales bacterium | reverse complement strand
TGATCTGGGAGGACAAGGTCTACGTGGGGGTCGGCCAGGACCCCGAGCACGGCGACTAAAGCGTCGAATTTGGCCTCGAACTTCGCGTCGAGTGCCTCAAACTTCTGGTCGATCACTTCGAACTTGGCAGCGAATTCGACGAGTTGCGCTCGGATTGGATGGAGCGCCTCGTCGAGGTCGGCTTTGGTGAGCACGCGCTCGCCGAGGGCTTCGTCCAAGGCATGCGCGAGGCGCTCGGCGAGGCGCCGTTCAAAACCGGAGTCTTCAAGTTGTTCCACAAGCTTCAGCTTGTCTATGACCGGGGCCGCCATCGCGTCGTTCACCTCAAGTCTAGCAGGCAGGTCGGATTGGGTCGCCGTTGACGGGCCAACCATCTCACAACCCGCACCGGTAGCCTGTGCGACATCCGCCCGTCGGCACTACGGAAATCGCTGATTTTTGCGTTTCACGCCGCCGTAATAGCGTGTCGCTTGGCCGTAACAATGATGTGGTAATCCGCCTTGAGTTCTTGCGCCACCCAATCCCAATTCCGACAGCGGTACTGCCGGCTATGCACCAGCAACATCGGCGTCGCCTTTTCGTTGCCCCAATCGACATAGTGCAGGCGCAAGCGTTGGGAGGAATAGATGTGCGAGGTCGGCCCTCCCTTAAGCATTGCGCTGGACACGGGACGGCTGGCGCCACGAAAGCCGTCGCCTCCCGGCGCCGCCTTTCGCCCTAGCCCAAGCCGCCCTATCACTCCGTGGGACTTCGCGGCTATGCCGCCAAGTCCCACGGACTGCTAGCCCGGCGGCGGGTTGGGAGGCGCCGGCTCTTGGTGCTGCGGGACGGCCGGCGACGCTACGGGATTGCTCGTCCGCTGTAACTGGGTGGCGTTGTAGAAGCCGAGCGCGACGAGCAAGGTGAAACCGAACAGCATGACGGCCGTGACGATTCTCAAGTTGGTGGCGAGGGCATCGATTCTTGCGCCAAGCGCGACGACGCTGGCATCCACCTTGCTGTCCAAGGCGTCGAATTTGGCCTCGAACTTCGCGTCGAGTGCCGCGAATCTATGGTCAATGGCTCCGAACCTGTGGCCGATAGCCTCGAACTTCGCGTCAATGGCGTCGAATCTGGCAGCGAATTCGACGAGTTGCCCGTGGATTGGATGGAGCGCCTCGTCGAGGTCGGCTTTGGTGAGCACATGCTCGCCGAGGGCCTCGCCCAAGGCCTGCGCGAGGCCCTCGGCGTGGCGCCGTTCGAAACCGGAATCTTCAAGTTGTCCCACAAGCTTCAGCTTGTCTATGACCGGAGCCGCCATCGCGTCGTTCACCTCAAGTCTAGCAGGCAGGTCGGATTGGGTCGCCCTTGGCGGGCCAACCATCTCACAATCCGCCCGGGTAGCGTGTGCGACATCCGCCCGTCGGCACTACGGAAATCGCGGATTCTTGCGTGTCACTTGGCGGTAACGACGATGTGATGGTCCGCCTTGAACTCCTGCGCCACCCAATCCCAATGCCGACAGTGGTCGCGCCCGCCATGCGCCAGCAACAACGGCGGCGCCTCTTCGTTGCCCCAATCGACATAGCGTAGGCGCAAACGTTGGGAGATGTGCGAGGTCGGCCCTCCCTTGAGCGTTGCGCTGGCCACGGGGCGGCTAGCGCCACGAAAGCCGTCGCCGTTCGGCGCGCCGCCTTTCGCCCCAGCCGCCCTATCACTCCGTCGGACTTCGCGGCTGACGCCGCCAAGTCCGACAGACTGCTAGCCCGCCTGCGGGTTGGCAGGCGCTGGCTCTTGGTGCTGCGGGACGGCCGGCGACGCTACGGGATTGCTCGCCGGCTGCCGTAGTTGGGTGGCGTTGTAGAAGCCGAGCGCGGCGAGCAAGGTGAAACCGAACAGCATGACGGCCGTGACGATTCTCAAGTTGGTGGCAAGGGCATCGATTCTTGCGCCGAGGACGGCGACGCTAGCATCCACCTTGCTGTCCAAGGCGTCGATTTTGGCCTCGAACTTCGCATCGAGTGCCGCGAACTTGTGGTCAATGGCCTCGAACTTTGCGTCAATGCCGTCGAATCTGGCAGCGAATTCGATGAGTTGCGCTCGGATTGGATGGAGCGCCTTGTCGAGGTCGGCTTTGGTGAGCACATGCTCGCCGAGGGCCTCGCCCAAAGCATGCGCCAAGCCCTCGGCGTGGCGCCGTTCAAAACCGGAATCTTCGAGTTGTTCCACAAGCTTCAGCTTGTCTATGACCGGGGCCGCCATCGCGTCGTTCACCTTGAGTCTAGCAGGCAGGTCGGACTGGGTCGCCGTTTGCTAACCATCTCACAACCCGCCCGGGGAGCGTGTGCGACATCCGCCCGTCGGCACTACGGAAATGGCTGATTCTTGCGTGTCACGTCGCCGTAACAGCGTGTCACGTCGCCGTAACACGGGGTTTCTATGCTCGGTCCGGTTTGTGACGGCAAGGCAAGGGCTTTCAACATGAATCTACTGCATCTCCTGCGCCTAGGCGCGTTGGCGCTGGCGACGCTGGTGCTGGCTGCTTGTGGCGGCTCTTCGGTGAACGTCTCCCCTGGCTCGGTGGTCGTTGAAGTGGTGGTGGCCGGTGGCGGCGACGATGACGACGACGATGGCGAAGGAAACGACGGCGGCGACGATGGCGGTGAGAGGGATGACGGCGGGGACGACACCGTCGTAGCGACGGTGATCCCCACGAGCTTGGACAGCGTCGTCGTGGATTCCGGCGAGACGGCCGGCGCGGCGTTCGACAACAAGCCGATCTACACCATTGACGTCAGCGAATCGTCGGCGCTTGACCCGGCCGGCTTGGTGCTTGGCAACGACGCGATCTTCGAGATTGCCGGCGGCGCGGCGCGCATTAGGCCGCCGGACGGCGCCGCGGTGAGCAGCGGCGGAGGATTGCCGGATTGCCAACTGACCTTGGCCCCCGGCGCGGTGATCGTCGGTGGCAGCGCGGAGGACTTTCTCGTCATCGAGCGTGGCTGCGCCCTGAGCGCCGACGGCACCGCCGACCAACCCATTGTGCTTACCGCCCGGGCGGAGATCGACGGCAACGCCGAGGCGACTGATCGGGGCCTGTGGGGCGGCTTGGTGATCAACGGCTATGCGCCCATCAACGACTGCCCGGAAGGGGCTGTCGGCGGCGCCGACGATTGCACCAAGGAAGGCGAAGCCAACTCCGGCCTTTTCGGCGGCGCCAATGCCAGTGACCACTCCGGCGTGTTGCGCTACGTGAGCGTACGCTTCGCCGGTGCCAACGTGGACCCGGAAAATCAGCTCAACGGCATCGCCTTCCAAGGCGTCGGCGACGCCACAGTGGTCGAGTACGTCCAAGTTCACAACAACCTCGACGACGGCGTGGAGTTCTTCGGCGGCACGGTGGACGCCAGATATGTCGTCCTGACCGGCAACGCGGACGACTCCTTGGACTGGACCGATGGCTGGACCGGCCGCATCCAATACCTTTATATCGAGCAAACGGATAGCGCCGACAACGCCATCGAAGCGGACAACCGCGAAGGCGACGAAACGGCGATTCCGCGGTCGAATCCAACCATCGCCAACATGACCGTGCTCGGCAAGTCCGACGAGCGCGCCTTGCGTCTCCGTCGCGGCACGGGTTTGGCGCTGCGCAACAGCTTCGTCTCCGGTTCCGAACGATGCATCCGAGTGGACGGCACTAGCCGCGACCTGCTCGGCGCCGACCTCACCATCGAAGGGGTAAGTTTCGCCTGCGCCCAGACCCACGACAGCGACGACGGGGGCGCCGTAGCCAACTACCTTGCCGGCGCGCCCAATGTGTCGCTGAATGGCGACGGCGTCGACCCGGTAGGCATCGCCGATCCGTACTTCGACAGCACGGATTTCATCGGCGCCTTCGGGGCGGAGAACTGGGCCGCCGGATGGACCTATGGCGGCTCGGTGAGCCAGCCGGCGCAGCCGGACTTCGGCTGTCCCAGCGGAACTGTCGTCTCTAGCCGCAGGCTGAACGACAAGCGGGTATGCAAACTCAGCGGCGTGGTCACCGAGAACCTGTTGCTCACCAGCAACAACCTCTACGAACTGGTCGGGAAAGTCGTGATCGGCGGCGACAATACGGACTCCGCCGTGCTCACGGCGCAAGCCGGCACCACGATCTACGGCGGCACGGACGTGGACTTCTTGGTGATCTCGCGCGGCTCCCGGATCGTCGCCAACGGCACCCGCACCGCGCCGGTGGTAATGACCAGCCAATCCGACCTCGAGGGGGCGGTGGACATCGCCACCACCCGCGGCGAGTGGGGCGGACTAGTGATCAACGGCAATGCGCCCATCAACGACTGTCCCGAGGGCGCGGTCGGCGGCACGGCCGAATGCACCAAGGAAGGCGAAGCGAACAGCGGGCTGTTCGGCGGCGCCGACCCGAACGATTCAAGCGGCACGCTCCGCTACGTTGTCGTCAAGTACGCCGGCGCCAACGTGGATCCGGAAAATCAGTTGAACGGCATCGCCTTCCAAGGCGTCGGCGCCGGCACGCTCGTGGACTACATCCAAGTACACAACAACCTCGATGACGGCGTGGAGTTCTTCGGCGGCACGGTAAGCGCCAAACATGTCGTGTTGACCGGCAACGCCGACGACTCCTTGGATTGGACCGACGGTTGGCAAGGCGGCATTCAATACTTGGTCATCGATCAAGCCGACGACGCCGGCGACAACGGCATCGAGGCGGACAACCGGGAAGGCGACGAGACCGCCGAACCGCGCTCGCTGCCGAAGATCGCCAACATGACCATTTCCGGCAATCCCGGCGAACGAGCCATCCGCTTGCGACGCGGCACGGGCTTGGAACTCTACAACTCGGTCGTGCAAAACAGCGCCGACTGCCTGCGCGTGCAAGGCGACTCGCTGAACCAACTCGGTTCCGGCATCGTATTCGACGGCGTGACTTTCGACTGCGACACCGTCGTCGAAGGCGACGATGTAGCCGCCATCACCGCACTGCTCGCGAGCAGCAACGTCTCGACTACCGGCCAAGTCGTGGCGGCAGCCGACGTGACGACGGCTGGTTTCGAGCCGACGGACTTCATCGGCGCGGTGGAGAACGCCGACGAAGACTGGACGCTCGGGTGGACCGTTGCCATGCCCCGTGTCGAGACGGACTTCGAGTGTCCTCTTGGAGCGGTCGAGATCGCGCCGGTCGGTGGGCGGCGAACCTGTCAGCTTTCCGGCACGATTAGCGGCGAACTGACGCTCAGCCGCAGCAACTACTACGTCTTGGACGGCAAGGTCACGGTCGGCGGCGACAACGCCAACCGGGGCGTGCTCAACATCGAATCCGGCACCACGATCATCGGCGACAACCCGGAGGACTTCCTCGTCGTCGCCCGGGGTTCCGAGATTCGCGCCGAGGGCACCGCGAATGCGCCGATCACCCTCACCGCGGTGGACGACGTGACCGGCGCCATCGCCGACCCCGCCAACACCCAAGGGCTGTGGGGCGGCTTGGTCATCAACGGCAACGCGCCCATCAACGACTGTCCCGAAGGCGCAACCGGCGGCACGGCGGCGTGTACGAAGGAGGGTGAAGCCAACTCTGGTTTGTTCGGCGGCGCGGACCCCAACGACTCGAGCGGCGTACTCCGCTACGTCGTCGTCAAGTTCGCCGGCTCGAACGTGGATCCGGAAAATCAGTTGAACGGCATCGCCTTCCAAGGCGTCGGCGCCGGCACCGTGGTGGACTACATCGAGGTGTACAACAACTTGGACGACGGCGTGGAGTTCTTCGGCGGCACCGTAAACGCTTCGCACATGGTGTTGGTGGGCAATGCGGACGACAGTTTGGATTGGACCGACGGCTGGGTTGGCAGCATTCAATACCTGCACATCGAGCAGAACGATCAAGCTGGCGACAACATGATCGAAGCCGACAACCGGGAAGGCGACGAGCAGGCGACGCCGATCGCCGAACCGAGCATCGCCAACATGACGATGCTCGGCAACCCGACCGAGCGCGCCATTCGCCTGCGTCGCGGCACCGGCCTGCATCTCTACAACGCCACGGTTGCGGGTTCCTCGACCTGCCTGCGCGTGCAGGGCGAGTCGTTGAATTTGCTGGGCACCCGCATCACCTTCCAAGGCGTGAGCCTTGCCTGCGAAACCGTCAACGAAGGCGACGACGAAGCCGCCCTGCAGGCGTTCTTGGACGCGGCGACCAACGTCACCCAGGACGGTACGACGCCGGGCCCGGTAGCGCTGCCGGCGGGACTCGACGATGCCGGAAGCACGGTGGTCGGTTCCGACATCGCCAACTGGGGCGGCGGCTGGACGGTGGGCCTGCGCTAGCCAAGGCCAATGGGGACACTCGCATGAACAGCAACAAGGCAGGACTGCTCTTTGCATCGGCGTGCGTTGCGCTCTGCGCCGGTGCGCAAGAGCCGGCGTCGGAAGCCGACGAAGGGCAGGAGGATGAGTCGACCACGGCGCCGGCTCCTTCGCAAGAAGTCGAAGAATTGGTCGTCCTCGGCCAGTTCATTCCCGGCGACAAGCGCATCACGTCGGAAGTGGCGAATATCCTCGACTACGAGGAATTGTCGCTGCTGACCGATACCAGCGTCGGTGGCGCCCTGTCCCGCGTCACCGGCCTGAGCTTGGTGAACGACAAGTACGTCTACGTGCGTGGCTTGGGCGAGCGCTATTCGTCGACTTTGCTCGACGGCGCTCGCCTGTCGTCTCCGGTGCCGTTCCAAAAGACCGTGCCGCTCGACATCGTGCCCACCAGCATTGTGCGCAACCTATTGGTGCAGAAGACCTTTTCACCGGACTTGCCGGGGGACTTCAGCGGCGGCACGGTGCTGATTCGTACCCGCCCGACGCCGAGTCAAAACTACGGTTCGGTCAAGGCGACGGTGGGCGGCAACTCGGAAACCACCGGCGGCGACGGCTTGTCCTACCGGGGCGGGCTGTCCGATAGCTGGGGCTTTGACGACGGTACGCGTGCGTTGCCGACCAACATCGAAGGCCTTTCGAGCGAAGACTTCGAGGCCGCCGAGTGGCCCGAGAGCGCGGCCTTGGGTGCGAGCTTCTTCAACTTCTGGGACGTCTACGAGAAGCAGGAGTTGAAGCCGAATGTCACCGCCGACGGCGAAGTCGGGCTGCGCAAAGATTTCGACGGTTTCGCCGTTGGACTTCTGGCCGCCGGCAAGTACGGCAACGACTGGAACAATCGCGACAAGGACTTCCGCCGCTACGAGTTCACCGGCGTCGACGGCGGCAGTACGCAAACGGTGGATTACAACCAGTTCACCACCCGCAGAACCATCAACTGGAGCGGCTTCGCCAATCTCGGCGTCGAGTTCCTAGACGGTCACTCGGTGCAACTCTCGCACGTCAGCCTGTCGCAGACCGACGACGAAACCCAGCAGTTCCGCGGCCTCTCGAGCGAGGACGATGTTTCCGACGGTACGAGAGTGGTCAGTTACCGCTTCCAGTGGACGGAGAACATCATCCGCTCGACGCAACTCAAGGGCGAGCACTACTTCAATCTCGGCGGCATCGACGAGATGAGCGTCAACTGGCGAACGGTGGACGGCACCGCCACCCGAGACGCGCCGGACACCCGCACCTACACCTACGCCGACAACGCGATGGGCTTGGAAGAAGCGGTGACGCCGAGCCGGCAAGCGGCCGGCGACCTGCGCGACGTGTTCCAAGCCCCGGACCGCGTGTTCTCGGAACTCGACGACGACATCACCGAACACGGCGTCGACGTGGAGATCCCCGTTTACTTGGCCGATATGGACTTCACCTTCAAGCTCGGCGGGTCGATGTACGAGCGCGTTCGGTCGAGCGCCGACCGCTTCTTTCGCTTCGACATCACATCCCAGGCGCCTGACCACATCGCGTGGATGACCCCTTCGCAACTCTTCGGCTTGGCCAATTGGGGCAAGGGCTATCTCGACGCCCGCGATTTCTCAGCCGGCGCGGCCAACGCCAGCGGCATATTCCCCTTCGCCGACTCCGGCGAGGAAACGACCGCCTACTACGCGGGCATCGACGTGCAGGTGACGCCACGCATTCGCGCCGCCGCCGGCGTCCGCCAAGAGGAGACCAAGTTGTTTGCCGACGCGTACGGCGGCAACACGCTGGCGGACACCAGCAACGCGGTCACCGAAGACTACGCGGACACTTTGCCGGCAGCGTCGCTCACGTTCGAGTTCGTCAGCAACATGCAGTTGCGCATCGCCTACTCGAGCACATTGAACCGCCCCAGCCTGCTGGAGATCACCGGCACGACCATTCGCAATCCCGAAGACTCCAACCTCTATCGCGGCAACGTTTTCTTGGAACCCGCGACCGTAGACAACTGGGATGCGCGCTGGGAGTGGCACTTCGGCGCCGACGACAGCCTCTTCGTGGGCCTGTTCGGCAAGTCGTTCGACAAGCCGATCGAAATCGGCAAGGTGCAGGCGCAGAACGACATCTTCACTTGGTTCAACGGCGAGCAAGCCGAGCTCGAGGGCGTAGAGGTGGAACTGCGCAAGGCGCTCGTATTCGGAGAGTGGTTCGACTGGGGACCGTCTTGGGACTTCTTTAGCTTGAACGCCAATATTTCTCTCATCAACTCCGAGGTGACGCTGTTCGGCGAGGGCGAGACCGCGGCCGACGTGCCGGTAACCGGCTCGCGCCAGATCGCTCGCTTGTTCGAGAATGAGCGCAAGCTCAGCGGCCAGTCCGATGTGCTCGGCAACCTGATCTTGACCTACGTCGACTACGGCCGTGGCTGGGAAGGTTCGCTCGCGTACAACCACACCGGCGAACGCATCGTACTGGTGGGCGCGGAGAACGCGCCGAACATCGTCGAGGAAACCCGCGGTCAGCTCGACCTCCTGCTGCGCTACGGCTTCGAGCTGTTCGGCTTTCCGGCGGCGGTGGAGTTCAAGGCCAAGAATCTGTTGGATGAAGATGTGCAGTGGACGCAGGGCGACAGGCTCTATGAGCGCTACAACCTAGGAACGAGCTATAGCTTGAGCCTCAAGGCAAGCACCAATTAGGCCCGTTCCGTCGCGCGCCGCAGCCGCTCGATCCCCTCTTCCAACATCGAGCGGGGACAGCCGAAGTTGAAGCGCAGAAAGCCGGGAGCGCCGAAGTCCTCGCCGTCCGAGAGGCCGAGGCCATGGGCTTCGAAGTGGGCGGCCGGGTTCGGCAGCTCGAGGTCGGTGGCGTCGAGCCAAGCGAGATAGGTGCCTTCGACATGGGTGCTGCGCAAGCCCGGCATGGCGTCGATCGCTTGCTCTAGTCGTCGGCCGTTGGCGGCGAGAAAGACGTTCTGTTCGACAAGCCAATCGCTATCGTCGCCAAACGCGGCAGTCAGCGCCGCGTATGCCAACGGCGAGACGTTGGACGACATGCCCTTCACTGCCTCTTCGAAGCGCTCCCGGAGCTCGGCATCCGGAATCACCGCCACGGCGCCGCCCAAGCCGGGAAAGTTGTACGCCTTGGTGGGTGCGAACAGCGAAATCGATCTCGCCGCCACCGCGCTGTCGAGGCTGGCGACGGGAATGTGGCGTTTGTCGGCGTCGAGCACCAGCGGGCAATGGATCTCGTCGCTGATGAGAATCGTGTCGGCGGCGACCACGAGTTCCGCCAACCGGACCAGTTCGCAACGCTCGTAAACACGCCCGGTGGGGTTTTGCGGATTGCAGAACAACACCGCCGCGGTGTCCTTGGACACGCGCTCCGCCAAATCGTCGAAATCCATCTCCCAGCGGCCGCCGGCAAGCGTCAACGGCGAGATGGCGCCGCGCAGACCGGCTTTGCTCGGAACCTTCAAGAAGGGGTGGTAGACGGGTGCTGGAATGACCAGATCGCGCCCTTCCCCGTTAAGCATCCTCGCGGCCAAATTGAATCCCGGCACCACGCCGACGATCCACACCAACCACTCTTCCCGCACCTGCCACGCATAGCGTCGCGCCAGCCAGTCGACAAACGCCTCGACCGTCGGCTCGGGCGTCGCCGTATAGCCGAGGATGGGATGGCGCAGGCGGTCCGCCAAGGCATCGAGCACGAACGGTGCCATCGGCAGGTCCATGTCGGCGACCCAGAACGGCAACACGTCCCGGCCGGCGTAGCGCTGCCATTTCTCGCTGAAAGTGCCGCGCCGATCAATGGGCGGCTCGCCGTATCGACTCACCGTATCATTGTAACTCGCGGTTGCGCTACACTGCGCCGGAGATCAATTCGCCGAGGTAGCCATGAGTGACGCCGTCTTAAGCACGATTCAGGAGCAGATTGCGAGCAACCCGATCATCCTCTACATGAAGGGCTCGCCACAGGCGCCGCAGTGCGGCTTCTCCGCGCAGACGGTGCAATGCCTGATGGCGTGCGGCGAGCGTTTCGCCTACGTGGATGTGCTGGCCAATCCGGACATCCGCGCAACCTTGCCGCGCTACGCCGATTGGCCGACCTTCCCGCAGCTTTACGTGGACGGCGAGTTGGTGGGCGGCTGCGACATCATAACGGAGATGTATCAGTCCGGCGAACTAGAGCCGCTCATCAAGGAAACGGCGCAAAAGCAGGCGCAAGCGCAAGAAGGCTAGCTTCTTCTTCGGCGGCTATCGTCTGCCCAAGCGCGTATCCAAGGCGTCGCGCAAGCGGTCGCCCAACACGTTTAGAGCGAACAGCGCGACGGCGAGCAAAGCCGCTGGGAAAATCAACTGCCACGGCGACGACTGCATGCTTTGCGCGCCGTCGGCGATCAGCACGCCTAGGCTGGTTTGCGGTTCCTGCACGCCGAGGCCTAGGAAGCTGATGAAGCTTTCCGCGATGATGACGCCGGGTACGGTGAGCGTGGCATAGACCAAGGCCGGCCCCAAGACATTCGGCACCACGTGACGTACGACGATGCCGACCGTAGTGGCACCCAAGGCACGGGCGGCTTCGACGTAGGCGTCGTGCTTCACCACCAAGGTCTGACCGCGCACGATGCGCGCGAGGTCCAGCCAAGAAACCGCGCCCAAGGCAATGAACAACAAGAAGAAGTTGCGACCGAACAGCGCCACGAGCAAGATCACCAGCAGAATGAACGGCAGCGCGTACAAGCCGTCGACGAAGCGCATCATCGCTTGGTCGACGCCGCCGCCGATATAGCCCGCCACGGCGCCCCACGGCACGCCGATACAGCAACTCACCAATGTCGCCGCCACGGCGATGATGATGGAAACGCGGGCGCCAACCAGCGTCCGGGTCGCCAAGTCGCGCCCTACGCCGTCGGTGCCGAACCAATGCGCGGCGCTGGGCGCGGCGTCCACCGCGTCCCAGTCCACCGCTTCGAACGGCCACGGCAGCAACCATGGACCCGCCACCGCCGATAAGACCAAACAGATCACCACGCCGCAGCAAACTCGCGCCAAGGGGCTGCCGATAAGCGCCTCACGCATGGCGCACTCGTGGGTCCAACCGCGCATAGAGGAGGTCGGCGACGTAATTGAGCGTCAGCACCAACGCCGCGTAGACGACCACGGTACCGGTCACGAGTGTGTAGTCCCGGTTCAACGCGCCCTGCACGAAGTAGCGTCCCAGGCCCGGCAGCGAGAAGACCTCCTCGACCACCATGGCGCCCGCCAGCAGCGCCGCGGCACTTGGCGCGGCGAAGGACACCACCGGGACGAGGGCGCTCGGCAGCACATGGCGACGCACCACCCGCCACGCCGGCAGGCCCTTGGCGCGGGCGGTGAGCACATGGGGTTTGGTCAGCACGCCCAACACGCCGCCGCGCGTCAAACGCGCGAACGCCGCGGCATACGGCAGCGACAACGCGACCACGGGCAGCACATAGTGTCGCGGGCTTTCGTAGCCCCCGGCCGGCAGCCAGCCGAGGGTGACGGCGAATACGAGCAGCAGCACCGGGCCGACGATGATCGGTGGAAAAGCCAAGCCGCAGGTCGCGATCCCCGTGAGCAGCCGATCCCGCGGTTGGTCGTGCGCCAACGCCGCCAACGTGCCGGCGACGACGCCAAGCGTCAGCGCCAGCAACATCGCTAGACCGCCCACCGCGAGACTAATCGGCAAGCCTTGCGCGATGAGCTCGTTGACGGAGAAATCCCGCTGCCGAAACGACGGGCCGAAATCGCCACGACTCAACATGCCGAGGTAGCGCACATACTGGGCTATGAGCGGCTCGTCCAAGTGGTAGGCGGCGCGCAAGTTGGCTTCCACCTCCGGCGGCAGGCGCCGCTCCCCGTCGAATGGGCCGCCGGGCACGGCGCGGGCCAAGAAGAACGTCACGCTCGCCACCGCCCAAAGGGTGACTAGCGCAAACGCCAACCGCCGAAGCAGGTAGCGGAGCACGGTCAGCGGCGAATGCCGAGATAGCGAGCCGGGTGTACGTTGCGGAAATTCGTGCGCCAGCCACTGACGCGGGGGTTGACGAGGCTGCGAATCGTCACCGAGTACAGCGGTATCACCGGATGCTGGGCCAAGGCGGTCGCCTCCGCTTGGCGCAGCAACGCGACGCGGGCATCCACCGCCGCCGTTTCCTTGGCGCGGTTCATCAGCGCATCCACTTGCGCATCGGCGAAGCGCCCGTAATTCACGTCGCCGGTGCTCGACATCAGCAATTCCAAGTAGTGCTCGGGGTTGTTCTCGCCGAACCAGCCGGCTTGTGCGACCTGAAAGTCGCCCTGTCGCAAGGCCGCGAAGTGCGCGTTCAACTCCGCATGGTGCAGCTTGGTGGCGACGCCCACGGCTTGCCACATGGCGGCGATGGCCACTTGCGTCTTCTTGTTGTCCGGCCCTGCGATGTAGCGCAACGTGATCGTCAGCGGATTGTCCGCGTCGTAGCCGGCGTCGGCGAGCAACGCGCGCGCTTGTTGGTGATCGGGCGGCGTAGTCGCTACGTCGCTACGGTAGTTCGCCACCATCGGCGGCACGAACGAAAAGCTCGCCGTCTCGCCGCTCTTGAGAATGCGTTCGGTGAGCAGCGTGCGATCCAAAGCCAGCGCCAGTGCGCGTCGCACCCGTGCGTCGTCGAACGGCGGCTCGGCGACGTTGAACACCAAGTACATGATGGAGAGCAGCGGCGACAGGTGGAGATGGTCCGGCATTGCGCGCTTTAGCCAGCCGAGTTCGCCTGGCGGGAAGTCGCCGATGATGTCCAATTCGTCGTTGCGGTAACGGTTGTAGGCGGCGTTGCGATCGGCGGTTGGGAAGTACGTCACGGTATCGAGCGCCACCGAGTCCTTGGCGCGAAAGTGCTTATTCTTGGCGAGCCGGACGAATCCCTGCGGCTGCCACTCGTCGAGCACGAATGCGCCGTTGCTCACCATGTTGCCGGCTTTCACCCAGTCGTCGCCAAGTTTCTCTACGACATGCTTCGGCACCGGAAATCCGGTCGGATAGATCAGCCGCTCGGCGAAGAACGGGAACGGCTTCGCGAGGCGGATTTCCAGCGTGTGCGCAGCCACGGCGCGCACCCCCAAACTCGCCACCGGCGCCTTGCCTGCGTTGACCTCGGCAGCCGAGTCGATGGCGTAAAGGAAGTAGGCGAGGCTGGCGGCAGTATGCGGATTCAGCAGGCGTTGGAAGGAATAGACGAAGTCCGCCGCGGTAACCGGCACGCCATCCGACCAGCGGGCGTCTTCGCGCAACTGAAACGTCCACGTCAAGCCGTCCGCCGAAACCTGCCAAGCGCGCGCGGCGCCCGGCGTGATGCGCCCTTCCGCGTCGTGCGCCGTCAAGCCCTCGAACAGGTCGGCGAGGATCTTCTCTTCCAAGTTCAGGTTGTAGCGATGCGGGTCGAGCGTCAACGGCTCGCCACCGTTGCCGATCCGCAAGTCGGCCGACCACGCGGCCGTCGTCAAGGTCACAAGGCCGACCGCGATGGCGCGTCTGATTCGCATGGCCCAAGGCATCGCACAAGTATAGCGAGCAAGTGCCGAGGCGCCGTCGGTGAGCTATGCTCCCGGCGCAGCGAATGCGCGTCGCCTACGGAGCGGCTTCCACATGATCCTCGCCGGCGACATTGGCGGCACCAACGCGCGCTTCGCGTGCTACGAAAGCCGCGAACGCAAACGGCTCATGGACTTCGCCACCCGCGATTACCGGTCGGGCGGCGACCTCTTGACCTCCGCCTTGGCGGCGCTCGGCAGGCCGTCGGTCTCCGCCTGCTGCCTAGCCGTTGCCGGACCCGTGCTCGACGGCGAGGCGCGACTCACGAACGCCGACATCGCGTTCTCACTCGACGGGGTGGCGAGGCGGGTCGGCACTCGCCGAGTCGCCCTCGTCAATGACATGGTGGGACTCGGCAGCGCGGTGGCGGCACTGCCGGACAGCCGTTTCGAGTTGCTCGGTGGCGAAGCAGGTCACGGCGCCAAGGGCGTGATCGCCGCCGGCACCGGGCTCGGCATGACCGTCGTGGTCAACGGACAGTGCCTCGCTTCGGAGGGCGGCCATGCGCGGGTCGCGCCGGCGGGCGCCTTCGAGCGCGAACTATTGGCCGTCACCGAGGCGGAAACCGAAGGCGGCGTGGTCGCTTGGGAGCACTACCTTTCCGGGCGCGGCATCGTGACGCTCTATCGCGCCGTCGCTACGGTCTGGGGCGTCCAACCGGCCGCGTTGGCGGCGGAAGAAATCACCCAGCACGGCTTGTCGGACGCCGACCCCGTTTGCCACACGGCGCTAGAGACTTGGGCGGCGCTACTCGCCACCGCAGCCGGCGGCTTGGCCACGACGGCATTGACGTTCGGCGGGATATTCCTTGGCGGCAGCGTCGCGCTCGCGGTCGCGGACCTGCTGCGCGCGCCCCTGTTCCGTCGCCGTTTCCGGGAAGCCGCTTGGCACGCGGGCTATCTCGGTCGTATGCCGATCTATCTAGCGACCGACCCGCTGCTCGGTCTCGATGGCGCTCACGTCATCGCCGAGCGCACGACTTCGGTGTTAGCGTAAGCGCTCGCCAACGACAACAAGGAATCCTTGGCAATGAAGGTAAGCATCGGTATCGGCGGCGCGGCGTCCAACGCCAGACGCGAGTTCGAAGCGCAAGTGGATTTCGTGCTCGAAGCGGAGAAGCTCGGCGTCGACACGGTCTGGAGCGCCGAAGCGTGGGGTCAGGACGCAGTGACGCCGCTCGCCTTCCTAGCCGCGCGTACCGAGCGCATTCGGCTCGGCACCGGCATCATGCAAATCAGCGCCCGGACGCCGAGCATGACGGCGATGACGGCGTTGAGCCTAGCCGCCATTTCCGGCGACCGCTTCCTCCTCGGCCTCGGCGTCAGCGGCCCGCAGGTCGTCGAAGGGCTGCAGGGCCGGCCCTTCAAGGCGCCGCTCACTCGCCTGCGGGAAACGGTGGATATCGTCAAGCTCGCCTTCGCCGGCGAGCGCATCGCCTATCAAGGCCGCTTCCATCAGTTGCCGCTGCCCGGCGGCCAAGGCAAGGCGTTGCGCCTAGCCCAACCCGGCAACGCCAATATCCCCATCTACCTCGCCACCCTCGGCCCCAATGCGTTGCGCTATACCGGCGAAGCCGCCGACGGTTGGCTCGGCACATCGTTCGTGCCGGGGAGCGCCGGCGCCCACTTGGACTACATCCGGGAGGGCGCGGAAGCCGCCGGCAGAAGCACAACCGACATCGACATCCAAGCGGGCGGCGCGGTGGCCTTCGGCGACCCGCAAGCCTTGGCACAGCCTATGAAAGCCAGCCTCGCCTTCACCTTGGGCGCGATGGGGTCGGCGAGCACCAACTTCTACAACGACGCCTATAAACGCGCCGGTTGGGAAGCCGTATGCCGCGAATCCCAAGCGCTGTGGGTAGCCGGCAAGCGCGACCAAGCCGTGGCGGTGATTCCCGACGAGATGGTGCTCGACGCCAACTTGCTCGGCGACGAAGCCACCGTTCGCGAGCGACTAGAGGTCTATCGCGCCGCCGGCGTGACCACTATTCGCTTGGCCCCGGCCGGACGCAGCCTAGCGGAACGGATCGAGACGCTTGGCCGCGCGATGGATCTGGTGAACGCGCTCGAATGAGCGGCGCCTTGGCGGGGTCTTACGACGTTCGGCGAAAAGGCGGCGTCGGCTCGCGCACCGACGCTTGGTAGTGGTCGCTCATGCGGTTCATGCATGCGATAGCGACCTCCGCCTGTCGTTGATCGGCCAATACGAAGCTCGTGAAGCCGCAACGCTGCATGTAGGCGGTGAGGTCGGGGACGATCTCGCCAAACGCACGCAGATCACCGTTGTATCCGTAACGCGAGCGCAAGAGGCTGGCGAAACTCAACCCGCGGCCGTCCGCAAAGGCGGGGAACCGCACCGCCACCACTGGCGCACTTAGGATGTCGGTGGCGATATCCTCCAACTCGGCGTCGCCATCGACCCAAACACCGGCGCCCTCGGGTTCGGCAAGCCAAGCCGACAACGGCGCGATGACACCGGGACGCGCGTCGCCTTCGTCGACGAGCGTCCACTGATCGCAGACGATTTGGCCGTTCTTTACTAACGTCGGCAAACCGGCGCTCCTCTATGCGGCGTAGACGTGCTGCTTGAACGGTTCGACGCCGATGCGCCGCACGGTGTGCAGGAAAGGTTCACCCTCGAAGCGGTTACCGAGGTATACGTCGAGGATTTTCTCGATCACGTCGGGCACTTCGGCGCGTTGAAACGAGGGGCCCAGAATCTTGCCGAGGGAAGCATCCTCGGCTTGGTTGCCGCCGATGGAAATCTGATAGAACTCCTCGCCGCGCTTGTCGACGCCCAAGATGCCGATGTGGCCGACGTGATGGTGGCCGCAAGCGTTCATGCAGCCCGAGATGTTGATGTCGAGCGGGCCTAGGTCGTGCAAATAGTCGTAGTCGTCGAACCGTCGTTGAATCGCCTCCGCGACAGGGATCGATTTGGCGTTGGCGAGGGCGCAGAAGTCGCCGCCCGGACAGCAGATCATGTCCGTCAGCAAGCCGACATTGGCCTGCCCTAGGGCTTGTTCGCAGGCCTCGCCGAACAGCTCCCGGAGGTGGCGTTGCGGAACGTCCGGCAGCACGAAGTTCTGCTCGTGAGAAATGCGCACCTCGCCGAAGCCGAAGCGTTCGCTCCAGTTAGCGACGGCGTCCATCTGCTCGTCGGTCACATCGCCGGGCGGCACGCCGGTGGGCTTGGTGGACAGCGTAACGACGGCATAGCCGGGTCGCTTGTGCGCTGCCACGTTGTTGCGCATCCAGGTGTTGAAAGCGGGATTCTCTAGCCGCTCCTTGGCGAGCAGTGCCGTTTCGTCCGCGAGGGCGGCGTAGGGCGGCGGCTCGAAGCAGGCTTTGATGCGGGCAACTTCCTCCTCGGGTAGCGTGCTCGGCCCGTCGCGCAGGTGCGCCCACTCCGTATCTACCCGCTCGCGGAACTTCTCCGGCGTCATGGCGCGCACGAGGATTTTGATGCGCGCCTTGTACTTGTTGTCGCGACGGCCATAGCGGTTGTAAACGCGCAAGATGGCTTCCAGATAGGTGAGCAGATGCTTCTCCGGCAAGCGTTCTCGGATTAGGCTGCCGACCACCGGCGTACGTCCCAAGCCGCCGCCGACGTGAAAGTCGAACAACGCGCCATCGTCGCCGCGACGCACGGTGATGCCAATGTCGTGAACGCGAATCGCCGCTCGATCCGCGCCGGCGCCGTTGACGGCGATTTTGAACTTGCGCGGCAGCCAGTCGAACTCGGGATGGTAGGTGGACCACTGCCGCATGAGTTCGCAGTACGGTCGGGCGTCGATGGCTTCGTCCGCGGCGACGCCGGCGAACTGATCGGTGGTGATATTGCGAATGCAGCTACCGCTGGTCTGAATGCAGTGCATCTGCACCTTGGCGAGCTCGGCCAGAATGTCCGGCACGACTTCTAGTTGCGGCCAGTTGATCTGCATGTTCTGGCGAGTGGAGAGGTGGCCGTAACCTTTGTCGTATTTGCGGCTGATGTCCGCGAGCGCCCGGAGCTGGGTGGCGGTCAATAAGCCATACGGCACGGCGATGCGCAGCATCGGCGCCAGCCTTTGTATGTAAAGGCCGTTGCGCAGCCGTAACTGCTGGAATTGGTCGTCGCCGAGCTCGCCGGCGAGATAGCGACGGGTCTGGTCCCGGTATTGTTCGACGCGCTCCTCGACGAAGCGTTGGTCGAAATCGTTGTACTGGTACATGACATTCGTTGCGGCAACGGGTTGGCGGATTCTAAGCCATTACGAACCGAGCGGTAGGAATCAAGCCGACTATGCATAGCGCCGAGTGGAAGGACTTTCCCACACGGAAGTCCGCTCGTCCGGTCGCTTGAGCGGGTGGCGAGCCCGCCGAATCGTTTTCATCCTGCCCAATCCGACCGCGGGGCGTTGCGCCTTCCGGCACAGCGGTGCGCCCACATCCAACGGTAGCGCGGTTATGCAAATGAATGTAATTATCATTTCCAATATTGTTACTATTGCGCTATGGTTACTGCGAGAAGTGGCGGGCCCCTGCGCCCTTCGGCGAGAACGCTACCGGCATTACTTGACTAACGCGAGGCACCTGCACTGATGCGAGGCGAGCTGGCTTTGATGGCTCACCCCACAACCAAACATGCCGCTGCGTCCTGTAGCCAAGCGCCCTGTTGCGCCGTTCGCCACGCCGTCGGCTAGGGGGAAGGTTTGGTGGAGAAGTCGTCGCTTGCCGGTTGGCTCCCGGTCGCCCTCAACCCGTTCGACCGGACGCTGCTCACGGTCGGTGTCGACGACCCCGAGGCTGTGCGTCTCGACCTGCCCTTCTACCACCACGCCATAGAGCACTTACAGGCCAATGGCGCACCGGAACGGACGTTCGAACTCGACCAACTCGATTCGCCGAGTTCAACGCGCCCGCTTGGTGGGTTCGTGTTTCATGCGTCTCGGTGCGGGTCGACGTTGGTCGCCCAAGCGATCGCCACCATGGCCGGCCATACCGTGATTGCCGAGGCGCAGCCGATCAACGCCTCGCTATACCTGAGAGACGACCGGCAACGGCTCACCGTCACGCTCCTCCGGGCGATGTGCCAGTGGCGGCCGAACGACCAAGTCTTTATCAAGCAGACCAGCATCAACGTGACTCGGGGGGCGCGACACCTCGCCGACTTTCCCAACGCGAACTGGGTCTTCGTCTATCGCGACCCGGTGGAAATCATGGTCTCCATCGCACGGAGCGACGCCGGCTGGTCCCGGGCGCGACACGAGCCTAGTCACGCCGCACGGCTTCTTCGGGTAAGCGACGACATTTCCCAAATGGCGACCGAGGACTATTACGGACTGGCGATTGACTGCATGTTCCGGGCAGCGCTCGAACTCGACACCGGCCGCGGCCTGTTCATCGACTATGCCGACCTGAACCTCGACGGCTTGGTCGCCGTCCTCGAGCACTTGGGCGTAGACGTCACCGAAGAAAGGCGTGCGACGGTCCAAGCGTCGATGCAGGTCTACTCGAAGGACCGCCAACGACGGCGCGCGCACGTGGGTGATCGAGCCAGCAAGCAGGCGATGGCGACGCCGTCGATGCGCACCGCGGCGGAGCGTACCCACGACGCCCTTGACGAATTGCGCGCCCGCTCTTGGCGCCCACGCGGGTGCATGCCGTGAAGCCGATCCGCTGCGCCGACGCCAGCCGAGCCCGGGAGGAGCCAACATACGGCACGCTCGGCAATTTCCAATTGGGCATGTTCATCGAGGGCTTTCGCCCTTTTCCCCGCCTTGCGCTGGCCGCCGTCGCGCCGGCACTCGCAGAACGCAACATCGCCTATTGGGACCGCTTTATGCGCACGGGAGAGGGTCTGCACCCGCGCATCCTGCCGATTCGCGCCGGGCGCGGCGTGCCCGCCTGCGACGGCATTCGCGTCATCTTCTGCCTGCCCACCGCAGCAGGCCGCGTCATCCAACTCGTGCGCGTCGTCGGCAGCTACCGGGAACTGCTCGATTTCGACCTCGAATCCATGCTGCGCCATGCCGACGACCTTGCCGTCGAGCACGACGAAACGACGCGCATCCTCGTCTGCACGCACGGCAAAGTCGATCCCTGCTGCGCCTTGCACGGCAACGCGCTGTACCGGTCGCTTGACGCCAGCGACATCGAAGTCTGGCACGGCGCCCACTTCGGAGGCTGCCGGTTTGCCGGCAACCTCTGGTGCCTGACCACTGGCAACTGCTACGGACACGTCGAGCCAAGCGTCGCGTCGGCCTTGCTTGCCGCCGAGAAGTCGCAGCGACTCTTCCCATCCGGTTATCGCGGACGTATTGGTCAATCGCCCGCCGAGGCAGCCGCTGAATACCTCATCCGAACGGACACGCAAACGTGGCAACGTTGCGATTGCACCATTACCGAACTGACCGAGATTGGCGATGCGGAATGGCGCGTCGAGGCTTGCGTTCGTGGGCGCAGACTGGACTATCGCTTGACTGCGAGCCCCGGCCCCGAGGCGCGTCTGACCTGCCGGGCCCAAAGCGCGTCCGCACCGCTGCGCTACAGTATCGAGAAGCTGCCGGCGACGGCGTCGCCAAACGCCAACGCCGAAGGCCCGTCGCCCGCCCCGCGCAACGGTTGACGCCCGCCCAAGCCGACTCGCCTAGTAGCGCCACGAAAGCCGTTGCGTCTCGCGTTAAGCCCAAGCCGCCCTACATGTAATTCGGCCTTCGGGACTAACGCCGCCAAGTCGACTCGCTTGCTAGTTCGGCCGAATATGCACCTTGAGCGACTGGGTGGATTTGTCCAGCGCAGCGGCGAACGCGTCGTTCACGTTATCGAGCGCGTACCGGTGCGTCACGAGTGAACGGGCGACTTGGGCGTGGTCGGCGATCACCTCCAGCGCCTGTTGATAGTCGGCACGGCCCTCGCTTGCGGCGTAGGTCATCGAGCCGACCACTTCGATTTCGCGCAACGCGAGCTGCAAAGCGTCGATACGCACCAAGGGCTCGGTGAACACGCCGAGCACCACCAACTTGCCCTTCGGCCGCAGCACCCGTTCGGCGGTGAGCAACGTATCCCCCCGACCACCGACGGTTTCCACGGCGACGTCAATGGCCTGCAACCGTGCGAGTTCGTTCATGCGTTCGACCCCTGCGTCGTCGTCGCCGATCACCTCGTTCGCGCCGAGTCGCCGAGCCGCCTCCTGCTGATGCGGATGCCGCGCCAGCACGACGATATGAGCGCCGTTGGCGCGTGCAGCGAGAACCGCGGTTAGGCCGATGCTGCCGGCACCAACGATGAACACCGTCTGGTGGCCGCGCAAGTCCACCTTGTTGAAGCCATGCACGGAACACGCTAGCGGTTCCGCCAGCGCCCCGAGCTCGGCATCGACGGACGAAGGCGTCTTGTAGGCAGTATTGGCGGGAACGTTGGCCAGCTCGCTCATGCCGCCGTCAATGCCCTCGCCAACCAACCTGCGCTGACCGCAAACGTGGTAATCGCCGGAGACGCAAAACGGGCAGATCCCGCAGCGCAACAACGGCTCCACCCCCACCACATCGCCCTCTTTGACATGCCCCACGCCGGCGCCGACCTTAGTTACGGTACCCGCCAACTCGTGACCGGGCGTGATACCGGTTCTCGGCTTGAACTGTCCGCGGTAGAAGTGCAGATCCGAGCCGCAGATGCCGACGCTACCAACGGCGATCTGCACCTGCTCGGGTCCGGGCGACGCAACGGCCTTGTCGCCGACCACGAGTTCACCGGCATCGTTCCAACGTGCTGATTTGGTCATCGTCCCACCTTTGTGTCGTTCGGACCTGCTCACTAGGCAATGATTGTAAAGTCCGAAGCTCGGTAAGGGTTGTTGGATCCCACTTCAGGGCTATAGCCCTTTTCGCCATCGCTGCCGGCATCCAAGGCGGTCCGTGAACCAACCCTTGGCGTCTGCGGTCTCGAAATCGATATGCTCTGTCCGAGGCTTTGCCCAGTGCGGACATCGGCGATAGGGTGTCGTTGATACGGGTGACCCGTATGAAGACCACCATAGAGCTTCCCGACGAGTTGTTGAATCAGGTTCGGCGCGTGGCCCGAAAGGAAGGTTCCACGCTCAGCCAGTTGGTGGAGGAAGGTCTGCACCGCAGCCTTGAAGCCCGCCGACGGATGGTGCGGCGGCCTCTCGACTTTCCGAGCTATGGGGGCAGCGGGCTCGCGACGGAGTTACAGGATGCGCCGTGGAGTCGGATCAGAAACGAGATCTACCGCGGGCACGGCGCGTGATTGCTATCGATACGAACCTGCTTGTCTATGCACATCGCCGGGAGATGCCCTACCACGAGCGTGAAGCAACCGGCGACTCCCAGTTCCCTGCGTCAGCGCCGCGAACTGGCTGCGAGAACACTTAGGATGCTCTTCAGCGTCTCATCCGAATCCGTCTCCTCAACTTCCGCGGCAAACTTCGGTGGATTGAACAGAGGATTGCCAGGCGACCAGAGTTCCAAGCTTTCGGCGTGTTCTTCGTAGTATTTCGGGTCTGTCGTTACCCGCAATGGCTCGCCCCTACCCGGCACCAACAGACTGTATTCACGATGCCCCATCGGCCGAACTTCAATACCCGGTGCCATGAGGTCGCTCGACGCGATGACCTGGTCCAGATCTTCCATTGTCACGGTTGACGGCGAGCGCTCCGTCGCAACGAGATCGCCGTCCGTGGCCGCATCGATATCGAATCCTGCGCTACGGTATTCGCTCGCCTCCTGCTGAATGGCGTCGACAAGATTGGTGCGTTCGGAAGCGTCACGGCCTTTGCCGGCGAGAACACTTTTGGTTATTTTTCCAGGCAACCGGCCCAAGATGGGCTGCAAGCGTCCCACTACGGCCTCGAACAGGCCAATGCGTTCCCGGAGGGCTCGGTAGATGTCGGTCTCGACCGTCCCCTCGTAGTGTAAGTTGACGATGCGGATCTTCTCGTACCTCTGGCCCAGCCGGTCGATGCGCCCGATGCGTTGCTCGACGCGCATGGGATTCCACGGCATGTCGTAATTCACCAGCGCGCCGCAGAACTGGAAGTTCAATCCCTCGGCGGCGGCGTCGGTACATAGCAGAACATCCGCTTCCCCATCCCTGAACCGACGTTTTGCTTCGTCTCTGCTGATGTCGCGCCACCCGCCCCCGTCCCCGGGCACTTCGCCGCCCCGCCCGGAGAAGCAGAGCAGTTGCCACTCGGCATTCTTGAGTAGCGCCTCCCTCAGGAAGTCCATAGTGTCGGTGTATTGGGTGAAGACCATCGTCTGATCGTAGCCCGCCCGACGCAACTCCCGTAGAACGTACCTGAGGCTGCCGAGCTTGCTGTCCGGTGGCAGCCGCTCAATGTCGTGGAGCATGCCGTCGATTTCGGCTCTCTCTTCGTGGGCCAGGGCTGTCTGTTCGAGTCTTGCTGCCTCGTCGGCATCGTCCGTCCCGTCCGCTGCCTCATCGTCCGACAGATCCTCATCTAGGTCGAAGGCTTCCGAGTGGCTCCCTGCGTTGATCGCATCCCTGTGTCTGCGTAGCGTTTCGCGCAACGCCACGAAGCTGCTAGCAAGCCGGCGACGATAGATCGTCATGACAAATCCGACAGCCGTGCGCTCCTTCTCGCTTGCCCTGCCGTAGGCGCCGGCAATGTAATCCTCGACTGCGTCGTAGATGCCCCGTTCCTTGTCCGTCATTTCCAGAAAGCGATCTTCGACCCGGCGCTCCGCAATCCGCGTCGTCAACTTCCCACTACGGAAGTATTGACGCAGCAGTTCTCGGGTGTTGCGGGAAACCAGTCTGCGTATCGGCGTTGCTGCCCGCATGATGTCGACGGCTGCTCGGCGTTCTGCAGTGTCTAGCTGCCGGCGCGGAATGCTTGCGTCATCGCGTAGTGCACGGAGAACTCTGTTCGCCCTGATTCGGGACAATCCGGTCACGCGTTGCGCGTCGAGTGTTTCGAGCTGGCCGTATTTGCGTTCGGCAGACTGGAACAGCAGTGCCATCCGCTCCATGGCCGGCGGGGACGGGTTGGGCTGTTCGATGTCGTTAAAGAAATCGAGAAAAGCTTGGGATGTCCACTCGGGCGGCAGACCAAGTAGATCGAGCAGATCCCAGACCTCTATGGGATCCACCTGCATTGGTGTCGCAGTAAGCAGGACCAGCCCCCGCGTGCGGTCCTTTAGGCCCTGCATCAGCTTGAGCAGGGCGTTGGGGCGATCGTCCTGCTGACTACCGGCGCCACGTCGCCTAGCATGGTGTGCCTCGTCGAGGATTACCAAGTCCCAAGGATCGGCCCGTTCCAGAAGTTCCACTGCGCGGTCGTTCCGACGCATCAACTGGCTCGACGCGATCACCGCCGGTTCACGATGCCAGTCCTTGTGCGCAACATTGCGCTCATTGCGGCCCCGCAACGCCGGGGACGGAAGCCGCGTCAGCTTGCCTCCGTCGTAAATCGGCCAGTTGAGGTTGAACTTCTCGCGCAACTCGATCTGCCACTGTCCGAGCACCGCCTTGGGCGCTAGGACCAGGACTCGTCGGACGCGCCCGGCGAGCCATGCTTGACGCAATAGCAACCCGGCTTGGATAGTCTTGCCCAGCCCCACCTCGTCCGCGATGAGGAGTCTCGGCGGCCAGTTCCCGTACAGGCGCTCGAACGCCTTCGACTGATGCGGCCACGGATCGACCGCTGCGGTCGCCTCGCCGACCCGCTCGCCGCTCGGACGCGACGGCGCTTCCCGAATGAAATGCCAGACCCGTGCCCGCAGGGCGTTTTCCGGCGGTTCGTCAACCCGCTTCGGTAAGCGCACCGGCACACCCGTTGCCGGCATGAAGCGCATCAGATCCCGGCGCACAGCTTCCGGAACGTCCAGCACTTTCACCCGTCGCGCTTCCCCGGTCCAGATGCGCGCAAAACTCGTTTCCTCTTCGTCGACCCGTGCGGGCTCGGAACCCCAACTGGTGTAGACGCTAATGCTCTCCCAGTTGGTCTGCCAGCCGGCGCTGGTTTCGTTCAGACTCCCGGTCCATGCGAGCCTGTCTCCGACTCGATCCTCGACGATCCCCGTCTTTACGTGAAAGATGCCGTTCTCCGGGATCGGCGTGCCGTCCGCATCGCAGGGTACCGCGACCTTCACCTCCAGAAAGCTCTTCGCGACCATCCAAGCCAGCAGTTCCAGCGCACCAGCCGCTTCTGCGTCCGGCGGAGCGAGGGGCAGGATAGTCAGACGACGCTCAATAAGGTCGCGGAGTTGCTCGCCCTTTTCGATTGCATCGATCTCGGGCTGCTCCAAGGTGCAGCCAACGACGAGCCGCATGCGGCCATCGTTACGCACCAGCCCTTCAATGCCCCGCGCCGCGAGCGCTAGCGCCTCAGCGCTGAAATATCCGGTCAGTCTGTCGTAGCGCCCTGCATCCTCAAGCGCCGGAATATGGAACCGCTGGACCAAATCGCCATCTTCAGCGGTGTATTTGAGGCGCCATGTGCGATCCCGCAGCACGGTCACCGTTTCTCATCGCGCCAGAGGTCAAGCTGTTCCGGCTCGTCGATATGCTCGCTGTAAGCCAGACGGCTCAGATTGTAGAGTGCCTCGAAGTCGTTCCCGGAGGCCGCCGCCTCGCCCTCGAGATCGATGCCCGTGAATGTCTTCGCAACCGGCAATACCGCAAGCACCGCCTCAAGGGCCGCAAAAAAACGCGGGTCTTGGTCTACGGCGCGTGCGAGTAGCTCCCGCGCGGCCGCCAGCGAACCAATACGAGCTAGGTTCGCGCCGTGGTGGACAGCGTCGATCATCCCCCGCGAACCGTCGGCTGGGCCGAGCGCCCCCTTTGCCGCACGGTGCGTACTATCCCAAAGGACGACGTCGCTGCCCTTCTTTCCGGCAAGCCGGCCCACGATGTCGGTGTCGAGATCACTACCCACGGCGCGGGCAAGCCGCAACGCCTCGTCATAAGAGAACACAGGTGCCTTGAACGTATCCCAAGCGAGCACGAAGAAAGCGGTGGCCGAGTCGAGATCGGCGTCGGGTCTCAGATGCGTCAGCTTCTCTAGTCGCCAACGCTTGACCTCGCGCCGTGCAGCATCGAGTGCATCCTCCGGCGTGACCGTATAGGGATCCCATTCGTCATCTTCGAGTGCCAGCTGCCGCTGCCTTCGGCGTTTCTGCGGCATCTCCCGCGGCGTACCGCGCTTTAGCGGCCAATGGCGGGAGAATTCCTCCAAGGCCGGGCCGAACGAGGCCAAGTAGAGGTCTACGCCCGTAATCCCCGCATCCTGAAACTCTCCGATCCGCTGGCGAACTGCCTTCGCCACTTCGGGTTCCACGTCTTCCCAATAGACCCCTTCACCGGAGCCGACCCGGCTTGGACGCGGACGGCACACTAGAAACACCGTGCTGTTGGCCGCTGCCCTGTTCCGGATATGTAGGCTCCCTGCGGCTTCCGTGTTGATTGGCCAAGACGCGGTGATGACGAAGCCCGCTTCCATCAAGCTCTTGGTGAGCGCGTCCCAAGCCCCCGTCGCCTTGTGCGTGAACATCAGGGTCATGATGCCGTCCGGTCTGAGCACCCGGCGGCACTTGGCGAAGATCAAGGCCATGCGCTCTTGGTAATCCCTGCCCGCCAGCGCCTTCGCGCCTTTCTCGCCCCGAAACCGCGCCACGTTTGCGACCGCCTCATTCTCCTTGTCCGTCAGGTTGCGACGGAACAGATCGGGGAAGACATGGCCGGCGGTGCGCTTGAGCCAGACGTAGAAGAAGTCCGAGAGCTCCGCGTACATGACGTTGTCGTAGTAGGGCGGGTCCATCACGACGGCGTCAATGCTGCCGTCCTCGATGTGGTCGAGGCTGTCGCCTGGCTGGCAGGTGATCGTAAGCAGTGGCGGCGAGTACCGCGTCGCGTTCCTAGCGCTGAAAAGCGCCTTGCTTCTGCTGTTCGCATCGGGGTGGAGCAGCGCGACGAGCTCCTTGATGCACTTGGCTGTTTGCTCGATGGCCCAGTCGTAGCCGAGGCCGACAATAAGGGGCATTTCCGCGTGGGACCAGCAAAACGCGAAATCGTGGCGGTTGAACGTGTTTGCAACTACCTCCCGGGTCGGCATCCACACTGACATGCGTGAGTTGTAGTTCAGTAGCTTATCCAGCGTCAGAGCTAGATACCCGTACGCTGCTTTCCGAACCTCGTCTAGTCTGCCTGCCTCCTGATCGTCGTCGAGCATTTCGCGGAAGACCTCGACGCTGGTGCCGTGACACAGAAGCTGGCGCGGCGAGAACAGATCACGCCACACCTGCATTCCGTAACGTTGGAGCTCCGAAGTCTTGTTGCCGTCGGGAATTCTCTCACTAGGGACCATGTTGAGCGCCTCCCATTCGGGGAGCTTCTCGGTGAGCCGCGCTGCGATGTTGGCCCGGTTGTCGTCCTCCGGCCGTGGTGCGCGGTAGCCGCGCACCCACCTATCTCTGCCGCGCTTGCCGGACTTGAGAGTCTTTCCCGGCACCCGCTTTTTGAAGGCGACGGCGTAAAGCTGTTCCCCCATCTGCCCGGCCTGCGCCTGCGCTTTGATCTTGTCGCCGTCGATCACGCGCCCGCAGTCGGAATACGGGCACGCACCGGCACCGCGCGATACTGTACCCGGCGACTGGTCCTGCTTGTTCTCAACGATCTCGAACGAGCACTCCCGGCCTTCGGCGCCCGGTCCCGAAGCGAGAGTCGGATTCAGCCGCACACCGGTTCCGCCCGGCGCCAGTCGCCAGTTCGGCGAGAGCGGGACGAGGCCAGAGCAGTACGGGCAGGTAATCGTGCGCACCCAGAGGTAGCCGTACGGGCGGGTTTCGCCGTCAGGTTCGTCCGGAAACACTCCCGCAAGGCGCTTGCGGACGGCCACTGTGAACTTGCTACCGATGTCTTCGAAAACAATCTTGACATTAATCCAGTACTTGCTAGGCCACTCGATGGTTGCACGCTCGATCAGCGCAGCAACCGGGTTCAGGTCGTTGGCTGCCGTTTCGACCCCGAGACGAACGCCCTCGAAGGGCACACTGCCGCCACCCGCAGTGGGATCGAGTAGTGTCACTCCGTTCGCAACATTCTTCGCGAGCCACTGCCTGTCGGGTTCGGTTGGCGTGTACCCGAATGCCCGGGGATACCCGTAGGCTGTCGCCAGATGCTCTCCTTTCCGCTTAGCGACAGCGATCCGCTTCTTCGCATCCACCGGATCCCCATGAATCCCCAGCACGTGCAGGAACTTCTCGCGGTCCGCATCCGCCGGAAGCAGGGAAGCTAGGACCGCGGCGCGCGACGCCACCAGCGGACGCCGCGCCCACCAGACATGGAGGCGGTTCGGGGCTGGAAACGGCGTCATCGGCGTGCGTTCGCGTGTGCTCTCGATGCCGAGCGCCGCAATCGGCAGCCAGCGCTCGATCAGACGGGTATCGGAGTTCGGCTTGTCAGGCTGCATAATCTGAAAGGTGGCAGGCGTTGCCGAATGTCTCGACCATCCACTGATCGCTTGCGTTGATGGAACGGCGTAACCGAACGAAACTGCTGTCTCGCACTAGTCGTCGAATACGCACCCCGCTCTCGCGCAGGGTTCGCTCTACCGTCTTGTTTTCATGCCTGAAACTGGACTGTCCGGGCAGGCCATTGTTCGTGATCCACGCCTTCGAAGTGGCCCTCTGGATTCGCTCAACATCCCGCTTCGTCGGGAGAACACCACTACCTCGCCGCCAAGGCGTAAGGACCGCGAAAGGCTCGTCTTCGAGCATCCGCTCCCACACCGCCGGTTCGTCTGCACCCTCAGAGCCATGGTGTGGAATCTTGAATACCGAAGCCTTGCCCACCGGGCGTGAGGTGTCCTCGACAATTGCCGCCCACCCCCGCCGTCCCATGTCGGCTCCGAGAAGAAGCGAATTCCCGCCGCATTCGACCCACAACACGACTGCGACCTCATTAGGGTAGAGACTTCGAATTCGAGTCTTGTTCTTGCCTCGGCTAGGAATCAGGCGTCCCACGGACGTCAGGAATCTCTGGAAAGTCTCGTCGTCGGGCGACAGCGACGATATGGTGCATGTCTCGTTCCGAAACACGACGCGGCTGGAAAGCGCATACGCTGGTCTTTTCCCTACTTCTGCCAACCGCGAAAACACGCGGTGTATCTCGCGTAATCCAGAGCCGGAAGCCGAAAAACGCCGATCTTCTAGCGTCCCCGCCACAGTCAAGAACTCTTCGCGGCAAAGTGCGCTCGCGCAACAGAACTGTGCATCGGGGCACGATTCAACCAAGTGCGCCATGCCACGTATGTGGTCGTCGTGCCAATGCGTCGCCACGATCAGCGCAATGCCCTGAACAGAGTTGACGCCAATACTATTGAGGTAGCTCAGGGCTCCCGGTTTTCGTTCAGCATCGAGACAGGAATCGACAACGACCCAAACACAATTGCCGACGTGCAAGACGATGCTCTCACCATAGCCGGGGCCAAGGAGCGTAAGTTCGAATTCCTCATCTCCCGGTGGGCCTCCCGTGTTCGTCACGGATTGAATGCCGATACCATCTTGCGCGCCCACTCCCTGCCGGCGTGAAGGTCGCCATCGGTCATCCTCGGTAGGTCGCGAAAGACGATCTGCGACACGCGCTTCCGGGTTCCCTCGGGCGAACGTTCATATCCGATCACCCATCGAAAGATACTGCCAATCTCCATGTTGGCAGCGTCACGGTCGGAGATCTCGTCCAACGGTATGGTGGCTTCCTCGCTTTCCTGCGACATGCCGGCAGTCAAGTCGACCAATCGAGCGACGAAGGCATCGTCTTCGATCTCGACTACATACCCTTCCCACTCCTGCAACGCACGGAACGTCGCCATGCGCGAGACGGGCGACGGCGGCAGGCTCAGGACGGGGGCAGCAACTCTGTTGTTCCAAGTGGAGTCGCCGAAAGATTCGGGCTGGTTGCTGGACGCCCCGTCCTCCGCGCGCAAATCGGCTCGCAAACCGGGGTCCAATGCCCTGTTTACGGTTTTAGTGCTCAAGAGAGGATCTTCTTCGAATTCGGTGCTCCCGCCTTCCGCGGGCATGTCGAAACTCTGACTTACCGTGGCTTGGCCGGTCTTTCCCATGAATCTTCTCCTTCCCGATCCCTTACAGGGACATGATGTGATCGATGATGGCATCGCTGCGTCGGATTGACGACTCGAAACAACCTTCTAGGAAACCCATCAGTTGCTCCCGCCCCTCGACGTTATCGCTAGCGATCTCATAGTGATCGTTAACCGTGACATAGATGCCGAACCGGCTATCGGCGATTCGCTTGGACGGTTCTACCGTCACATTTATCTGTCCGCCGGCCGGGCGGTTGGAAAGGCCGTGTCGCGACATGGTGAGCGACTTCATCCCCCCGTGATCACGGTCCAGTCCAAGCTCGTCCTTCCACCGCCCCCAAGGTTCCACCGGCGCCAGCGATCTGCCTATTCTGTCCCGCTCAGTTTGACCTGCCGGAAAGTGAGCGTCACGGTTGATGCCGAATGCCTTGAGCGGCGTATGAGGAAGATGTTCCTTGAACACGCGGACCAAGAGGTCGCGCACCCGGATATACGGCGCTTTTCGAGTGCCGGCTCCGAAACGCTCCTTTGTTACTCGCAGGCGAAGCCATTCCGTGGAAAACACAGTCAGTTCTTGATGGGCGACTTGCAGTTGTGCAGTGTCTGCTGCTTGCTTAGGCAAAGTACCTTGGAGAGCAAACCACGCCGGAGTGAAAATTGCCGGGTTGAAGTGTCCCAACAACACGACGTTTACGCCACTGATCTCGGGTTCAATCCGCATCGCGCTTTGCCAACTTACTTCTTCGGCTCGGTCAGCATGACGCGCAACGCGGTCAGCACCCGGCGCGGGCGCTTACGATGCATCGCCATCCCCAGCCAGTAGGCCGCCTCTTCACGGCCCATCGACTCGATTCCCTCGGCCACCGCCCTCATGTTTTCGCGGCTGCGCATCGGTGCCAAGGTGCGGAACAGGAGGCCAAGCGCCAAAGCGAGATCCTCCGTCAGCGCATGGCCTTGCTTCGTCGCGTCGCTCCGCAGGCCTAGTTTGACGCCCGCCCGCGAGAGCCTCCGCAACACCCGATGTTGCACCAGTTCGAGATTGCGGCCTCGCAACCCGGCGATGCGCCGCGCACAGGTCACGTGCGGCGAAGCAGGCGCCGGCAGTTGCCAGACCTCGTACTCGGCGTCCACCGGACCGTGACGGCGCACCCGAAGCTCGTAGCGCGGTGCGGATTCCGGCGTCTCGATACCGGATATGTGCGCCAGCCGCGTCACTCTACGCCTTGGCCTGTGCTGTCGCCCAAACATGTGCAGCAGCGCCGCTTGAGAACCGGTTGAGCCGCTCTGTCAGCTTCTCCGCAGCGTCGCCGTGCATCGACAAGCCATCTTTGAAGGTGAGCTCGAACCCGGCCTCGAGGTCTGTCGAACTGGCATCGCGAAGCTGCGGTTCGAGGAATTCCCGGACGGGTTGCGCATCGGACACCGGCCCGCGGAACTCCAATTCGAACGTTCCGCCAGCGCGCGTCTCGTAGCCGCCCTGCATGGTGACGATCCCGTCTGCACCGGACACGGCACCAACCGCACCGAGCAGCGGGAATGCGTCACTTGGCTCGAACAGGCGGACGGTCAGCGATTCGATGGCTGCCACTTTCTGTGCGCGAGCCTGTTCCCAGACTCGCACGAGTGCTTCGCGTAGAATCCCCTCGGTTTCAAACGGGCCAAGATCAGCCTCGGCATCGCACCGCTCGTCCCCATCCCGGCCATCGTCATCATTTTCCCGTTTGTCACCGGACTTCTGCTGTTCCTCCTGCTGCTCGGGGGATTTCCGGGGCCAGAGGCGGTCATCCTTCGCGTGGGCCATTGTGAAGATCATCGATTGCTCGTCGATCTCGATCTCGGCCGACGGGTCGCCCGGTCCGCACAGCAGTTCCCCACGCTGGTATATGTACTCGCCCTTCTTGATGCCCTGCCTCACGCCGCGAACGAAGATGTCGTCACCCACCAAGATGGGTAGAGCGGGGTCGCGGCGAAACTCGTCCCGCAACGACAACGCCGAAATCTGACCCTTCCTGAGCGGTGTCCGGTCGCGTACATAGGCGGGTGAATCAGGTTCGTCCTCTGACAGGCGCAACTTGTTCAGGTCGCGTAACGCCCTCACGACCTGTTCCTGCCCCGCGCCCGGCCGGTCGGAGGCGGAGTGGGTGTCGATCGCCGTATGCGCTAGATCGACGTCGCTTGCGCCAACACGATTGCGTGACGGGTAGAACACATGCCGATAACATTGTTGGATGGCGAGCGCGAGCTCCTGCTCGGACCGCTGCTCCATCTCGCGTACTTGGGCCTGCTGGTGCTCCGCTAAGTCGCCGAGGCGTTCCGGTTTCTTCATCTCCCGCAACGCCAGTCGGCGACGGGCTCTGCGACGCATGTCCTCCTTGCGTGCTTCGTCGGCGGCCACGAAGACTAGATTGTTGCGGAGCACGCGCAGGGCGGAGCCTTCCGACCCTTTCCTCGTGTATATGCGCTCGATCAACGCGGGCACACGTACAACGGAGGAATCGATCGTCACAGCCTCATAGCCGAGAACTACGAGCTTCGGGTGCCCGTCCGCCACTTCATCGGCTACGTCGAACGGACCGCCGGGGAACGGTATAGCGTCCAGAGTCCTGCCGTCGAATACTCCGCGAATCCGGTCGTTCAACTCCGCCCGGACTTCCTCGGCATCAACGTAATCTTCCATTCGCCGGATAATCTGGCTCAGGTTGGCCTCGGCCAGAAAACGCATCGGCGCACCGGGGCGGTCGTCGAGGTAGGCGGATTCGGCAATGAACTTCTTGCGCGCCTCCTCCACAAAGCTGATGTCCGTCGCAGGCCCCAGCACCGAATAGCGCAACCGCTCCGGAGAAACGCCCTTCAGAGGGTCGTTGAATGCGAGCGTGTGCATGAAGATGGTGCGGGCGACATAGGAGGCATAGGGCGGCATGCCCCCGTGATGCTGGGCATCGATCTGCTGGGCCAACGCGGTCTCGCCCGCCGGTCCGGCGGACACGTCGTTGGAAATGGCCGGCAGGAACGGCGATTGCTCAAGACGCGTCACAATCTCCTGCCGGATGGGCTCGTTGCCTGGATCGATATGATGCAGGTGGATTGCTGTCGCGTCGTCGGGCCTAATTGCCCATAGATGGGCCACTGTGCGTGCTAGAAGGCGCAGCATGCCCCGCACTCGCTGGAAGTTGGCGAGTGTCGCTGTCTTTGCAGTCAGGGTCTCTAGAACCTCCGGGTGCAGGGGATAACTCGAAAGGAAATACTCGCTGTTCTTTGGCCGGGTGGCAGACTCAGGCAAGTCGTCCCCATGGGCGCGCCACCACGTCCGGTAAGCGTCCGTTGCGGCAGCAGCCGCCGTCGCGTTGATGGACTCGAACAGGCGCCGGCGAAGTACCTGAATCGTCTCGTCCTCTTCGGTGGGATTGAGCAACGTCGCCTTGCGCGCCGACACACTCTCCGCTTCCGCCATACTGTCGGCGATGAACTGGTTCTCGTCGCGATAGGCATCGATCGCTCGCCCGTCCTTGCCTATGGCCAGCGTGAAGACCAACACCGCATTGGGTGTGCCCTCCACTGCTTTGAACAGCGAGGTCAGGAACGCCGTCAACTGGCCGCGGGCGCTCTCGACTTTGCCGACCTTGCGAAGGTAGACCGACAACTCGTCCAACAGAATGAGCGTCGGTTCGCCCCCAAACAGTTCGCCTAGCGTCTCGGCGCCGGGTGCCATCCGGCTCTCGTCGCTCACGCGCACTCGTTCGTAGCCGTCCCTGCCGGCTAGTGCGGAAGCGATCTCGCCCCACGGGGTATAGGCGAGATGCCCCTCGTTCATCCGGCGTCCGTTGGCCGGGTCTGCGTTCTCGCCATCGAAAGCTGCGATGCGCACATGGCCCCGCGGCACTAGTGCGGGATCGACGAACTCGGCGACTCCCGGCACATCGTTACCGCTGCGTGCGACGTGGCACAGTGCGATCAGCCCGTGCGATTTGCCGCCGCCATAGGAAGTGTCGAGGCGAAATATCGATGCGACTTCATCGCCCGTGCCGCTTAGTCGGCGGCAGACGTTCGTCAGAAGGTTCTTGAGACCCTTCGTCGGATAGGTGTTGGCGAAGAAGCGGGCCGGGTCGGCATAGTCGTCCGTTCCCTTGCCGATGACCACTTGTGCTAGGTCCGCCGCGAAATCGGCCTCTGTCACCGCGCCCTTCAAGATGTCCGTACGTGGGCGGCACGAATCGAATATTGTCGGCGTCGTCATCCGCCATCTGTCCCGTGCTTGATTAGGCCGTTCGGACCCGTCGCCTTCGCAATGGTCCACCGGTCGAGATCGCTCTTTCTGAACACCCCATCCCCTGATTTGGAACCCAGCCTGTCTCGGTTAGAGACTAGCCGGTAGCTCACCGTACCTGACTTTGGTGTAGTGCCACTTCGTGCATCATGACGTCGTCGGCGGTCTCTGTTGTTGGTGATTTCCGACCAGCCCTACGATCTCGAACTTTCACAGAAAATACGTCAAGACAGGCAAGGCTGTCTATGCGAGTCGGATTTGCCGGCGGGTAATGCAACCGGGGACGTGTTGCGTCCAAACGGCCGGAGTAACTCGCTGGCGGATGATGGTCGCTACATAAACCCCTATCCGACAAGCCCGCAAGTTCGCCACCGCTGCCAGTCATCACCCGTGAGCGTCCGCTCGCGCTTCCCGAAGACAGTGCTCGATCACCGCCGGTGTAACGGCCAGCGCCTCGTCCACCAGGACCACGATGGCGTTGCCTGAGCAAATGTCGTCGTGGTGCGGATTGGTGTGGACGCCGTGGGCGTCGATGTAGCCCATGGGTACGCCACCGCCGCCGGTGACGAAGCTGACCAAGATGTCCGCCCAGCGCAGGCCCTCGAAGTCGACGCCGAAGCGCGCCAAGTGGTCGGATTCGTGGGTGAACAGGTTTTCCAGCACCTGCTCCACTCCGGGTGCCGCGAGCGCCCGCACGACGAGTTCGGGATAGGCGCGGATAGGGCGCACGGTGGTTGTGGCACCGGCCGCCAAGATGCGTTGCCGGTTGGCGTCCTCCACCACTTCCGCGACGACGATGCGGTTCGTGGAAGCCGGCGACCGCTGCTCCTGTATGCGGCTGAGAATGTCGAAAGTGTGCGCGTCCGAACGCGGGTCGTTGGGCTCGTCGGCGATGACGACGATATAGCGGGCGAATGCCGCGTTCGCCGCTGCCAAGTTGTCGGAGTCCTCGGCGACGGCGTTGTAGTGGATGACGCCGGCGTCCACCAAGTCCGGTGGCAAGCCATCTTTGTAATGCGGCGTCAGCAGTTGCACGGGGATGTCTGCCAAGGTGGGCGTGCGGCGCACATGGTCGATGAGACGGGCGAGATAGACGTCCGCGTCTTGGGCGGGGACGTTGACGATGAGTAGATGGTCTTTCATGTTTCTCCACTTGAACTCGCCGCGCCGGCGGCGTTCACGTCGCAAGGCCCGGTAGTCGAATAGATCCGACGCGGCCTGCGCCAGCAGGAAAATGCCGAACAGATACATGCAGACGATGGTGGCGAGGCGACCAAGGGGCGTCTCCGCGGAGATGTCGCCGTAACCTACCGTGGTGGCCGTGGTCATCGTTAGCCACACGGCCTGCATCAGGTCGAAGCCCTCGACGGTCATCATCGCCACGACGTGCAGGACGAACAACGCGACGAACGCCGTGATAACGCGCGCCAGGCGGCGCCGAATGGCGCCGGCGACGTTGCGCGTGAAGCGCAAGTAGCGCTGCCGGCGGAGCCAATAGGCGATCACGACTGCGTCGATGCATCATGGTCGCCGCCGAGGCGACGATGTATCTCGTCCATTACCCTGCGTTTGAGCGCCACGGGTTCCGAGGCCGCCTCGCCGTAGCGCTCCGCGAGCAAACGCAAATCCGCTTCGCTAAACGACAAGCTGATGCGCGGTCGCTGAATCTTCGCGTACGGCAGGCCCACCGCTTTGCGCACATAGTCGGAATAGCTCAAGTTGCTCGCCGCGGCGGCCATGCGCACCTTGCGCATCACCGCTTGCCGAAACTCGAAGTGCATTTGGATTTTGCCAAGCGCACGGCGCTCGGCGTCGAACCGACTCGGCTCCGGTGGCCTGCGGGCGACCATCGCTTCTCAAGTGAACGTCAAGTACCGGGCGTTCAGGGGTCGCCGCCCTCGCCCGGCCACATCGACTCGATGACGTCCGCGGGACAGTGGACCTCTAAGCAAACATCGGTGTCGCCGTCGCCCCATACCTCGACGGTCAGACCGAATTGGCCGTCCTCGCATTCGTGGTAGCGCAACTCTTCGCCGTCGTCGTCTTCGTCTTGGTACAGCGACGGCGCCTCGCCCCGACAGTCGCGGTCGTAGTAGTAGCCTTCCGCCCACTTCTTGACTTGCGAATAGTCGCTGCCGAGCCAGCCTTGGTAGGCGTCGAGCGCGGTCACTACCTTCAAGTCCACGAAGTCGTCGTCCCACAGCGCCGCAAACGCCGCTTCCTCGAAGAGCCGGAGCACATCCCCGCGCGGCGCATCGCGCCCGAGCGAAAGCTCTGCGGCGTCGTCGGCTTTGAAGCTCAAGTAGATGCGGCCCGACTCGACGCCGGTGAGCGTCAACTGCGGGTACAGACCGTCTTCGTACTGATAGGTGCCGACCTTGGTGACCTCGAAGGTCTGGCCCTGCACATCGCCGGGCAACACCAGGCGATGCTTGAACGTGAGCAGATCGCCGACCTTCAGGTCCTCCGGGCGCTCGAGCCGACGGCTTTGGTTCGCCGAGCTGTTGCCGAACCGGCTGCGGAAGAGTTTCTTGAACATCGCCAACGACGCCGTGACTTGGGCGGTTAGCCCGCCTGCTTAGCTTTCAGCCGCGCCAGCACGTCGTTGGCGCCGCTGCCCGCCGGCGTACCGATGCCCTTGGCGCGGAGCTTAGCGTCGATGTCGCTGCCGGCCTCTTGGCTTTCAAGCCACTCGCCGGCCTCCATGCGATCCTGCCAGCCTTGCTGCTTGGCCTTCACGCGTTCGAGCGCCTTCGACACGCGATGCTCGCTCGAGCCGGTGGCGGCGAAGTTCTTCGACACGCTTTGCGTAGCGCGCTGCAACTCCTGCACCGTGCGTACCTTGTCGAGTTCGCGCTTGTTCTTCTGAATGGTGCGCTCGCGGGACTTGATCATCGTGTGGATCTTTCGGACTTCCGCATCGAGCGCGCCCTGCTCGGTAGCCTTTTCGCCCCGTTCGCCTTCCAGTTCGGCGATGCGCTCGGCCACCTCCGTCGCCAGTGCCTCTTCACCGGCGTTCAACGCCGACATCGCTTTGCGCTCGTAGTCGGCTACATCGGCATCGAGCGTGGCGATCTCTCGCTTGAGCTTGATCTCGGTGCCTTTCATGCGCGTCAGGCTTTGCTTGGCGCTGCCGATGGCGGACTCCGCGTCGCGGATCTCCTGCTCGAGAATGCGAATTGCGTTGGCGTCGACGATGGCCTCGCCGACCTCGTTGGCACCGCCCTTGAGCGCGGTCAGCATGTCTCTCAACACACCCATTTTCGTTTCCTCCTTTATGTTTGCTCGTCTGCCCGTCAGACCAACAAGTGCTCGACTGCTTCGAGCACTTCAATGGTGTTCTCCGCCTGCACTTCCAACTCGTGAGCGACAACCTCAAACCGCGTACTGAGCGCCATGGCGCCGAATAGGATGTAGGTATCGCCTTGCAGACCGATGGCGGAGAGCGGCACGGCGGGACTCAGGCGCAGAAAAGTCGCGTTCAATTCATCGACCGCGTCGGGTTGAACCTCATCGACCGCGAAAAGCGGCGTCACGGACAGAATCTGCGTTCCCGTCATGGTGACGTGGATCGGGAACTCGTCGTTGTTGGAGCAGACGACTTCCAAGATGTCGTCCTCGGTGACGAGCGCGTCGAAGGTGGTGCCTTCCTCGCCCGAGTAGTCGTTGAGGTGGAAGGCTAGGTCGTCCAAGGTCATCTAAGCACTCCGGTAACTGTTGGTGAGAGCCTTATCGCCGACGCTCATTAAGCATCACTGGGGTCAACTTAGGACATAATATGTCGTAAGTCAACGCCGAGCATGTGGACGATTGGTGGAGACTTCGTGGAGATTCGCTACTCCAAGGCATCGGTAAAAAATACGCCTTGGTAGGTCCGCCACGCCTCTTGGTGATAGCCGTACACCGTGTGACTGCCTAGGCGGTTGATGCGAACGTCTTGCATCGCGTCGTGGAAACCCACGGGGAACGCGAACGCGGCGTTCACAAGGGCGCCGCTCAGCCAGCCGTCGGGGAACGACGCATCGACGTCGATGCGCGCCGAAGCGGGTTTGCCTTGTACGGTACCGATGGTGAACCCCCACTCGCCGAAGCTCGGCACGTTGGCGCGATACTGCTCCGTGCGAAAGCCGGCCGCGGCGAGCGTCTTGCCGATCGACAAGAACGCCGACTTGGCGTGATAAGGCGATGTGGACTGGGTGACGAAGGCGCCGTCCGGCGACAGCAGTTGCCGAATGCGGGCGTAGAAGTAGTCGCTGTACAGGCGATTCAGGTCCGGGTGGTGGGGATCGGGGAGGTCCGCCACCACGACGTCGAAGCGCTCGCCGAGGGCGACCATCCGTTCGACTTCGATAAACGCATCGCCCTCGATCGTCCGCACGCGCGGGTCCCGCAACGCGTCGTCGTTCAGTTCGGTGAGTGCTCGGCTGAGCCAGTCCGGCGCTTCCGAGTCTTCGCCGCGAAACAGGCGCAGGAGCTCGGTGTCGATGTCGATCAAGGTTACCGCCTGAACCTCTGGCCAGCGCAACAGGTCGCGCAATGCCAAGCCGTCGCCGCCGCCCAGAACGAGCACGCGCTCGCGGCGGTAGGCGGCCAGCATGGCCGGCGTGGTGAGGTAGGCGTGATAGATGCGCTCGTCGTTGGATGCGAACTGCAACGCGCCGTTGATGTAGAGGCTTAGCACGTCGGGCTTGCCGGCGGCCACGCGGCGCTTGGTCAGCACCACGTTCTGATACGGCGTTTGCAGCCGATACACAACGCGGTCTTTGAACAGCGTGTCGCCTAGGTCGGCCATCCAGCGGGTGCCGAAAACCGCTAGGACTACGAGCAAGACCGCGAGCGCCACGTGGCCGAGCCAGAGCATGAAGGCGGGCCGCAACTCGGCCCGGTAGATCACCAGGAACGCCGCGCCCACCAAGGTGTTCACCGCCGCCGCGCCGACCGCCGCATACACGATGGGCAGCTTCAAACACACCAGCACCCACACCGCGGCACCGATGCCGGCGCCGATGTAGTCGGCCCCGTACATGGTGCCGAGGTTGTGCTCCAAGTGGCGCGCATGCACATGCTCCCGGACGCGCGCGATTAGCGGTATCTCCATGCCGATGAGCAGACCGATGGCGAAGCCGGCGATGAACGGCAACAGCCTTGACGCGGTGACCAGCGCGGCGCTTACGCCACCGTCCAAACCCACGTCCACATCGATGCCGTATACCGCCCGTAGCCACTCGGGCAGCGAATAGGCGAAGGCCACCGCGCCGGAAAGCAACAGCACCGACGTGCCGCCAAGCACCGCGATGGAAAGCTCCAGCCACGCGAAACCGCGATAGATCGACGCAATCCACTTGGCGGCGAAGGCACCGATGCCCATGGCGACGATCATCAGGCCGATCATGGCGTACAGCGTTGGTTCCACCGCGCCGAGGATGCGCCCGGCGTAGTGGGCCATCAGGTATTCGTAGACGAGGCCGCAGGCGGCGACCAAGCCCATCGCGCCGATCAGCGCGGTATCGTGGAGGCGCTCCCGCGCCATGATCTTTAAGCGACCGCCAATGCGGCCGCGAAATCAACCCGCGACGGCGCGAATGACCAGACCGATGCCGATGAACACCACGGCCTCGATCGCGGCGACCCCGACGTTGCGCTGCCGGTCCACTTCCTCGACCACGTCCACGCTGCTCAAGATGACGCGCTGCGCGAGCATCGACAGCAACAGCAGCGCTGCGGCGAGCACGACGGCCCAAACCAGCCAAGCGCCGTAGGCGATCCACGCTTGAGTCTCGGCGCCGGCGACGAACGCCACCATGCCGCCGGCGGAAGACGACGCCAACGCCGTACCCACCAAGTGGCCGGCGTAGCGCACGCCGAGCGCGGCGTTGCCACCCTCGATGGCATCCTGCCAGCGCTCGCCATCGTGCCGCCGGGCGTAGATGGCGGCGCGTGCGCGGGTGACGCCGAGCAGGACGAGTTGCGATAGCAGGAACACCACCACCACCGACACCAAGCCCTCCGCCAAGCCGCCGTCCGCCCAGTTGATAGCGCCGTTGATGAGCACGCCGAGCGCCACTAGGTTGGCCGCTTGCACCACACCGGCCGCGGTGTTCTGCGCCTTGATCGCCGCCTTCACCGAAAACTTGTGGAAGACGATCCAGTCGTTGATGAGCACGCCGACTTTGAGCAGCAACACACCGACTAAGGCGTAGGCCAAGATGACGACCAGTTCTTCGCCGAAGGTGACTGCCGGTTCGCCGGTGCCGGCGCCCGCCAACACCAACGCCACGGCCAAGACGCCGCCGGCGAGCGCGACGCCGAACGCGAGATTGTCCTTCTCCGCCAGTTCGTCCCGCGAGTCGACCCCGAACAGCGGCCCGGAACCGTAGCGCAACGCGCACATCGCCGCCACGGCAACCGCCAAATCCAGTGCCACGATGCCCCAAAGCCAAAGGTTCAACGAATCGATCATGCTGTTGCCTCCTACAACCTACCCCCTACAACCACTACTTACCGCGTCGCGGCCCCCGGGAGCCGCCGCTGCCGTAACCGCGTACCGATGCCGTGCCCGTTCGCGTGGCGGCGCGGGTTCCCGTGGCGGCGCGAGTTCGCGACGAGGTGCCGCTGCTGGCGAACTTGCGCCGCGCCACGTTGCTCGACGCGCCTTGCCGCTGCCGTGCGTAGGGGCTGCGAAACGTACGGCCCTCCGAAGCGAACTTGCGCCGCGCCGTGGATTCCGTTTGCGCCTGCTGGCGGCGCACCGACGGCGATGTGTAGTTGCGGCGTCCGTAGTCATGGTAGTAGCTGTAATCGCGGCCCCCCGCCCAAGCGCCATAGCCGATGCGCGGTCCCCCCAAGAGATCGCGAATGAGGGCGAACTGGCCGTACCAGACCCAAAACGAGTTGCCGCCGGAATCCGTGCGCCACTGCCCATAGTGGGGATTGCCGACCAGTTGACTGCCGGGGCCGAGATCGGCGGCGTTGTTGGCGCGGCGCGAGTCGCTCGCCGCCACCGCGTCCACACGCGGCAGGGCCCCGGCGGACAGATCGGCTAGGACATTGAGCGGATCCGCCAACGCCCGGTTGAACTCAGTGGGGTCTACGGCGTCCGTCAAGCTGGCCAACTCATTGGCCGCCTCGACGTAGGCTTCGGCTCGGGCGCCGGGCTCTGGCAAAGCCGCCTTTAGCTCTTTGAGCCGGGTCTCGAGACCACGGTACAACGTGCCGTCGCGGGTGGCCTCGCGTGCCAGCACCAGAACCAAGTTGCTCAGTTCCGGCTTCGCCTCGCGAACGTGACTCGCGTATTGCCGGATGAGTTCGGCGTTGCGCAACTGGCCGCCGTCGAGTTCGCTTCCCAGCCGCGCGAGCGCCGATTCCACGCGATTGATCGCGGCGTCGACACGCGTCCGGATGTCGCCGTCGCCGCAACCCCAAAGGGTGGTGACCAAGAGCAGCAAAGCCCAGCCGCTAACCGATGCTTTCATGCGCTACTTCCCTCTCGACTCTTTCGTTGCCTTCGTTGCCGCAACCGGGCTGGAGCGGCCGGTCGACCGCGCGAATAGCTACGCTATGACTCTGTGCGCCGGCGGCGATCGTCGCCGCCGCCTGATCCGCATCGCAGTCGCCGCACATGAACACGTCGAAGGCCGCGTACTGTCGTTCCGGCCAAGTGTGGACGGTGATGTGGGATTCCGCCAGCAATGCCACGCCGGTTACGCCCTCGCCCTCGCCGAAGCGGTGCATGTGACAGGAAAGCACCCTCGCGCCCCCGGCCAGCGCCGCACGCCGCATGAGCGCTTCGAGATCTGTCGCGCCGCAGTCGGCGTGGGCGCCGAAACACTCGATCAGCAAGTGCCGGCCGGCCGCTTCCGCGGTCGCGTTGGAGAGCTGCCGAGCTTCCTGACGCGCTGACATAATATGACATGGTAGGGCCGACGGTAGCGGTGTTGCAACAACGAAGTAGGCAGGGCTTTGCACCCGCTTGACCGCCTCATCGCTGAGAGATGGCGGCCTTCGTGCGGTCAATCCGGGGCGGAAAACGACAGCCAGCGACCAACCTCCGCCGGGGTTGCCCCCTTACGTTCGGCATAGTCGGCCAGTTGGTCGGCACCGATTTTGCCGACGCCGAAATACTGCGACTTCGGGTGGGAGAAGTACCAACCGGCGACCGTCGACGCCGGCCACATGGCGTAGTTCTCGGTGAGTTTCGCGCCGGTGTGGCGAGTCGCCGCAAGCAACTCGAACAGCTTCGCTTTCTCGCTGTGGTCCGGGCAGGCGGGGTAGCCCGGCGCCGGGCGAATGCCTCGGTATTGCTCGCGAATCAGCGCCTCGTTGTCGAGCCGCTCGTCGGCGGCGTAGCCCCAGAAGTACTTGCGCACGCGTTCGTGCATCGCTTCGGCGAAGGCTTCCACCAGCCGGTCCGCAAGCGCCTTCAGCATGATATCGCGGTAGTCGTCGTTGGCGTCCACCCCCGCTTGGGCGAAGACGCTGACCGAGAAGCCGCCCAAATAATCGGCGTGGGGCGGTGGCGCCAAGAAGTCCGCGAGTGAGAGATTCACGTCTCGGGAGGCTTGTTGTTGGCGCAGGTGGTGCAGCCGAGCGAGCGGGGTCGTTCGGGTGTCGTCCCGCCACGCCACGATATCGTCGTCGCCGTCTCGGTTGGCCGCCCAGAAGCCGATCACCCCACGGGCTTTGAGCAGTCGGTCCGCAACGATCTCGTCGAGGGTGCGCCGCGCATCCCGATAGAGATCGCGGGCGGCTTCGCCGACCACCTCGTCGTCGAGAATCGCCGGGAATCGGCCGGCCAGGTCCCAAGTGCGAAAGAACGGCGTCCAGTCGATATAGGGCACGAGTTCGTCCAAGGGATAGTCGTCGAACGCCCGCACGCCGAGGAAGCTCGGTTCTGGCGGCTGGTAGCTGTCCCAACGCCAGCCCAATCCTCGCCGTGCGGCCTGCCGGTAGGGCCGCAACGGCCGGTTGCGCCGCCCCTTGGCGGTGCGTTCGCGCGTCTGGGCGTAGTCGCCCGCGATGTCCGCCAAGAAGCCGTCGCGGCGCTCATCGGACATCAGCGATTGACAAACGCCGACGCTGCGCGAGGCGTCGGTCACGTAGACGACGGCGTGCTCGTACGCGGGGGCGATCTTCACCGCGGTATGGGCCTTGGACGTGGTGGCGCCGCCGATCAACAGCGGCAGCGTCATGCCCCGCCGCTGCATCTCGCTGGCGACATGTACCATTTCGTTCAGCGACGGCGTAATGAGTCCAGACAAGCCCACCATGTCCGCGTCGATGGCAAGCGCGGTGTCGAGGATCTTCTCCGCCGGCACCATGACGCCCAAGTCGTGGACCTCGAAGTTGTTGCATTGCAGCACCACGCCGACGATGTTCTTGCCGATGTCGTGTACGTCGCCCTTCACCGTCGCCATGACGATTTTGCCGGCGCTCCGCTTGGCGGCGCCGGACCTCTCCGCCTCGATGAACGGCACCAAGTGGGCGACCGCGCGCTTCATCACACGGGCGCTCTTCACCACCTGCGGCAGGAACATTTTGCCGGCGCCGAACAGGTCGCCAACGGTGTTCATGCCGTCCATGAGCGGGCCTTCGATCACTTCGATCGGGCGTGCGGCCGCCAGTCGCGCCTCCTCGGTGTCGGCCACGATGTGGCGGTCGATGCCCTTGACCAGCGCATGGCGAAGCCGTTCGGCGACCGCCGCTTGCCGCCAAGCGGCATCCTCCTCGGTTGCCTGACGCGCCGTGCCGCTGTAGCGCTCGGCCACCGATAGCAAGCGTTCGGCGGCATCCTCGCGCAGGTTCAGCACCGCGTCTTGCACGGCTTCGCGCAAGTCCGCCGGGAGTTCGTCGACGATGGCGAGTTGCCCGGCGTTGACGATGCCCATGGTCAGCCCGGCGTCGATGGCGTGGTAGAGGAACACCGCGTGGATGGCCTCGCGCACGCGGTCGTTGCCGCGGAACGAAAACGACACGTTGCTGATGCCGCCGGAGGTATGCGCCAGCGGCAACGTCTCTTTCAGCCAACGAACGCAGTCGATGAAATCCCGCCCGTAGGCGTTGTGCTCGGCGATGCCGGTGGCGATGGCGAACACGTTGGCGTCGAAGATGATGTCCTCGGGCGGAAAGTTCGCCTTCTCCACCAGCAACCGATAGCAGCGCGAAATGATCTCTTGGCGACGGGAGAGCGAATCGGCTTGGCCCCGTTCGTCGAACGCCATCACGATGGCCGCGGCACCGTAGCGGCGACACAAGGCCGCTTGCTGCAAGAATGATGCTTCCCCCTCCTTGAGGCTGATCGAATTGACCACGCACTTGCCTTGCACGCAGCGCAGTCCGGCCTCGATCACGTTCCAGTCGCTCGAGTCGATCATCACCGGCACGCGGGCGATGTCCGGCTCGGTCATGGCGAGGTCCAAGAACCGCTGCATGGCGGCGACGCCATCGGTCATGCCTTCGTCCATGTTGACGTCGATGATCTGCGCGCCGTTTTCCACCTGCTGTCGCGCCACGTCCAAAGCCGAGGCGAAATCGCCGGACTTGATTAGTCGCCGGAATCGAGCCGAGCCGGTCATATTGGTGCGCTCGCCGACATTGACGAACAGCGAATCGTCGTCGATTTCGAGCGGCTCCAAGCCGGATAGGGCGAGCCTTCGACCGGGCGCCTGTGGCGTTCTCGCCGGCGCTTCCCTTGCGCACGAAGCGAGCGCCTCGATATGTGCCGGCGTCGTACCGCAGCAGCCGCCGACCATGTTGACCAAGCCGCGGTCGATGAAGTCACCCAAGGTCGCCGCCATGTCTTCCGGCGTCTCGTCGTAGCCGCCGAACTCGTTCGGCAGCCCGGCGTTCGGATGAACGCTGACGAAAGTGGTGGCGATGGCCGCCAACGCCTCCACATGCGGGCGCAGTGCCTCCGGTCCCAACGCGCAGTTGAGGCCAACGATCAGCGGCTCGGCGTGGCGAATGGAGTGCCAAAACGCCTCTGGCGTCTGCCCGGACAGCGTGCGCCCGCTCAAGTCCGTGATGGTGCCGGAAACCATCACCGGCAGGCGCCGCCCGTTGTCGAACAACTCCTCCAAGGCGAACAGCGCCGCCTTCGCGTTCAACGTGTCGAACACCGTCTCGATCATGATGAGGTCTACGCCGCCGTCGATCAGCGCCTCGGCCGCTTCTCGATAGGCGGTCACCAACTCGACGAAGCGCACGTTGCGCGCGCCGGGGTCGCTCACGTCCGGCGAGATGCTCGCGGAGCGATTGGTGGGGCCGAGAACGCCGGCTACCCAGCGCGGCCGCCCGTCGGCGGCGAACGCATCCGCTGCCTTCCGAGCGATGACCGCGGACGCGAAATTGAGGTCGCGAACCGCATGCTCCAAGCCGTAGTCCGCCTGCGCGATGCGGGTCGCGGTGAAGGTGTTGGTTTCGATGATGTCGGCGCCCGCTTCGAGGTAGGCGCGGTGGGTGGCGTCGACCACGTCCGGTCGGGTCAGCGACAGCACGTCGCCGTTGCCGGCAAGCGGTTGGTTGTGGCCGGCGAAGCGCTCGCCGCGAAAGTCGGCCTCTTGGAGGTTGTAGGCCTGTTGCTGCGTGCCGGTGGCGCCGTCAAGCACCAGCACCCGTTCGGCCAATGCTTGGGCTAAAGGATGGTGGGAAAGCGCGGACATATCGGTGCGCCGCCTCGGACGCTGGCCATAGTAGGTGCGCCGCGATGCGCGAACGGTGAAATTGGCTCGCCGCCGCGTGAGCGACTTTCAAGGCGTCGGTCCACCACTGCGTTCGGTGTCCCGCCTGCCGTCAAGGACCGCCCTCGACGGTGGTGTTGACCAACGCGCAGAACAGCCTCGCGGTCACCTCCGCGTCGTAGGCCGCGGAGTGGGCTTGCTCGGCAGCGTAGTGAATGCCTGCCCGGGCGCAGGCTTCGCCAAGCACCGTATGGCCGTACACCACCGCCGCCAACCCCACCGTGTCCACCACCGAAAACGGATGGAAGGGGCTGCGTTTCACGCCGTTGCGCGTCGCCGCGCTGTGGATGAAAGCGTGGTCGAAGTGGGCGTTGTGGGCAGTGACGATGGCGCGCTGGCAGCGCTGTCGCTTGACTTCCGTGCGCACGGTCCGGAAGAGCTGCCGCATGGCAACCGCCTCGGGCACCGCGTCGCGCAACGAATCCTCCAAATCGATGCCGGTCAAGGCAAGCGAAGCCGGCTCCACCACGGTGTCCGGGTGCGGGGTCACTTGCCAGCGGTGGCGCTCCGCGATGACCAAGTGCTCGTCCTCGAACTCCAGCGTTACCGCGGCGATGTCGAGCAACGCGTGAACGCCGCTGTCGAAACCGCCAGTTTCCAAGTCCACAACCACCGGCAAAAAGCCGCGAAACCGCGATCTCATCTCCATCGACCAAGATTATCAGCTTGCCGACGGCTAAACTGTCCCGCTTTCGTTTTTACCGGCATCCCGGCAGGAGGGGCTGTTGATGAAGATTGCGCTCGCCTATTCCGGCGGGTTGGACACGTCGGTGATGTGCAAGTGGCTGCAGGAGACCTACGACGCCGAGGTCGTCACCTTCACCGCGGACATCGGCCAAGGCGAAGAGGTGGCGCCCGCGCGGCAGAAAGCGCAAGCCTTGGATGTCAGCGAAATCTACATCGAGGACCTCACCGAGGAGTTCGTCGGCGATTTCGTGTTCCCCATGTTCCACGCCAACGCCGTCTACGAAGGCGAGTACCTGCTCGGCACCAGCATCGCCCGCCCGCTGATCGCCAAGCGCTTGGTCGCCATCGCCAAGGAGACCGGCGCCGAGGCCATCGCCCACGGCGCGACCGGCAAGGGCAACGACCAAGTGCGCTTCGAACTTTCCGCTTATGCCCTCGCCCCCGATATCCAAGTCATCGCGCCTTGGCGCGAGCCGCAGTGGAACTTGCACTCCCGGGAAGCCTGTATGGCCTACGCCGAAACACACCAGATCCCGGTGGAGTACCAGCGCGCCGGCTTCAAATCTCCGTACTCCATGGACGCCAACTTGCTGCACATCTCCTACGAGGGCGGCGGTTTGGAGGACCCCGGCGCTGCCGCCGACGCCGACATGTGGCGCTGGACCGTCGCCCCCGAGGATGCGCCCGACCAAGCCGAGGAACTCGACTTGGAATACGTCGCCGGCGATGTCGTGGCCATCGACGGCGTGGCGATGAGTCCGGCGACGGTATTGCGCGAACTCAACGCCCGGGGTGGCCGGCACGGCGTCGGTCGTAGCGACATCGTCGAGAACCGCTACGTCGGCATGAAGTCGCGCGGCTGTTACGAGACCCCGGGCGGCACCATCCTGTTGAAAGGCCATCGCGCCATCGAATCCATCACATTGGACCGCGAGATGGCGCACCTGAAGGACGAATTGATGCCGCGCTACGCCTCGCTCATCTATAACGGCTATTGGTGGTCCCCAGAGCGCCGCGCCCTGCAGGCACTCCTCGCCGAGTCGCAAAAACCGGTGAACGGCCGCGTGCGGCTGCGGCTCTACAAGGGCGGCGTTTCAGTGGTGGCGCGCTGGTCGGAGTCCGACAGTCTCTACGACGCCGGCGTGGTCACCTTCGAAGACGACGACGGCGCCTACGACCAAGCGGATGCGACCGGATTCATTCGCTTGAATGCCCTGCGGCTACGGCTCGGTGCTAGGGGAGGGCGGGTTTATTGACGCGGCTTCGCGCAGCCGCCTTAAGCGCCGTTGCCTACGGCACGGTCGCTTGCCTTAAGCCGAGGCCGCCCACCAGTTGAGGGCTCGACGGAACCGCGGACTTCGCGGGCTACGCAAGGAAGCTAACCGCACACGGCCCAATGGCAGGAGGAAGGCAGCGGCTTCTCCAAGCCGAACATGACGCGAATGATCTGACCTTCGTGCATCACCTCGTGTTCCGCCACCTCGGCCAGCAGCCGTTGGCGTTCCGGCGTCCACTCGTCGACGCGCTCGATGGCGGTGAGCAGGGCCTCGGAAGAAGATGCGAGTTTGGCCGTGAACTCGTCGCGGTTGAGTTTCGCCACCGAGGATTGCCAGCCCTGCATGGCGCCGGATGCGATGCCCTTGGCATAGCTCTCCCGGGTGCCCACCACGCACCACAAATGCAACCCCAACGAGCGATGCCGGGGAACATCGATCTCGGCGTTGATGGTTTCGTCGTCGACTTGGCTTGCGAGGTCGGCGTAAAACTGAAAGCGCTTCTTAAGGTTCTCGATCAGTACTTCTCGCATCGGTCCTCTCGCTACTGCGAAACAGCGATTATCGCCGTCAGAAGCGCGTACTCGGCAACGCCATCAGGCTGTCCGCCCCGGCGGCGATGCTGCGTTCGAGGGCGACGGTCTTCGGCAACAGCTTGGCGAAATAAAACCGTGCCAGCGCGCGCTTGTCACCCCCGTCCCGGTCTCCTGCGACATGCGCCATCTTCGCCCACAGCCAAGCGAATACGGCGAGACCCGTGAGTTCCAAGAAGTCCGCCGATGCGGCACCCGGCAGTCGCGGATCCTTCGCAGCGCCTGCGAGCAGGCCAGCCGCCGACCGCTCAACTAGGGCTATCACTTCGCCAAGCGATTCGGCGAACTCGGGTGCTACGTCGTCGCCCCGCAACTCGGCCAGCAACACCCGGAGTGCGCCGCCGCCGTCGCGCAACACTTTGCGCACGGTGAAGTCGAGGGCTTGAATGCCGTTCGCGCCCTCGTAGATTTGCGTAATGCGCACATCGCGCACCACCTGTTCGATGCCGTGCTCGACGATGTAGCCGTGGCCGCCGTATACCTGCTGCGCCAATAGTGCGCATTCCATGCCGCGATCGGTGAGGAATGCCTTCACCACCGGTGTGAGCAGGTCGACCCGTTGCTGCGCGAGTCGGCGCTCGTTGGCGTCCTCGGCGTGCGCGGCCGTATCGAGGAGCAAGCCGACATAGGCGCCGAACGCCCTGCCGCCTTCGGCAAAAGCGCGCTGGGTCAGCAACATCCGCCGCACGTCCGGGTGTGCCAAGATCGGGTCCGCCGCTGCGCGCTCGTTCTCCGGGCCGGAGGGGGAGCGCCCCTGCAACCGCTCCCGGGCGTAGGCGGCGGCGTTCTGATAGCCGAGTTCCGTGAGGCCGAGGCCTTGGATGCCCACCGAGAGGCGGGCGTGGTTCATCATCGTGAACATGCAGGCTAAGCCTTGGTTGGGCTCGCCGATCAGTACGCCCCTCGCGCCGTCGTAGTTGATTACCGAGGTAGCGCTGCCGCGAATGCCCATCTTGTGCTCGATGGAGCCGCTGGCGAAACCATTGCGCGTGCCGTCGGCGAGGTGCTTGGGCACGAGGAAGAGCGAAATACCCCGATTGCCGCTTGGCGCGTCCGGCAGCTTGGCGAGCACCAAGTGGACGATATTCTCCGCCAAGTCGTGCTCGCCGCTGGTGATGAATATCTTGCTGCCGGTGATGGCGAAGTCGCCGTCGGCGGTGGGCACGGCGCGGGTACGGATCAGCCCGAGGTCCGTGCCGGCGTGGGACTCCGTCAGCGCCATCGCGCCGGTCCATCGGCCGCTGTAGAGCTGTGGCAGGTAGCTGCGCTTCGTATCTTCGTTGGCGTGCGCGTCAATGCACAGCGCCGCCCCGGTGGTCAGCGCGCCGTACAGATAGAGGTTGGTGTTGGCGCCCCAGAACATCTCCTCGAGCAGCACCGTCAGCATCTTCGGCAGGCCTTGGCCGCCGTAGGTCGGATTGCCGGCTACGCCGAGCCAACCGCCATTCGTCAAGTTGCCGAAAGCCGCTTTGAATCCCGGCGGCGCACTGACCTCGCCATCGCGCCAGCGCGGTCCGTCGGCATCGCTGGACTGATAGAGCGGCACCATGCCGGTGGCCAATTTGCCTGCCTCGCCGAGCACCGCCAAGGCCAACGCCTTGTCCACATCGGCAAACGCGGGCAGTCGCGCCCAATGCGTCTCGGCGGCGAAGAGGTCGAACAGCACGAAACCCGCGTCGTCGATGGGCGGGGTGTAGGAGAGCATCTTCTGGTCCTCCGGCGAGGGTCAGACGAGGTTCACGCGCATACCGCACAACCGGATCTGCGCTTCGCCGGTCACGCAGCCATGCGCTTGCGCGGCGCGCAGCACCGCGACGGCGTCGTTCGCCGTCAAGTCCAAGCCGGCGAGCCCCTCGGGGCGGCCGTCCCTGCACGGCACGAAGCGCAGGCTCGCGTTTTGCAGCGGCAGGCTAGGATTGCCGGCGTCGTCTTCGGCAACCGCGATGCCCATGATGCGCGACCACCGCTCGGCGGTGGCTGGCGGATCGTCGGCCTGCATCTCGGCGGCGGCGATGCCGGTGACGCGGTGCAAACGCCGCGCCTGCTGCCAACCGTCGCCACCGGCAGGGGTCCACGGGCCGTCCGGCTTGGCGCCATCGGCGTTGGTTTGCTGGTCGATCTCCAAGAACGAGCCGCCGGTGTCCTTGGGGTGCAACTGCATGTTGATGAAGCCTGCGCCGCGGTGATCGGTCACCAAGCGAATGCCGAGTTCCTCAATGCGCGAACGACGCGGGCGATGATCGTCGCATTGGGTGATAACCATGTAGCCGCCGGCGCCGTTGCGGCGGTTGAGATAGCGCCCGCCGGCGGTATTCGCGGCAACGGGCGCGAGCAGCTCGATGAACTGATTGCCGAGCGGCAAGAGCGAGTTCTCCAAGCCGAAATGACCGACGCCGGGGTCGACGAAGCACACCTCGAGGCCCAGAACATCCCGAAACTCCTTCACTACCGGCTGGAGCTCGGGCGCCATGAGCGCGATCTGACGAAGACGCAGCCAGTGCTTGGAGTGATCTGCGTTCGCTTCGGTGTCGGCGTTCATGCTTGGTACCTCCTCGCCACCCGGACTTCCACCACGGCCGGCTAGAAGTGCGAAACGCCGCCGTCGATGGCGATGGTGTCGCCGGTGTGATAGGCGCTTTCGTCGCTGGCGAAGTAGACGGCGATGCCGCGGAAGTCCGCCGGCTGCCCCCAGCGACGTTGGGGAATGCGCTTCATCACCCGGGTTTTGAACACTTCGGTTTCAAACGCCCGCTCGGTCATCGCGGTCTCGATCCAGCCGGGGATGATGGCGTTGGCGCGAATGCCGTAGCGCGCTTGGCCCACCGCCAGCGATTGGATCAAGGCGATCACGCCAGCCTTGGTGGCCGAGTAGTGTTCGCTGCCGGCGGCGCCGAAGCGCGCCGTGCCGCTGCTGGTGACCACCAACGAGCCGCCGCCGATGGTTTTCATGTGCTTGACCGCTTCGCGGAAGGTGAACATCACGCCGTCCATGTTCACCTTGAACACGCGGTGCCACTCCTCGGGCGTCATCGCATCGAACTGCGCGCCCCCGCCGCCGACGCCAGCGTTGGCGAAACAGGAATCGACGCGACCGAACAGAGCCACGGTTTCGGCGAAGGCGGCTACCACGTCTTCTTCGTTGCTGACGTCGCAGCGTAGCGCCTCCACGCGCTGGCCATTGGCGCCGCTGATTTCCTCGAGGCGCGCCTTGGCGGCTGCGTTTTTCGCCTCGTTCGTGCCCCAAATGCAAACCTCTGCGCCGTGCTCCGCCAGCCCTTCGGCGAAGCCTAGGCCGATGCCACCATTGCCGCCGGTGACCAGTGCCACCTTGCCCGTTAGGTCGAACATGCCGCTCCCGTTACGTTCTGTGTCGTAGCGATTAAGAATAACCCTTATAAGGGCGTGGTCGTGTATAGAATGATGGCGTTGCACCCACAGAGGGAGACGGTATGGAAAGCGCCGCAACGCAAATCAGCGAGGAAGTGAAGTCCTTGGGCCTCGAACGCCACGTCTTGGAACTCGAAACCGACGGGTTGACGGTGGTGCCGCAGCAAGTGACGGGCATCACCGACGAGGCCCTCGACCGCTGCACGAGCGTGCTGCTCGCCAAGTTCACCGAGATGACCGGCGGTTGTCCAATCTCCCTCGCCGAAGGACCGGGCGCGGAGTTGAGTTGGCCGCGGCCCAAGGCGAGACGGGTGTCCTTGCGGCCGGAGGACGCGCCTCCTCCTTCGCAGATGCTGATTCAGCAGTTGCTGCAACTCGACCGCTGTTTTCGGGATCTGTTCGTCAACCCGGTCGTCGACGCCCTAATCGACCACCTCGTCGGTCGCGCGCCGATCACCGGCGCCAAGATGCGTCGCTTCTCGAGCACCAACTCGTTCGTCAAGTGGCAGGGCGAATACGGCTACGGCCCGAACCTTGGCTTGCACTGCGATCAGGGAGCCAATCCCTTGCCGTGGGGCTCGGGGGCGCTTACCGCCAATGCGACGTGGTGCCTGACAGAGTACACCTTGGCGCATGGCGCACTCGCTTATGTGCCGGGTTCGCACCGCTCCAACGCGCACCCCGGGCCCAAAGCGGCGCAGGCGGCGAAACCGGTGATCTGCCCGCGCGGTTCGGTGATCGTCTGGCCGGGCACCACTTGGCACGGCGCATTTCCCAAGAGCACATCCGGCTTGCGTCTGAACGCCGTCGCCTACTACCGCCATCAAGCCGTTCTGCCGCAAGAAAACATGAAGGTCACGATGCGCGACACGTCTTGGGACGATTGCGACAATCCAGCGATGATGCGCGAGCTGATCGGTTTCGACGACGAGTTTCCGTACGAAACGCAGAGCCAACCCGTGCCAAGGTTGGCGGGCGCAGCCTAGTCGAACCCGAACCCGCATCGGTCGTCGCCCACCGAGACTCCCCGATGCGGGCCAAAGGCAAGAGCGACCCGGGCCGGGTTCGCGAGGAAAACCAAGACGTCTTCGCCGTGCGCGAAGAGTTTGGCCTCGCCATCCTCGCCGACGGGATGGGCGGTGCGCGCGCCGGTGGTTTGGCGGCTGAAATCGCCGTCGACGCCGCCCTAGTCCATCTCACCGACGCCGCCCGAAAGGAGATGCTCTCGCCGCAGCACTTGAGCAAGGCGCTGAAACTCGCCAACGACCGGGTGTTGGGCATGGCCAGCGCGGTCTCCGCCTACCGCGGCATGGGCACGACGCTGATCGCCGCCGCCGTCTCTGGAGCCAAGGGCTATGTCGCGCATGTCGGCGACTCCCGGGTGTACCGCTATCGGGGTGGTGCGCTCCACCAACTCACCAAAGACCACAGCCTAGTGCAACAGTGGGTCGACACCGGCGTCATCGCCCCGGAAGAAGCGCGCTACGCGCCCAACCGCAATGTCATCACCCGGGCCATCGGCGCCGCGCGCAGCGTGCAGGCGGACCTGACGGAAGTCGACCTAGCGACCGGGGACCTGCTCCTGCTGTGCAGCGACGGCTTGACGTCCATGTTGACGGACGAGCAGATCGCCACCCTGTTGGCGTCGAATGCCGCCGACGCCGGTTTGGAAGACGCCGCTGGCGCCCTCGTGGACGCCGCCAACCAAGCCGGCGGCAGGGATAACGTCACCGTAGTACTCGCGCAGTGCTAAGCGGGGGCGACGAAGCCTAGCTCGCTTTCTCTCGCCTGCGAGCTTTGCGCCGCTTCGATCAGAGCTTCGACGCCGGGACGGCGTACCTGAACTTCTCCATGTCAGATCGCGCTCCGGGGTTGCGGCGGGGTAGAAGTCCGCGCCCAGCAACTGCGCATTCCTGCCGACGCCGTCGCCATGTACCCCTCGTCCTTCCCAGCTTCACCGGGCACGGGGACGTGGGCGCGTACGCAAGATTGGGACACCCACTCGCAAGATTGGGACACCCACTCGCAAGATTGGGACACCCACTCGCAAGATTGGGA
>CAYGBI010000020.1:0-54641 GCA_964348085.1 uncultured Pseudomonadales bacterium | reverse complement strand
GGCGACGATCCACGTCGTCGCCGACAACTACGCCACGCACAAGCACGCCAAGGTCCGGGCGTGGCTCGCCCGTCACCCCCGGTTCGAAATGCACTTCACGCCGACCTCGGGGTCGTGGCTCAACCTGGTGGAACGCTTCTTCGCCGACCTGACCGCGGTGATCCGCGCCGGCAGCTTCGCCAGCGTCGCCGCGCTGCGGGACGAGATCGTGCGCCACCTGGCGGCGCACAACGACAATCCGCGGCCCTACCGATGGACCGCCAAGGGCGAAGACGTCCTGGCGAAGATCAAGCGGGCCAGAGCACGGCTGGCGGAGGTCCGGGAGCCCAATCATTAATTCAACCCATTTTTGGTACAGGACACTAGGTTGTCGGGCCGGACGGCGCCGATTTCCACGGCCAGCCGCATCAGATCTTGGCCTCCTGCCCCGCCCGAACTGGTTCTTTGCGCAACCCAACCGCCGGGGCTCCGGCCAGCGGACCAGGATGGCGCCAATAAGAGCGGACGGTTACATCCGGTCGCCTTGTCTGCATAAACACTTCGGCACCCTCTGCTCGTAGTCCTCTAAAGGCACCCAGTATATTCCGGCATATTCCGGCACAGTTTCCCAGCATCGGCCCAGACCTCTCGGATAGGACCGATGAAGGCCTCGCTCGGGCGCGCCCGTGGCGGCTGGTTGCCTGCGCGTGCCCTCAAGCGAGACAATGGCGCTTGCAGTTTTGGTGCGCTCGATGTCGCCATGTGCCCGAGCGCCGTGGAAGCCTTAGTCATGAAATTCGCGGTTTTGCAGTTCTTCAGTTGGCCGGGTCGGCGGGTGCCGCTCGGCACGGTCTATCGGCGCGCCTTGGAGCGCGTGCGCATTATGGACGGCGCGGGTTACGACGCCGTGTGGCTGGCGGAGCATCACTTCTCCACCTACAGCGTCTGCCCGTCGGTACACATCATGGGTATGCATGTCGCGGACATCACCCGCAATCTGCGTATCGGCACCGGCGTCAGCTTGGCCGCCTTCTATCATCCGCTGCGCCTTGCGGAAGAGGTGGCGTTGTTGGACAACCTGTCCGGCGGGCGGGTGAACTGGGGCGCGGGGCGTGGCTTTGATCGTCGGGAAATGGAGGTCTTCGGCGTCGGCCGGGAGGATTCCTACGCCCGATTTCGCGAAAACGTGGAGATTGTGTTGCGCGCTTGGGGCGACGAGCCGCTCACCTACGAGGGCCGCTTCAACTCCTTCGCCGGCGTCGAAGTGTTGCCGAAGCCACTGCAAGACCCGATGCCGACTTGGATCGCATCCACATCGCCGGACGCCATCGACTATTCGGCGAGCCGCGGCTACGCCATTCTCATGGACCCGCACGCCACTCATCTTGAGACCGCCACGAAGTACGCGCGTTATCGCAGCGCTTTGGCGGAGCACGGCTTCGCGCATCGACAGGACACGCCGATGGCGCGGCTTATTGCCGTGGCGCGCACCGACGAAGCCGCGGAGGCGGTCGCGCGGGAGGGGGCCCGGTGGACATTGGACGCCTACGCGGCACCGGGGCCCGGCGCGCCTTCGAAAGCCGAACGCATCGAACGCTACGTCAATGAAGTCATCATCCACGGTTCGCCGGCGAAGGTGGTGGATGAACTGAAGCGGCTGGAAGAGGAGGTGCCGCTCGATTATTTGCTGGCGTCGATCTTAAGCCACGAGACCTTCCTGCTGCTGACCGACGAAGTCATTCCGAGAATGTAGGCAAGAATGTAAGAGAGTGCGTCAGCCGTCGGCGGTCTCTTCATCGAGCACGCGGAAGTGATCCAGGTAGGCGCGGTAGCGGTCGTGGATCTCGCGCACGTAGCCCACCACCTCCACGCCTCGCACATAGCCGTGTACGGCTTGGCGGGCGTAGTGTGGCTCGGATAGTTTGAGCATCGCCTGCTCTACGTTGTCGAACCACAGCGAGCCGTTCAGCCCTAGCCGGTTGGCCAAGCGGCGACCGTCTCGGACATGGCCGGCGCCGGCGTTGTAGGACGCGAGCGCGAACAAGAGCTGCTCGCCCACCGGCAGGTCCGGAAAGCGCTCGCGGGTCCATTTCAGATAGCGAACGCCGGCGTGGATGCCGGGTTCCGGCTCATGCAGGCGTTCGGGATCCACGCCGAGTTCCCGCGCCGTGCGCGGCAGCACCTGCAGTAGACCGCGAGCGCCGGCGAAGCTCACGCTCTTGGGGTCGAAACCGCTCTCTTGATAAATCTGCGAGACGATCAGGCGCCAGTCGATATCGACCTCGTCCGCCAACGGTTTGACGATGTCGTCGTATGGGGACAAGGAACGGCCAGTGACCCGGTGCTGACGCTGCTGCGACATGCGACGTAGATTGACGAAGTACTTGTTGCGCAGCACGTTGAAGTCGTAGCCGCGATAGCCTTGACGGACATAGTCGTCGAGCCGGCGCAGCAGTTCCTCGTTCTCGGCCAGCACCGCCCACCCGAGGTCGCGCGGCTCGAAGGCCATGCCGAGCGAAAGGTTCGGGTGGTAGGTCGCGGCCAGTTCGGCGCGATGGCTGTCGGCGATCGTCGCGTCGAGTTCGCCGGCGGCCACCTTGTCCAAGATCGCTTCCGTGGTTTGCTTCGAGTCGTCAATGTCGAAATCGACCTCGGCGCGGAGGCGGGCCGCCGTCGCCGCGTAGGTGTTGCTTGGATTGATCGTCACCTGCCGTCCGGCGAGCCCGGCGAGATCGACGATGGGCGCGCCGGTAGTCACCACCGTTTCGCGAACTTCGTGATAGCGTCGGGTAAACCGCAGGCCGCGTTCCTCGCGCTCCTTGGTGCGTGTCATGCCGGCGGCGATTAGATCGCCACGTCCATCCTTGAGCCAGTCGATCAACTCGCTGGGGTCGGGCACCACCACCACTTCCAACGCCAAATCGTGGGCATTGGCGAAAGCATGGACGAGCTCGTACTCGTAACCGAGCAGCGCGCCGCGCCACAAGTAGTAGGTGGTATGTTCGTTCAAGGTCAGCATGCGCAGCCGCCCGGCCTCGACGATGGCCGGCCAGTCGCGGATTTCGTGGACCCGGTCGGCCACCACATGGCGCTCTTTCAGGAATGCGTCAAGTGCAGCTTTCAACTCCTGCGCGCCTGGCTGCAACGCCCAAGCGTGGGACTTCATCTCCGGTAACTCGCGCAGCTTGGCGACTTTCGGGCTGGTGCGGACGAGCACCCGCGCCGCCGACTCGTCCAAGATGGTGGCGTCGATGACGCCATCCTCGATCAAGGCCAGCAACGTTAAGCTATCGGCGTCGACCGGTACGTCCGCTCGACTCGCGTCGGGATAGTGGTGCGCCAAGCTCTCCGCGTAGGCGGTGTGCTCCGGGACGCCGAAAACGCCCTCTTCGTCCACGCCGACCACCCACTCCCGCGACCGCGTGAGCGGCACCGAAAAAGCGAAGCGTTCTTGTCGTGCGGGGTTGACGGTGATGTTGGCGACCGCGATGTCGGCGCTGCCGTCATCGACTGCGGCGAGCAAACCGCGCATGTCGGCGGTGGCAATCCACGTCACCTCGAGTTCGAAACGCTTGGCGAACTGCTCGGCGAGGTCGCGGTAGCGTTCGGCGGAAAAGCCTTGGTGCGGCAACGTATCGAAGCCTTCCCAAGAACGGTGCGCCAAGCGAATCGAGCGGTGCTCTTGGATGGCTTGCCAGTCGCCGCCGAGCCGACGCTGGTCGGCTTGCTCGACCGCGGCCGGCTGTTCGCCGTCCGGCTTCTCCGCACAGGCGGCGAACGGCAAGAGGGCCGTAATAACGAGGAGCGAACCGACGCGGCGTATCATGGCTGGTACGGCGTGCCGTCCGGCAGTTCCTCGGGCGCGTCGCGGCGCCACGCCTCCAACTCCGTCCGCAGCGCCCAAGCCCCCCTGCCATCGTGGGCGAAGACGAGAAAGAATCCACGTTCCTCCGTCGCGAACAGCTCCACACAAACCAGCGCCGCCGAGCCGACGATGCCCACCCGAGACAGCGCCACCACCACTCGCCGTTGGTGGAAATGCAGCGCTCTTGGCGACAGGCCACTCGTGTCGACGCGCAGCTTGGGCGCGAAGGCGGCTAGGTCCAAGCTTGGCGAACTGTCGGTGTTGGCGGCCAAGAAGGCGGCGAACAAGTCGGCGGTGATCGGCGCGGACGTTTCCCCGTCGGTACCGCAGTCGCTCGGCCGACTAACCACCACCACGTCGCCCAAGGCCGGCAGAAAATCGTCGCCAAGCGCTGTGATCACATCCTGCTCCCGCGGCGCGAACTCCTCCGCGCAGCCGGCGAGCGCCAAGACGAGGATGGCGAACCGACCTGGCACGGTGGTCAAGCCGCATCGCGCGCCAGCACTTTGCGCTCCTCGATCAAGGCGGCGACTTCGTCGGCGGAATAGCCAAGCTCGTCGAGCAACGCCAACGTCGCATCGCCCATAGCGCTTGCGCCTCGGTAGGTATCGTTCTTGGCGAACCGCGCCATTGGGCCGTTGCGGAAATAGTCTCCCCAGTCCGGATGCACCGCCGGCACGCGGAGTTCCTCCGCTCGGCAATGCGAGTCGTTGAGAAAGAACTCCGGCGGCGCGGGGCCGTCGGCGCGTACGCAGCCGATGCCGACCGGCGCCAATCGGCGCTCGAAATCATCGGCGTCGCCGGCGGCGAACACCGCCGCCAGTACCTCCGCGAGCTGTTCGTCGTCGGGCGTCGCGTCGAGCGCCAAGGCGTTCGCCAGCGCGGTCCATTCGCGCTCGTTGGCGACTAGCAGGAACACCCATCCGTCGCGGCACCGGTACAGTCGGGAGAGTGCGCCGGTGCCGAACCCCTCCGCGTCCACCGGCGGCCGCTCGGGCTTCCCTTCGTAGGCGAGGAAGTCGTCCCAGTTGGCGTAGGCGTTGGCGCCGAACATGTCGACGAAAATCTTCTGCCCGCGACCGTGCGAACGGCGCGCCCCGAGGCCCAAGAGCGCGGCGGTGGCGACCACCATCGAAGTGTTCGGATCCGGATTCACCTCGTTGGCGCGCAACAGTTTGCGCGCCGTTTCCCGCAGGTCGTCGTTGTCGGGCGCCCCGTCTTCGGGCGGCAGGCCGCCGAGTTGCCACACCACACCCCCCAACGCCGCGCCCGGAATCGGGTGCGTGGACGGACGCTTGGCGCCGGGGCCGGCCGGGCCATAACCGTTCGCCGACACATAGACCAAGCCTGGATTGATGGCGGCGAGCGTCTCGTAGCCGATGCCGAGTTTCTCCGGCACGCCTGAACGGTAGTTGTGAATCCAGATGTCGGCTTTCGCGGCGAGTTGCCCGGCGATGGTCCGACCTTCCGCGGACTTCAGATCGAGGCAAATGCTCTCCTTGCCGGCGTTGCATTTCGATGCGCCGAAGCCATGGAACATGCTGCGGAACGGATCGCCCGAGAGCGGTTCCAGTTTGATCACGCGGGCGCCGAGATCGGCCAGCACGGATGCGCCGAGTGGCGCCGCGATGATGGTTGCGCTTTCCACCACGGTGACGCCGGCGAGTGGCTTCATGGGTCTCCGGGCGCCGTTCGGTTTGCCGTCGAGGGGCGTTTGCTGTTGCGGCGCATGTCCCTCGATCGCGTCGAAGGTGGTTTCGACGGCCGCTCCGCCGACCTCGCCGGGCGACTCGGTGAGATTGGCGACCAAGCCGAGTTGCCGGATGCCGTCGCGCGCCACGACGTGACCGTTGGCCACCACATCGGGGTCGTGCAGGGCGTCTTGGGTCGTTTGATAGGGATGGGAGACCACGCCCCCGTCGCCGACGAAGATGTCCGTCCACTCGGCGAGCGTCTTGGTTTGCATGTGCTCGAACAGGCGATCGCGGAACGCCTCCAAGACGTCTCTGGGCCAGCGCATCGGGTCGCCCCGGTGTTTCGCGTCGCGCAGCTCGGCGTCCAAGCCGGAGGCGCGAAAGAAGTTCTGCAACAAATGCGGCAGCAAGTTGCCGAGCTGCAGCCACTTGCCGTCCTTGGTGCGCACCGGGTGATAGTTCAGCGTAGGCATGGATTTGGTGCGGTCGCGGGTCACCTTCGGGCGCGCCAAGATGCCTTTGTCCCACAGTTGCGCCATCGCCATGATGCCCATCTCGTAGGGCATCATGCCGCGCAGCAACGAGGTATCGAATTCGAAGCCGTGGCCCGTGGACTCGCGGGCAACGAGCGCCGCCAACAACGCGGCCGCGGCGCTCTGCGCGGTGGCGTGCGTGCCGACTTGGAGCGCGGCGTAGTTGGGGCCGTCCCGATCGGCCACGCCGGCGAAGGTCAGCATGCGGCCGGACTTCGCCGCCACCACCGGTTCGTAGCCGGGATAGCCGGCGTAGGGGCCGTCTTCGCCGAAGCCGGAGATGGTGCCGAGCACCAAGTCGTCGCGACCCAAGGACTCGGTGTCCAAGCGCAGTCGTTGACGCTGTTGCCGGTTCAGGGTGGTCAGCACGGCGTCGGCGGAATCCGTGATCAGATCGCGTAGCGCGGCGATGTCGTCGTCGTTGCGAAGGTCGGCCGGCACGATGCGCTTGCCGCGCGTCCACAGCGGCCAAGAGGCCATGCCGGCGAAGGGGTCGCCTGATTTGGGCACGACTTTGATGATGTCGGCACCGAAGTCGGCGAGGATCATGGTCGCCAAGCCGGAGACTGGGCCGATACCCAACTCAACGATGCGAAAGCGGGTTAGCGGGGGCATATTCGAATACTCGGGTTGCTCGCGCCGAGACTGTGCGCGAGGGGTGGCCTCTAGGTCAACACTTTGCTAGTTGGCTACTGGTCGGCGCGTCGGGCGGGCGGGCGAAGGCGCCGACGCGCTTCGCCCGCCGTGATCGCGTGCTAGGCACCTTCGGCGGCGGCCTTCTTGGCCCTTCAGTTGCCGCAGCAGCGGGTACACGCAGCCGCCTGCGAATGCCGCAGCCGCGATCCCCGCCGAAAACCCCAAGCCGCTGCCGGTCACGAGATAAACCAAGCCAGCGGATACGCCTGTTGAAACCGGAAACAACCAATCAGTCTTAGCCATCGTTCCAACCCCCGTTACTCGCAAATCTTCGTCAATTTGGCGGCTGCCGCCGATGCCATGCTCGTAGCGGCGCCGCACGCGAAAACGGTGCCGACCCCCAACGTTGCCGGAATCGACGCCCAACAAATCACCCCGCCAACGCCCCCGCCTAAACCGGCGATGCCGTACTAGCCCTCGGCTTCGGCGCTGGCGGCGTTGCGCTTGGCGAGCAGCTCCCGCGCCAAGTCGCTGGCGGCGGCAAGCGCGGATTTGCGGCCCAAGTTCATGTTGATGATGTGTTTGCCGTCTACGACGAGCGCGGGCACGCCGGTCAATCCCAAGTCGACGAACTCCCGCTCCCCGGCGGCCACTTGCGCGGCGATGCGCGGCGAGTCGACGGCTCTTATGAACGTCTTGCGGTCGATGCCGTAGCCGTCGACGTAGTCCGCCACGGCTGCAGTACTGGCGAACGTTCGGTTGCGGTCGTGTATGGCGCGGAAAATACGTTCGTGGTTGGCTGCCAACGCGTTGTGCCGTTCAAGCGCCAAGTGCGCCTTGGCGAGCAGTCGGGTGGCGGGCGAGTAGGCGACGTGAACGCGCTTGAAGACGATGCCCTCCGGCAGCGACTCGTGCCAGTCTGCCACTAGTTCGTCCAAGCTGCGGCAGTGCGGACAGGCATAGGAGAAGTACTCCACCACCTGCACGTCGCCGTCGCCTCCCGGCCGGTCCAGCGTTCGATAGGGCACTGCGTCGCCGCCGCTGTAGAACAGGCCGAAGGCGACGATGATGGCGGCGGCGAGAATCGCCGCGACGACAACGACGCGGCGGATGCGGGGAGTGGAATCCTTGTGTTTGACCATGACGGGCGTCAACTCAACAAAGCTTCGCGGCAGTTTAGCGCACGGAGCGATTGCGAAGAGCGGTCGCCTTCGCGTCGTTCGCGTTGGCCACCGTCGTTGAGTACTATGCAATGCGAATCCTCAAGTGGGAAGAGCCATGTCGCGGGCGAAGGATGAATTGAGAGGCAGCCTTGTCGCGTTGGTGACGCCGATGCGCCCGTCCGGCGCCGTGGATTGGGCGGCCTTGGACGGCTTGGTGGACTGGCACTTGGAGTCCGGCACGCATGGCATCGTGCCGGTGGGCACCACCGGCGAGTCGGCGACCTTGACCGCGGCGGAACACAAGGACGTCGTCAAGGCGGTGGTGCGACGGGTGGACGGTCGCGTGCCGGTGGTGGCGGGCGCTGGCGCGAATGCGACCGCGGAGGCGATCGAGTTCACCAAGGCGGCCCAGAGCGACGGCGCGGATTATGGCTTGTCGGTGACGCCCTACTACAACAAACCGACCCAAGAAGGACTCTATCGGCACTATTGCGCCATCGCCGAGGCGTCGACGCTGCCGATCGTGCTCTACAACGTGCCGCCGCGTACGGCATGCGACATGCAGGCGGCGACAGTCGCCCGGCTTGCGGCGGTGGACAGCATTGTCGGCATCAAGGAAGCCTGTGGCGATGCGGACCGGGTGGCGGAAATCAAGGCACTGGTGCCGGAGGACTTCGTGCTGCTTTCGGGGGAGGATGCGCAGACGCTGACGATGGTCGGCCACGGCGCCACGGGCGCGATCTCGGTAACGGCGAACGTGCTGCCGGCGTTGATGGCGGAGTTCTGTCAGGCGTTCCTCGACGGCGATGCGAACAAAGCCGCCAAGCTCGATGCGCGATTGCAGCCGATCCACGACATTCTGTTCGTGGAGACGAGTCCCATTCCCAGCAAGTGGGCGCTTAGCGCCATGGGTCGGATCGACTCCGGCATCCGCTTGCCGCTCGTGGAACTGACGGAAACGGCGCAAGTCGAAGTGCGCACTCGGTTACGGAACGTGGGTGCTTTGTGAGTCAGCGACGGCGGGAGTCGGCAGGGAGCGTTCATAGCGATATCTACCCCGTTGTCGCAGCAGTAACGGTCGCCGCTTTGGTCTTGGCGGTTGGCGGCTGCCGTTTGATGCGCGACGACAAGGGCCTCTTCGTCGACCCCCGAGACGACTACTTGGACGCGGAATCCGCGGCGCCGCTGGTGGTGCCGGAAGGTTTGGTCGGTGTGCGCATCGAGGACGCTTGGCCCATCCCGGAGATCGTCGAGCAACCGGTCAGCAAGGTGTTTCCGCGCCAAGCGCCGCGCCCGGATGTGCTGGTTGGGCGGGACTTCGACGCCGTGCGCATTCAGAAGCTGGGCGAGCGGCGTTGGATCGTGCTTGGCGACGCACCGGAGCAAGTGTGGCCCAGGGTCAAGCAGTTCTTGTCCGATAACGGCGTTGGCGTCGGGCGCGAGGATCCGCTGGCGGGAACCGTCGATAGCGGTTGGCTCGTAGTCGTGGACCAAGACTATGGCGATGTCGTGCGCACCGCCATTCGCCACGGGCATGGCGAGCATGCGCAAGGCGGTGGCGAAGTCGCGCCGGGACGCGACCGGTTACGCTTTCGCATTGAGCGCGGGATTCGCCGTGGGTCCACCGAGGTGCATGTGACGCATGAGCGGGCGCTCGGCGTCACCGACGCTGTCACCCCGGCGCTCCAAGAGGTAGAGGCCGAGGTCACGGCGAAATTGGCCGAGTACTTCGCCGCTGGCGTTGGCGAAGCGGTGTCCATGGTCGGGCGCGACATCGCCTCGGCGGACAAGGCGGAGATCGTAAAGGACGACACCGGCTATCCCGCTTTGCACCTGCATGTCGACTTCGACCGCGCTTGGGCCACGGTGGGGCAAGCCTTGGACCGCGCAGAGATCGACGCCGAAGCGGATCGCGAGCAAGCGGTCTATCGCGCTCTGATTTTCACGGCTGGCCGGCGCGGCTGGTTGAAGCGCATCGTGCCGGGTGGCGAAACCGGGCACAACACGCCGGTGGCTATCCACATCGAATGGGACGACGACAGTGCGGTGGTTACCGTCACCTCTCCCGACGGCGAGCCGCTGACTGCCGATTTGGCGGAAGAGGTGCTGGTGACGCTTCGGGAGTTCGCCGCCTGACGTCTGCTTCCTGCGGCGCAGGCGCTTAAGCGGGGTCGCCGTTTCGGCGGTAGCGGTCAACCCTCGCCGGCGAAGAACGGGTGCGTCGCCATCGGCGGTCGCGGCACGTTGCCCGTCGGTTTGCGCAACGTCACTTCCTCGAACAAAAGGTCCGGCACCGAGATGCTCACCACCCCGTCCGGGGCTGCCGAGCCGTAGCGTGCTGACGCGAAACGCTGAGCGTAGGCCGCCGGCGGCATGAAGCGCAGGGCGTAGTTGGTGGCCGATTGCGAGACCGCGACGATGTCACGGAATGCGGACTCGCTGAAAGCGGAGAGCTCCGCCTTCTGAATCGGTTCCTGCCGGCCATCGGCGTAGACCTTGTAGAGACGGGTCAATGCCTCCAAGGGGATCTCGCCGGGGGATCTGCTCCCAAAGTCCGTATGGTCGAGTTTCAAGTTAGGGTTGGCCATGCGTTCGACGACGATGCCGTAGTCGTTGTCGCGCTCGGCGACGAGCATCGCCAACTCCGCTCGCAACTCCTCCTCGGTCATGCCGCGCTCGCTCGTGACCAATAGATTGCTCGGCAAGACGTAGGCGCCGCGCTGGTTTCCCGTGCTGCTCGTTATGTCCACACTCGGGTTGCGGGCGGAGAGCAGCGTTTTCAGCACGCCCCGCTCGACCAGCGTCGTGGGCGCGGCCGGCACGCCGTCGCTATCCACCGCGTAGCCGCCGTACAAGCGTCCTACATCGTTCGCTGCCAAGGTCGGGTCGTCGTACACGGCCAAGAATCTCGGCAATACGCGGGCGCCGATCTTGTCTTGGAACGGGTTGCGGAAGGCCGTCGCGAAGTTTCCCATGCTCCCGTCGGCGATCGGCACGCGCACGGCCAAGAATCGGGGCGCGAGCGCTTGGGCGACGAGTTCCGCCGCGGCTTGGCCAACGAACAGAACCGGGCCGCTGTACCGCGCTAGGGCCTCGGCTTGACGCCGCGCCGCCAAGGAATCGCCCAAGGCGCGCACGCGACGGGCGAGCTCCTCTTGGCTTGGCAACTCCTGCCAAGCGCGCTCGTGGACGACCTCGAAGTCCTGCAACACGGTGCCGTCTTCGGCTTGTGTCTTGGCCAACACCGCCACCTCGACGGTCGGCCGCGTCTTCAGGTAGGACGTGCCCTCGCTGTTCAAATAATAGCTGCGCCGGTCGGTGACTTCGGCGCTCACCCGAGAATCGTGGACGTGCGGCATGTCGCGGAACACTCCGGAGAGGCCTCGCGCGAGCTCGGCAACCTCCGCCACCCCGGGCGCCTTGGCCGGCAGTTCGACGCGGCTGACGTGCGGCTCTTGGGCGGCGAAGTCTGGAATCTCCTCCCGGCGCCTGTTTTGCAGCGCGGCGCGCTTCTGCGCCAGCGTCGCCAAGGCGTGTTTGTAAGCGATGTCGGTCGCCAGCCAGATTTGCCGCCGGAGCTCTTGATAATCGTCGTCCCGAGGCAACAGGAAGCTGCGGGTAAGCGGCGAATCCCACAGCCGCGTCGGCAGGAAGTTGGTGTTGTCGAGTTCGGCGCTGCCGATGCGCATTTCCACGATGAGCCGCCGATAGTAGCCCTCGTCGCTGTGGTCGCTGTGGGTGAGTGCGCCGAAAACCGCACTCGCGCTCGTGCCTTCCATAGCGTCGACGCGGTAGGCCATGAAGTACGGTGCGACCATGCGCTCGAGCTTGAGTTCACGCATGGAGCGGTCGAGCTCGTCTTGCATCGCCCGCATCAGCACGCTCTTTTCGGGCGTAGCCGCGGCTTCCGGCGTAACCGCGGCTTCGGACGTAACGGCGCCGCCTTGGGTGGCCAAGAAGCCCAACGCCGCGGCGACGAGCCAAGCGCGATTCATCCTTGCACCTCGCCGGGCGCGGGGTTGATCGGCGGCGGCAACACCGGCGGCCGTTCTTGCGACTTGCGCTTCTTCTGCACCTCGACCTGCGATACGAGGATGTTAGGCGATACCGCGGACACCGGCACGCCGCCGGACTCGGCGCCGCAAATGCCGTTGAACACCGACACCTCGTCGTCCGCGGCAACCACCCGGCTGAGCGTGGTGAGCGGGGTGCCGATCAAGTCCACGCCGCGCACCAGCTCTTCCCGACCGTCGGGGTGAATGCGATACACGAGTGTGGGTTGCACGTTGAAGGCGTTGGGCAATTCCCGTCCCGTGATGGTGACCCCGCCTTGGATGTCGTCGAACAGCAAGCCAAAGGGCTTCCCTTGCTCGCGGACAGCCGCCAAGAGCTCGGCTTTCAGTTGTTCGCGGGTTAGCGGGCTCGCCACTTCGACGATGAGGTTGGATTGCCGCGCCACCGGCTGATAGCCGCTTTCCTTGCGCCCGTGGCCGTTGGACTTCGGAAAGCCGTCGATTGGCGAGCGCGACATGAGGAAGTTCTTGAACACGCCGTCCGCCACCACGGTTACGCGCTGCGCCGGCACGCCTTGATTGTCGTAGTGGTACGAACCCGCCAAATCGGTCGCGGCGACGCGTCGGCGCGTGGGGTCGAAGGAGATGTCGAAGCCGCTTGGCAACACTCGTTCGTTGATCTTGCGCTTGAAGGTCTGTCCCTCGTCTTCGCTTTTCTGCCGATGCCCCTCCACCCGATGGCCTAGGATCTCGTGAAAGAACACGCCGGCGGCGCGGCCCGAAAGAATGGCTGGCCCGGTGTAGGGTTCCACCACCGGCGCTTCCTTGAGCGCTTGAAGATCCGCGATCATCCGCCGCACTGTCTTCGCCACCGTCTCGTCGTCCGGCAAGCCCTCGGGGGTAAACGCGGTGAAGCTCTCGTAGCGCGGCAGGGTCATGCCGTCCTCGGCCTTGGTGCGGGCGCTGATAGAGAGCCGGTAGCGCGTTTCGCCGGTCTGAATTCGCGTCCCTTCGCTGTTCACGAACCAGCGCGTTTCGGCCACCGCGTACAGGTTCGCCCTAGCGCGGTAAATGTCGCCGTGGGCGGCGAAAGGCGCGGTGTAGCGTCGCACCTTGGCCTCCCAGCTTGCCCGGTCGACGGCAAGCGGCGTGGCGGCGGCGCCGATCGCCTCGTGCGGGTCTTCCTTGGAGAAGTCGTCGGAGCGATCGGCCGCGTCGACCTTCACTTCGACGTCGGTCTTCACTTTGGTGAGCTGCTCCAAGGCGGCTTTATAGCGACGGTCGGTCTCGTTCCAGATGACGCTGCGCAGGGCGTCCACATCATCGTCGATGGGCAATCGCATGAAGCTTCGGCGGGGTCCGCCTTGCGCTCCCCGTAGGGGGCGCGTGTTGTCGAGCTTGTAGTCGCCAACACGCAGGTCGATGTCGAGATAGCGCACTTTGCCGTGTTCGCTCTCGCCAAGCGTGCCGAACGAGCCGCTGACGTCGACGTAGTCCTCTTCGGTCGCCTCGTAACTGAGGAAATAGGGCGGCTCGTCGGCGGTGCCGAGAACTTGCTGCGTGCGGGCCAGTTCCGCCGACAGGGCCTTCAGCACGGTCGGCGTTTCGTCCGCCCGTGCCGGCAGGCAGAAGCACAGGAGCGTTGCCAAGGCGAGCGATGCCGTCGATCTCATAGAGCAACCCAAGCTAGTAGCCAAACGTCTCGGCGACCTAGCGCCACGAAAGCCGTCGCCGTTCGGCGCCGCCTTTCGCCCCAGCCCAAGTCGCCCTAGCACTCCGTCGGACCTCGCGGCTAACGCCGCCAAGTCCGACGAACTGCTAGCATAAGCGAAGGTGCCCGAGGGCGCTATCTCGCTGACGCTGACCGGGCAGCCAGCGCCACGAAAGCCGCTGCCTCCAGGCAACGCCTTTCGCCCCAGACCAGGCCGCCCTATCGTCGGTCGGACTTCGCGGCTGACGCCGCCAAGTCCGACACACCGCTCGGTGGGAGCGGCTTGGTGCCTACGGCTCGACCCTTTGCCGCTTGACGACGTCCTCGTTCAACTCGATGCCGAGGCCGGGCGTGGTGGGCGGCTCGATAAAGCCGTTCTCGAAGCGGATCGGCTCGACGAAGAGGTCTTGATGCAAGCTGCCGCCGTTGTACTCCTGAATGAGGAAGTTCGGCGAGCAGGTGTCCACTTGCACCGCCGCCGCCGCGGCCACCGGGCCGACGTACATATGCGGCGCGATCATGGCGTAATGGGCTTCGGCGATGGCGGCGATCTTCTTCGCCTCCAAGATGCCGCCGCACTGGCCGACATCGAGTTGAATGATCTGCGCCGCTTGCTTCGTCAACAGTTCGGAGAACTCGTAGAGCGTCACTAGGCGTTCCCCGGAAGCGATGGGAATGCTGGTGTGGGCGGCGACGCGCGCCATTTCGTCCACGTTCTCCGGCGGCACGGGCTCCTCGAACCAGAACGGGTTGTACTCCTCGAACACTTTGGCGACGCGAATGGCGCCGGCGGTGCTGAACTGCCCGTGCGTGCCGATGCCGATCTCCAGCTCGTCGCCGACCGCATCGCGGATCGCTTGGAATATCTTCGCGGCGTGTTTGATGGTCTTCAGCGGGAAGTCCCTCGGCAACGGGAAATACGGCATGAACGGGTCGATCTTGCACGCCGTGTTGCCTTCCGCCACCAGCTTGGCGGCGATTTCGCCGGCGCGTGCCGGGTTCTCCCAAACGCCGTCGGTGGGCATGTAGGCGTAGGCGCGCAGCTTGTCGTGGCAGCGGCCGCCGAGCAGGTTGTAGATGGGCTGGCCGGTGGCTTTGCCGACGATGTCCCACAACGCCATCTCGATGGCGGAGAGCGCCGGCGTGCCGTACAAGCTAGGGTGGCGATAGTCGTGGTTGGATGCGTAGATGCGCTGCCAGATCGCCTCGATGTCGAACGGGCTCTGGCCGACCACGAAACGGTCGACGATGTCGTGCAACAGCGCGACCTGAGACTTCAGATCCGGCGTGTGGCCCGTTGGCCGCTCGCCCAAGCCGACCACGCCTTCGTCGGTGGTGAGACGGATGAACAGGAACTTGGCGCCGCCCCGAAACGGCGGCGTATTGTCGAGCAGGATGGTTTCGATACCGGTGACTTTCATGGTTGCCTCAGGGTCGGTGCCTTTCGGGGAGATCGCTTTGCGCCGGTGACGATAGCATCACCCGTCGCCGCCGGCGATTGTGGTGGCCCAGTCCGGCACCGTGCCGAACTCGATGTCGAAGAGCGCGAGTCCTAGAGTGTAGACGGCGGCGGTGATCACCAACGCGCCGACAATATTCAAGACGATGCCGGCGCGCGCCATCTCGGCGATGCTGAGCCGCTCGCTGCCGAACACGATGGCATTCGGCGGCGTCGCCACCGGCATCATGAACGCGCAGGAGGCGGAGAGGGTGGCGGGAATCATCAACAACAGGGGATGCGCCCCGATCGCCACGGCGACGCTGGCTAGGATGGGCAGGATCATCTCGGTGGTGGCGGTGTTGCTGGTGAGTTCGGTAAGGAAAGTGATCGCCAAGCACACCAACAGGATGAGCAGGAACGGCGGCAGGGCGCCGGCCGCCGCCAACTGATCGCCGATCAATACCGCCAAACCCGTTCGCTGGAACCCCGTGGCCAGTGCCATGCCGCCGCCGATCAACAGCACGACGTGCCAAGGCAGGCGGGGAATCACGTCCGCGCCCATCACCCGCGTTTCCCCGCCGGCGCGGTTTTTGGTGGGGATGAAGAAGAGGATGCTCGCCATGGCGATGGCGACGGTGCCGTCGTCCACCAACGTTGGCCAGGGCAACAGGTTGGACCAGCCGGGCAGATGAAACGCGCCGAGGTTCAAGTCGGCGCGGAAGACCCACAAGACCGCCGTCAGAGCGAACACGATCAGCACGGCGCGCTCTTCGAACGAAATTCGCCCCAACCGCGCCCGTAAGTCCCGGACTACCGTGCGATCCACGCTCACTTCCGCCGGCACCCGGTACAGCACCTGCGTGATCAGCGCCCAGGCGACTACCAGCATGGTCACGCCGATCGGCAAGGCGAGCAGCATCCACTGCCCGAAAGCGATTGGCGGCGCGTCGGGAAACAGCGTTTCGTGAAGGCGCGCGAACGCCAAGTTCGGCGGCGTGCCGACCAGCGTGGTCAGGCCGCCGACCGAACAGCCGTAGGCGATGCCGAGCATCAAGGCGACGGTGAACGTGTGTGCTCGCTCGCCGCTTCGCTCCTCCATTTGCAGCACGATGGCGAGCCCCATGGGCACCATCATCACCGCCGTCGCGGTGTTCGATATCCACATGGACAGGAACGCCGCCGCGACCATGAATCCGAGCACGACGCGCGCTGGTCCACCGCCGACGAAGTGGATGATGGCCAGCGCGATGCGCCGATGCAGGTTCCACTTCTCCATGGTCAGGGCGATCATGAAGCCGCCGATGAACAGCACGATGATGCTGTTGATGTAGATCGGCGCGGTGTCGCGCCCGGCCATGATGCCGAGTAGCGGAAACAGCGCCAACGGCAACAGCGCCGTTGCGAACAGCGGGATGGCGGCGGTGAGCCACCAGATCGCCATGAGTGCCGCGACCGCGGCCAGTCGGCTTGCCGGCGCGTTGTCCGGATCGACGGGCAACAACAACAGCGTGACGAACGCCGCCACCCCAAGCCACAACCCCCACCTGCCGGCGACGGCGCTAGTTGGCCGTTCGTTCATGAACGCCTTCGCTCATGCGTGTTCGCTCGTCGGCGGCGAGCATAGGCACCGTCGCGGAAGTGGCGCAAGCGATAATGCCGCTACCTCCATGGCACGGAGCCGAAGTCGTGGCGAACCTGTTGGTCGGCATCGAGCCCGCCGAGCGGCTGAAAACCTTGGTCGCGGAACGTCCCGGGGAGGTCGACGCGTACCTCGCCACGCTGTCCGGCGCGGATGTCGTGCGCGCCATGTTCCGCTTGGACGACGACGACCGCCACCGGGTGCTGCGCGCGCTCGCGCCGGAAACGGCTGCGGAGTTCATCGAGGATGTGCCGGACGAAGTGGCCGCCGACCTCATCGAGGCGCTGCCGGTGGCGGAGGCCGCGTCCATCGTCACGGCGTTGCCGAGCCACGAGCAGGCGGATGTCTTGGCTGCGGTGGAAGACGTGGACATGAACAGGATTCTCGGCGCCATGGCGCCGGAGTCCGCTGCCGAGGCGCGGCACTTGCTGCGCTATCCGGCGGACTCCGCCGGCGGCTTGATGGTGCGCGAGTATTTGGCCTTCCCGCCCACCGCCACGGCACGCGAGGTGTTGGAGGAGTTGACCGCCGGCGCGCGCAGTCTGTCGGGCTATCTGCTGCAATATTGCTATGTGGTCGCGGGCCGGCGGTTGGTCGGCGTGGCGAGGACGCGGTGGCTGGTCGCGGTGCCGCCGACAACGCCGCTGGCGAACGTAATGCGCCCGCCCACGGTGGTCAACGTGGAAGCCGATTTGGCGACGGTGGACGCCTGCTTGGAGGAGTCGGAGGTGTTGTCGCTGCCGGTGACCGACGATGCCGGGACCATGCTCGGCGTGGTCGAGCGGGCGCATGTAGACGATGCGCGGGTCGAACGCGCCGCCGACGAACACCTGAAATCGCAAGGCATCGTCGGCGGCGAGGAACTGCGCTCTATGCCGCTCCACGCCCGGTCCGGCCGGCGGCTGTCGTGGCTGTCCATCAATATCGTCCTGAACATGATCTCGGTGAGCGTTATCGCCGCTTTCGAGGAGACGCTGGCGGCGGTGATCGCGCTGGCCGTGTTTCTGCCCATCGTGTCGGATATGAGCGGCTGCTCCGGCAACCAAGCGGTGGCGGTGAGCATGCGCGAACTCACCCTCGGCGTCATCGGGCCACGCGACGTATTGCGCGTCTGGTGGCAGGAGGCCAAGGTGGGCCTGTTGAACGGCTTGGCGCTCGGCTTGCTGCTCGGCGCCGCCGCTTGGGCATGGCAGAGCAACGCCGCGCTCGGCGGCGTGGTGGCGGCGGCGTTGGCGCTCAATACATTGGTGGCGGTGTGCATCGGCGGTACGGTGCCGCTGCTGTTGAAACGGCTCGGCGTCGATCCGGCGCTGGCGTCGGGGCCGGTGCTGACCACGGTGACCGACATGTGCGGCTTCTTCTTTGTGCTGGGCATGGCCACTTTGGCACTCGGTTGGCTTTAGACTTGGCGGCCACTGTGATCGCCCGACTTGACGGGCGCGACGAATCCGCCAAACTTCATCCCTCAAGCGACCAATCCAAGATCCGAGCATGAAAAAACTGGCGAGTGCCTTGGCGCGACACATTGTCGCCGCCATCGGTTCCGCGACGCGGCTGCCGTTTCGCGCGGTGTTCCCGGATGGCACGGAAGTGACTGGCGGTGATGGCGCGCCCACCGTGACGGTGCGGTTCAAGACCGGCCGGGCCGCTTGGCGGACGGTGGTGTTCGGACACATTGGCTTCTTGGAGGCGTATTTCGACGGCGAGATCGACATTGAAGGCGACTTGCGCGAGATCATCCGCGTCGGCTTCGACTCTGGATTCGATCGCTCCGCCGGCCTCTTGGTGGCCATCCGCAACCGTTGGCATGCGTTGCGCTTCAACAATCGCACCGGCGCCACGCCCAAGGAGAACGCTCGGTTCCACTACGGCTTGGGCGCGGAGTTCTACGAGAAAATGCTCGACGAGCCGTACCTGATGTACACCTGCGCCTATTTCGAGCGCCCGGAGATGTCCATCTTGGAAGCGCAGATCGCCAAGATGGAGCACGTCGTGCGCAAAGTGCGGCTGCAACCCGGCGAGCGGGTGATCGACATGGGCTGCGGTTTCGGCGGCTTCATGTTCTACGCCGCCGAGCAGCATGGCGTCCACGTCACCGGCGTCAACACGACCACCGAGCAGTCCGACTGGATCAAAGCGAAGATCGCCGCCAAGGGTCTGCAACAACAGCTCACCATGCACGAGGCGGATGTGCGGCAAGGCTTCGGCGAGTACGACAAGGTGGTGTCCATCGGCGTGATGGAGCACGCCGGACGCCACCAACTGCGCGAGGTGATTCGCGCCCACGCGCAGGCGTTGAAGCCGGGCGGCCTAGGCTTGATCCACTTCATCGGCCATGTCGCCGACCGGGAAACCGACTTCTTCATCCGCAAGTACATCTTTCCGGGCGGCTGGATTCCCTCGCTGTCGAAGGCTTTGGATGCCATGGAAGAGGAGGGGCTCGAAATCCTCGACGTGGAGAACCTGCGCCGGCACTACGCGCTCACGCTGGACGCTTGGACGGCGAAGTTCGACGCCCATTGGGACGTCATTCGGGCCATGGACCCGAGCCGCTTCGACGACCGCTTCCTGCGTATCTGGCGCACGTATCTGATCGGCTGCGCGGAAATGTTCCGCGCCGCGAAGAGCCAGACGAATCTGTTTCAGATCGTCTTCAGCAAGGGCAATGTGACGCCGCGGTCGTTTCCCATGACTCGTGCTCATTTGCACGAGCGGCCGGCGCTCTTGCCCGGCGCCGCCGAACGCGCCGCGTAACCGTTTCGCCAGGTGGATACTGTCGTGTCGAGTGCTGATCACGAACGTCGTGCCCGCGCCTTCGCCGATGCGCTGGCGAAGGCGTGCGCCACCGGCGGCGGCAAGCGGGGGCTGGACAAGGCGCTCTCCAACCTGTTTCGAGATCGCGATGGCCGCGACGAAGGCCTTCCCGCTGGCGAGCTCGTGAACGTGCTGGCGGTGAACACTGGCGCCGGTTGGGCGGACGTCGAAGGCATGATTCCCTACGACGCCTTGGTCGAGGCGACGCTACGACACGGCGTGGCGCCGAAGGTGGTGCCGCAGCTCAAGTCCATTACCGTTGGCGGCGCGGTGGCCGGCATCGGCATCGAAGCGACGTCCTTCCGGCATGGGTTGGTCCACGAGACGGTGAGGGAAATGGACGTCGCTTTGGCCGATGGCCGCATCGTCACCTGCGCGCCGGACAACGAGCACGCCGACCTCTTCGCCGGCATGCCGAACAGCTACGGCACGTTGGGCTACGCCACTCGTCTACGGGTGGAGACCATGCCGGTGAAGCCCTATGTCGAAGTGCGCCACCGCCGGTTCGCCGACTGCGACGCGCTGTTCGCCGCCATTGACGAGGCGTTCGATGCGGAGGTCGATTTCCTCGACGGCGTGGCGTTCGGCGCCGACGACTTCGTGCTCAGCACCGCTCGGTTCGTTGCCGACGCGCCGGCGGTTAGCGATTACACCTTCGAGAATATCTACTACCTTTCGTTGCTGGCGCGGGAGCGGGATCACTTGACCGCCGCCGACTATTTCTGGCGCTGGGACACCGACTGGTTTTGGTGTTCGAAGAACCTCGGCGCGCAGCAGCCGCTGGTGCGTCGCCTCCTCGGCCGCCAACGCCTAGGCTCGCGCTTCTACCAAAAGGTGATGCGCTGGAACAGCCGTTGGCGATTGTTGGAGACGGCGGAGCGTATCGCCGGTTATCGACGCGAATCGATCATTCAGGATGTGGATCTGCCGCGAGCCACCGCGCCGGATTTCCTGCGTCGGTTGATCGCCGAAGTCGGCATCGTACCGATTTGGATTTGCCCGGTGCGTCACCGGGGCGCTCGCTCGCCGCTCTTTCCAGCGCCCGCGCCGCGTTACGTCAACTTCGGGTTCTGGGACACGCTGCGCTTCGCTACCGGCTATCCGCCGGGCCACTTCAATCGTAAAGTAGAGACGGCGGTGACCGAACTCGGCGGCATCAAGTCGTTGTATTCGTCGTCGTTCTATACGCCGGAGGCGTTCGATCGTTGCTACGGCGGCGAATCCTATCGGCGGCTGAAGGCGCGCTACGATCCGGGGAACGCCTTGGGAGAGCTGTACGCGAAGTGCGTGCGTGAGCGGTAGGGAGCGCTAGACCGCGCCGCCTTTCGTCTCAGCCCAAGTCAGGTGTTCTATCACTGCGACGGCCTCGACCGTCGCAGTGATAGAATGCGCGGCTCCGAATCAGAGGCCCACCTAAGTCTATGGACTCCATGGCCAACCCGTCCGTCTTCGAGATTGAACTCCCGTCCTTTCAAGCCGATGTGGTGGAGAGGTCCCGGCAGGTTCCGGTGGTGGTGCTGTTTTGGACGGACCGGGTGGCGCCAGCGGTGGAAACAAAGGCCGTATTGGAGCGCTTGGCCGGCCAATACCAAGGCAAGTTCGCGTTGGCGTTGTCCGACATCGCCAAGGACCAGACGCTGGCGCAGCAGCTTAGGGTGCAGGGCATTCCCAGCATCCGGGTGATCAAAGACGGGCAATTGGCGGAGCAGATGGAAGGGCCGCAGGGCGAGAACGTCCTGCGCCAGCTTATCGATCGCATGACCCAGTCGCCCGGCGAACTGCTGAAGAGCGAACTCGCGCGCTACCTGCAGGCCGAGGACTTCGACGGCGCTTTGGCCGTGTTGCAGGAAGCGATCACCGCCGAGCCGAACAATGCCGCTTTCAAGGTCGAATGGGCGGATGTGCTGCTTCTGCAAGGCGACATCGAAGGCGCCCGCACCGTGCTTGCCACGGTACCCGACGACACCAAAGATCGGTCGCGCCCGGCGACCCGTCTGGCGTTGCTCGAGGAAGCTTCCGGCATGGGTTCGCTGTCGGCTGCGCTGAAGGCGGTCGAAAGAGACGAGGGCGACTTGGACGCCCGTTATCGGGCGGCCGTCTTGCTGACTCGGGAGCGCCGCTACGGGGACGCCTTGGATCAGGCGATGACGATTCTACAGACGAACCGGGCGTACAAAGACGACCTAGGGCGGGTGACCATGGTGCGCATCCTGTCTCTGATCGAAGGCACCGAGCTCGCCAAACGCCAGCGTCGTCGGATGTTCAACTTCCTGCATTGATACGGCGGTAGCGGCGGATGAGCACTCACTCACCTCGCCTTGGTTTTTGGTTATTCACACCGGCGAGGTTAGCCGTCCTCTTCCATGTATTGGCTGCAATCATCCGTGTAAGCCTTTGTAGTTGGTATTCAACCTACTGATATACAACACAAAGTAGAAGCTGAGGTACTTTCGTGTCGGGCCGGGCGAGGCGTTTCTACCAAGAGACTGCACGGGAAGTTCAGAACTTATCCAGAGAGTTATCCACAGGCCAACGGGTAAACTCGGCTTAGAGGGCCGCCATGTCCAGCGACGTCGACCGCAAGCTCCGCGAGTACGCGCAACGAGGCGTTCGGCAGGTGCTGTTGGGACTGGCGGACATCGACGGTGTATTGCGCGGCAAGTATGTCAGCCTGGGCAAGTTCCGAAGCTTGCTCGACAGCGGCGGCGGTTTTTGTGACTGCGTATTCGGCTGGGACATGGACGACCAGCTTTACGACTTGACCCCGTCCGAGGCGCAAACATCCGTCACCGGCTGGCACAGCGGCTTCCCGGATGCGCACTATCGGTTGCTCGCCGCCAGTGAACGTGCGCTGCCGGACGATGGCACGCCCTATTTCGTTGGCGAGTTCGCCACGAGCGACGAGGGCGACTACCCGGTCTGTCCGCGCACGGTGTTGCGACGGGTGCTGGCGCGCTTGCGGTCGCTCGGCCTAACGGCCAAGGCGGGTTTCGAGTACGAGTTCTTCGTTTTCGACGAGACGCCCGACAGCGTGCGCGCCAAGGGCTATCGCAATCTGCGGCCGCTTACGCCCGGCAACTTCGGCTACTCCGTGGTGCGAGCGGCGGCCAAGAGCGAGGTCTTTCAGGCATTGATGAACTATTGCGCGGACTTCCGCATGCCGTTGGAGGGGTTGCACTGCGAAACGGGGCCCGGCGTTTGGGAGGCGGCGCTTGAAGCGAAGGACGGTCTCGAAGCCGCTGATCGAGCGATACTCTTCAAGACGTTCGCCAAGGCGTTCTTCCAGCGACGCGAGCGCATGGCGACGTTTATGGCGAAGTGGTCGATGGATTATCCGGGCCAGAGCGGTCACTACCACTTTTCTCTGCTCGACGAGCACGGCGGCAATGTCTTTGCTGGCCCGGACGTAGCGACGATGCCGAAGCGCGCTCGTTGGGCGTTGGGCGGCTTGGTCCGCTATACGCCGGACTTCCTCGCCATGCTCGCGCCGACCGTCAACAGCTACACCCGCTTGGTGCAAGGCGCGTGGGCGCCGACCGCGGCCACATGGGGCATCGACAACCGCACTGCTGCGTTTCGCTTCATTCCGGGCGGCAGCGCCAAGCAGCACATCGAGTGCCGGGTGGGCGGGGCCGACGGCAATCCCTATCTCGTATCGGCGGCGACGCTGGCCGCCGCGCTGCTCGGCATCGAGGAACGCATCGAGCCACCGCCGGCGGTGATCGGCAACGCCTACGATGCGGAAGACGAACTGCCGCCGAGTTTGCGTTTTCCGTCTACATTGCGTGAGGCGGCGGTCCGATTCGGCGAGTCGCCAGCGGCTCGGGAGGTCTTCGGCGATGCGTTCACGGCGCACTTTGCGGCGACTCGGCAGTGGGAGTCCCGACAGCACGCCCGCAACGTGGACGACTGGCAGCTCGGCCGCTACTTCGAGATTGTTTGACGTTGGCGGGCAAGTCGGCCTTCTCGGCGTAGTCGCGAAGACCGACCTGCGTTAGGGGCTCGGGCCAGCGGCCCGCCACAGCGAGAAAGGTCGGGCGTATTGCCTACGGCAGTCGGCGACATTCGCCATAGCCGTCCGCCCGGTCAATACTCCTCGTCGGCTTCCGGCAGCAGTATCCAAGCGATCACATAGGCCGCCAGCGCGATCTTCCACGAGAAAACGGCTAGCACCACCGCGCCGACCCGCACGAACGCCGGGTCGATGTTGAAGTGGCGAGCCGCGCCGGCGCAGACGCCCGCCACCCAACCCCGCCTCCGATCCCGCGCCAAGTTGCTGCGGATTCGCTCAAGCCTGTTCATTGTTCGAAGCTCCTCTTACGACTCTCGGCTACAGTCTGTCACGGCAGCGGCATCGTGCTGGGTCGCCAGCGCCGCAGTTCTGTCGTGCCGGATTTCGGCCGCGAGCACGAAGGTGAGCATGAAGACGATCAGCAGGGCGAACGCCAAGGTCGTTGCTCGCGGCGCTTTCATTCTCGATATCCTGGTCATTTGCGGGTCTTCGTCCGTCGTTGATGTCGGTGTTTGTTTCAACTCGCGTGCCAAAGTTCCACGCATCGCCAAGTATTTGAAATTACGGGTTCTCAAGACGGCTCAGGTCTGTGAGAACGACTACGTTGGCAATATTCGCCAAGCGACGTGGTGAAAACCACTCCGCTTCGCAACGAGGATGACGGGATCGCCTTGCGCTAAACTCCGCGCCAAGCGCGATCCGAAGGAAACCCAACGAACATGGCCATGCAGCGCACGCCACTTTTGATGTCGCGGCTTGTGGATCGGGGCGCCAAGGTGGCCCCGGATGTGGAAATCGTCACCGCGACGGCGGCCGGCGCCCGCCGCCAGACCCTTGCCGAGACGCGGGACCGCGCCCATCAATTGGCGCATGCATTACACGACTTCGGCATTCGCCCGGGCGATCGCGTCGGCACCTTCATGTGGAACGGGGCGCGGCATTTGGAGGCGTACCACGCCACCGCCGGCATGGGGGCGGTGCTGCACACGCTGAACATTCGCCTGTCGCCAACGGACCTCGAATACATCATCGGCCACGCCGAGGACAAGCTCATCATCGTCGACGCCGATGCGTTGCCGCTGCTCGAAGCGCTCGCGGGACGCATCCCGTCCGTCACGCGTCTAGTCGTCGCCGTGGAGGAGGGCTTCGAGGATTGGACTACCAGCGTGGCGGAAGCGGTGGACTTCGAGGATTTCATCGCCGGTCGCCCTACGCGCTACCCGTGGCCCGAGCTCGATGAAAACGCACCCTTGGGACTGTGCTACACCAGCGGCACCACCGGTGCGCCGAAGGGCGTAGAGTACGAGCACCGGTCGCAATATCTGCACACCATGGCGCAGTGCATGACCGATGCGATGGGCCTGTCCGCGACCGACACCGTACTTGGCATCGTGCCGATGTTCCATGCCATGGGCTGGGGCGTTCCGTGGTCGGCGCTCATGCTCGGCTGCAAGCAGGTGCTGCCGCATCGCTTTATGGGCCCTGAGCCCCTCTTGCGCTTGATGGCGGAAGAGGGCGTGACCTTGTCCGCCGGCGTGCCTACGGTCTGGCAGGGCGTGCGCGCCGCGGTGGAGGCGAATCCGGACGCCTACGATCTGTCGGCGCTGTCGCGGGTGACCTGTGGCGGCTCGGCGCCGCCGCCCTCGTTGATTCGTTGGTTCCACGAAGCCTTGGGCGTGGAGATGATCCAAGGTTGGGGCATGACGGAGACGAGTCCTTTGGCGACCCTTTCCCGACGGTTGATGAAGCATAAGCACGCGAGGTTGCCCGTGGATCAGCAACTCGCCAATGTCGGCAAGGCGGGGCAACTCATGCCGGGGTTGGAGTTGGATATCTTTGATGCCGACTTCTCGCCGCTGCCCCACGACGGCGAAAGCGTCGGCGAAATCCTAGTGCGCGGCCCGTGGATATGCTCGGAGTACTACAAGAACCCGCAGCCGGATCGCTTCCGGGACGGCTGGCTGATTACCGGCGACGTCGGCTCCATCGACCCCGAGGAGTACTTGGTTATCGCCGACCGCTCCAAAGATCTCGTCAAGAGCGGCGGCGAGTGGATTTCTTCTGTGGACTTGGAGAACCACATCGTCGCCTTGCCGGGCGTCGCGCAGGCCTGCGTGGTCGCGCAGCCGCACCCGAAGTGGGACGAGCGCCCGGTGGCTTTGGTGGTGCTCGACGCCGGCGCGGAAGTTCCCCCGGACAGCATCTTGGACCATTGCACCGAACGCTTCGCCAAGTGGCAATTGCCGGACGACATCTTGTTCGTCGCCGATATTCCGCTAACCGCCACCGGCAAGATGGACAAGAAAGCGGTGCGGGCGGACTTGGCCGCCAAGGACTATCGGCTGCCCGAACTGCGCTGATTCGCAGCGCGAATACGCCGTTCGTAAGCCTTCCCGCCACTACCGCCGTTGCGCCACAATACGTTGCTTGCAAAGGCACCACGCGACTGACGCGACGAACAGGAGAACGACATGCCAACACCGGGTACGGAGGAATGGTACGCAGCCGTTCTTGAGGACATCGTGGAACCGGAGCGACGCATCATCGACCCGCATCACCACCTGTGGGAGAGCACGTCGATGTGGGGCAGGTACGTGCTCGAAGATCTCTGGGCGGACACCGAATCCGGACACAACATCGAAAAGACCGTGTTCATCGACTGCCACTCCGGCTACCGCACCGAAGGGCCCGAGCACTTGAGACCGGTGGGCGAGACCGAGTTCGTCGCCGCCGTGGCCGAAGCGAGCGCCAAGCGAGAGGGCGCCGCCACCATCGCCGGCATCGTCAGCCACGCCAACATGCGCTTGGCCGAGGGCGTGGAAGAAGTGCTCGCCGCGCACGAAGAAGTGGGCCGCGGCCTGTTTCGCGGCATTCGCCACGCCGGGCCGTCCGACAACACGGGCACCCTAACCAACGCCGGCCGCGGCTGGCCCTGCCCCTACGGCGAGAACGACTTCCGCACCGGCGTACGGACCTTGGGCAAGCTCGGCTACAGCTACGACACTTGGCACTTCTTCCATCAGAACCGCGACTACCTCGCACTCGCCCGCGCTGTGCCCGAGACGACGATGATCTTGGATCACTTCGGCACCCCGCTCGGTGTCGGCGCATACGCCGGCAAGCAGGAGGAGATATTCGCGCAGTGGCGAGAAGACATGGCCGCGATTGCGGAGTGCCCCAATGTGGTCGCCAAGCTCGGCGGCCTCGCCATGCCGGACAACGGCTTCGGCTGGGACAAGCGCGACCTTCCGCCCACTTCCGACGAATTCGCGGCGGCGCAGCGGCGCTACTATCTGCACACCATTGAATGCTTCGGCCCCGAGCGTTGCATGTTCGAGAGCAACTTCCCGGTGGACAAGCTATCTATCTCCTACCACGTTATGTGGAACGGCATGAAGAAGATCGTCGCGGACTTCAGCGAGGACGAAAAGCACGCGATGTTCTGTGGCACGGCGCAGCGAGTCTACCGCCTGTAACCGAAGTTCTCGGGAGACCCACCAATGACCGGCCCGCTCGACGGCATCCGCGTTTTGGAAGCGGGCCTGTTGATTCAAGGCCCGCAGGCGGCGGCGTTGCTCGCCGACATGGGCGCGGATGTCGTCAAGGTCGAGTTGCCGGGCATCGGCGATCAGGGCCGCTACGTCTTCGTCGCGCCGGACGACCCTCGTAGCGCCGTCTACACCGCATGCAACCGCGGCAAGCGCAGCATCTCGCTGGATCTGCGGCACGAGCGCGGCGCGTTGGTGTTCAAGACCTTGGTGAAAACCGCCGATGTGGTGGTCAGCAACTTCCGGCCCGGCACTTTGGAAGCTTGGGGCTTGGGCTATGAGGACTTGGCGAAGGTCAATCCGGGAATCATCAGCGCCCAAGGCAGCACTTTCGGCCCGTTGGGGCCGGACGCCGGGCGCGAGGGCGCCGACCTCGCCGGGCAGGCGGCCGGCGGCCTGATCAGCACCACGGGCGGAGACGGCGATGCGCCGACGCCGGTGGGCGCGTTCATCGCCGACCACATCGGCTCGTTGAACATGGTGGCCGGCATCTTGGCGGCGTTGCACGCGCGTTCCGCAAGCGGCCAAGGGCAACGCGTGGAGGTGTCTCTGCTCGGTGGGCAAATCTGGGCGCAGGCGTCCGAATATACGCACTACCTGATGACGCAGCGGCTGCCGGGCCGGGCCAACTTCGGCCATCCGCTCATCAACGCAGCCTACGGCATTTTCGAGACCGCCGACGGCTGGCTTGGCATCATCGGCGTGCCGCCGGATGCTCGCGACGCCTTCTTCGTCGCCATCGAGCGCCCGGACCTCGCCTTGGATGAACGCCTGCAGAACGTCGTCATGGCGGCGGAGGATCTCGCGTGGTTCAAGACTGAACTCCGCGCCACGTTCAAAGCCCGAAGCACCGACGACTGGTGCCGCACGCTCGCCGAAGCCGGCGTACGCTACGCGCCGGTGCGCGACTACCGACAGGTGGTGGACGACCCCGGCGCGTGGGAGAACGGTTACTTCGCCGAGGCGATCGGCGAAGGCGGGGACGCTCACCGGGTGGTGGGTGCGCCCATCCGCATGAGCGCGACGCCGCTGCGACCGGGCGCCGTCGCTCCCGCGCTCGGTGCGCATACCGACGAGGTGTTGCGCGAGGCCGGGATCAGCGACGAGGAAATCGCCGAATTGCGAACCCAAGGGACGGTCTGACCGGGCGGCGTTCCCGCACGAGTCACCGCAAAAACACGGCTGCTAGGAGAACCAATCAATGGCCCACCAAGAAATACTGACCGAGACCGAAGGGCGCGTCGGCATCATCCGCCTCAACCGGCCAAGCAAGTTGAATGCTTGGACGGACACCATGTCCGGGGAAATCGCCGAGCAAATCGGTGCTTGGAACGACGACGACGGCATCGGCGCGATTTTGCTTACCGGCGAGGGCCGGGCGTTTTGCGCCGGGGCGGACATCGGCAACTTCGCCAAGCGCGTGGAGACCAACCGCGAAGGCCAAGGCGAGGAACTGCGCCGGGGCGCCTACAACATGACCTCGCTCATCCGCGAGTCCAAGCCCACGGTGGCGGCGATCAACGGCTACGCGGTGGGCGTGGGGTTGACGATGATTCTGCCTTGCGACGTGCGCATCGCTTCGACCAACGCCAACTTGAGCATCCGCTTTATCAAGATGGGCCTCATGCCGGAGCTCGGCTCCACGCACCTGCTTGCGCAGCTCGTGGGCCTCGGCAACGCTGCGGAAATGTGCCTCACCGGACGGATGGTGGGCGCCGAGGAAGCATTGCGGATGGGCTTGGTGACCGCGGTGACCGAGCCGGACGAACTCATGTCAACGGCGCTCGCCAAGGCGCAGGAAATCGCCAACAACCCCACTCGGGCGGTGATGATGATCAAGGAACTGCTGCGCAAGAACCCCATGGATGCCGATTTGGATGCGGTCATGGAGCGGGAGGGGCTGCGCGATCAAATCGCCCGGCGCCTGCCGGATCACGCCGAGGCGGTTTCGGCGTTCTTGGCGAAACGGGAAGCGCGGTTCAATCAGTAACGCTGGAGTACCGCTTCATACCGCGCCGCCGGTGCGCAGGCCGGCGATTTCTTCGGCGCTGTAGCCAGCTTCGGCGAGGATCTCGTCCGTATGCTGGCCGAGTGCCGGCGTGGCGGAGCGCACCGTGAACTCGGCTCCCGAGAGCTTAACGGGTTGCGCCACCAACTCGATGTCGCCGAGTTCCGGATGCTTGACGGGCGCCGCCATTCCCAAGTGCCGCACCTGCGGATCGTCGAACACCTCGTCGATGGCGTTGATGTGGCCGGCTGGTACGCCGGCTTCGTTGAACGCGGTGATCCAATCGTCGCTGCTGCGCGTTTTGGTGATGGCCTCGATCTCGGCGTTCATCGCGTCTCGATTGGCGGAGCGTTTGGCGGGCGAGTCGTAGCGAGGATCGGTGAGCCAATCCTCGCGCCCCATGACCGTGCAGAAGCGCTGATAGATGGCGGTGCCGGTCGCCGCGATGTTGATGTGGCCGTCTTTGGTGCGAAAGACGCCGGTGGGAATGCCGGTCGGGTGGTTGTTGCCGGCCTGCTGCGGCACTTCCTTGTTGAGCAGCCATCGCTCGGCTTGGAAGTCGAGCATGGTGATCTGCGCCTCGAGCAGGGATGTGCGCACCCACTGGCCTTCGCCGGTTTGCGTTCGCGCGAGCAACGCGGTCATGGTGCCTAGCGCGGCGAAGAGACCCGCCGAGAGGTCCGCCACCGGGATGCCGGCGCGCACGGGCCCTTGGCCGGGCAGCCCGGTAAGGGACATGAGTCCGCCCATGCCCTGGGCCACTTGGTCGAAGCCTGGCAGGTTGCCGTACGGCCCATCTTGGCCGAAGCCGGAGATGCTGGTGTAGACGATGCCGGGGTTGATCGCCTTCACCGCATCAAAGTCGATGCCGAGGCGATGCTTCACGTCCGGCCGGTAGTTCTCCACCACGACGTCCGCCGACTCCGCCAAGCGCATGAACACCGCCTTGCCGGCATCGGTCTTCAAGTTCAACGTCATGCTGCGCTTGTTGCGGTGCAGGTTCTGAAAGTCCGGGCCTAGGCGAGCGTCGCCCATCTGCCCATCGCCCTTGCCGGGTTGCTCGATTTTGATGACGTCCGCGCCCCAGTCGGCGAGTTGGCGAACGCAAGTGGGGCCGGCGCGCACGCGGGTGAGGTCGAGAACTTTGATGTGCGCGAGTGGCAGTCGCATGTTTTGAGGCTACCCGTGAATCAGCGTGGCGCCAGTGTAAATCAAGCGGTCGCCGGCGATGACTGGGCAAGGCGTTCGATCAGCGTGACGAGGCCGTCCTCGCGATGGCCGCCCGTCACCCAATCCGCCGCGGCCTTCACTTGTGGATGCGCATCGCCCATGGCCACGCCGAACGCCGCGCCGCGGATCATCGGTAGATCATTCAACGCATCGCCCACTGCGCAGATGGCGTCCGGCGCGACGCCGGCGAGTTCGGCGAAACGCATGAGCGCGGTCCACTTGCTGACGTGGCCGAGAATGATCTCGAGATACCAGCCCGGTGTTTTCTTCGATTCCACCAAGACGCTCGCAAACTCGTCGCCGCTGGCGCGAACGGCGTCTTGCAGCGCGGCGAGCGGCGCTTGGTCACCGAAGCAGCCGACCACCAACACGTCGTCGTAACCGGTCTTCTCCGGCGCTGCATCCGGGTTGCCGGCGTTCCCGCCGATGCGCGCGTAGTGCCGGGTGTACGGGTTCCACGGCTGCTTGGCGTCGATGATGAAGTCGGCGCCGCCCCGAGCGTGCGCGTCGCGCTGCAAGATCAACGTTAGTCCGCGTTGCCGCGCCAGCGCGAGAAGCCGCTCGACTTGCGCCGTGGCGAACGGCTCGCAGTGCAGCGTCTCGCTGGCGTTGTCCTTGATCAGCGCGCCGCCGAGGCACACCGCCGGCAAAGGCAGCCCGAGTTGATCGATGACGAGCTTGGTCGTGCGGTAGCGGCGTCCGGTCGCCAGCACCAGAGGCAAGCCCCGCGCATGCGCTCGTCGCACGGCGTCGCGGGTAGCCGGCGAGATCTGGTCGCCTTGCTCGACCAACGTGCCGTCGATGTCGATCGCCAGCAGAGACGCTTGCATTGCCGTGGCGTATGGGGGAGGGGCGGCAAGCTTAGCAGCGTCGTCGGCTCGGGGGTGATCGGTTTCTGCCGGCGTCCGCCCGCTTGCGTGTCCGTCTCGATGCGGTGGGTGTCCCATGCGGACACGCCCATGTCGGAGTGGATGTCCCATGTGGGCACACGCGGTGGGTGTCCCATTCGGCAGTGAGTGTCCCCTGCGGGCAGTGTTGCCAGTGAGTGTCCCTGTCGGGCCGGCTGCAAGGTAGGGGTCCCTATCGGCACCTGCCTGCTGTCCCGTCTCGATGCAGTGGGTGTCCCATTCGGCAGGCGCCTTGTTGCCACGGTGGGTGTCCCCATTTGGCGTCCCCATTCGGCGGTGGGTGTCCCAGTCGGCCTCCGGTCGGCCGCTGTGGGCAGGCGCAAGGTGGGTGTCCCTCGCCGGCACCAGCGGTGGGTGTCCCCTACCGGCAGTGGGTGTCCCCTACCGGCAGTGACGGTGGGTGTGCCATGGCAGTGGGTTCCATGCCGGGGTGCTGTCGGCATGGTGGGTGTCCCTGTCGGCAGGCGTCAGCGTCGTAGGGCACGATGGGTTTCCGGCGCGAACTTGGCGAATAACGCGGCGGCCAAGACGAGGCCGGCCGCGGCGGTCCAGAACGGCGCGTCGAGTCCGCGCCAGTCGCCGAGCAAGCCCAAGAGAATGGGGCCGAGCACATAGCCCATGTCGCTCAACATGCGGTAGGAGCTCATCGCTGAGGCGTTCATGCCGGGTGGCGCAGAGTCTGCCGCGTAGGCGGCTGGAGCGGCGCCGGCGGCTGCGCTTGCGCCGCCCCAAATCGTACACGCGAGCAAGAACCACGCATACGCCGGCGCGACGCTGAAGCACACCATGGACGCCGCGGTGAGGAAGGTCGCGGGCACGATGATGGCCTTGCGCCCGAAGCGGTCCACGAGTGCGCCGGCGGGGTAGGTCACGGCCAAGCCGACGACGCTGCCGAGCGCCAAGCCGAAGCCGATCTCGCTCGCCGTTAGCGCCAGCCGATCACGCGCCAGCACGGGCACGATGCTGAACAGCGCCCCGGTGCGCGCCAAAGCGTTGGTGAAGCCGATCAAACAGACGAGCAGAAACCCCGTATTGCTCGCCATCGCCCGAAGTTGCTCGCCAAGCGGCACCTCGACCCCGGCGGCGCTGGACCGTTCGCCCCCCAAGTTGCGGGTTTCCGCGACACGGAACCAAGCGACCGCGGTGGCGGCCATGCCGGCGACTCCATAGGCGAAGAACGGTGCCGGCAAGCCGAATTGCTCGGCGAGATAGCCGCCGGGGAACGGGCCGATGCCGACGGCGAACAGGAACACGCCTTGGTAGATCGCCATGGCGCGGCCGCGAGTCGCGGGGCTGGTGATGTCCGCCAATACGATCAAGCCGGCGGTGAGCACGATACCCGCGCCGGCGCCGGCGAGAAACCGCGCCGCCACTAGTTCGACGTAGCCGGTTGCCGCCGCACACCAGAAGTTGCCGAGCGCCGACACCAAGCCGCCGAGCGCCAAGCTGTTGCGTCTGCCAAGACGGTCGGCGAGCCGCCCGGTCGGCACGCTCAAGAACACCCGCGCCACCCCGTACACGGCCACCGTCGCGCCAATCGCCACTTGCGAAACGTCGAACGACAGCGCATAGAGCGGCAACACGGGAATTACAGCGCCGAAGCCGAGTTGATTGACGGCGATGAGCACGCACATCCACGCCAGGATGCGACGATGGCGGCCGTCTTGACCGCCTGCAAGGGTTTCCACGTTTCGCTCTTGGCTTGTCGACTTCGCGCGACAGGGCACCGCTTGTGCCGCGTCGCCACGCGCGGCAATGATAGTCTCTCGCCTACCACTCCGTGGGACTTGGCGGCTATGCCGCGAAGTCCCACGGAGTGGTAGGACGGCTTGGGCTGGGGCGAAAGGCGGCGCCGAACGGCGACGGCTTTCGTGGCGCTACCACTCCGTGGGACATTGGCGGCGTAGCCGCGAAGTTCGACAGATTGATAGGGCGGCTTGGGCTGGGGCGAAAGGCGGCGCCGTAGGCAACGGCTCTTGTGGCGCTAGCAGACCGTGGCGTCAGTCCGCGTCGCACCGGGAACGGGTGAAGCGCTCGCCCGGCAAGGAGCGATGCTGCCAGGCGGGATGCATGGGTCGTTCGATTGCCGCGGGACTTTTTCACCACGGGTTGCTAGGCGTTGCGCCTAACGGACGAAGACGCGCACGGTGCGCGAGTTAAGTAGCGGGGGTAGGGCATGGCGGGTTTGCTCGATGGCGTGCGAGTGGTGGAGCTTGCGCATCCGCACACCGAGTACGCGGGTTTGATCTGGGCGGGCTTGGGGGCCGAAGTATGGCTCGTCGAGCCGCCCGAAGGCGCGGCGGCCCGCCGGCGTTTGCCTCGCGTGCCGAACGCCGGTGAATCCACGCGCGGCAGCATCGCCTTCCTCGCCCGCAATGCCGGCAAGAAGAGCGTGGTCGTGGATGCCGGCGTCCGCGACGATGTCGCCCTGCTGCGTCGCTTGCTGCAGCACGCGGATGTGGTGTTCGCCGCCGACTCGTCGCCGTTCTTGGCGACCGCCAAGGCGAGCGATCCCAATATTCTCGTAACCGTGACGGACAAACTCGGTCTTGGCGCTTCTTCCATTGTCGGCTTCGCCGCCAGCGGCGGCTTGGCGTCGAGCGGCTGGCCGCATCAACCGCCCTGCAACGCGCCGTCGTGGTTGGCGCAGGACGGCGCCGGCGTCTACGCCGGAGTGATGGCCGCGGTAGGTCTGCTCGCGCGGCGTCGCTCCGGCGCGAAGTTCCGCTACGAAATCCCTTTGGAGGAAGCCGCGGTAGCCGCCATCACACCGTGGACCCGCTGCCTGCACGCCTACGACATGCAAGCCGTCGGCCAAGGCACGCTGGCCGCGCGTCTCGGGCCCAACGGCTTTCCCATCTATGAGACCAAGGATGGTTACGTGCGCATCCTTGCCGGCACCCCGAAACAGTGGCAGGCGTTCGTGACGTTGCTTGGCGAGCCCGAGGAGATCGTCTCTGGACCGTTTAGCGATCCCACGTTCCGCGCCGAAAACGCCGACGCCCTGAAACTGCTGTGCGCGGACCTGATCCGCCAGCGCGCGACGGAGGAACTCTTCATCGAGGGCCAGAAGCTCGGCCTCACCATTTCGCCGGTGTATTCCCTACGGCAGTTTCGCGGCGACCCACATGTAGCGGCGCGGGCCGTCTTCACCTCGGTCGCCGATCCCGAGTTTGGCGTCTTGGACTTCTTGCGGGCGCCGCTTCGCCTCCGCCCGGACGCCTTGAACGTGCCGCCGACGCCAGCCCCGGGGCTCGGCGAACACAACGCCGAAGCGCGTTCCCTCGATGCCCGCGACGCCTCGCCGGAGCGACCGTCGGCCGCGCCGACTTCGGCTGCCGCCACTCGCCCGCTCGCGGGTTTGCGCGTGCTCGAGCTCGGCGTCGGCGCGGTGGTGCCGGAGGCGGCCTCGCTGCTCGCCTTGCTCGGCGCCGACGTCATCAAGCTGGAATCTCTCGTGCATGTGGACTTCCTGCGTCGCAGCGGCTTGGCCGGCGCGATGGATGTGAACAACAGCCCGACGTTCAATCAACTGAACTTGGGCGTGCGCAGCCTAGCGGTGGACATGAGCCGTCCAGAGGGCGTCGAAGTGGTGCGCGAACTGGTCCGCCGCTGTGACATCGTGATGGAGAACATGCGTGGCCCGGTCGTCGAAGGTTGGGGGTTGGACTACCCGGGTTTGCGCGAGATTCGTCGAGATGTGATCGCACTCGGCAGCCAAGGTCTCGGCAAGGGCCCCTACGACGGATTTCAAACCTACGGTCCAAACTTGCAGACCTTCTCCGGCGTCACCCACCAGTGGTCGCATCCGGACGATCCGTTTCCCACCGGCACGACCCTGAACCATCCGGATCACATCGCCGGCAAACAAGCGCTGGTGCCGCTCTTGGCGGCGCTGCTCCGGCGCGACGCCACCGGGGAAGGCTGTCATATCGATGCGACGCAGGTGGAAGCGGCCGCATTTCTCATCGGAGACCGTTATTTGCAGCAGTTCTTCAGCGACGACGACGTCGCGCCACTCGGCAATCGCAGCCCGGACATGGCGCCGCACGGCTGCTACCGGTGCGCCGACGACCAAAACGGCAACGAACGCTGGTTGGCTTTGGCGGTGGAGAACGACAGCCAGTGGCAACGGCTCAAGGACGTCGTCGGCGAGCTGGCGAGCGTCGCGTTCGACACCAAATCCGCCCGCCTCGTCAACGCCGACGCCATCGATCAAGCGCTGTCGTCGTGGTGCCGACCGCGCAGCGTGAGCGAAGCGGAAGCGGCGCTGCGTACGGCTGGCGTGCCGGCTTCCCGCGTGGTCACCGGCGACGACATGGCGGCGAGCGACACTTCCTTCTTCGTCGCGTTGGCGCATCCCACATCGGGAACCCGTCGCTACACGGGCGTGCCCGTGCGGCTCGACGGCGACGGGCGACTGACGGCGCGGCGCCCGCCCTTGCTCGGGGAACACACCGAGGCGGTATTGCACGACCTGTTGCGACTGCCGGCGGAGCAAGTGGCGCGGCTCATGGCGGACAAGGTGGTTGGCCACTAGCTCCTGCCCCGTTTTGCGTAGCGGTGTAGAGTAGGGCCACCGAATTCGAAATCTGGGTGTTTGCATGAGCGAGTTGTTGACGTCGCTCGGTGCGGTCGTCGGCGACGGCGGACTGCTCACCGGCGACGACGTTTCCTCCAGGGCCAGCGGCGTTTGGCGTAGCGACGGCATCGCCGCCAAGGCCATCGTCCGCCCACGCGACACCGGCGAGGTGAGTCGCGTGCTCGCGATCTGCAACGAAGCCGATCAATCGGTCGTCGCGCACGGCGGCCGCACGGGTCTGGTCGAAGGGGCGATCACTGCCAAGGAAGATGTGGTGCTATCGCTCGAGCGCATGGACGCCATCGAGGAAGTGAACGCCGTGGAGCGCACCATGACCGTGCAATCCGGCGTCGTGCTGGAAGCCGTGCAGAACGCGGCGGACGATTGCGGTTTGATGTATCCACTGGACATCGGCGGCCGCGGCAGTTGCACCGTGGGCGGCAACATCGCCACCAACGCCGGCGGCAATCGCGTGATCCGCTACGGCATGACCCGGGACATGGTGCTTGGCGTGGAAGCGGTGTTGGCCGACGGTACCGTGGTTTCCTCCATGAATCGAATGATCAAGAACAACGCCGGCTACGACGTGAAACAGCTCTTCATCGGCAGCGAAGGCAGCCTCGGCGTGGTCACCCGCGCCGTGCTGCGCCTGCGGGAGAAGCCGCGCAGCCAAGAAACCATGCTCGTCGCCGTGGAGAGCTTCGCCAAGGTGACTGAACTGCTGAAGGTGATGGATGCGCAACTCGGCGGCACGTTATCCGCGTTTGAGGTGCTGTGGAACAACTTCTACCGTTTGGTGACCACGCCGCCGGCGACGCAAAAGCCGCCACTCCCGCAAACCTATCCGTACTATGTGCTCATCGAGGCCATGGGCGGCGACGCCGAAGCCGACCACGCCCGCATCGAGGACGCCTTCGCCACCGCGCACGATAGCGGCTTGGTTCAAGACGCGGTGATTGCGAGCAACGAAAAGCAGCGGTTGGAACTTTGGGCGATGCGCGATGACGTCGAGCAGGTGCATCAATACAAACCCATGTTCATCTTCGACGTCAGCTTGCGCGTTTCCAAAATGGAGGAGTACGTGGCGGAGGTGAATCGCCGCCTCGGCGCCACGTTCGGCGACTACGTCAACTTGGTCTTTGGCCACATCGGCGACGGCAACATTCACTTCGGCACCTCGGCGGGGAAGAACGAAGATGCCCACGACGGCGTGAAAAAGGCGGTCTACGAGCCGTTGGCGGCCATCGGCGGATCGGTCTCGGCCGAGCACGGCATCGGCCTCGACAAGAAGAAATACCTGCGTCTTTCACGCAACGACGAAGAAATCGCGTTGATGAAGAAATTAAAGCGGGCGTTGGATCCGAAGGGGATTCTCAACCCCGGCAAGATTTTCGACCTCGCCGCGTCGTAAGACGGAACGTATCGTGGAAATCCACGCGCTGTCGCTTTCCGACGTAACGCGCCGCATGAAGAGCGGCGAGCTGACCGCCCGTTCGGTCGCCGAAGCCATGCTGGCGCGCATCGAGCGGCTCGACGGCGAACTCGGCGCCTACGTCACCGTGCTCGCCGACCTCGCCATGCGGAGGGCCGAGGCGTTGGACGCCAAACGACTGCGTGGCGAGCCACTCGGCGCCCTGCACGGCGCGCCGATCGCGCTCAAAGACTTGCTGTGGACGAAGGGTCTGCCGACTTCCTGCGGCACCTCGGTATTGGCGGATTGGCGCCCGCGGGAAGACGGCACGGTGGTGGCGCGATTGGCGGCCGCCGGCGCAGTGGTGCTCGGCAAAGTGAAACTCACCGAGGGTGCGTACGCGGAACACCATCCGACCGTTTCGCCACCGATAAACCCGTGGCGGCGCGAACGTTGGACCGGCGTGTCCTCCTCCGGCTCTGGGGTCGCCGTCGCCGCCGGACTCGCGCACGGCGCCATCGGCACGGACACGGGCGGCAGCATCCGCTTTCCGTCCGCCGCCTGCGGTCTAGTCGGCGTCAAGCCGACCTACGGGCGCGTTAGTCGCTACGGCGTCTTTCCGTTGGCCGAGTCGCTCGACCACATCGGCCCGATGACCCGCAGCGTGGAAGACGCCGCCCGCATGTTGCAGACCATGGCCGGTCGAGACGAGCAGGACGCCACCTCCCTCGACTCCGCCGTGCCGGCCTATGCGTCGTACTTTCGCGAACGCTTGGAAGGCACCCGCATCGGCGTCGATTGGCGCTATGTCGGGGATGACGTGGACGCCACGGTAGTGCGCACGGTGCGCGACGCACTGGCGCTGCTTGCCGACCTCGGCGCCGTCGTCGTCGAAGTAGACCTGCCGAACACCGACGTCCTAGTGGACAACTGGGGCGTCACCTGCGGCGTCGAGTGCGCCCGCGCCCACGCGGCGACGTATCCCGAGCGCAAGGACGAATACGGGCCCGCGTTGGCGGCGCTGATCGAATCGGGCCGAGCAGCGAGCGACGACGAATACCAGCGCTTGGAGCGAGAGCGGCGAGCTTTTCGCGACGGTCTCGACGCCGTGCTCGGCGAACTCGACGCGCTAATCGCCCCGTGTCTGCCCGTTCCCGTGCCGGCGGCCGAACGCTCGCCTGCCCGCGCCCGCGAGCAAAACCGCCGCTTCACCCGCTTCACGGCGCCTTTCGACTACTCCGGCCACCCGAGCATCACACTGCCGCTCGATGTGGATGTGGAAGGCGTACCGCGCTCGGTGCAGTTCGTCGGCGGCCATCTCGAGGAAGGCCGCCTGTTCGGCATCGCCAGTGCGTTCGAGCGTGCCGCGGGTTTCGAGTATCCGACTTTGGCGAACGGTTAGGCACCCGCTCGGCAAGGCGCGACGAGGGAGCATATCGGGCAATTCGACCGAGCAGCAACGACGCCGGCGGGATGCGACGCCGGCGGGATGCATGGCCGCTCGAATGCCGCCCGCGTGACTTTCACCACGGGCGGCTAGGTGCTCAGTCGAACGTGCAGCGCCCCTGATCGATTACCACGTCGCCTTGCTGGTTGGTGGTGCGGAACAGTGCCTCGCCGCCATCCGCCCACATGGAAACGGTCAACTCGTCGCCCGGTATCACCGGCTTGGAGAAGCGCCCGCGCATGGAACGGAAACGCGACGGATCGCCGTCGCACAGCGAATGCAGCAATGCGCGGCCGGTGAAGCCGTAGGTACACAGGCCATGCAGAATGGGCTTGGGAAAACCGCCCCGGGCCGCGAACGAGGGGTCCGAATGCAGCGGATTGCGATCGCCGGAAAGGCGATAGGTGAGCGCTTGATCCTCGCGCGTGGCGTAAGTGACTCGATGCGTGGGCTCGGTATCCGGATAGGCAAGCCGCGCCGACGGGCCGCGGTCGCCACCCCAGCCGCCCTCGCCACGGCAGAATAGCTGCGACCGGGTCTTGAACAGCAGCTTGCCGGTTGCCTTGTCCCGCGATTCCGACTCGGACTCCAACACCGCCGCTCGGCCCTTGTCCCAGATGCCGACGATCTTGCCGGTGCTTTCTACTTCGCCGTCCGGCGGGATGTCGTCGAACAACTCGATGCCTTGCTCGCCGTGTACCATCAGCGCCGGGTTGAACGTGCCGACCTTGTTCATCGGCGTTCCGCCCCCGCCGACGATCACTGCGAACGTGGGGAACACGCGCTGCGCCACGTTGGCGGTGTTCTCCGTGGTGAATGGAAGCTCGTCGGTGCCGGCGCCAATGCCGACAGCGTAGAGCAGGGCATCCTTGGAGGTCCAAGAGCGCGACACGGGGCCGCCGGTGGCGCCGACGGCGGTTGGATCGATGGGCATGGGTTAGCGTCCCGTGGTTTGGATTTGCCGCTATTGAAACACGGCGGGTGCGCGTTTTCCTACGGCGGCCTTCACCGCCGCAAGGGTGATCCGCTAGCTCGCCCGTTCAACCCGCGGGCGGGTCGACCAACGTCCACTTCACGCCGCATACGTCGAGCGTTTCGAACTTCTTGTCGACGCCAGGCACGGCCCACAGGTCCACGCCGACGACGCCGGTTCTGCCGCCGGGCGCGGGTGCCACAAATCGCATGGTCTGACCGCCGGCGAGCATGAGCGTGGTGGGTTCGGCGGGGTCGATGGCGCATCCGGCGCCGAGGCCGTCCATCCATCGCCGACACACTTCGGCCGGCTCCCCGTCCCGAGGCGCGATCTCGACCGCGGCGAAGCCCGTCGTGACGCCCCCGTGGGGTCGCGCCTCGACGCCGTTCTGCCATGTATTCCCCGCCGGAAAATACGTGCCTCTATTGCGCGGAAACTCACCCTGCCCGGGCCAGTTCTCCTGAATCTCGGCCAGCGTGCCGAAGTCCCTCGGATGGAACTGAACGTTCACGCCGGAGACCGCGCCATCCTGCTTGGGCAGCAGCTCGCCGAGCGCATAGCGCCCCGAATGGACACCGGCCAAGCCCGAGCCGGGCGAGCCTGGACAAACGTTCCAATCCCCGGCGACGATGCCGATCCCCTCGCCCTGCTCCGACATCGACCGCGAGGCGACCGAGACGTCGGGAACCTGCACGATCGCCATGTAGCCGCAGTCCCCGTTGCGTGCCAAGAGCCGAGTCTGCGTGGTGGAACGCTGCCACGCCACGTCCGTTGGGCAAACGGTCTCCAAGAAGGAATCGCCTAAGCGAATGTGCGTATTGGTGAGATTGCCGCCGGCCGCCATGCGCGGATCCCGAAACACCACGGGCGCATCGAACGCGGCGCAAAGCACGCTGCTGGTCCACTCCAAGTCCCGGGCGAGCAGACAGATTTGGCGGAGGCGTAGAGCGTTGTCGGTTGGCATTGAAGTGGTCCTCACTTGGCGGTTGGCTGAGCCTACAAGACTCTAACTGACGGCAACCTTGCCGTCCGGGTTGCCGCCGGCCACGATCCTATAATCCCCGACGTTCTCGACAGGCGAACAGACGTGAACGATACGAACCCACCGCTCTCACCGGATCGACCATCGCCGATGCTGAGCTTGGTACGGTACCGCATTCGGTTTCGTGAAGTGATCGCGGCTGGCGATGCGTCGCTGCTGTCGTCTCGAACCGGCTATCTCGGCTCCGCTTGGCGGGGCGCCTTCGGCCATGCGCTTCGCAAGACGGTGTGCGTCACCGGCCTGCCGGACTGCGCAGCCTGCTCGCTGGTGGATTCGTGCCCGTACCCGACTACCTTCGACAACCGGCCGCCGCCTACCGCGAAGAAACTCACCCGCTACCCGACCGCCCCGAATCCGTATGTGCTGGCGCCGCAGGATCGCGACGCGGACTCCCGGGAGGGAACGGTCAATCTCGGCATTACGCTCTCCGGCCGGGCGAATGACCACTTGCCGTCCATCGTCGGTGCTCTCGAACGCGCCGGACGTGAAGGTCTGACGTCCCGCCGGGTGAAACTGCGCTTGATGGACATACAGACCGAGGTCGCTGACGAAGCGGGCTGGGCCACTATTGGCGAAGCCGGTGGCAGCCTGAACGCGGTTCGTCCACGACGCCCGACGGCGCCTCCCAGTCCTGCCGCGGTTCAGGTTCGTTTGGTGACGCCGTTGCGCATCAAACGGCAGGAACGCTTCGTGACGCCGGCGGATTTCGACTTTCGCGCATTCGCGGCGAACTTGCTGCGCCGGCTTTCCCTGCTCACCTATTTCTACGGCGACGAGCCGCTGGAGACGGACTTCGCGGGGTTGCTGCGCCGTGCGGAGAAAGTTCCGGTGGCCGACGCCAACCTGCGCTGGCGGGATTGGGCGCGCTACTCGTCCCACCAACGTACGCGAATCAAGATGGGCGGGCTGGTGGGCGCCTTTGAGATCGCCGACCCAGCGCTTGAACTGTTCTGGCCTTGCCTTTGGCTAGGCCAATGGACGCACATCGGAAAGGGCTGCACGATGGGCCTCGGGCGCTATCTGTTGGCGCCCGCGGAACAAGGCGGATCCTCCGTTTCGCCGTGGCCGACGCCGAGTTTGCTGTGATGGTGGAGGCGACCAAGCCGGAAACCTATGACCGTCGCGTCCTCTTGGCAGTCACGGGGCTGTCGCCGCAGATCGTCACCGAGACCGTGTACGGGTTGACGGTGGGCCGCCATCCGTCATTCGTGCCTACGGAAGTCCGGCTAATCACTACCGCGGAGGGCGCGCAGCGGGCGCAACTCGAGCTTCTGCATGCGGACAGCGGCTGGTTCCACCGGCTCCGCACCGACTATGAATTGCCTCCTATCACGTTCACGTCGGCGCAGATTCACGTCTTGCGCGGTTCTGACGGAGAACCGTTGTCCGATATCCGCAGCCCAGACGACAACGCCCGCGCCGCCGACGCCATCACCGGGGTGCTGCGCGAGCTGACCGCCGACAGCGAGTGCGCCTTGCATGTATCCATCGCCGGTGGCCGCAAGACCATGGGCTTCTATTTGGGCTATGCGTTGTCGCTGTACGGGCGCCAGCAAGATCGGCTTTCCCATGTGCTGGTTAATCCGCCGTACGAGTCGCACCCGCAGTTCTTCTACCCCACGCCGAATAGCCAAGTGATCTACACGTTACCGCCGAACGTGCGCCCCTACGACACCCGGGACGGAGAGGTCACCCTTGCCGAGATACCGTTCGTTCGCTTACGGGAAGGGCTCGACCCGGAACTCTTGGATGGCACGGCCAGCTTCTCGTCCGTGGTGGAGGCGGCGCAACGGGCGGTGCCACCAGTAGCGCTGGAACTGGACCCCGCGAACTGCATGGTCACTGCTGGTGGGGAGACGTTTCGGTTGGAGCCGTCCAAGTTCGCGTTCTATTGGATGTTGGCGGCACGAGCGCGCGAAGATCGTCCTGGTGCGCACCACAGCGACGAAGGTCTTGAGCGAGAACTATTGAGTTACTACGGCCGTGTACGGAACCAGTACTCGGGGACATACGAGAAGTCCGAGCTAGCGCTTGGGCGCAGCTACAGCGCGGACAACTTCAATCCGAGCAAGGCGCACGTCAATCGCGCACTGAGAACGAATTTGGGAAAGAGAGTCGCCGAGCCGTACCTGATCCACAAATTGGCCGGGATTCCACGCACGCGATATCACCGGTTCGGCTTGAGATTGCCGTCTAAAGCGATAAGGATCAGGCCGGAAAGTTTACGAAATTGAAGCGCGGCCAGTAAGTTGGCAGCGTAAGGATTGGACTAAGCGCGACAGCCATGCAGAGAGCAGAGTACAGGATAGGGTTCCTAACGCCGGCATTTCTTGGCAATGCGGAACAGGGAGCGCAATGGCGTACGCCACCATTCAAGGCATTGCTGCGGCAGTGGTGGCGGGTGGCTGTTGCCCGGGAATACGGATACGACTATAGGAAGGTCCGCGACGCGGAGGGAAGGCTGTTCGGCCATGCCTGGCTAAGCGAGGATCAAGACTCGCGAGGCCGAATAGTTGGTGCCCGAGCGAGCAAAGTGCGACTTCGCCTTGAGTCGTGGTCATGTGCGGCATCGGCACAATGGCCAAGGAGATTCCAAGAAGTTCAGACGACGCCCGGAGGTGCGCAGCTTCGAAGCGATCTTTACCTCGGCTACGGCCCAATACAACCAGGGCGAGAGCGCTCCGCGATTAGTACGCACGATGAAGTCGTGCTGCGGCTCGCGTCGTTGGCGTCAAACAGCGAGTGGCACCAAGTTGAGGACGCCGTTCAACTCATGCACTGGTTCGGGACGCTTGGTTCACGTAGCCGAAACGGCTGGGGGTCGCTTCAGATTCACTCCAATGTACAGCCTGCTGACCAGATGGCTGGCTGCGACTTGATGGGTCGAGTGACTCGGTCACTGAAGGATTGCTTAGCCTCGGATTGGCCCCACGCGATCGGCAGTGACGAAAGGGGCGTCCTAGTCTGGATCAGCAAGGAACCGGTTCACACTTGGCAGGGCGCGGTGGCGTTCTTCGCCGAACGTTTGGTACAGATGCGCCGCGTGGCTAAGGACTACCAGCCGGCTGGTCCGGGAGGGGGAATTCAAGGCATCCACCTGTTGGGCTACCCATCGGGTGGAAGGTGGCAACTAAGCTGTTGGGGAAGAGATAGTCGCCTAGCGAGTCCACTGCGGTTTAAGGTGGTTCAGTGGCGTTACAACAGACTCCATGCCCTGGTTTATCACTGTCCGTGCGACGTTCCGAAACACCTGAAGAAAGAGCTTGGCGAACGTGACAAGGGTTGGCTCCGCCAGAATCAGGAAAGCGTGTGGAAACAGCTACACGCAGCGCTTGACGGTACAACGAGCGGCCTACGCCGAGTAGACCAATCAAAATGAACGCTCAGTCGAAGAACGTCACTCTCTGGCACGCCAAACTGGCGGCTTGGACCCACGACCCAGCAGAAAATGCGTTGGTGTTGCTTCGCGACCCCGCAGGCCACGAGTGGGGTACTGCGGCTGACTTGCGCGAGAGGATATTCGGACGGCGTGAGGTGCCGCCGGAGCTGAAGCATGTAGTGGAACAAGCAGACCGCTGGGCCTCGGCTGCGGATCGCCCGCAGTGGCCGAGGGACGAAACTGACGGGCGGTTCGCCCCGTGGACGAAAGTGCGGTTCACGGAGCAGCCGGTTCTCATCCATCCGCTGTCGGGTGAGGAGTACGCGCTCCAAAAGCTCTCGGACATTTCCGTCGAAGACATCAAGGACGTGAGCTCCCGTCACTTCGTCGCTTTGATCGACGAGCACAACGATGCCAAGAGAAACGCATTGGCGTTTTGGCGTTTCGGACCAGCGCTGCGCGAAGTATCCGACATCGGAGGATTGTGGGGTCAGTTGCCGGCGGATACGCGTGTGCCCGACCACACGATCTGGCAGCACTTGGATCTGACTTCTGCATTTGCGGGGGCGTTCTTCTGTGACTCGGACAACCCGGCCTTGCTAACCATTAGCTTCGGCCCTGTGCAGGACTTCATTGCGCAAGCGCGCACCACCTCGGACCTTTGGGCGGGCTCTCACTTGCTTTCGCGCATCGCATGGGAGGGTTTGAAGGTGGTGTGCGAAGACTTCGGCCCCGACGCAGTGCTCTTTCCGCAGTTGCGAGGCATTCCTCAGGTGGACCTTTGGCTGCGTGATGAAGTGCAGCTTCCGGCCAAGCTGTTCGAGGACGAGGACTGGAGAAGGGGGAGGACGGACTCAAATCCCGTGTTTTCCGCGGCGTTACCCAACAAGTTCGTTGCCATCGTGCCAGCATCGGCCGCAGTGGACTTGGCGAGACGTATTGAGAGTCGCGTACGCGAGTGGACTTTGGTGAAAGCTAGGGAAGCGCTGAGCCTACTCCTTGACCGAGCCAAGAAGCGCGACGTTGATGAAAATGCGGCGAGTCAGCTTGATGCGCAGTTCAACGGCTTCCCCGAAGTGCATTGGGCGGCAGCGCCTTGGCGGCCATTTGTTGCGCCGGGCGGCGCCGCGCCGGATGTTACGGCGCTTCGCGATGCGCTGTCTGGGTTTCGCCCAGCATCTGCGCCAGACGGCTTTCTGGATTCGAAGGCGTGGGGGTTGCTGTGCCGGGAACTGAAGGTGAAAGGTCAGCGCTTTTACTCACCGAACGCCGGCGTTCTATACCCGGCCATCTACGAACTTCTGGAACGAACACAAGCAGCCGCTAAATCCGTGCGCCCGTTTCGTCAGTTGCGCCAAGACGGTTATCGTTGCTCGCTGTGTGGCGAACGCGAGTGGATTACGCACGACAGGGCGCTTCTGAGCCTGCCGCCCGGGCGGCGGGCGGCTAGCCTGTGGGGTAACTTGAAGGAGTCCGGGTGGGCGCGAAAAGGCGAACACCTATGTGCGCTGTGCTCGCTGAAACGCATGTGGCCGAGCCTGTATTGCCGCGAAGCGACCGCGGCGCTTGGCGGGGCGGCAAAACGTTTCGTTGTCTCGACGCACACCATGGCCCTCGCGGCGAGCTTGGAACGATGGCTAAAGCAATCCGATCGCCGAAGCCTACCGGAACGTTGGTTCCGCCAACTGCGAAGCTATGCTCAAGAGCAGACGGTGGCGTTACCTCGGAAACTCCTCCGCTACTTGAACGAGTCCGAGACTGAGACTGAGATAATGCTGCGTGGATTACCATTGCTCCTCGAAGATCTCAAGGAAAGGTCGCAGAGCGACGATCTCCCGGACCGCCAAGCGGAAAAGGTCGAAACCGAAAGAGGCGCTCTTGAGAAAGCCCTCGAAGAGGTTTTAGGCAGTCGCCCTGAAACCTACTACGCCTTCATCATGATGGACGGCGACCGCATGGGCGCTTGGCTGTCCGGCCAAGGGGAGGGCGAGTCGTACCGTCTGCCATTCGAAAGCACTTGGCATCCTCAAGTGCGATGCGCGGTTGACGCAAGGCATCCGACTGGCGACATCAACGACTACCGTAAAGCTAGCCGACCCGCTTCGCCGGCTCGTCACATGGCGATATCGAGCGCCCTCAACGGCTTTTCGCTGCATGTCGCACGTTATGTGGTGGAAGAGGTCGGCAAGGGCAAGCTGATTTACGCTGGTGGTGACGACGTCTTAGCGATGGTCTCCGTGGACGACCTCCTGTCGGTAATGTTCCTGTTGCGCTTGGCCTATGGCGGCTTATTTCCTGTTGCGTCCGAGAACCAAGAACGTGCAAGGGAACTCACCGGGCTGCGAAGCGCAGACTTCGAACTTGGCGGAGGCTTCGTTCGGCGTGACGGCGTTTTGTACCGAATGATGGGCCATAGAGCCACGGCCTCTGCGGGCGCGGTTGTTGCCCATTATCAAGCGCCGCTCGGCCAAGTACTGCGCACCCTCCGAGCTGCCGAGCAACGTGCCAAAAACGCCGGCGGGCGCGACGCCTTCGCAATTACGTTGCTCAAGCGCTCCGGCGGTGCGACGCACTTGACGTGCCCTTGGCTCAACCGTAAGCGCCATGAAACTGGCGATTGGCGCACAGCGATGACGCACAATCCGGAGGAGACGCCTATCGGTCAACTCATCCGGCTGCGTGACCAATTCGCTGGTCAAATGTTCTCTCGTCGGGCTGCGTACCTCACCCAAGGATGGCTAACGGACGTACCGCGAGCGGCATTGCCCGAGATGCTGGGTTATCAGTTTGCTCGACAAACCGAAGGCGGAAGTCAGAGTAAGGAGGTGGCGGCATCCCAAGGCAGGGCCTTGGGGAAGCTTGCTGTCAATGTCTCTGACGAGGAACCGGAAGTCGCCGTTGATGGTCGTATCCGGTCGTTTATCGAGGACTTTCTCGCTGTCGCCGAGTTCTTGGCTCGCGAAGGACGAACGGAAGTCGAGGTTGGCGCTTCATGACCACCTCTCTTTTCCTCGAACCGCTCGACGTGCTCTACCTGCGGGGCAACCGCTTGTTTCAAGGAGCAGGCGCCTATGGCGAAGCGTTAATGCCACCTTGGCCGTCGCTAGTCGCGGGTGCCGTCCGTTCCCGAATGCTTGCGGACGCACGGGTGGACTTCCACGCATTCGCTGGCGGTGCGCGGGTAGACGACCCAAGGCTGCATAAGGCGCTGGGCACTGCTCAGGAACCAGGCGCCTTCCGCATCGAAGCATTTACGCTTGCGCGCAGACCATCAAAGTGGATGGCAGGAGACGCGGTCGAACCTTACGTTGCATTGCCGTCTGACGTGGTCGTGACGGATGGCAAACGGCTCGATGATGCCACCTATGTGGTCCCGCGCGAACTGCCGATCAGGACCAGTGCCGGGCTGCCCATGTCCCCGGTGTTGGCGTCCGCAGGGTCCGGCAAGCCAATCACGGGGCTTTGGTTAAATGGCCAAGGCTGGCGTGCGTACTTGGCCGGCCATGCGATCAAGAGCGACCATTTGGTCCGTAGCAGTCACCTCTGGGAACTCGATCCGCGTTTGGGCATTGCGTTGGATCGAACAACTGGCACTGCTGCTCGCGGCATGCTCTATACGGCCGAAACGGTGGGCGTGACACCCGGCGTAGGTTTTCTCGTATCCGTGCAAGGGGCGGATGGATTGCTGCCGTCCGAGGGCTTGCTACGACTTGGTGGCGATGGACGGGGCGCGGCGGTTGTGGCGGCTGACGTTCAGTGGCCGGAGCCCGACTGGGGACGCATCGAACGCGAACAGCGATTTCGCATGGTCCTTACCACGCCCGGCGTTTTTTCCGATGGCTGGCGATTGCCGGGCGTCTCGGACGAAGGATCGTGGCAGGGGCCGGACAAAACGAAGGGCGAGCTTGTCGCGGCCGCTGTGCCCCGTGCGGGCGTCGTAAGCGGGTGGGATTTGGCATTGCGATGCCCCAAACCCGCCGTACGCACGGCGCCGGTAGGCGCGGTGTATTGGATCGAAAACCTGCGAGGCGGCGTTGACGGTCTTCGCAAGGTTGCCGCCGAGGGACTGTGGCAATGCATGGCGGACAATGAGATTGACGACAGTCGACGAGCCGAAGGATTCAATAATGTCCAGATCGCCGCATGGCCGCGCTCCGAAAACCAACTGCGAGGGCACCGATAGTGTTTAAGGCACAACACGCGCTCTTCTTCTATTGCGTAAGCCCGGTTCACATGGGCGCCGGAACCGCCATCGGATTGATCGATAATCCGATACAGCGCGAGCGACACACCGAGCATCCTATGCTGGCGGGATCGGGTTTAAAGGGGGCCGTTCGCCATCGTTTTCAAGCGGATGGCTGGAGTCGGGACGACCTCGATGGAGTCTTCGGCCCCCTAAACTCCGAGTTCGCCGGCGCGGTAGCCTTCGGCGATGCTCAGCTCGTCGCGTTCCCGGTGCGTTGTGCTAAGAATGCCTACGTCTACGCCACGTCGCCCGTGGCGTTGGCACGATCTCGCCGGATGCTTGAGCATTTGGGGATTCAGGCCGACTGGGAAGTGCCTGATTTAGGAGAGTCGGAGTGCCGCATCCCGCCGGGGTCGACTTTGGCCGAAGACGGCAAGCTGTATCTGGAGGCGTTCGAGTATGCTGCCGCTGACGATCAGAGCGTTGGTCGTGTCGCCGACTGGTTGGCGAGCGAAGCCTTGCCTGAAGGCGACGCATACGAGTTCTTTCGCAATAAGCTCAAGACTGATCTCGTATTGATGGAGGATGAGGACTTCACTTACTTCGTCAAGCACGCCACCGTTGTTGAGCCGCATGTGCGCATCAACGATGAGACAGGTGCGGCGGACGATCACGGGCTTTTCTATACGGAAAATCTGCCTCCAGAGTCGATACTCTTGGCACCGGTAATGGCCTCGGACGGGCGCGGAAGCGGCGACAGCATGGACGCTGAGGATGTATTGACGAAGATTCTCCTCGGCCCGGGCACGGGCGACAACATCAAGGGGCTGGACGGGCTGTTGGTGCAGATTGGTGGCGACGCCACCACGGGGCATGGTCAAGTGGTGGTCAAGGCCGTCTACGGGGGAACTAACGATGGCGACAACACTTGAGCAACGACGCGCGGAATACGCATGGCGGAGCGTTCAAGGCTGCGACGAGAAATACACGAGCTTGGCAAAGGGCGCTCCTGCTCTAATCATGGCGAACGGCTTGATGCAGAGCCTCGCATTTTTCCAGTCAAAGGATGAGAACGTCCACGGAAAACTGCAACAGCATATCCTCAACTGGCTCTGTAAGCGCAAGCTTATAAAGAACGCAGAGTACTCTGCCGCCATGGAAGCTCTCTACAACGCTCCTTCAATTGAAATTCGTCGTGCGACGGAAGAGACGTTGGCGATAATGAGGTGGATACGGCAGTTCGCACCAACCGCCCAACGCTAGCCCGGAGCCCGGTCAGATCATGGATGTATACGTACCAAAGGGAGCCGGTCAGTGGCCATAGCCGCCGTACCAAAGTACCTTCAGGGCCAGTTCCGTTCTTGCCCTCCGGGACATAGATTTACGCTCTATGGTCAGTTCTGGAAAGCAGGAGGAGGAAGGTGGGAGCGCGTCAAAGACATCGACCCTAGGGAGCACCTGAACGCGCTTACGAAAGAGTACCCCAATGAGGTGGCTCGCTTACGTGACAGCCTTATCGCCCGCCAAGATTCTTGGGTGCAGGCGTCGTCTCATGTGGCACGTTACGTTGCGAGGTCCGCCTCCCCCTTCGTGACCGGCACGGGTATTGAGCACCCGCTAGAGAACGGCATGGCATTCACGCTCCCCTATGGCCTTCCTTACTTGCCAGGTTCGAGCGTTAAAGGCGTCCTACGTCGAGCTGCGGAGGAGTTACAGGAAGCGAGCGTCGAGAGCGACAGTGAGTGGACGTCCGGTGTGATCGCGAAGCTGTTCGGGCCGACGTGCGTTGATTCAGCGCAGCGTGGCCTGTTGACGTTCTGGGATGTCGTTCCCGACTGCAACCAGCTCGGCGTCGAGATCATGAACCCGCATTACGGCAAGTATTACAGAGGCGAGGAGACGCCTCATGATGCGGGCAATCCAATACCGATCTACTTCCTCGTCATCCCGGAAGGCACGAAGTTCGTGTTCCATGTGCAGTGCGACCTACCCCGTGCGCGAGATGCAGGGCTTGAGAACAAGTGGCGGGCACTTTTGAGCCGAGCCTTCGACCACGCGTTCGAATGGCTCGGATTCGGCGCAAAAACAGCCGTCGGTTACGGTGCGCTTCGGAAATGCGATGCCGTGGTCACAGCGTCTAGCCACCAACACGCCGTTGAATAAGACTACGTTTCGTCAGGCACAACTTCTGTGACGGCTCGCCAACGATCCGATGGCGTTGTCCTTGAACGTAAGTTGCGGAGTTGATGGCAGCGGTTGAAGAAGTGAACTTGCTACCGCGCCTAAACGCCATAAAGCCAGACTCTTTATCAAGACAGAGGAGGATCTCATGAGTGAATCGGTGCTGTTGTGTACCGTCGGTGGCAGCCCACAGCCCATCCTGACAGCTATAAGGACAGGGAATCCTGACTTTGTCTGCTTCATTTGTTCCGGTCGGGATCCTGCAACTCGCAAGCGTGGCTCGGACGTCTTAGTGGATGGTCCTCCTCCGGCGACACTTGATGACACGATACCTGGTGAATTGGGACTTGCCCGTGATCGTTACGAGGTCGTCCTTGTGCCGGCGGACGGTCTCGGTGGTGCGTACGTCGAAATCCACAAAGCTGTGATGAAGTTGAAGGGTCGCTTTCCGAACCATGCGTTGACTGCCGATTACACTGGTGGCACCAAAAGCATGTCGGCGGCGTTGGTTTGTGCAGCCCTTGACTTCAACGACGTACAGCTTCAACTCGTCACGGGAGAGCGCACGAATCTACAGAAGGTGGCGCTTGGTACCGAGGTGCCGGTGCTTGCTGGCGACTCGCGACTTCGCGTCAGTCAAGCAATTGCGCTTCAGCTTTGGGCTTGGCGGCGTTTTGCCTATGGTGAGACGGCAGTGGGCATGGATGAGATTCGTCCGCCGCCCGATGCGCCGGATTTTGGCAGGTGGGTCCGGGCGCGGGCACTAAGTCGTGCCTTCGCGTTGTGGGACGGTTTCGACCACGCTGGTGCATTGCGGGAGCTTGAGCCGTATGCGGCGTTTGTCACTGGTTCCTATGGGTGGATGTTGCCCACTCTTCGTTTGCTTGCGCATGGCGACGGCCCCAATTGCGAACCGGCGCGCCTGTTTGACCTGTGGTTGAACGCCGAGCGGCGTGCCGCGCAGGGCAGATACGACGATGCGGTGGCGCGGTGGTACCGCCTGATGGAGTGGACCGCCCAGTGGCGATTGCGAACCGAACTGGATGTAGACACGGCGGACTTCCCCCGCGAGTTGCTCCCGCCGGATGCCGACGTGGCGCCTGCTCGGGATGGCAAGATCAAGATTGGACTGTGGCAGGCTTGGAGGGTGGTCGAACAGCGGTGTTCGGGCGTCGCCAACGAGTTCGTTGTCGAACATGGCGCGGGGCTTCGCGACATGCTGGACATACGCAACCAGTCGATGTTGGCACACGGTTTCCGTCCGGTGAGCAGGCCCGACTGGGATCGGCTGAACACTTGGACACGAGAGTCCTTCCTGCCTTTGCTGCGTCTGCTTGCGCACGATGCAGGCTTGCGCAGAGAGCCGCAGCAATTACCTACCGAACCCCCGGAGTTCCTTCAGATTACCGGCTAGCGGGCCTTACCGGTGGGGCGAAAGACGCCTAGAATATCTCGTTTGGAGGCGCGTAACGATAGTCGTCGGTCTGAACGGCTCTTTCGGTGACGGCTATAGGTTCCGTTCCGACGCATCGAAAATCCACTTGAACCGACGCTGGGCAAAACGCGATTGCCCAATTGTGGGTACTTCAATAGCCCTCAGGCGCGTCTGTTAATAGGCGGCAATCTTGCCGTTTGCGCTCGTCAATGCATGCATGTGCTGCAATTGCGGCATTGAAGCACAACGGATAGCGGCGGTTGTCATGCCGCTTGCAGATCTATATGGCAACACGAGGACTCTACATCGCGGCCTATGACGTCGCCGATCCTAATCGCTTGCGCAAGGTACACCAAGTGGTGAAGGGCTATGCAACGGGTGGACAGAAGTCCGTCTTCGAGTGCTTTCTGTCTCCTCGTGAGCGCACGGTGCTTATTTCGCAAGTGCGATCGATAATCGATGAACGGCAAGACCGTTTCGCGATCTTACAGATTCAGGAGAAAACCAAGCCGATACTACTCGGCATTGCGACGCCGGTTGTCGACCCCGACTTCTACTATGTGGGCTGACGACCATGAGTACGCTTTATGTTGATCGCAAGGGCATTCAGCTCAAGGTTACTGGTGGAGCGCTTGAGTTCCACGAGCCCAGCGGGCGACGGGGCTCCGTACCACTTAATGGCTTGGAACGCGTCGTCTTGCGTGGCCAGGTGAGCCTGTCTACTTCCGTACTTGGCGCCATCACGGAAGCAGGTGCGGGTATTCTGGTCTTGAGTGGTAGGCAAGGGCGTCGCTTGGCAATGTGCGTCGGCCGTCCTCACAACGACGTACTGCGAAGGATTGGCCAATACGACGCATACAGGGATACGGATGCACGGGTTGACTGGTCACGCCGGTTGGTTTTGGCCAAGGTCCAAGCACAAGGTCGCCTTCTTCGCAGAGCCTTGGAAGCACGCCCAGATCGCCGCCGACCACTATTGAAGGCGATAGCGCGGCTGGACGCCGCGGCGAGTCGTTTGTCTGCAAATTCGGACGAGAGTCTGCATAGCCTACTGGGTGTTGAGGGTGCGGCCGCCGCGGCGTACTTCGCTGCCTACGCCACGTTGCTTCCGCCATCGCTAGGCTTTGAACGCCGCCAACGGCGCCCACCCACAGACCCGGTCAATGCTTGTCTGTCGCTTGCCTACTCCCTACTTCACTTCGAGGCCGTTGCCGCATGTCACGGTGTCGGATTGGACCCCTTGCTTGGTCTCTACCATGAACCGGCTTATGGTCGAGAGTCGTTGGCGGCCGATGCGATAGAACCATTTCGACCGCATGTGGATGAGTGGGTGTGGTCGCTGTTTCGCGAGCGTGTGCTCGCCGAACGGGGATTCCGCAACGTGGATGGCGCTGTATTGCTGGATAAGTCAGCTCGGCAACGTTTCTATAAGCGATTCAATCCCTTTGCCTCGGCCGTCCGACGCCTTCTGCGGCGTCAGCTTGGCCGAGTGGCGCGTGACTTCGAAAGACGCGCAAGGGAGAACGTCCGACATTCACCTGCTGCAAAAGAGACAGGAGGGAAGGATTGAAGCCACTCTACCTGACGGACCGACAAGGGCCGATGCAAGTGGTATTGGATGGTCCGGCCCTCCGCGTTCGCGCATCGGCAGGCGACATTGCCGACCGACGGTTTCCCTTGAGTCGCGTGTCGAGGGTAGTGGTCGTCGGCCGTGTTTCTTGGTCTACGGATGCCCTGCTCGCCTGCGCGGACGAAGGTGTTGTCGTTTGTTTCCAGCGTAAGGATGGCCGGCTGAGGGCGCGTTGGATCGGTCGCCCATCGAAACGAAATAATTTCGCCCAACGCTGGCGAGACTTCTTCGATCGATCCGACTGGCAGGAGTTGTACATGCCTTGGCGAACCAACATTCGCCGTCGCGCTATCCGATTTTGCGCGTTGCGCATGGGCTGGTCCCCTCGCAAGGGGACGAATCTGGTTCGGACGTTGCATGGCAATGTGGGGTTGGACTTGTCCGAGCTACGCACGTTGAAGAAGGAGTTGCGTGGTCTAGTCGAAGCACGAGTGATCGAGGAACTGACACACACCGGACTTGGCGCGGACGACGTGTCGCTCACTCAGCTAGTGCCCGACCTCGTCACTGTGGTGCAGTGGGCCTTGCATGCTGAACTGGTGCTTCGGCCTCCCAAACCGTGCAGGAACGCCACAGCCGGAACTCCTATGGCTACAGCGTTCTTCGAGCGGAACCGAGGCACGTGCGATTTTGTTCTGCGGGAGACGCTGCGTCACTTGTACAGATACTTGGAGGAGGTGGTTTAAGTGCCGGCAAGTCGCAGATTACCTTGGCTCGTCTGCTACGACATCACCGATGACCGCAGACGCGTCCGGGTTCATCGCACTGTGTCACGCCACGCTACACCGTTTCAGTACTCTGTATTCCGCAAGAGCGCGACGAGAGTGGAGGTGGTTGGCGTGCTACAGGACGTCGAGCGTCTCATTGAACCCACCCAAGATGATGTGCGCGCATACGCGCTGTTGACGACAGGTCGCCATGCCGTTTATGGTCGAAGCCGTCTGCCGGGCGGTGTGTTATTCACCGACCACGCTGACATGCTCTTTGTCAACCGATGACCAAAGGCGGATCCGAAGTCATCTCGCTAGTTAAGTTCGTCTATCGGACACGACAAGCACAAGTGCCTTCGTACCGCGTTGATTTGTTGAGTACATAGAGCGAGAACTGTTCGAACAGCAGCCCTGACTAAGAAGGGATTAAGACTGACAACATTTGTCGTAGGTCGTCAATGTCTTCGACGT
>CAYGBI010000019.1:0-56602 GCA_964348085.1 uncultured Pseudomonadales bacterium | reverse complement strand
AGCGAAAGGCGCCGGGGATGAACCACGCGGGCAAGCCGTCCCCGGACACGGCGCCTCGCGTATCGACTTGGAGGCCAAGGGGGCGGTAGCGGCGGAAGTGGGGCTTGAGCCGAGCCTCACTGCCGCGGAACTCCAGCCAGTCCTCCGGGTACCGGTTCTCGATGTCCTCGGGATCGAACAGTCCAGAGGGGTCCGGCATGAGATAGCCGAACTGGACGTCCTCGTCGTCGTTGGATCGTTCGGACAGGTCGCGGGGTTCCAAGCTATGCGGCTGCTTGCTGACGTGCTTTGCCCAGACTGGCAGGTATTCCTGGCCGCAGGCGCGGCAAAAGGCAAGCGGGAAGAGTGGGCGGTCGCGATCCCCGGGTTTGAATTGCTGTCCGTGCAGAGTGAGATACCGCTCGCCCGGCGCTTCAAGGGTCGTGTAGGCGTGCCAAGCGCCGCTGATGAACTGATGCAGGCGGAATGCGAAGAAGCTCTGGCTTCGTTCGTTCCGGCTGCGGTGGGCGGTCAGGAGAAAGCCTGCGAGGTACTTCCGGCAACACTCGGCGTCGACGCCACTATCGGCGGCAAGACGATCCGAAGCTTGAAGAATTGTCAAAGGACGCGAAATCCGCACGAGCTTGCCGCCCTGCTCTTCGAGCCCGAGATTGCGCTCCACCCACGTCGCGACCGGATGGACCGCGAGTGCTTCGTGCGTCGGATTCGCAGGTACGCCCCGCTCGATGGCGGCGCGCAGATCGGGGCCACTCAGGTTCGCGTCCCGGTCGGTGACGGGCCGCAGGGTTTCGGAAACGACATTGCCGGGATCGACAGCAGCGCCAAACAGACGGCTTGCGATGGCCGCAACGGCAGCGTCCCGATCATCGGGTGAACCTTCGGATGCCATCGTCGCGGACGTGCCGATACAGAGAAGACGCTCGTTGAACCGCTCCCGGACGCGTCGGACGAGCATGGCGACGTCGGCCCCCTGCCGCCCGCGATAGGTGTGCAGCTCGTCGAGGACTAAGAACCGGAGTCCCTTGGCGTGTTCGCGGATCGCCTTGTCGGTCTCGTGGAACCGCGTCATGACCAGCTCGAGCATGACGTAGTTGGTCAGCAGAATATCGGGAGGGTTCTTTGCGATCCGCTCGCGCTCCTTTTGGGATTCCTGCCCGGTGTAGCGGGCGAAGGTGACCGGCTCGTGGCCTTCGCCGTAGCCAAGCCGCAGGTACTTCTCCAGTTCCTCGCGCTGGCTATTGCAGAGCGCGTTCATCGGATAAACGACGATGGCCGTGATGCCCTTGGTGACGCCGCCGGCGCGCTTCCGCCGCAACACGTCGTCAACGATGGGGATGAAGTAGGCGAGCGACTTGCCAGAGCCCGTTCCGGTGGTCAGGACGTAGCTCTCCCCTCGGCCCGCGATTTCGATGGCGTCAGCCTGGTGCCGGTGCAGCAGGAGACGGTCGCCGAAGGGGTTTTCTTTGCTCTTGAGCCGGAACACCTTCGCGCACTTCGCATCGAGCGTGCCGTTGGCGACCAAGTCGTCAACGTATCCACCGGGCTCGAAGTTCGGGTTGAGCTGGATAAGCGGTGCGGGCCAGAAGTGGCCCGCGGTGTAGGCCGCATCGACTTCGCGGGAGATGTCCTCGGCGCGGATTTTGGCGAAGCTTCGGGAAAACCGCCCGTACTCGGCGATGAGTTCCTCTCGGAAGGCGAATACGTCCATCAGCGGCTCCTTGGCCCCGCGACATTGGCTCGGGCCACGATCACGGTGCGTCGCTCCATCGGCGCATCGAACGATTCGGTATCGTCAAGCAGCATTGACGAGCATCCGTGGGTAGTCATCGGCGAGCACCGCACGCACGGCCCCGGCGAGCTGCGGGTTGCCAGAAACCGCCGCTTCGTAGTCGATCTGCGGTCGAAATGAACACCGAGCGTGCGGCGTTCGAGCGCAGGAAAGCGGATCAGGTCGCTGTGAAGCGGGGAATGTCGCGTAAGCAGTCCGAAAGGCGACCGACTGGAAAACCACGGTGCGTTGAAGCGCATCGGAGGCGTGAAGCAAGGGTTCGGACTAGCCCTTTAACGAATATACATGAAGCACTTTACAACAGATTACGTCTCGTCTGCTGACGCAGTGGAGGGAGGGGAAAAGCTTCTTCGTAGAGGTGACATGACGAGAGACCCCATTGGCAGCAGGATGAAGGCGCTTAGGCAAGCGCGAGGTTGTCTCAGGACGATGTTGTGCGGTTGATGGGACTCAACAGTAAACCGCCTCAACCATCGAGACTGGCGTGAGACGTGCGTGACAGCTCATGAACTGCCGCTGGCGACCGAGAAGATATGCGCGCCTCTGGCGTACTTCACGGACCCGTTCCGCCTAGAGGCATCAACTCTTGCCCAGCACGTCGGTGAGCTTTCTTGCCTTCTGCAGGCGTGCGAACGATGTGTAGCGTGGTCCCTGCATGACGCCACGAGGAGCGTCTCCGTAGGGAATGGGCGGGGCGATGGGCTTGGCGCTCTCGGAAAACACGACCTTGTACTTGCCGCCTTCGCCGTAGGGCTCGATACGGGAGACGGGGGCATAGTGTGTGATGGCCGATACCGGTTGCGTCTGGTACGCGGCGATGTACTTGATCTTGTCGAGCATTCCTCCGGAGATACGGATTGCGTACCAACAATCTTCCTTAAGAAAGGTCTCCTCGAACCCTTCCTTCTTTGCAGAAACGATAATCGTGTCTGTTGAGTCGCTGCTCGTGTCGCGTTTCCCGCCGCTTGCCTTTGCGCCGGTCAGAGGATAGCTGGCGCGCGGCGTCGCGACCGGTATCGGAAGTTCGAATGCCCGCAGACCGACGAGAGGGAGTATCTGTAGGATCTCCTTCATGAAGCCTTGCGTGTCGGCCTTCTCCGCTTCGGTCAAAGCAGGCTCCTGGGGCGCGTTGCCGTTGTCGAGGTGACAGCGCTTTGCTTCCGTCGCTTGCTTGACGAGCGCATATTCGAGCCAAGTGACGTGAGCCCGGTTCAGCCCACCGCTGGTCGAAACAAACACCGCAGCCCAGTCCCAAAATTCCTTGTCCCTGTCGTGCGAGTCGATGCGCCCTTTGATGCCGTCGGCCTGCCCGATATAGAGAGTAGGCAAGTCATCGTCCTCATTGCGATAGCCGATGAGAACGTAGATGCCTGTGCGCTGCATCTCGGCGCGCTTGCGAACCTCCGACCAGTCGGACCTGCGAAATACCAGCCCGAGACCGGTCCAATTCATCCGATCAATCAGGCGGACTCCGTCTGGATCGCCGTCGGGGACAAAGATGCGGATGGTGAACGGATCCTTCTTCATCACCACCTCGCAACGAGCGACACCGAAGCGGCGTCGTACCGGGTAATTGTGCTACTGGCCTTGTGGCCGTCCGCTGTCTCCAGTATTCGCCCGCCCTTCTCATCCTTGCGTAGCGAGCATGTTGCTCTCGGTGCTGCCGCTACAGGCATAGGTGACCGAGACGGAGGGACGGGTTCATTCATGGGAAGTTATGACCTCTGGTCGAATCGGCGAAGGAAAAGGCGTGCGGTAACAAGCGAAATCTGAAGTCTGAAGGTCGCATCTTCTTCTTCGGAGAGGCCCGGATGTCCGCCATGGGGGTGCATTCTGCTAATCAACCCCTGAACGTATTGCGGCTTTTGGTTATTGGGATTCCACTCGTTGTAGTCGACAAGCAGGAACGGCCGCCGAAGCTTGCCGAGGTAATCCCGCTTTGCCTTGCTGCCGCCGCTGCCCGTATAGCCCAAGCCGCTGGCGATTTCGTTGAGGTAACTCTCGTAGAAGTTCCGCAACTCCCCATTTGCCGATGACCATTCTCCGCGACTGAATGCTGAAATGGCCTGCTTCAAATGACCCTCCGCAACGGCGAAGCCGTGTCGCTTCAACAGCCGCGTGACTTCGTTTTCGGCTTCCCGGAAATCTAGTTCGGGAACGTCTGAAGGCAGCATTCGGACAAGCTCGACGCTTGTTTCAGTTCGTTCGCCTAGCGAATACCAGTCTGAGTCGATCTCTATTTGGGCTGTGCGAACTTCAAACCCGTCGAATCGCAGACCTGCAACTAACTTCCTCCAAGCGGGGGATCGCCTACTGCGCTCGGGAGCCGAGATCGCGAACTCAACCAATGCGCGGCTAAGATGTACCCGCCCACCTTCAGTGAGTACCTTGATCCCGTCCTCGCAAGCGATACCCGCCAGATTCGCGACTCGCGCCGATTTGGTCGAGCCGTTACACCTATCCGCTATTCCCCACTCGACTGCCAGAACGTCCATGTCCTTGTGAGTTTGGAAGTCCGAAATGACTGTGGCAGCAGCGACGACGGTCATGCGACTGAACTCGCTCATCCCCCCCGCTTCACTCATGTCGATGTAAAGCTCGAAGAGCTTTTCCAACCGTTCCATGTCGTTACGGAAATGGCGACCACCATAGATGCGCTCAAGCACCTCATCGTTGCGATCATGCACGGCGCGGAGGTTCATGTCCACAGATGCTCTGTCGCCTTGGATACTGTCGGCATCACCGCGGCCTAGCCACCCCGATCCAGGCGCTCCTCTAAATCACTCAACGGGAACCGTCACACCCCCAAGCGAGAAAACCAAAAGAGAATTGATGGAGCGCAACACTCCCTGCGTCGCTCGCATATCAATCCCGAACGAGCATCCTGTCACGCAGCCGCTCGATCAACCTATGCCGTATGTTCTGAGCCAATACGGTGCTTGTAGTAACGTCAGGCGAGCGGTAGAGTTCCGCCATGGTTGACAAAGCGGCTGACATCAACGGTTTGCTGACGGCGCTCAGCGACGATAACTACCGCAAGCGGTGCGAGGCGTTGCGGGCGCTGTGCCCTTGCCGGAACGGCCATGTCCGCGACCTTGGCGTATGGCGCGAGGTCTTCGACAAGGCGTTGCGTGGCGGCATGAGGGAACGGGACCAGGCGGCGCACGCCATCGGCACGCTCACCGAAAAGGCGCAGCGCAGCTCCGAGTGGCGCGATCTATTGCATATGCTCAAAGACGAACTCGACGAGCTCATGCAAGATACCCGCTCGTCGCGGCGCATCCTCGGCCAGATGAAGCGCCACGGTCACGCGCATCGGGGCGCGGCAAGGCAGAACTATCGCCGTCGGCGCAGAACCTTGGACTTGGCGACGCCCGCTGAACTCGCTGCTTGGGTGAACCGGCGCATGCAGTTGACGGGCAGAGACAAGGTCTCCGAGAACGACCCCGGAGTGCGTCGCCTATACCGATGGATGAAGCACCGGGTGGCGTTTCAGCCAGCGCGAGGAACCCGCGAAGAAGAACTGATCGACAAGGCGCGACGCTATTTGCCTAGGTTGTTCGAGGCCCACGCGACGCAAGTCGCCTGAACCTCACCGTCGCAAAGCCGCTGCCGGCGGCCCCGCACTTTACTCACTCCAAGCGCCGCCAAGTCCGACTTACCGCTAATCGCCGTCGCGCGGTTGCGCCACGCGAAATGTGACCTCGAGCCCGGTCCTACGCCACATCAACCAAGTGAGAAACGGGTAGAAGCCGAGCGCGGTCACCACATGCCATTCGGTGAGGTTCTCAAGCCAGGCATCGTTGGCGACGAACAGCGTCAACGCTTCGAGTGTCAGTCCTTCCACCAACATGCCAACGCACAGCGCCAACTTCACCTTCGCCACCAAGGTGTTGCCGAAGACCGCTCGTGCCCGATAGAGCAGCAGCAGTTGGGCGAGATAGGTGAAGCCGAAGAACACGGCGGTTCCATAGCGGCGCATCGCGCGGTGGGTGTCCCTATAGGCTTCGTCGTCGGCGCCTAGGAAGGTGGCGTAGACCACGAGCGCCGCTGCGCCTAGGACGCCAATCACCAGCATCGACCGTCGCCAGCGGGCGGGTGCGTCGCCGGCCGTTCGCAGCCAGTGGTCGCAAAGGAGCCAGTAAACGCCCAGCAGCACCGCTACCGGGATCATCAACGCCTTGAACAAGAAGAAGCCGGCGCCGTGGCGTCCGCTGGCGCTCACGCTGGCGCAGCCGGTGAAGTGCGGTACGCACGAAGCGACGTGGTCGCCGAGGGCGGAGCTCGTGTAAGCGGAAAATATGCCGAGCCAGCCGAAGAGCCACACGGCGAGGGCGATGTGACGCATATCCACCCGACGGGATTCTACGCTGCCTATCCGCGGGGACGCGCCCGCCGCGCTGTGGCAAAGTCACCGTCCGGCCCCGCAACGAGTTGATCTTGACCCACTGGATATTTGGCTACGGCTCGCTGATTTGGCGGGTGGATTTCCCTTACTTGGAACGACGCCGGGCGTCGGTACGAGGCTGGTGTCGGCGTTTCTGGCAGGGGTCGCACGACCACCGCGGCACCCCCGACGCGCCGGGCCGCGTGGTGACGCTCATTCCGGCGGAAGGCGTCCGCTGCATCGGCGTGGCCTATCGGGTGCAGGACACGGTGTTCGCGCACTTGGATCACCGCGAGAAGAACGGCTATGACCGGGTCGGGGTGGTGATCGACTTTGACGAGGAGCGGGTGCCGGGCCTTACTTATGTCGCCGACCGGGACAATCCCGCATTCTTGGGCGCCGCCCCTCTCGACGACATCGCGCAGCACATCCACCGCTCCTCGGGACCGAGCGGCGCCAACGCCGAGTACCTGCTCGAACTCGCCGAAGCGCTACGCGAGCTCGACGCCGAGGATGCCCATGTGCGCAGTTTGGCGGTGCGCCTACGAGCGCTTACGCCAAACGTCAACGACTAACTCGCCGAAGCGCGATCATCCGATCAACGTCGCGGCGTCTTCGTCCACTACCTTGTGTTCGATGTAGCCTACCTTCTCGATTTCCACCCGGACTTCATCGCCCGCTTTCAGCCAACGGGGCGGCTTCATGGCCGCCGCGACGCCGGATGATGTGCCGGTGAATATCACGTCGCCGGGATCCAAGGTGAACGCCTTGGTGAGGTGCGCGATGTGGTCGAAGCAGTCGAAGATGAGGTGTTTCGTATTCGAGTTCTGCCGTACCTCTTCGTTAACCACCGTGCGAATGCCCAAGTTGTGGGGATCGCCCACTTCATCCGGCGTGACGATCCACGGTCCAAACGGCGCGTGGGTGTCGAAGGACTTGCCGATCTGCATGGTGCGGGCGGCCGACTGCCAGTCGCGCACGCTTACGTCGTTGCCGCAGCAGTAGCCGGCGATCACTTCGGCGGCGCGCTCCTTGGGCACATGCTTGGCGCGCTTGCCGATCACGAAAGCAAGTTCGCCTTCGTAATCCAGCATGTAGGACACCGCCGGCTTGTTGATGGTGCCGTAGGGCCGGTTCGCGGCGTTGTGTTGCTTGTTGAACCACATTTGCACCGTGGGTGCTTGACTGCCCGTCTCGGCGACGTGATCCGCGTAGTTCAAACCGATGGCGAGGATCTTGCCCGGCAACGGCACGGGTGCCTCCAACGTCACGTCCGCCACCGGAAACGCGACTTCCGGGTTGGTCTGCGCTTCTTGAGCGGCAGCCATCGCTTCGTCGCCCGCCTCGAGAAAGGAAATCATATCGTCCGGCAGGCCGGGCGCCACCGCCGGCAGGTCGATGACGAGTTCGCCGACAACGACGCCGATGCGCGTTCGCTGGCCGTGGGTAAAGGTGCAGAGCTTCATCGATCCTCCGTTAAGACAACACTGTATCCAGCCACTCGCTCAAGTGGCCAGCCATCTCTTCGAATACGTCGTCCGTGCGCTGGCGTGTGCGTTTCAAGGTCTTGTAGCCGTGGTCCGCGGTGTCGAGCCTACGCACCGTGCCGCCGATGCGCGCCGCCACCTCTTCGAGCAGGTCCGGTTGCGCCATGCCGTCCCGGCTACCCGAAAGGAACAGCATCGGTGCGCGGATCGCATCCATGTGCTCGGCGCGTTTCGTCGCCGGTTTGCCCGCGGTGTGCAGCGGAAACGAACAGAAAACAAGGCCGGCCGCGTCCAGCTCGTGCTCCACCACCGAGTGCGACGCCATGCGTCCGCCATAGCTGTGGCCGCCAAGGAGGTGCGGGCCCGGCGACGTCTCTTGCGCACACGCCGCCGCAGCGGCGACCGTCGCCGTGGCAACGGCCTGCGCGTCCACTCTGGAGCGGCCTTCTTCTTTGAACGGGAAGTTGTAGCGCAACGTCGCGACGCCAATGCCGGCGAAGGCTTCGGCAATGGCCTCCATGGAACGATGGCGCATATCGGCGCCGGCGCCGTGGCCGAATGTCAGCGTGGCCCGGTGACCCTGCCCGCCGGCGTCCGCCGGCCGCAGCAGAGCGCTCACCTCGCGCTCACCCACCGTTATGCGCAAAGCCGTCAAGCCGGCAGGTCGTCGACGGAGGCGATGACGCTGCCCACCAAGCCATACTCGATGGACTCTTCAACGCTCATCCAATAGTCGCGGTCCGTGTCCTTGGCTACGCGCGCCAGTGGCTGGCCGGTTTGTTCGGCGATGATCTGGTTGATGCGCTCGCGAGTCTTGATGAGTTCTCGGGCGTGGATTTCGATGTCCGAGGCATCGCCGCCGAAGCCGCCGGCCGGCTGGTGGATGAGGAAGCGGGTGTTCGGCAACGCATAGCGGTTTTCGCGCTCGGCCGCCATATAGATGTGCGTGGCGATGCTGCCCACCCAGCCGGTGCCGACGATGCGCACGGTGGGCTTGATGAAGCGGATGATGTCGAACACCGTGTCGCCGGATTCCACATGGCCGCCGGGCGAGCCGATGTAGACGGTAATCGGGTCTTCACTCTCAAAGGAGAGCGCTAGCAGCTTCTCGGCCGTGCGTTGCGCTTTCGCCGTGTCGATCTCGCCGAAGAGGGTCAGCGTGCGATTCTTGAGCAGCGTGCTCTCTAGGCTTTGGGCGAAATGCCGAGCCTCTTCTTTGGCGGTGTCCGGGGCTTCTTCGGCCATGCGGATCCTTAATCCCTAGCAGTGCGGCGATATTACAGGAATTGATAAGCTCGCCGCCTGATTCCCAACGAGGACTGCACTCATGCCGCTGCACCCCGAGTACGAGACCATGCTTCGCCAACTGGAGGAAATGGAGGGACCGGCTTTGGTTGACCTGCCGGTGGATGCTGGGCGCGAGATGTTTCGCACCATGCAGCCCGAGGCCGAAGATATTGCCGTTGGCGCGGTGACGAACGTGACCGCGGACGGCGTTCCGGTGCGCATATACCGGCCCCGAGGCGACGGTCCGTTTCCGGTGGCGATGATGTTTCACGGTGGCGGTTGGGTGATTGGCGACCTGACGAGCGCGGACTGCCAAAGTCGCGAACTTTGCAACGGCGCCGACGTCGTGGTGATTTCGGTGGACTATCGACTGGCGCCCGAGCACCGCTTCCCTGCCGCTGCGGACGACTGCTACAACGCTACTGTCTGGGCGGCGGCGCACGCCGCGGAGTTCGGCGGCGACGCCTCTCGATTGGCGGTAACGGGCGACAGCGCGGGGGGCAATCTCGCTGCCGTGGTGGCGCAGATGGCGCGCGACAAAGGGGGGCCGGCCATCGCCTTTCAACTGTTGGTTTATCCGGTGACCGACGGTGTGACGTTCGATACCCCTTCGTATCACGACAATAGCGAGGGCTACTTGCTTACCGCCGAGTCGATGCATTGGTTCTGGAACCACTACGCGCCGACCCCGGAAGATCGCCGCAACCCGTACGCGTCGCCGCTCTTGGCCGACAACTTCGCCGACCTGCCGCCGGCGCTGGTGCTAACGGCCGAGTTCGATCCGCTGCGCGACGAGGGCGAGGCCTATGCCGAGAAACTACGCGCTGCCGGCGTGGCTGCCGAATTGGTACGTTACGGTGGCTTCATCCACGGCTTTTTCGGCCAAACGCGCACGATTCCTGCGGCCCGCACGGCGATGACGAAGGCGTGCGAGGCGCTGCGGGCAGCGCTACGGTGATGCGCGGGCGTCGCCGGCACAACCAGAGCAAACCCTCTAAAGGAGTATCGCTATGACGGAAAAGGTCGCAATCGTGTTGGGCATCGGCCCGGCGGACGGCTTGGGCGGCGCCTTGGCGTTACGCTTCGCCAAGCGAGGCATGCATGTTTTTCTCGGCGGCAGAACGCAGAAGAAACTCGACGCCTTGGCGGAGACGATCAATGCCGCCGGCAACCGTGCCACTGCCCTTGCCACCAACGCCACCTCGGAGGACGCCGTCGTCGCGTTGTTCGACGCCGCCACCGAGGTCGGCGACATCGAGCTCGCGATCTACAACGCCGGCAACAACTTCCCCGGCACCATCAAGAACATGGACGCCGGATATTTCGAGGTGACTTGGCGGGTGGGCTGCTTCGGCGGGTTTCTATTCGGACGCGAGGCCGTGCGTCGCATGACCTCGGGCAGCGTGCTGTTTACCGGGGCGAGCGCTTCGCTGCGCGGCCGCGCCAACTTCGGCGCCTTCAACTCGGCCAAGGGGGCGCTGCGCAACTTCGCCCAAGCGCTCGCCAAGGAGTGCGGCCCGGACGGCATTCATGTCGGCCATGTCGTCGTCGACGGCGCCATCGGTGGCGAGAAGATCAAGAAAGGCTTGCCGCAAGTCGCCGAGCGGCTCGGCGACGAAGGCATGGTCGGTCTCGAAGGCATCGTCGACGCCTACGAATTCCTGCACGATCAGCCGGCCAACGCTTGGTCCTTCGAGGTGGACTTGCGCACTGCCGTCGAGCGCTGGTGACGTTGCGCGAAGGAGTGTTTGGTCGAAGAGCGCGGTCGGGGAAGTGACGCCTACCCGACCGCACTGCTAGCGCCACGACAGCCGTTGCCTCTCGGCACCGACTTTTGGCCTTAAGCCCAAGCGGTAAGCCGGACTTCGCGGCCATCGCCGCCAAGCCCGACTTACCTGCCAGTCGGCGTTAGTCCACCCGCGCCTTGGCAGTGCCCTTCAACACTTCGGCACCGTTTTGATTCACGGTGGAAATGTCCAACTCGACGATGCCGTCCGCCACGCTCGTCACCGTCGCGGTAGCGTCCAAGGTGTCGCCCGGGAACACTTGGCTGGTGAAGCGCACGCCGTATTCGGTGAGGCGCCCGTCGCCGACGTAGTTGGTGAGCATCTTGCCGGTCATGCCCATGGTCAGCATGCCGTGTGCGAAGACGCTCGGGTAGCCGGCCACCTTGGTGGTGAACACTTCGTCGGTGTGAACCGGGTTGTAGTCGCCGGAGGCGCCGGCGTACATCACGATTTGGGTGCGCTTCAAGTCTTCCACTAGGCGCTCGGAGTGGGTGTCGCCGACGTTCAAGTCGCTTGCGTTCAATGCCATCGCAGTAATCCTTAAGTGCTTTGTTAGTCTTGGTCCACCGGCCGTTCGGTGCGTACGCCGACGCCGATGGCGGTGACGACGAGTTCGCCGTCCTGATCCCGGTATTCGGTGACGGTCTCGCTGAACACCAGCTTGCCGGAGCGGCGGCCCTGCTTCTCCCAAGACTCGCCCGGCTTGCTGGTGGCGGAAAGCACGTCGCCCGGCTTTAGGTGGCGGTGATAGATGAAGCGCTGCTCGGCATGCAAGCCGCCGCCCCCGCCTCCGCCGCCACCACCACCGCCGCCTTCGCTGGGTTTGCTGCCGGAAGGCTTGCCGCCGGAGCCGAACCAGCCGTCGCCGTCAATGCTCGGGCGCAGGAAGTAATCCGGGTCGAATTGGGCGCTGGCTTGGGCGAAGGTGGGCGGCGCGATGATGCTGCCGGGTTCGGTATTCCCCGCATGTTCTTCGTCGTAGTAGATTGGATTGTCGTCGCCGACGGAGCGGGCGAACATCATGATGTGGCTCGCTTCCACCGCGAATTTCTCTACGGCCATGTTTCTCCCTCGTGAGGTCTGTGCGTTGCTGAAGGCGCGTAACTTAGCAAAACTCACCGCCTGTGTGCGCTACGCCGTTTGAGCGCTGCGCGGCGCCAGGTGCCGGTTCAGGCGCGGTCAGCGACCCTTGAACTCGGGCTTGCGCTTCTCCAAGAAGGCGGTGATGCCCTCTTGCTTATCCTCGGTTTGCACCAGTGCGCCTTGCGCGTATTTCTCCAGCATCAGCGCCCCCGCCAAGCTCGCCTCCATACCGAAATGCACCATCGCCTTCATGGTCCGAGGCACGAACGGCGCGAACGTAGCCAAGTGGTCGGCGATGCGGCGTGCCTCGGGGATCAACTCGTCCTTGGCCACCAAGCGCGTGACGAGACCGATGGCGAGCGCCCGTTCGGCGTTGATCGGCTCGCCCATCAGCATCATCTCCATTGCCCAGCCGCGGCCGACGATGCGCGGCAGCCGCGCCGTCGCGCCGCCGCCGGGGATGATGCCGAGCTTGCCTTCCGGGGTTGCGAAACGTGACGTCGGCGTGGCGATGCGCAGGTCGCAGCCGAGGGCCACCTCGAGTCCGCCGCCCATGCAGATGCCGTCGATAGCGGCGATGGTGGGTTTTGGCGTTCGCTCAAGCTGTTCCGCGAGGCCTTGGACGATGGGCTCAAGCGCCTTCTTGAAGTCGCGATCGATGACTTCGGAAAGGTCGGAGCCGGACGCGAACGCCCGCCCGCCGGTGCCGGTGACGGTAATGACCCGCACCGCATCGTCGGCCGCGGCGGTGGCCACGGCGTTCTGCAACTCGCGCAACGTAGCGAGCGAGATGGCGTTGTGCTTTTCGGGGCGGTTGATGGCGATGAGCGCCATGGGCGCATCGACTTCGTAGAGGATTTCGCGGTAGCTCAATGTCGCATCCAAGTTGGCGGAGTCAGGCGAGATTGTGGCACGCGCTCAACCGTCTGCGTGCCGTTCCGCGGTGCCGGCGCCTAGCGCCACGAAAGCCGTCGCCTACGGCGCCGCCTTTCGCCCAGCCCAAGCTGCCCTAGCCAGTCCGACGGAGTGCTAACCGAACACGCGAAAGTAGATGTAGCCCACGCACAGCACGGCCTGCACCAAGAATATGACGAAGATACACCCAGTTACCCAGCCCTTCGGGCGCACGCGCGGGTCCATGCGTCGGCGCTGCATGTAGAGGGTGACGAAGCTCTGCACCGGCAGCATGAACGCGCCGAAGGTGGCACCGAAAATCACCAGCGGAATAGGGCTTTGGTAGCTGAAGTAGATACCCGCGCTAATGATCGGCATGAGGATGATGTAGCCGGTAATCCACTTGCGCCGGAGCGCGAGGTTCTGCCGGGGAATGAAACCGAAGGTCACCATCAGGTCGGGAAAGGAGCGCGAACCAGCGCCGAGGCCGGAGAGCGTGGTGGAAAACAGAATGAAGAACGCGCCGAAGGCGAACAGCCAAAAAGACCACTGCCCGAACGTGGCGGTGTACATGTTGGCGAGCACCCGAACCGTCTCGGTGCCCTCGGGTCGAATATCCAGCCGATGCAGCACGCCGGCACCGAGGAAATAGAAGGCCAAAGTAGCGAAGGTAAGGATGACCAGCGTTACCCAAACGTCGATCTGCACTACGCGAATCCAGCCTTTGGCGCGCGCCACCCAACCCGGATCCTTCGGATCGCCGCCGATGTAGCTTGGATAGCCTTTCTCGACGCACCAATAGGTGTAGGCGGCAATCTCGCTCGAAGCGACGCCGGTGGCGCCGTACATGCCAAGCGCCAACACCAAGTACTCCAAGGGAAACTCGAACTGAAGGCCGGCGACGACATCGGTGAGCGTTGCTTGGTACTCGGTGTTCTGCATCAGCAACGCGCAGAAGATGGTGAGGAAGGTGAACCCGATCACCATCGGAATCAGCAGCATCTCGATGCGCCGGTAGCGGCCCGTCCACAGCAGCAACATGACGATGGCGGCTGCCAGTATCGTCGCCCAGCCGCCGTGGAAGCCCGGGATGATCGGCTCGATCAGTAGGCTGAGCGCTTGGCCGGCGCCGCCGATGATGCCGCCGGAGGTCAACAGTCCCGGAATGAAGCCGATCAGACCCAGCCAGATCGGCCAGGAGATGGCGTCGTTGCCGCCGATGTCGCGCCCCCGGAAGCGAAATCGCGGCTGAATCTTGCCGGGCATGCGGTTGAGCGCCCGCAGGTAGGTATCGCCAGTGGTGACCACGTAGCGGGCGAACTCGGCCTGAATCAACGACTTGATCCAGCACGAGAGCAGCACCCACCAGAGCAGCGTAAATCCCGCGGCGGCACCCAAGCCGGCGGTGAGGAGGATTTCGCCGGAGCCGACGATGGACCCGGAAACGATGATCCCGGGCCCCAAGCTCTTCAGACGACCGATCAACGTCGTCGGTGCCGGCCGGGTAAGGCCCGGCTGAATGGTATACGGATCGTCGCTCACGACACGCTCGACGCTTGATCCCGGGCAAGCGTCAGTTCGGCTGCGGCGCCGCCATGCCGACGTCTGTCGGCGTCAGGTCGAACGCCTCGAGCACCTCCTTGCTGTAGCGAATGCCGCCGGTCACCGTGCGCGGATCGCCACTCACCAACGCCAGCGCGGCTTCCGCCATGGCCTCTACGGGTTCTGCCGCATCGAGCATTTCTTGCGTGTACTTGCGGGCGAACATCTGCCCCGGGGTCGCGACCACGAGGGAGGGCGACAGCGCGTTCACGGCAATGCCGTTGTCGAACATCTCCGCCGCAAGGCCGGTGGTGAAGCGTTCGATGGCCGCCTTGGTCATGCCGTAGACCGCGCCGTCGTAGGATCGCCGCCCGGGCTGCGGATGCACGGCGGCAATGGACGAAATGTTCAGAATCGCGCCGCCGCCGCGCTCGATCATGCTGGGCAACACCAGTTGGCTCAGGTGGTAGGGCGCTTTGACGAGCAGTTCGAACATGCGGTCGTAGTAGCGCTCCGGGAAGTCCACCGTCGCGCCGGGTACGAGGATGGCGGCGTTGTTGACGAGAATGTCGACTGGCCCGTAGGCGGCGATCGTCGCCGCGACCAGTTGCTCGCGCTCCGCCTTCTTTTGCAGATTGGCAGGCACTGCGGTTGCTTCGCCGCCTGCCTCCCGGATCGCGGCGGCGACGCTGTGTACCGTGCCCGGAAGTCGCTCGTCACGAACTTGCACGGTGCGCGCGGTGACGACCACCTTGGCGCCGGCGATGGCCAAACGCCGCGCGATAGCCTCGCCGATGCCACGCGACGAACCCGTGACGATGGCGACCTTGCCGCTCAGGTCGTTCATATCGTTCCCCCCTCCCCGGTTGGTCAAGGCATCGTATCACTCCGGGAGGGCGGCTTGGGCCGGGACGAGTGCGGTGCCTCACGGCAACGGCTTTCGCGCCAGTTCAAACCGCCCTATCGCGTAAGTCCGCGTAAGTCGGACTTCGGGGCTACGCCGCCAAGTCCGACGAGCGGTTAGATTTCCATCATGTCGAAGTCCGATTTCGGCGTGGCACATTCGGGGCACAACCAGTCCTCCGGGATGTCTGCCCAACGGGTGCCGGCAGGGATGCCCTCGTCCGGCAGCCCCTCCGCCTCGTCGTAGATGAACCCGCAGGTCGCGCACTGCCATTTCTTCATGGTGTCTCCTCCTTGGTGTGGGACGCCAAAAGTCGTCGGTGATGGATGTGATACCATGCCAGATTGTCGCTCGCACGTTTAACCCACCTGTTGCCTGTCGTCCCTTCTCTTCTCCTGCGCGTTGCTCGCCCATTCGCGGGGGCCTTGCTCGCCCTTGGTGCCCTGCTATCTGCGGTGGCCGCAGGCGCCGACACCGGCAGAGCGGTATTCGGCAGCTTTCTGGATCCGGCACTCGCCGAGCGGCAGCGACAGAGCATCGGCGCATCGCTTGGGATCGTGCTCCGTGTCGTGCGGATGTCCAAGGACGGTGCGCGCTATTACCGCATCGTTTCGGAACCGCAAAGTGAACAGGCGGTGCGGGAACTCATCGAGCGGGCGAGAGGCGAGGGCCGGGATGCATGGTTCCTCGCCGCTGCCGTCGTCCCGGAGGCAACGCGGCAGCCGCCGGTGCCGCGGCAGCCGGCCGTAGAGGCAGTAGCAGCAACGACGCCGCAGGTGGAAACTCCGGCCACGACCGACGTGCCGACGCCCTCGGAATCCGCCCTCTCAGCGCAAGCGCCATCGCCCGCCTCGACGGTATCGGCGACGACCGACCCGCAGCCGGTTATCGTCGCCACGCGAGCGGAAAACCCGGACATCGTCATCGACGGCCATGTCGTCGAGGCCGCGTGGCAGACCGTGCCGGCATACGACAACATGCGCGTCATGGAGCCGGAGACGTTGGCGGAACCCACCTACGCCACCGCCTCCCGATTCATCTATACGGACGACGGGCTGTACGTGTCGGCGGTGATGGCACAACCGCCCGAGACGTTGGTGGCCCGGCTGTCGTCCCGCGATCAGTACATCAACCGGGACGGCTACGGCATCACCTTGGACACCTCCGGCGAGGGTCTTTACGGCTATTGGTTCACCGTCAACCTAGGGGGTTCGTTGGCGGACGGCAAGGTGGCGGCCGAACGCACCATAACCCATCAATGGGACGGTCCTTGGCGAGGCGCCGCGGCGGAGACGGAGAACGGCTGGAGCGCGGAGATGTTCCTGCCTTGGTCGATGATGTCCATGCCGCAAAGCGGCGACGAACGCGTCCTAGGGTTCTGGGTGGACCGGAAAGTCGCTCATATGGACGAACGCTACAGTTGGCCGGTACTGCCGTTCACATCGCCGCGCTTCATGTCGGCGCTGAAGCCCATGGCCGTGGCCGACGTTCGCCCGGCCAAGGAGTGGGCGGTGTTCCCCTATAGCTCGGCTACCGCCGATGCGATCAACGACGAGGCCACGGCCAAAGCCGGCGTGGACGTGGTGTGGCGACCGTCGACGAACTTGCAGCTTACCGCGGCCGTAAACCCGGATTTCGGCGCCGTGGAGTCCGACGACGTGGTGGTCAACCTCACGGCTTTCGAGACCTTCTTCCCTGAGAAGCGTTTGTTTTTCTTGGAAGGCAACGAAGTATTCGAGACCTCGCCACGCGCCAACCCGAGTTCGTCCTCCAGCGGCCCCCAAGGCCAAGGCGCACGCCGCTCGCCGCAAACGTTTTTCCGCGAACCGACGACGTTGCTCAACACCCGGCGCATCGGCGGCGCGGCGCGGCATGTGGAGATTCCGGACCATATCGACGTGCCGGGCGTCGAACGTAGCAAACCCACCGACCTCTTGGGCGCGGCGAAGGTCGTGGGCCAGTCCGGCGGGGTACGCTACGGGATGCTCGGCGCATTCGAGGACGAAGTGCGGTTACGCGGCACCGTCGACGACGAGCCCGTCACTTTCCACGCCGATGGTCGCAACTTCGGCGCGGCGCGCGTGCTTTACGAGGAGAGCACCGACGGCGGTCGGCGCGGCATCGGTTATATGGGCACGCTGGTGGACAAGTCCCACGACACCGCCACCGTACACGGCGTGGACACGCACTGGCTCGGCGCCAGGGGCAGAGTGGAGTGGGATACGCAATTCCTCGCCAGCGAAGTGGACGGCGTGCGCGGCTACGGCGCATACACCGATATCGCCTTCACGCCACGCATCGGTCTATTCAGCCGCTGCTCGTTCGACTATTTGGACGAAAACCTGAATGTCGGCGACTTCGGCTTTCTCCGCCGCACCGACTCGATCGGCGCAGTCTGCGGCATCTTTCAATACCTCACCGGTGGCCTGCCGGACGTGCTGCGCAACATCCGCACGAGTTTGTTCGCCAGCTACGAGCAGAACATCGATGGTTTGATTACCCGCTCCGGCCTGTTCGCCGGCACTGGCTTCACCTTCCGCGACAATTCGCAACTGCGGTTGATGGTGAACTATTTCCCGCCCCGCTGGGACGATCTGAACAGCCGTGGCAACGGCGCCTTCCGGGTGACCAAGCGAGTCTTCGCCCAAGCGCAATACGGTGCGGACTCGGCAAAGCCCTTTTCCCTATCCCTAGCGTTGGGGTTGGACGGCGAGGAAATGGGCGGCACCACTTTCTTGTTCGACACCGGCTTCACGTATACGCCGTTTCATCGCTTCTCGGTGGACTTCGACCTGCGCTACAAGGATCGCGACGGCTGGCTTGTCTACCGCGAGGACCGCGATCTCACCACCTACCGGGCCCACGACGTTCAGCCGCGCATCGCCGTGGATCTGTTCCTCACTGCGCGTCAGCAACTCCGTCTGACCACGCAATGGGCCGGCATCAAGGCCGAACAGCGCCAGTTCTTCGAGATACCGGAAGGGGGCGGCAAGCTGGTGGCGCGAGCGCAACCGCTCGAAAGCGAGGACTTCACCATCTCGCGCCTAGTCGCGCAGCTACGCTATCGGTGGGAGATTGGCCCGCTATCCGACTTGTTCGTGGTCTACACCAGGGGCGGTAACGTGCCGGACTTGATCGATGTCGGTTTCGACGACCTGTTCTTGGAGGCGCTCGAGGCGCCGGTGGTGGACGTGTTCGTCGTCAAGCTGCGTTATCGGTTCGGTTCGTAGTGCGCTGGCCAAGTCGCCCGGCCGGTTGGCGCGGGATTCGGCGCAACTCCGCTTCCGTCGTTACAATGCTCGTCGTCGGGGAGATCAGGAAAGGAGTTGATCAATGAGTACCTACATCACGCATCGCAGCCTCGTAACCAACGGCATCGACATGCATATCGCGGAAGCGGGGCCGCCCGACGGTCCGTTGGTGGTGCTCTGCCACGGCTTTCCCGAGTCTTGGTATTCGTGGCGGCACCAGATGCCGGCATTGGCGGAGGCTGGCTACTACGTCGTAGCACCGGATCAGCGCGGCTACGGAGGCACGAGCGCGCCGCCCGACCACGCGTCCTATACGCAGTTTCACTTGGTTGGCGACATCGTCGGCTTGGTGAAGTCTTTGGGCAAAGACACGGCCGTCATCGCTGGCCACGACTGGGGCGCGCCCGTGGCGTGGAACGCAGCGCTCTGGCGCCCGGACATATTTCGCGCCGTCATCGCGCTCTCCGTACCGGCGACGGATCGGGCGTCGTACCCGCCGACCGCCAGCATGAAGGCGGCCTTCGGCGACAACTTCTTCTACATCCTCTACTTCCAGACCGCCGGCGTCGCCGAACACGAGCTACAAAAGAACGTTGAGCGTAGCTTGCGCATGTTGCTCTACTCGGCCTCCGGAGACGGTGCCGCCGCCAGCTTCAAGCCGCAGCCGAAAACCGCCAGCTTTCTCGACCAAATGACCGACCCGAAAGAGTTGCCGAAGTGGCTGACCGAGAACGATTTGTACTACTTCGCCAGCGAGTTCGTGCGCACCGGGTTCCGCGGCGGTCTCAACTGGTATCGCAACATCGATCTCACTTGGGAACTCTCGGCGGCCTTCCAAGGCAAGCGGATCGAACAACCCGCGTTGTTCATTACCGGCGACTTGGACCTAACCCGCAACAACCCCAACTACGAAGAGCGAATGCGGGAAGTGGTGCCGAATCTGCGCGAGATCGTCACCTTTCCCGGCATCGGCCACTGGACGCAGCAGGAGAACCCGAAAGGCACGAACGAAGCGATGTTGAGTTTCTTGGCTTCGCTTTAAGGACGGCAACCACAGGGAAACACCATGAGCTACAACAACATCCTCTATGAGACCGACGACCGTTTGGCGTTCATTACGCTGAATCGGCCGGAGAAGCTGAACGCGCTGAGCCACGCGCTGCGTGGCGAAGTGTACGACGCCATGAAGGAAGCCGAGGCGGACCCGGCCATCGGCGTCATTATCCTGAAAGCGGCGGGGCGGGCTTTTTCCGCCGGCTACGACCTCGCGCCCAACCCCGACGAGCAAAGCGACTTCGTGAGCCACCGCTCGAGGATGCCGGATACCGGCTCCACCCACCCGCAGCACTACGACTGGTCGCGACACGCGCTGATGGGTCACTGGCTGATTTGGGAGTTGGCGAAGCCGGTGATCGCGCAGGTCCACGGCTGGTGCCTCGCCGGGGCCACGGAACTCACCTCCATGTGCGATATGCGCATGGTGGCCAACGATGCCCGCATCGGCTATCCGCCGGTGCGCGCCATGGGCACGATGGACATGATGTGGGCGCCGTGGTTCATGAAGCCCGGCAAAGCGCGCGCCTTCGCCTACACCGGCGATTGGTTTAGCGGCGAGGAGATGGCGGACTTCGGCTGGGCGACGTTCGCCAAACCGAAGGAGGAACTCGAGGACTTCACCATCAAGTACGCCCGTCGCTTGGGCCACATCGACAACGACCAGTTGAACTACAACAAGCGCGCCGTCAACCGGCAGTACGAGATCATGGGCATTCGCACCGGGCTGATGTCCGGTACGGACGTCGAGGCCATGTCGAAACACCGTCCGGCCGCCAGCGAGTTCGGGCGGCGCGTACGGGAGGACGGCTTGAAGGCCGCGTTGGAATGGCGCGACGGGCCGTTCGGCGATTTCCGGGGCGAATACGCCTCGGCGCCGAAGGACCGGCCGCTCGCCGGCACCGAGACCAGAGGCGCGAAAGCCGGCGACGCCGATTACTCGCGCTAACGGGGTGCGCTAAGGAAAACCATGCCCTCGATCACCGCCAACGACGGCCCCGTCGCCGTTACCGGGGCCTCGGGCTATATCGGCGCGCACGCCGTCGCCGCCTTGCTGAAGCGCGGGTATACGGTTCACGCCTGCGTCACGAACGAGTGCGACCCCGAAAAGACCAGCCATCTGCTGGCGCTCGATGCCGCCGGCTGGCGCGGCAGGCTGCGCATCTTCAAGGCCGACCTGTTCGAGCCGGGGAGCTATGACCTAGCGCTCGCGGACTGCGCCGCCGTCCTCCACGTTGGCTCGCCCCTCGGCTACGCCGGCCGCTACAACCCGCGACAGGTGTACGACGGCGCAGTGGCCGGCACGGGTCTCTTGCTGGACTCCGTTAGACAAGCAGGCACCGTCAAACGTTTCGTGTACACCAGTTCCTTCGCAGCCATCGGCCATCCCGCGCCAAGCGGGTATGTGTATACCGAGGCGGACTGGGCCACCGACAACCGAGACGGCGACGCTAGTTGGCGCGAGGCGAGTATCGACAAGAACGGCGGCGTCGCTTACGCCATGGCGAAGGTGGCGACGGAGCGCCAAGTGAACCAAGCCGCCGAGGACGACGGACGCTTCGACGCCATCTCCATCTGTCCTTGCGTCGTGCTGGGACCGCTGCTTGCGAAAACCCACGAAGGCGTGGGCTCATGGCAGTACGCCTTGGCTCGTATGCTGGAGGGCAAGCCGTGCCCCAGGGGCTGGCAGGCGCTGTGGAACATCGTCGATGTGCGCGACGTCGCCGAAGCCCACGTCCTCGTCTTGGAGTCAGGCGCGGTGACGCCAAGCTCGCGCTATCAGCTTACCGCCAGTGGAAGAAGCGGCGAACTCGATGTTTGGCAACTGCAAGCGCACCTTCGGAACCTGTTTCCAAACATCGGGGTGGGCGGCGCACCCGAGCAAATGCTCGACTTCCTCGCGCGGCGCGGCGGCAAGATCCACGATGGCCCGCGGGCCTACTGCGTCAAGGCACGCGAGCAGCTCGGACTACGGACGCATGCCATCGAAGACACGCTGCGCGCCACCGGGCAGTCGATGATTCACCTCGGCTTGCTGACCCCGGCGTGGAAGCAGCCCGACTCCGCTGTGTCCCGCTAGCCGTCCGTCGGACTTGGCGGCGTTAGCCGCGAAGTCCGACGGAGTGATAGGGAGGCTTGGGCTGGGAACGAAAGGCGCCGAGAGGCGACGGCTCTTGTCCCGCTAGCGGTTCGGCCCCCGCGTCTGCGGATACGGCTGCCAGCGGCGTAGCTTCGTCTTCGGCAGCACAGCCGGGTTGACCGCGCTGCGCGGCCACATGCCTTGCAGCACAGTGGCCAACTCCCGGCCCAAGCGGCGGCGGGTCTCCGGCGCCATGCGCGCCGTCGCCGAGGCGATGTGCGGCGTGCAAACCACGTTGTCCATGTGCAGCAGCGGGTTGTTGGTGGACACGGGTTCCACCTCGAACACATCGAGCGCCGCGCCGGCGATGTCACCGGACTCCAAGGCGCGGATCAGCGCTTCCTCGTCCACGGTCGGGCCGCGGCCATTGTTGATGAACAGCGCGGACTTCTTCATGCGCGCGAAGTGTTGGTCCGAGAGCATGTGCGTTGTCTCGGCGTTCAGCGGCGCGTGCATGGAGACGAAGTCCGACCGCTCGAGCAACTCGAACAGGCTCGTCACCGGCTCCACGTTGTCGGCGGTCATTTCCAGTTCGGAGACGTAGGGGTCGTAGGCGAGTACGCGCAGACCGAAGGCGTGGCAGCGGCGGGCGACGGCCTTGGCCACGTTGCCGAACGAAATGAGGCCGATGGTCTGCCCCCAAAGGCGCGGAATGTCGGCGTGGTGCGGCCGTCCTTCCGACCAGCGACCTTCCTGCGTCAACCGGTGCATCAGCAGCAGCCGTCGATGCGCCGCGAGGAACATCATCAGGGTGTGGTCGGCGACCTCGTCGATGAAGACATCCGGCACGTTGGTGACCACGATGCCGTGGTCGGTTGCGGCGTCCACGTCGACGGTGTCGGCGCCGACGCTGCCCAAACCGATCACCACGCAGTTGTCCAAACTCTCGATGATGTTGCGGCTGATGCGTCGCCCACGGGCGATCAGCGCGTCGGCCTCGCTCTTGGCGGCGGCGATGAACTGGGCTTCGTCCTTGGCCGGCACTTCGACGATTTCGGCACCGATGGGGTCCAAGGCCTCGCGCTCGATTTCGTAGCGCGAATCCGCCAAGTCGTATGAAACCCCCACTTGCGATTGCACCATCACGGTGTATTTGCGGTCAGTCATCGTTCCTCTTCAGTTTGCTTTACGTTGTCTCAGGCAGCGTCGCCCGACGGCACCTAGTCGAACGCCGACAGCACATCGGCGTCTATGCGCTCGAAATGCTCCGGCTTGGTCGGTACCGCGGAGAACATCATTTCCTCGCAGCCAGCGTCGATATAACCGCCGATCACGTCGATGACGTAGGACGGTGGGCCGTAGAGCACCCAGCCGCCCCGCTGTCGGCGAAGTTCGGCGGCCTTGGCCTCGTCATCCTCCAAGCGCATGGGAATGAGCACGGTTTTCTTGATTTGCGCCGGGTCGCGGCCAATGGCCTCGCAGTGGCGTTCGAGCACCTCGATCTTGTGCTTGAACACATCGGCGCCGCCGGGGTTGTTGAAGTCGATATTGCAGATGTCGGCGTACTTGGCGCACGATCTAAGCGTGCGCTTCTCGCCGTTGCCGCCGACGAGAATGGGCAAGTGCGGCTGCTGGAAGCAGGGCGGCGACAGCGGCGCGTGGTCGAGTTTGTAGTATTTACCGTCGTAGTCCGTGAAGCCGCCGTTGCCTTCGGTGAAGAGCCGCTTGATGACCTCGAGCGCTTCGTCCAGCCGGTCACAACGCTCCTTGAGCGGCGGAAAGACCCAGCCGTAGGCCTCGTGTTCGCGTTTGAACCAAGCCGAGCCGATACCGAGAATCAGCCGCCCGTGGGACATCTGATCGATGGTCGCCGCCATCTTCGCCAACAGCGCCGGGTTGCGGTAGGTGTTGCCGGATACCAAGAGGCCGAGCTTGAGTCGCTCGGTGAGCGCTGCCGCGGCGGTCAACAACGACCAGCCTTCGAGTGCGCCGCCCCCTTCGAGGTCGCGGCGGCCCACCGGCGGCAGGAAGTGATCCGACCACCATAGACTGTGCCAGCGCCCGTTCTGCACCGTCTTCATGGTCGCCAAGGTGTCGTCCCACTCGCAAAAGTAGTTGACGAGTTGCGCTCCGAACTGCACTGCTTGACCCCTTCGTACCCCGCTACGGGGCGCATTCTAACCTTAAGTAGCGAACCGGATGTTCGAGCCGTTAGCGCTTCACGGCGAGCGTCAGACCGTCGCCCACCGGCAGCATCGAGACGTCTACCCGGGTGTCGTCGCGCACCTTGCGATTCACGGCGCGGATGGCTTCGGTGTCCGGGTCATCGACGCGCTCGTCCGCTACGCGGCCACCCCAAAGCACGTTGTCGATGCCGATCACGCCCCCCGAGCGCAAGAGCGTAAGGCAGCGTTCGTAGTAGGCGTCGTAGTTGGCCTTGTCGGCATCGATGAAAGCGAAGTCGAAGTTGCCGGCCTCGCCGTTGGCGATGAGTTCGTCCAGCGTGGCGACCGCCGGTTGCACGCGCAGGTCGATCTTTGCGGCGACGCCGGCGCGTTCCCAGAATCCGCGACCGATAGCTGTCCACTCCTCGGACACGTCGCAGGCGATCACTTGGCCGTCGGCCGGCAGCGCTTCAGCCACCACCAAAGCACTGTAGCCGGTGAAGGTTCCCACCTCGATGGTGCGTTTGGCGCCGAGCAGACGCATCAACAGCGCCATGAACGCCCCTTGTTCCGGCGAAATCTGCATCGCCGACCACGGCCCGACGCGACGCTGGGTCTCCGCCCGCAGTTCCCGTGCCGTGGCGGATTCCCGCGTGCCGTGGCGCAGCAGATAGTCGTGCAGGTGGTCGGTAAGCTCGATGGTGTGGCTGGACATCCGTGGTTACTCCGTTCCTTTTCCTTTGTCGCTGTCGCGCTTGCGGCTGCTCGCCTTGGGCGCGTCGGCGGTGCCGATGAGCTGTTGCACGGCTGCTTGCAGGTGGCCCGGAACCCCGGGAAGCTTCTTCTCGGTGGGTTCCTCCGCCGCACTTCCAGTCTCCCCACTGGCGTTGTCAAGCGGTTCTTCGTTCGCCTCGGTGGTCACGCAAGTTCCTCCTAGTCGCTCATGCCGCTTAAGGCGAAGATTATGCTTGAGCGGCGAGGGTATTATGTCGCGCCATGACGAATCGTGAGAGTCAACCGTTCGCCGACATCCGCGTGGTGGAGTTCGGCCAGTTCGTCTCGGTGCCGTTTTGCGCGCAACTGCTCGCCGAGGGCGGTGCCGACGTAATCAAGGTAGAGGCGCCAAGCGGCGACCCCACGCGCGTTCTGGGGCAAGTCGCGCCGCTGGAGACGCGCACGTTCATTTCGCGCAACCGGGGTAAGCGGTCGCTGCCGCTGAAGTTGCGCGACCCGGGTGCGAAGCCGGTGGTCGACCGACTACTCGCTTGGGCGGATGTGGCGCTGATGAACTTTCGTCCCGGTTTGGCGAAGCAACTCGGCTTGGACGAGGACACGCTCAAGCGCCGTTTCCCGCGCTTGGTGGCGGGTTCCGTGACGGCGTTCGGCAAACGCGGCCCGGAGGCGGCGTTGGCCGGCATGGATACGGTGGTGCAGGCGCGTACCGGACTGATGGCCGCCAACGGTCGCATCGTCGACGGTCGGCCGGCCCCCGGCGACCCGGTAAGCGCGGACTACATGTGCGCCATGAGCTTGGCGTTCGGCATTTCGGCGGCGCTCTTGCGGCGCGAACGCACGGGTGTCGGCGGCACGGTAGACGTATCGCTCATGCAGGCGGCGATGACGCTCGCCAACAATCAACTGGTCCGCTCCGAGAAGCACGATGCACCGCGGCACGCTGCCGTCCTCGATCGCTTGGCTAGCCAGCGGCGCGACGGTGCGAGTTTCAGCGAGCAGGCGAGCGGCATGATCTCCGCCCGCGCACTGCCCATGGTGAAGATTTACCTCCGCACTTACGATACCGCCGATGGTCACATCGCCATCGCCTGCGGCAGCCACTCGCTACGGCTCAAGTTCCTGGACGTCGTCGGCGTCGAGGACACGCATCTCGACTCGACGGACAGCGTGCGCCAGAGCGAGTTCTACGACGGCTTCATGCGCCAAGTGGAAGCCATCATGCGCTCGCGCACCAGCGCCGACTGGACCCGGAGGCTAAGCGCCGCCGGGGTGCCGGTATCGCCAGTGAAGTTTCCGGTGGAGATGTTCGACGACGAGCAGGCGCTCGCCAACGACATGTTCCATCGCTTGCCTCATCCGTCAGCAGGCGACTTCAAGGTGCTGTCGCCGCCGGTGACGATGGACGGCGATGGTTTTCGCCCCAGAGAGGCCACCGCCCCGTTCGCCACCGAAGGTAGGGCGATCTTGAGCGACTTGGGGTTTTCGACGACGGCAATCGACGAGTTGGTGGCGGCTGGGGTGACCCGCGTGCGCGATGACGCCGAACGGGAAGGCGAGTCGTGAAGACCGCTGGGGCGAGCGGGCTTGAGCTGCCCGGCGAGGAAACCGGCGCTTCCCGCGTGGACGGCTTGGCCGCCTTGCGGGAAGCGCTATGCGCTGACTTGGACTTCCACGGCGCCGCCGGCAAGAACACCGCGCACGCATGGCATCCTTTTCCTGCCAAGTTCCCCCCGCAGTTGCCGCGACTCTTCATCGAGCGGTTGACGCAACCGGGAGATGTGGTGCTCGATCCAATGCTTGGCTCGGGAACTACTTTGCTAGAAGCGAAGCAATTGGGACGTCGATCGATCGGCTGCGACATCGACCCTTTGGCTCGTCGGATCGCTGAAGCGAAGCTCATGCCCATCAACGCCCTTGCGGCGCTGCAGGCGGGAAACGCGATCGTTGGCACCGCGAGACGCGAGTTCTTCGAGGCGAACGAATCGCTTGAGGCCAACTTGGAATTGCGCTTCGATGCCCGAACACGGACGTTCGTGGATTTTTGGTTTCGACGCGAACAGCAGTTACAGTTGATGGCGTTGCTCCTGGCCATTGACGCCGAGGCACCGCCAAAGCTGCGGCGGTTCTTCGAGATGGTGTTGTCATCGACCATCATCGCCAAGTCCGGGGGCGTTTCGCTGGCGCGGGACCTGGCTCACACTCGCCCGCATCGTGATCTCCAAAAACAACCCCGTTCGGCCATTGAGGAGTTCGCTAAACGCTTGAGATCGGTGCTGTCGTCCTGCGAAGAATCCCACAGACATACCGCTTGCGCCGAGATTCTTGCGGCGAGCGCGAACGACACGGGCGTACCATCCGCAAGTGTCGATTTGATCGTGACCTCGCCGCCGTACGCCAACAACGCCATCGACTACATGCGTGCGCACAAGTTCTCCTTGGTGTGGCTCGGCTGGCAACTCGATGAGCTCACGGATTTGCGCACCCGCTACCTAGGACACGACGCTCGCGCCGCAACTGACTACTCGCACTTGCCTGCGCAGTGCGAGCAATCCATCGCCGAACTTGCCGTCAAGGACCGCAAAAAGGCATCCGCTCTGCGCCGGTACTTTGGCGAGATGTCCGCAGTAATTGGCGAGATGATGCGTGTGCTAAAAGCCGGCAAGGCGGCGGTCATCGTCGTCGGCACGTCGCGCCTGCGCGGCGTAGACGTGCAGACCCACGAATGCCTAGCCGCCGTTGGAGAAGCGGCCGGATTCGAACGCATGGGAATAGGCGTTCGCCGTTTGGACAGGGACAGGCGCATGATGCCAGCGCGTTGGGGCGGGGAGAGAAAGTCTCAAATCGAACGGCGAATGCACGATGAGCATGTCATTGGATTGGTGAAACGATGAGCTCCGGTGCATTGGATCGATTGAGGCGCAAGTATCACCGTCGTATCTTCAGCGAGGTCTTACGACTCAGTGGAGGTAAGCCAAATAACGCCGACGGGGGCAGCGCATCTAGCGTGAACATAAGTAGGCGAGTCATAGACGAAATTGGATTCGTAGTAAAGGATGGCAAGTTGCCTGGACAAAGTGCGGGCTCTCGATTCGAAGAAGCTACTAAGGACTTCTTGCGTGACGCCTTCGCCATGCTGCAACACCTCCGCCCCGGCAATTGGTCGTTCTCAGTGGGAGGCCAGATCGATAACTACGAGCAATATCGTCACCTTCACGATGTCCGTCGCGTTGTTGAAGAGAACAAAGCACTCCTCGTTGCGTTCGGCGACTACATCGTCAAGCCAGACATCGTTGTGGTTCGCCAGCCCATTGCCGATGAGGAAGTGAACGAAGGGCGCACCCTATTGGGTAGTGGGAGGTTTGCGAGTCTAACTCCACTGCGCAGCACCAACTCCAATCTAGACCTGCTGCACGCCAGCATCTCGTGCAAGTGGACGATCCGTAGTGATCGATCTCAGAACGCACGTACAGAGGGCCTCAACCTGATTCGCAACCGAAAAGGCCGGACCCCACACATTGCCGTGGTAGTTGGTGAACCTCTACCTAGCCGAATCGCGTCACTTGCATTGGGTACTGGAGACATCGACTGCGTGTACCACTTCGCGTTGCCGGAACTAGAGGCGGCGACAACCGGAACGGACTTGGAAATGTTGAGGACGCTGACCAAAGGGAAGCGGCTGCGTGACGTCAGCGACCTGCCGTTCGACTTGGCGACCTAGCGAGCGCCCCGGTAGCCCGTCAGCTTGTACGTAACGATCGCGGCGGCCACTTCCTCGCCCTTGTCGTTGCGCACGCTTACGTCGCCGGTACACAGCGTGCCGCCGCGTCGTCTCACCGTTGCGGTAGCGATCAGATCCGTCGCTACCGCAAGGTTCAGGAAGTTGATGGTAAATCCTACGGTGGCGCCTCGGGCGGCGGGCGAGAGATCGGGGCAGGACCAAAACGCCGCAGTAGCGGCGATGTCCACCAGTGAGCTAATGGCCCCGCCATGGATGCGCCCGACGCCGAGCTTCGGGCTGTAGGGCAGCTTCACCACCACGCGGTCGTCCGTCTGTTCAAGCAAGCGGGCACCCAAGAGGGCGGCGAAGTTCTCCGTGGCGATGCGCTCGACGTTGGCGACGAAGGTCATAGCAGGGCTGGTCCGATTGCGACGCGCGTTGAGGATGTTAGCCTATCGGCGAAGTCGCACTCGCAGGTATTCCCATGGCGGACGAAATTCCGGCCATCATGGCCCATGTTTCCATCGGCACCAACGACTTAGAGCGGGCCGTCGCGTTCTACGACGCCGTACTCGCGACGGTGGGCGCCACGCGAAAGCATGAAGTTCCCGGCGTTGCGGTCGCCTACGGCAAGATGTTCCCAGAGTTCTGGGTGCAAAAGCCGTTCGACGGCGGCCAAGCCAATCCCGGCAACGGCATTCATTTCAGCTTCATCGCGTCGACCAAGGAGGCGGTGCAGGCGTTTCACGCGGCGGCGCTCGCCGCCGGCGGCAAGGACGACGGCGCTCCCGGCCCGCGCCCGATGTACGGGCCGGACTACTACGGCTGCTTCGTCCACGACCCGGACGGCCACAAGATCGAGGCGGAGTTGATCGTGCCGCCGCCCGCCTCGCCCTAACGGTTCAAGCAAGCGCGGGGTCGCGGCCGTTTCCGTTAAGCTGCGTCGTTGACTTTAGGCAATGGGCGGTACAAACCGATGGCGGGGCTTAAGCGGCGCAGCGTCTGGACTTGGGGTTACGTCTCCGACGAACCCAGCGAGGCCGAACGGCGAGCGGCGGCGAAGCAACTTTCCGCACGCTTGGGCGAGCTCGTCGAACCACCGCCCGCGCCGGACATAGATAGCATTTCGCTGCCACCGCCGCGCCTCGACGTGCCGCGTCGGCTCACTGGCTGGACGTCATCGGACACTGTCGAGCGCATCACCCACACTTACGGCGGGCATACGCTCGAACTGCTCAAGGGTTTGCGTGGCCAGTTCGACAACCCGCCGGATGCCGTGGCGCATCCGCGTAGCGAAGATGAGCTCGAAGCGACCCTTGAGTGGTGCGACCGGGAAGGGCACGTGGTCATCCCTTACGGCGGCGGGACTTCCGTGGTGGGCGGCGTCTGCGTGCCGGAGAGCGCGGCGGGCACCGTCACCATCGACCTCGATCACATGAATGCCGTACTCGAAGTCGACACCGTCTCTCGTGCCGCCCGATTTCAAGCCGGCATCCTCGGTCCCGACTTGGAGGCGGCCCTCAAGCCCCTCGGCTTGACCTTGCGGCACTTCCCGCAGAGTTTCCCGTGGTCCACGGTGGGCGGTTGGGTCGCCACCCGCTCCGGCGGCCACTACGCCACCAACCACACACATATCGACGATTTCGTCGAAGCCACACGCCTCTTGACGCCGAAGGGCTGGTTCGAGTCGCGGAGGTTGCCCGGCAGCGGCGCGGGGCCAAGCCCGGACCGGCTGGTGCTCGGATCTGAAGGCACCTTGGGCATCCTCACCGAGTGCTGGTTACGCCTGCAGAAGCGGCCGGTATTCCGTGCCACGGCGGGCGTCAGATTCCCGACTTGGCGGAGCGGATGGGAAGCGGTACGAGAAATCGCGCAGGCGAAATTATGGCCAGCGAACCTGCGCATCTTGGACCCCGCCGAAGCGCAGTTCGCCGCCGGCCTCGACGACGGGCACGCCCTGCTCATCGTCGGTTTCGAGTCCGGCGATGTGCCGCAAGGCGGCAACATCCGCGCAGCCGTCAGCATCGCCCGTCGCAACGGGGGCTTGGTTGATGACGGCGACATACTGGTCGACGACGGCGCCGGCCAACCCACGGGCCGTCGGGGCGCGGTGGGCGCATGGCGGAACGCGTTCATCGGCGTCAACGCCGGCCTTACCGCAGGCTTGGGTCTCCTATCCGACACCTTTGAGACCGCCATCACTTGGGACAAGTGGCCAGATTTCGACGCTGAAGTGCGGGAACGGGTTGGCGTTGCGTTGCGTGGCGCCTTGGGCGAGGGCGCTCGGCTGTCGTGTCGCTTCACGCATGTGTATCCCGACGGCCCGGCGCCGTACTACAGCTTCAGTGGCGTCGTCCCCCGAGGCGCCGAGGAGGAGCGCTGGCGGGCAATCAAGGAGGCGGCCACGCAAGCCGTCGTCGACGCCGGCGGCACGGTCACGCACCATCATGCCGTCGGCCGCATGCATAGGGATGGGTGGGATGCCCAACGCCCGAAATTGTTTGCGGATGTGCTAAGGGCGGCGAAGCGCAGCGTCGACCCCAAGGGCATCCTCAATCCCGGCGTGTTGATCGACCCCTAAGTGGCCACCCGAGCGAATGCGGCAACGACGGCGAAGACGGCGAAAGGGAACGGCCATGCTGGATTCGTCCACACTTGGGGCCGAGGCAGGCGTGGACTTGCTCTCCGTCTCGGGCCTTGGCGAGAACCCGGCGTACCTCACGCAGCAACTGCTCACCTACATCGGCAACAAGCGGGCTCTGCTGCCTTTGATTGGGCGTGCGGTCCGGCGTGCGAAAGAAAGGCTCGGCCGCACACATCTCAAGACGTTTGACGCTTTCAGCGGAACAGGGGTCGTCTCCCGGTTCCTAAAAGCCCATTCGTCTTGCATCGTCAGCAACGATATAGAAGGGTACGCGGCAACGACCTCACACTGCTATCTCGCCAACCGCTCCTGCATCGACACTGACGCACTCCAGCAGGCCGTAGCCGAACTCAACCATCTCGTCGACCGAGATATGCCCAGAGGGTTCATCGAAGAGCTGTACGCACCCGAGGACGAAAGCAATATCAAGGCAACGGACAGAGTGTTTTACACAAGGGAAAACGCGCGGCGTCTCGACAACTATCGACGGCTTGTGGTCACATATCCCGAGTGGATGCGCGACTTCCTCGTCGCACCGTTGCTCAGCCTTGCATCCGTCCATGTAAATACGTCCGGTGTCTTCAAGGGCTTCCACAAGGACCGGGCCACGGGTGTAGGTCGTTTTGGTGGAAGCGGCTCCGATGCCTTGTCGAGAATCATGCAGCGAATCGAGCTCGACGTGCCTGTCCTCAGCAGCTACGAGTGCGAGTTCAAGGTGCTCCAGCTCGATGCGAACTTCGCAGCGGAGCAAGTGTCGGGATTCGACTTGGCGTACATTGATCCGCCATACAACCAACATCCATATGGCTCCAACTACTTCATGCTCAACCTGCTCGACAAGTACGAACGACCGACTTGCGTCAGCAGAGTTTCGGGCATCCCGACGGATTGGCAACGGTCGGGCTACAACATTCGAGCGAAGTCGTTGCCTCTGCTGGCAGGCTTGCTTGAGAAAGTCGATGCCAAGTTCTTGCTCCTATCCTTCAGCAACGAGGGGTTTATTCGCTTGGCAGAAATGCGATCCCTATTGGCCGACCTCGGGGAAGTCCTCGAGTTCGACATGAAGTACAACACCTTTAGGGGAAGTAGGAATCTATGGAACCGCAATGTTCATGTTGCCGAGCACCTGTTTCTGGTGGAGAAGTCGTAGGGGCAAAGGGAAATCAGCTACGAGGTCTCCGAGATAGCCGAAGTAATGACGGACATCGCAACACGGTCCATCTCCTACTACATGTCCAAGTACGGCCAGCAGAACTTCGTAAAGCGCTGTCGGGGTCAATGACCAGTCCTTTGCCAGTATTGGCTTTCGGCACGAGTCCTAGTTCCAGACAAAGTGTCTTGTCGCCCCGACTCAGTTCTGATCGAACCCACCATGGCGCTCTCGACGCCCAAGCAAGGGACAGCCGTTAGCGCGAGCCGAGGAACGTTCTAAGATTCGCCCATCGCCGCCATGCGCTGCTCGATCTCTTCGGGCGTCAGTTGCTCGACAACAGTGCAGATCGTCCAGCGATTCCCCCCGGCGTCTCTGACAGTTCCCGAGCGGAAGCCGTAGAACTGATTACTGGGCTCGGCCAAGGGCTCGGCGCCGGCGTCCAACGCTCGTTGATAGGATGCGTCCACTGCGTCGGCGTCTTCGACGTAAAACGACAGTACCGCGGGCATCGGTTGGTCGCCGGGCATGGGTTCGCCGAACATCACTACGGAGTCGCCGATCCTGACTTCCGCGTGCGCGACGGTGCCACCCGGTCCGTCGTAGCGCTCGATTACTTCACCATCGAAGGCTTGTTGAACGAAATCAAGCACTTGCTCGGCATTGGGCACTGATGCGCCGGGGGTGATGACGTGGTGGCCATCGGGACGTGGGAAAGCCATGGCTGGAGCCTCGTGGGTACAACGAGTGCGAAGCCTACCACGGTGTCCACTGACCAAAGATGCTCATTGGAACGCAGGACTGGCATCGGGTTGTCGGCGCCAATCCTCGATTGCAGATCGGGTACGGTCAAACTCACGTCGGGCATGTAACGCAGGTCCGTTAACGCTAACGCCACGAAGGCGTCGCCTCTCAGCACCCCCTTTCGCCCCAAACCACCCTCATCACCCGTCGGACTTCATGGCTGACGCCGCCAAGTCCGACGGACGGTTAGAGCATATCTTCTGCGACGGAAGGTGGATCTTCGATGGGCGGGAACCGCTCTTCCAGAAGCTTCAGTTGAGACAACACTTGTCGCAAAGAAGGGGTCCGTTGAACTGGCTCTACAACCAAGCAGTGATCATCCCGGTAGATGACCACCTCGTCCGTGGCAAGCTCGAAGTCCCGAGGAATCCGAAGCGCTTGGTCGCGCCCGTCTCGAAACAGGCGTGCGTGGCGCCTTGGCGCACTCTTTCTGCGTTCACGGTCCAGCATATGGCTTAGCCTATGCACCCCGCCAAGGTTGTGTCATCCAACCAGCCATGTTGCTTGGCGGCCCTATCCCCGTCGGACTTCGCCGGATAACGCCGCCAAGTCCGACGGGGGGTAGGTCGGCTTGGACTTGGGCGAAAGGCAGTGCCGAGAGGCAACGGCTTTCGTGGCGCTATCGCGACCCAAGGCGAGGTGGTTCCACCATCAGTCGCTCGATGAGATCGGCGAACTCACGCGCGGAGCGGCGTGGGCCAACATAGGTTCGCCATCCGGGTTCGAGGCGCCACGCGTAGCCGTTCGGTAGGCTCGCCGAGCCGCTTGCGACATCCTCGAACCAATCCCCCGCACCGTGGACGCCGTACAGAACGGCGACTTGATCCCAGCTTGATCGGCCCGCGAACGCGCCGTCGAACCAACGCAGATAAGCCTCGCGGACGGGGTTGCCGACTGGCGTCTCCGCAAGTGTCGTGCCGGTGTACACGTTGCCCCCGAAATCGGAGATGGCGAGCGGCGTCGGCCAGTCCTCGATCACCTCTTGGGTCGTCTCCACGAGGCCGTGGCGAACTAGGTTGAAACCGTCGTTGTGGCGACCGCCCATCACCACCAGCTTCTCGACCTTGCGAGCTACGAGATCGGCCTCGGCGCGCAGCAAGTCGGCGAGGTTGTTGAGAAAGCCGACGCTCACGATGGTGACGGATTGGTCCGGCTGTTCGAGCAGGACGCTTCGGTAGACATCAAGTGCGTCTGCCGTGTTTTCGGACCTGAGCCGATGGGGGAAGGTCGCGACGCGATCCAAGTAGCGTGAATCATCCGGGTCTGCGAAACGCCCTCGGTAGACGCCGACCGGGATGTCGCCACGGCCGTACCAAGTGTTGATCGCTGCGATGGCCGAGGCGCCGCTGCCGTGGACCTCGTTGAAATTGACGGCGAGGATGGTCGCGCGCCCCCTGTCGGCCAAAACATGGAGCGTCGCCAAGGCACCGACATCGTCCACATCGAACGTCATGTCGGTATCTAAGATGATCCGCTTTGCGTCGTCCTGCATCTCCGCCTCGTCCGCGTGAACCCAGCACGTCACGGCGAGGAGCAACGCGGCCCAAGCTCGACGGGTGGTCTCGGCCATCGGAAGTACCTCTTCACGGAGTCTCGGATCGTGCGAACGTACCTCGTGCCCCAACGGCACGGGACGCTCGGGTCTCCGGCAACCGCTGGTGGCCGTGACAGTACCACGACCCTCGGCGTGTTGGGTGGCATGGCCATTGCTTGCTCATGCACGTTGATGTCGAACTCGGTACGCTTCCGGCCATCGACCTGCCACGAGGCGGGCGCAAGATGCTAAGCCAGTGACACGCCATAGCGACAGCCGTTCGCACATCCAGTTCACCGTGGATGCGGCGCTGCTGCGAGAACTCGGCGAGCGGCTGATCGGTCGGGCCCACATCGCGTTGGGGGAATTGGTGAAGAACGCCTTCGACGCCGATGCACATACCTGTCGGGTGGATATAGAGAACGACCGCATCGTCGTCGCGGACGACGGACACGGCATATCGCAAGCGGAGTTCCACAACTACTGGATGCGCATTGGAACGACGCACAAGGCCGAAGCGAGGCACTCGCGTAATCTCCGCCGACCGATGACCGGTTCGAAGGGGCTTGGCCGACTCTCGGTGCAGTTCTTGGCGGAGGAGATGGAGTTGGAGAGCACCGCCGAGGAAGACCCCGAAAGCACGCTCTATGCCTATGTGGATTGGCGGACCATCCAAGATGGAGAGGATCTGCAAAAGGTGGACGTGGCGTGGGAGAGAGTCCCGAGGCGGGGGGCCTTTGCCGACGGGTCGTCCACCGGCACGCGCATAACGCTCACGGGTCTGCGCACCCGTTGGGACGCCGTCGCAATCCAGAATCTGGGGAAGGACATCTGGCTGCTGCGATCGCCGTTCCGTGCCGGCGCAGGGAAGGGCAAGACCGCGCTGGACTTCGACGTGGACTTCAACGCGCCCCACATCGAGGGTGCCAAGACGCATTTCGACAAGCTACGCGACGCGCTCTTCAATAACTGGAAAGCTCGGATCATCGGCAGCTTGGAGGACGGGCGGCGCGGAAAGGGCAGCAGGGCCACGATTTCTGTGGAGTTCGCGCCGGACTATCCCGCGGGCGCGCCGGAGGGCGGGGTGTACCAAGAGACCTTGACCTTTCCCATCGTCCGAACGGCGGCGCGACGGGCCAAGGCCGAGGCGACCAGCGACGGAACGGACCGAACGCGCCGCGCGACGAAACCCGAGCTGAACACGGCGCGTTACGAGATCCTCGTGTTCAAGCCGGAGGGTCGCCAGCCCGGCGGCCTGTCCGTCGGCGAAATGCGCGAATACTTGCGGACCTACGGTGGCGTGTCCGTCTACGACGCGGGATTTCGCCTGCCGTACTATGGTTCGCAGGATCTCAGCGGCCACGACTGGCTTGAGGTAGGCGTGGACCAAGGGCGTCGGCTGGTCGCATCCGAACTGCTGCCGGAACGGCTGCGAATCGCCGGGCGTTATCTGCTCGACCTACCCAACCCGGGCCGGATCTTCGGTGCCGTGGACGTCGACACGAACCACGAACAGCAGTTCGCTCCTCGCACGTCGGGACACGGAGATTGGCTGCGGATACAGCCCGGCCGGGATCGGCTGGCGCCCAACAAGTCCTTCGAGCAACTCCGAGACCTGGTGCGATTCGGGCTGGACTTCTACGCCAACCGATACCGTGCCGCCGCCGATGACGCATTACAGAAACAGCGGTCGAAGGAACGACCGGAAAAGGCAGTGAGCGGAGCCCTTGCCACCGTTGAACGCTACAAGGCCGAAGTGCCCAAGCCGGTCTATCGAGAGGTCAAGCGCGAATTAGGGAAGGTACGGAAGGCGGTTCGGGTCGAATCCGAGGCGGTGGATAGCCGGGCCGTGCTCCTCGCGCCGTTGGCCACGGCCGGCATGGCCGCATTGGCGATGAATCATGAGTTCGCCAACGACGCCGCGCTGCTACGGAACTTGGCGAATATGCTCCGACGGCTGGCGGTTACCGACCTTTTTTCCTCTGAGATTAAGCAGTCCATTAGGACACTCGATGACTACCGGGCCCGGCTCGACGTCTATCGGCGGCTGTTTTCGCCACTCATCGACCCCGAAGAGCGCAGCGCCACGAGACGCCTGCCCGTCCACGCCGTGGTAAGCCACGTCGTTCAGACGCTGCGCCCGAGGCTAACGGGGGTCGCGTTCGAGATACCGGCGTTTTCTCGACAACTGCGCTTTCCCGTTGGCGCGTTCGCAGAGTGGTGCGCAATCCTCCAGAACATACTCTTCAACGCGTGGAATGCCATGCTCGAGTCGGAACAGCGCGTGGTGCGTTTTGAGGGGTCGGGAGCGGGGTCACGTCGACAGTACCTGCGAGTGAGCGATACCGGTCTCGGTCTGACGATGCCGCTTGATGAGGCCAGCCGCTTGTTCGAGCCGTTCGAACGGCGCTTTCAGATTACCGAGGCGAACCGCTCCATCGCTATCGGCGGACAAGGGCTCGGGTTGGCGATCGTGCGCATGATCGCGCACAGCCGAGGAGCTGACGCAAAGTTCGTTCGCGCCCCTGCCCGGTTCTCCACAACGATTGAGATTTCATGGAGGCCATAGCTGCACTATGAAAATACTGATATGTGACGACCACGCCGATGAGTGTGACGTCACGAAGACGAAACTTGATAAGCGGGCGGACGTCCACACATTCGCCGGCGACCGGCTCAAGCAGGCATTGCTGAGTCTCTTTCAGCGGGTCGCAGAAGTACTCGAAGGGCGCGACAAACCCGCCGAAACGTCATTCAATGGCTTCGATCTCGCCATCGTCGACAACAATCTAACCGACTTGAACTTGGCCGGTGCCAGGCTGACGGCAGAAACGATCATCGGCTATCTGCGCGCCTTTACTGACATCCCCTACATCGTCTCACTCAACAAGAACCCTCATGTGGACTTCGACCTACGCTACCTGTTTGGCGACTATCAGTCGCTGGCCGACCTCGCGCTAAACACCAAACACCTTGCCAATGCGCGACTGTGGGGATCGAATGCCGGGGACGGTTTCGCACCTTGGTACTGGCCGCAGCTTGCGGATGCGGCAGATCGCCGCCGGAAGCAGTTTGACTTTCTCTTAGAACATTTCGATAGGCCAGTATGGCAGGCGCTAGGCTTCCCGGCGGAAGCAGAGCCATATCTATCTAGGCGCGCCAAGGCCAGCCTGTCATGCGGCGTTGGGTCAATACAGGAGGTTACGTTCCGAGCTTTCTTTGACGCTAGCCGTGCGATGGCGCCCGCCGAAAAGTGCAGGTTGAAGGAGATTCAGGCTGCCAGCGACTTGGCAAAGGACGCTATTCGTCGAATAACCGCGTATGAAGTTGACCGATGGATACGACGGGAGGTATTGGGACCGCAGGACGTTCTGATCGACCTGCCTCACCTTCTGGCCGAGATGCCCTTTCTCCTAGGGAAGAGGGCGGGCCAACTCGACGAGTGGAATAGTGTTGTCGCCGCCACGAACCCGCCGTTTGGACTTGACGGGCCGCTGTTCGATAAGCATGTGAGACGGACACAGTTCGAGCAGGAAATCTGGGCTCCGGGAACGTGCTTCTGGTGGCCCAGTCTCCATGCGAACGAAGGCATGACGAGGCTGTTCTTCGAGGCGAATGCGCAGTGGCTCGACGTGGCGTTTTGCGAGGACGTCTCACAGTTCGACCTTGCTCCCGAAACCGACGTGGAGACAGTGGCGACAACAGTGATCGAGTTTGAGTCCGAAGTTGCCGGGTCATGGCCCAGAAGGTTCATTCGCCAAGTCGACGGTTACGAATATTCCCCACGTTGCCGAATCCTATGAGGCAACCAGCGGGAGATGGAATGGAATGAGTTCTACGACTTGGCGCTCGCCTACGCCCGAGTAGGGTGCGATGACTGGAAGACGCAGCCCCGCGGAGTCAAGTCCCAAGCGAAGCGCATGGGTGTTCGCATTGTCGGAAACGAAGCACAAGCGGCGCAGGCGCTATCAAGACCCTTCAACACAGGTTCGGATGATGGGACGCAATATACGCTGATCCCAATACCGAACGTACCGAAGGTACGCGCAGCGTTCTTCGCACCATGGCGAGAAAAGGACGCGGACCTTAACGCTTGGTCGTTCGATCTGGTCGTGTTGCGGCAGCAACCAATTGCATTTCGACTCGAGCCGGGGACGCAGGACAGTTCCAGCCACGGCTACGACCATGTGCAACTCAGTGAGTCCCTCGGTGGACGGCGAGTAGAGCTACGGAACTCGCTGTCAGCGCTCCCGACAAGCTATCCAGCATTCCCCATTCCAAGCGCGAATACGGGTACAAGGTTTCTCGCGCTGCTCGTCGCGATGCACGGATTTCCCGAGGAAATGAAGTGGATCGAGACGGCGTTCAAAGGCGCACCCGGCAAGAAGAGGCACTATTTCGAGCGGGTGAAGGAGATGCTCAAGGCGTAATTTCGAACGTTAAATCTCCATCAGCTCCAAGAACCGCCGATAGCACCGCATATAACGCCCCTTCACTCTCGGCGCGATGGGCGCAAGCGCCTTGGCCAGCCGCCCGTCGCGAAGACGGTCGTATATCTCTTCGATGTCCCCGCTTGGCGAGAATATGCAATACACGCCGTGCGAAGGGATTGCGCCGGTGCGGTCGAGCGCGACCCTCGGCGACTTGGCGATTTCCGGGATCAGCAACTTCGGCGCGGACCAGTTGGCGGGGACGATCTTGTCGATGGTGCGGTACCAGATCGCGCCGTTGCGTACGATGTATCGGGCCTTAAGGCACGGCGCGAAGCGATGAAGGCGGGAAGCGAGGCGGGGGTAGACCGCTAGGTCGACCGGGTCGCCGTGTGCGTCGAACGGTGAGATTACTCGACGTCCCGACCATGCGACGCGCCCCGACAGCACATCCCGACTGTCGATCCACGGATGCAGCAGGTCGGGTTCCACGTCGTCCTCGTCCGGCTCGACGACGAATGCCGGCGTTACCCCCAGCGCGGGACCAACGCGAACCGTGCATCCCAAGTCCGCAAGCGTTTTGCCGTGCGAGCGGCGCTTGCTCGCGGGTATCGGCGCTGTGCGCCGGCGCGCCGTTAGGATTTCCGGATATACGTAGACATCGCGGCTGAACGCGTCGACGGGGTTGCCCGCGGCTTCGGTGTCGATGTGCATGGTCGCGCACCACTGCCGCCGAAAGTCACGCGCGTAGACCGCATAGCGCCAACGGTCGGAACAGATGAACGCACAGCGGCCTTCGCTTGCCAAGTGCTCGAAGGAACGGTGGAGGAAAGGCAGATAAAGGTCGCCCCGGGCGACGGTTTTCGGCAGAGCGTGCGCATAGGCGGCCGACAGTGCCGGCGGCAGCTTGGACCAACGCGCGTAAGGCGGATTGCCAACTATATGCGTGAAATTCGCGTGCGGCAGGTCGGCGAGCAGGAAGTCCTCGGTCCTGACCCATGCCTGTGCGCAGGCATGCGCGGTGGCGTGGTGGACGCCCAGCATCTTCAACTTGGCGACGATGGCGTCGCGAGCTTTGATTGCCTCTCGCGGCACCAGTTCGTAGGCTAGTATTCGTTCCCGAAGAGACTTGATGTCGAGTCGCAGCTTGCGTCGAACGAACGAGTCGGCCAAGCGCTCCACGGCTTCGACGAGAAAGGCGCCGTCACCCGCTCCGGGTTCGAGGAGGCTGGCGTTGGCAAGGTCCGCGTCAGGCGTCCACCCAACTAGGTCCAGCAAGCGCTTTACGATCACCGGCTTGGTGTAGACGCCGCATAGGTTGTGAAGGACATCGGCATCTGTGGCAGTCGCCGACAAGCGAAGACGAGAGGACTGACTTGAGGCCCCTTCAGCGAGATTGGCGGACCTGCTGATGCGGGTTGCGGGCTTGTATGCAGGCATCGGTGGCTTCGAGGCGGGTTTCGAACGGTCAGGGCATCGGGCTGTGCTGATGAGCGAGATCGACGGCGACGCGCAGTGCGTCATACGACACCGGTTTGGGCATGTCGCATTGGATACCGACGTGCTCAAGCTTGACGCGCTGCCCGAGGAAGCGGAAGTCGTCACCGCTGGATTCCCCTGCCAGAATCTGTCGATGGTCGGCGACAAGAAAGGCATCAACGGAGAAAAAACCTACGTCGTCGAAGCGCTCTTCCGTTTGCTCAAGAGAAGGCGCGCGCCGTGGGTGGTGATCGAGAACGTTTACTTCATGCTGCATCTTGCGCGTGGTGCGGCAATGAACCATGTAGTGTCGCACTTCGAACGCCTTGGCTACCGTTGGGCGTCGCGCGTAGTCGACAGCCGCGCTTTCGGGCTGCCGCAACGGCGCCGGCGTGTCTTTGTCGTCGCAGCCATTGACGGCGACCCACGCGACGTATTGCTCGCGGACGACGTCCCCGACCTCGTCTGGCCGCAGCCGGACTTGGCGCGACCGATCGGCTTCTACTGGACGGAAGGCCGTTCTGGACACGGACTGACCGCGGACGCCGTTCCACCGCTTAAGGCCGGATCCAGCCTCGGCATACCTTCGCCGCCGGCCGTACTCCTGCCCAGCGGCCGCGTCGCGACGCCCACGATCGAGGCCGTCGAGCAATTCCAAGGCTTTCCGCCCGGGTGGACGTCCGTGCTGTCGAAAGAGGGGCGGAGCCGAGTTCGCTGGCGGCTGGTGGGCAATGCAGTATCGGTACCGGTCGCCGAGTGGATCGGTAAACGACTGCGAGCACCAGGGGCTTACGACGCCTGCAGCGACCGCCCGTTCGCCGCAGGCCAACGCTGGCCGAAAGCCGCTTGGAACATGGGCAAGGGGCGGATGATCGCGGACGTTTCGGAGTTTCCCGTGCGCAAGCTTCGCGGACGCCTTTCCGCTTTCGCCACACATCGTTGGCCCGACCTCTCGACGCGGGCATTGGCCGGTTTCGTACGCCGGGCGCACGAAGGCCGCTTGCGCTATCCCGAAGGATTCCTGGCCGCTCTCGAGGCGAATCTTCAAAGCCGATAACCGCCGCCTGTCTGCTTCTTGCCCACCAGCGTTCCCCGGCTCTCGAACGGTCATCCACAGCACCGCATGGAATCCACCAACATCCGAGAATCAGCGCTGAAAACGCTAGTGGCGGGCCATGCGCTGCTTTTGCAGAGCGAAGTGGATACTGTCGTTGGCGCTGTTGAGAGTTCTTGTCGCGTCGGCGAATGTAGTCGCGTAGATGCCGTCGTCCGACGTTAGCCGAAACGGCCTGATCGTCTGCTTGTCGAAGAGATATGCGCCAAGGTGTTCGGGTCGCAGTACCTCTTCGTTGTCGTAGCCGTACTCGCGCTTCAGCGCCCCGCTTTTGTCCTCGTTCAACATCAGTAACGTATTGAACTCGCGAATCATGTAGTCGCTATGCGTGCTGATTACGACATTCAGGCCTGCGTTGACCAATCGAGCCAAGAAGCGCGCCATCCTCAGTTGATTTTCGGGATGAATGTTCAACTCCGGCTCGTCAATCATCAAAAGGTCGCCGCTTCTGGCTTGATTCTCAAGGTAAAACCAGAGACCGAACAGGCATCTGACCGTGCTGGAAGTCATATGCAAGCCCATAGCTTTGATCCCCTTGCGGGTACCCCTCTTCCGATAGGGCTTGAACGTGACGTTCCCTGTGCTCCTTTCGACCCGATATACGCCGTCCAAAAAGTTGCGCTTGATTTGTTCCGCAAACGAATGGAACTCGCTCGGCGTGCGCCGTGGTCGTTCTTCGAGCCGATTCAGCCAGTCGATGTATTTGGCAACGGGCAGCGCAAGGCGCGAGCGGGTGACGTCCCGGGACAGCTCGCTAAGGTCGACGACATGTTCCTTGGGTGCTGGATGCAACAAAGCACCACGTACAGTCCTTAGTTCCCGGTATACGAGGTGTAGTCCGTTACGCTCCGCGGGTACGAGGAAGACCTTTTTCTTGTCTCGCAAGAGATTCTCAAACCTCTGCTTGGGGATTTCGACCAGCCGGAATGTGGCATCGTCGAGAAACTCAGGGTGGGCATTGAACACATTGTGCAGGACCCGCTTGATGTGTCTGTTGAGGACATACAGCTCACGGTTTTCTGGCTCTACGGATTCCGCAAAATCAGCCGCCATGCAGTGGCACTGATATAGGGAGTACATGGCCGACGTCTTGCCGCTGTTGTTCGGCCCGCAGAATATGGTCAGCGGCTTCTGCGTAAATCGCCCTTCTCTGATGACACCGAGGTTTTTGATTTCAAAAGACAGGTCGTGCATATACTTCAATGCCTTGCGCAGCCTCACCGAGGTCGACTGTCGAAATCTGACTTAGCGGAGGCCGGCGATCCCGTAGCAGTTGTAGGTGGCGATCTTCGGCCCCGGCAAGTAGCGGCGCTCGATGTCTTGGAAGGTGAAGCCCGAGGTCCGATAGAGAGATTCGATGCGCCGGTTTAGGTTGCATCCCGCGCCGATTTTCCGCCAAAGCGGATTGAGCCTTCTCTGCCAAGCGCGCACGCGGTCGTCCGGGGCTTCACCATGCTCAGCGAAGATTACCTTTCCGCCCGGCTTGAGAACACGCCGGATCTCCGCGAGGGCCATGTCGGGATCCGGGATCGTACAAAGGGTCCACGTCATCACTACGGAGTCGAAAGTGTTGTCGGCGACCGGAACCGCCTCGCCGCTGACGCCAAGGAACTCGACATCGAGTTGAACGCGGTCCGCGACTTCCCGCGCGTAGGCTTGCAGTTCTAGGGACGGGTCGAGCCCAGTCAACCGGACGGACGGGTCGTAATAGGGCAGGTTCAGTCCGGACCCTATGCCGACTTCCAACACGTTTCCCTCGGCCATCGGCACCAGTCGTTCGCGCAGCGCGGTCAGGGCGGGCGCCCGCATCGCCTTATTGAGCAGTTTCGGAAATAGGCGCCTTTCGTAGAACCCCATTCGTGCTACCCACGGCTCCCGTTACGGCGTCGCGGCTAATGCTTCGCCCAGTTCATGGTTTGTTGAATCTTGCTGCCATGAAAGAAGGCGCCCTCGCGGGTATTGAGGAAGTCCTCGCGACCGAGCAATACCCGTAGTTCGTAAGGTTTGTCGGCGAGCCACTCTTCATCCAAAAAGTCGTAGCACTCGACCGGGCGCAACGCGAGGCGGCCGTAGGTGACGTGCAGCACCACGCGCTGCCCCTCCGTGGCGCGCGGGTAGTTCGAGTGCCACGTCGCCCCATCCCATACGACGCAGGTGCCGGGGTCGCACTCGGTGGCGATGGCACCGGGTTCCTCGCGGCATTCGCGCTCGTCCGGATGACGGCGCTTGAGGTGTGATTTGGGCACCACCTTGGTGGAACCGTTCGCCTCGTCGAAGGGATCGCACGCCCAGCAGAACGTAACGAGCTGGTTGTGTACCGGAAAAGGCGCCGGCGTCCAGTTCTGATCCGCATGCAGGCCGATGGCCGGCGCACCCTTGGGGCGAACGCTGGACGCGATCTGCGAGATCATCGCTCCCTTGCCGCACATGACTTCCGCGACCGTCAGCAGTTTGGGATTGAGTATTACCTCCTCGAAGATCGGATCCTTGTGCAGCAGCATGCTGGCTCCGCCGCCGCCGTCGCTCCCGCTGGTCGGGAAGTCCGGCAGCGAGAAGCGCAGAATCGTCTCGCGCAAACGCGCGTTGAACTCCGGCGTGCCGGCGTTGCGGACATAGCCGTAGCCATTCTCCTTCAACTCGTTGACGGTGTCGGCGACCCCGTGTTCTTGGACACGCCGAGCGAGATCGTCAGCGAGGTCGAAGGGCTGACGGGTCTTGAAGATTCGCGGCGGCGGAGATGCGGTGGCTGTTTCGCTCATCGGACGTTACCCGAGCAAGGTTTCATTGATGCCGATAGTGCCAAAAAGCGAGTGTTCGCGGCAAAGAAAAAGGGTGCCCAATGGACACCCCTTTCCCTGCCCCTGCGCGCTTCCCTGCGCGCGACAAGCACCCGAGCAGGCTCAGGCGGCGTGCTGGAAATCGGGGTAGGCCTCGATGCCGGTCTCCGAAATATCCACGCCCGTCATTTCGTCCTCTTCCGAGACGCGAATGCCCATGGTCAACTTGAGAATGAACCAGACCCCCCCGGCGGCGACGAACACCCAAAGGAAGATGCCGAAGATGCCCGCGAGCTGTCCGAGGATGGTGGCTTCGCTGTTGTTGAACACCACCGCGATGACGCCCCAAATGCCGCATGTGCCGTGGACGCTGATCGCGCCCACCGGATCGTCGATCTTGAGCTTGTCGAGCAGCACAATGGAGCCCACTACGAGCAGGCCGCCGACGGCGCCGATTATCATCGACCAGAACGCCGAGCCGGAGAGCGGGTCCGCGGTGATGGCGACGAGGCCCGCCAAGGCGCCGTTCAACGCCATCGTGAGGTCGGCCTTGCCGAACCAAATCCGCGCCAAGATGAGAGCGGCCACCAGACCGCCGCAGGCGGCGATGTTGGTGTTGACGAACACCTGCGCCACCGCATTCGCCTCGTCGACGTTGGATATCTTGAGCTCGGAGCCGCCATTGAAGCCGAACCAGCCGAACCACAGCACGAACATGCCGAGCGTCGCAAGTGGCATGTTGCAACCTGGGATGGCGTGTACTTGGCCGTCCGGTCCGTATTTGCCCTTGCGCGGTCCGAGCAAGAGCACGCCGGCAAGCGCGGCCGCCGCGCCGCACAGATGGACGATGCCAGAGCCGGCGAAGTCGAAGTAGCCGAGGTCGTCAAGCCAGCCGCCGCCCCACTTCCACATGCCTTGCACCGGATAGATGACGCCCGTCATCACCACCGCGAACACCAAGAACGCCCACAGCTTCATGCGCTCCGCCACCGCCCCGGAGACGATCGACATGGCGGTCGCGACGAACACCACCTGAAAGAAGTAGTCCGAGCGTTCCGAGTGGTCGTCGGCGACGCCGCCGGCCGTGCCGTTGACGATCTGCTCGGCGGTGTTTTCCTCGCCGATCAGCCAGCCGAAGCTTGGGACGATGCTGCCGGTGTCGATGTACATGATGTTGTAGCCGATCAGCAGATACATGATGCAGGCGATCGAATACAACGCGACGTTCTTGGTGAGGATTTCGGACGTGTTTTTCGCCCGCACCATCCCCGCTTCAAGCATTGAAAAGCCGCACGCCATGAACATCACCAATACCCCCATCAACAGGAAGTAGAAGGTGTCCAAGGCGTAGTTGGTTTGAATGAGATCTTCCACGATTCTTCTCCTAAAGGGCCGGTGCGCCGACTACACGGCGTCCGTGCCGGTTTCGCCCGTTCTGATGCGAACGGCTTCTTCGAGCGAGAAGACGAAGATCTTCCCGTCCCCCACCTTGCCCGTGTTGGCGGCCTTGCTGATCGCCTCGAGGCACTGGTCGAGCAGCCCGTCGTCGATGGCGACCTCCACCTTGACCTTCGGCAGAAAGTCGACCACGTATTCCGCGCCGCGATACAGCTCGGTGTGGCCTTTCTGACGCCCAAAGCCCTTCACCTCGATTACCGTCATGCCTTGCACGCCGATCTCGGAAAGGGCTTCCCGAACGTCGTCCAGCTTGAACGGCTTGATGATTGCGGTGATGAGTTTCATGTTCCCTCCTAGTTCTTCGCGCTCTGGCGGCCTCGCGGCCGCCGCAAGCGCTTGAGTAACCCTCGTGTACCGATCGTGGAAGATCAGGCAGCGAGGATTGTGCCTTGTTTACAGACTCAACGACAGGATGGGCCGCAACTCGCAGTCGCGCCCGCAGTCGTCGTTGTCCGTGCCAAAGAGGCCGATGCCGAGTGTCGCCCCCATCAACGGGAAGCTGACGCTGATCGAGTAGTCGATGTACTCGTCGCCTTGGTCCGCGCCGAAGAAGTCCTCGTCCGGCGAATCCGCCAAGTTCATGCCTACGTGCAGGTCGAGGCTTACGTCCTCGCTGAAACCGTAGCTGTAGTCGACATACGGGTAGATGAACGACACGTCGGACACGGCGAGGTACTCGGGCGAGTAGTTGACGCCGATGGTGAAGTCGGCCAAGGCTACGCTCGCCGCGAACTCTTGGTAGTTGAGATTGTCCCGGTCGCCCGGATACTCGAAGTGGATGACCCCCACATCGAGCTCGACCCCTTCGGAGACCTCGCCGGCCCAGCCGACGTAAAGGTCCCACTCCATGGACGCCACGTTGCCGTCGTCGGAGGCGCCGAAGTTGACGTTCGAACCCCAAGTGCCGACGTACAAGCCGGACTCGAGACCGATGTCGAATCCTCCCTGAATGGCCGGATCGCGTTGGGTTTGCGACCAGCCGCGAAACGAGTAGTCCGAGGCCAACGTCACGTTGCCCTCGATCTCGGCGGCGGCAACCGTTGTTGCCGAGGCCGCCGCAGCGACGAGTGCCAGAATCCTCTTCATTTCGTATCCCCTATTCGGTTGTGTTAAAGATGCCCCGCGCAGGCCCGCACACGAGCTTGCCGAGGCGCACATATGTTGCTCATATAGCAGGCAGCGTGCCAAGTGTTTTGTATTCAATGGGTTAAGTGAATAAGGACAACCAAAAGCACGGGTTAGGTGCGTTCTGAAAGGCAATAAGCACTAAATCGGTGCGTGGGTGGCCGCTTGTCGAACGAGTTTTGGCGGCGATTTCCTACACGCAACGGGGCGGATTTCGCTAACGGACGCGGCTTCGTCCCCTTTACTCTCCCGCTCATGTCGCCGCCGGTCCGAACTCGCGCCCAAGTGGGCATCGATGCGCCAAGCGTGCTCGTGGAAGCGCATTTCCAAACCGGCACGCCGTCCTTCACGCTAGTCGGCATGGCCCAGAAGGCGGTGCGCGAAGCACGGGACCGGGTGCGCAGCGCCATCAAGAACGCGGGCTTGAAGTATCCCCAGGGCCGCGTGGTGGTGAACCTAGCGCCGGCCGACCTCGCCAAGCACGGCGGTCGCTACGACCTTGCCATCGCCGTGGCGATTCTCACCGCCACGGAGCAAGTAGCCAGCCGTCACCTCGACAAGCTGGAGTTCTTGGGCGAGCTGTCCCTCTATGGCGACCTGCGCGGCGTGCGCGGGGCATTCTGCGCCGCCGCCAAACTTGGCGTCGGCGGCCCGCCGGACGGCATGCGCTTGGTGGCCCCCGCCTGCCAAACTGCCGAACTGGCGCCGTTGCGCGGTCTGGCGTTGCATTCCGCCGCCACGCTGCTCGATGTGGTGCGCTTGCTCGAGACCGAGCAATTGCCCGAACCGACCCGACTGACGGCGACGACGGCGCCACGCGAACCTACGCCTTCGTTGAACGATGTGCGTGGACAAGCGCATGCGAAGCGCGCGCTCGTGGTCGCCGCCGCCGGCGGCCACCATTTACTGATGATCGGACCGCCCGGCACCGGCAAGACCATGCTCGCGCGTCGTTTGGCTGGGCTGTTGCCGCCGCTCGACCCAAGCGAGGCAATCGAGGTAGCCACTGTGCATTCCGTGTCGTCGCGACGCGCCCCACCGTTCGGCGCACGCCCGTTCTGCGACCCGCATCACACCGCTTCCACCGCCGCCATTGTCGGCGGCGGCAACCCGGTTGTCCCCGGGGAGGTCACCTTGGCGCACGGCGGCGTGCTGTTCTTGGACGAATTGCCCGAGTTTCACCGCGATGCGTTGGAAGCACTGCGGGAACCGCTCGAGGAGCGCCAGATCGCCGTGGCGCGGGTGAACCAAACGGTGCGTTTTCCGGCCCGTTTTCAACTCGTCGCCGCGATGAACCCGTGTCCCGCCGGCTACGTCTGCAACGAGGCGCGTTGCCGCTGCGCACCGCACCAAGTGCGCCAATACGCCAGTCGCGTGTCCGGCCCCCTGCTCGACCGCATCGACATCCGCATCGTCGTCGGCCCGGTGCCGGATGAGGATCTGTGGGCGGAGAAGCCGGCGGAGAACGACGATGCGGCGTTGCGCACCGCCATCGCCAATGCTTGGCGGCGACAGATGCACCGAGCCGGCAAGGCGAACGCGAGCTTGGCCGCTGCCGAGGTGGACGAGTACTGCGCCTTGGCGCCCGCCGCCACGGCACTGCTGCGGCGGGCGGCGAAACGCTTCAACCTATCCGCGCGCGCCGTGCATCGGTTGCGCAAGGTGGCGCGCACCATCGCCGACTTGGCGGCTGCCGAGGTGATCGCCTCGAGTCACGTGGCCGAGGCGCTCGGTTATCGAGCCACGCCTTGGTGACCGCAAGAGCGGAACCTTGCCGGGGTAGAAATTACTCGGCGGGAAGGAGCATGTAGTCGATCGCGTCCTGCAGCTCCTCGTCGCTGCACGCCATGCACAAACCCATCACCGGCATGAGGTTGAGACCCTCCTTCGTGGTGCGCAGCAGTTCTTCGGCGCCCTTCGATACGCGCGGCGCCCAAGCCTCGGCATCGCCGATCTTCGGCGCGTCGTTGAGGCCGGTGCCGTGGCAGGTGTGGCAGAACGTGGAGTAGACGTCCTCGCCCGTCATACCGCTGGCCGCTGGCGCCGGCGCGGGCGTCTCGACGACGCCGCACTCGTCGCCTTGCATGCAAACATTGCCGAACGGACGCGTGCGTTCCCTGATGTCGGCGTCGGTGCCGGCGGGTACCGCTTGGCCCAGGGCCACAGCGGCAAGCGCCACGGCGGCGGCTAGACCCAACTTGCGGGCGACCTGCGAAGCGCGGCGAATCGAATGGCGTTTCAAGGCGTTTGCGGCCAACGGGGTTGTCCTTCACGAGTGTTATGACGCGGGCGATTATAGCCGCCGTTGGCGCGCTACGACGTTTCGAGTGCGGCCACGCGGTCGGTGATAGGACGGGGTCGCGCTGCTGGCGTTCCGCTCCGCGCCAGCAGCGCTTTGATCAGGTCTTCACGCTCGGCGAGCGCACGCCCGGCGGCGGCCTCTTTGACCGGGCCGAAACCCTTGATCGTGTCAGGTAAGCGCGCCAAGGCCAGCGCGGCACCGAAGTTGCCCGGGCATAGCGTCGCCGCGATGGTTTCGAAGTCCGCCTCGAAGCGTGCTAGCAGGCGTCGTTCGAGCCGCCGATCCCGACTGTGGCGAAACGGGTCGAAGAAACCGCCACGCAGCCGCTTCATCGCCGCCACCGCCCGCAGCAGCGGGAGGATCCAAGGGCCGACGGCGATCTTCTTCGGCCTGCCGTTCGCGTCCTTACGAGCGAATAACGGCGGCGCGAAGTGGAAGGTGGGCTTGGCCCCGGGGGCGAACTCCCCGGCGAGCTTCTCCGCGAAACTGCGGCCTCCCGGGCCGGCGCCTTGGGTAAAGAGGCGAGCCACCTCGTATTCGTCCTTCGCCGCAAGCAGTTTGAAGTAACTCTCGGCGACGGCATCGGTCAACGCCTCGCTACCCGGCTGGACGCGGCGTTCGGCCGCGCCAACTCGGTTGACGAGGGACTCGTAGCGGCGAGCGAACGCATCGTCTTGGTAGTCCACCAGCATGGTGCGTCGCCAAGCGATGCGTTCGGCGAGCGTACCGCCGCTCGGCGGCTGCATAGCTTGGGACTTCGGTAAACGTACGGCCTCGGGAAGCAGCCGCGCGTCGTGCGCCGCCGCTCGCCCGGCATGGAAGGCGGCGAGATTCTCCGCCACGGCAACGCCGTTCAAAGTGATCGCCCTCTCCAGCGAAGCGAGCGAGACGGGAATCGCGCCCGTCTGATACGCGTGCCCCAAAAGGAACACGTTCGCGGTGGCGTTGTTGCCGAACAGCGCCTTGGTCGTCGCATTGGCGTCCACTTGAGCGAGTTTCTTTACTCGGCTCGCCAGCCGTTCGCGCAAGCCGCCGGAGTCGGTATCCGTTCGCTGGCAGAGCACGAACTCCGACTTGGGCGCGACATGGCTGTTCACCAGCGCGAGGGTTCGCGTGGGCGAGGACAGCGCAAGCGCATCCCGGCTCGATGCGGTCACTAGATCGGCGGCGATCAGGAAGTCGGCGCTGCCGAACGGGATGCGCGTCGGCGGATGCGGGGCCTCCTTGGCGGAGATGCGCACATGGCCCAAGACGGCACCGCCCTTCTGCGCGAGACCGGTCATGTCCAAGGTCGACGCGTACTTGCCATCGAGATGCGCGGCCGTGCCGAGGAGCTGGGATACGGTGACCACGCCGGTTCCCCCGACGCCGGCGATGAGAATGTTGGCGGCATCCGCCGTGGGCGTCGCTAACGGCAATTCCCGCTTTAGCCGATCAAACGCCAGCGACCCCTTCTCCACCCGCAAAGGCTCCGCGCCTTGGAGCGTTACCAAAGCCGGGCACAGCCCCGTCAAGCAGGAGAGGTCTTTGTTGCACGCGCTCTGATCGATGGTGCGCTTGACGCCCAGTTCCGTGGCCAACGGCGCCACGGCGACGCAGTTCGACTGCCGCGAGCAGTCGCCGCAACCCTCGCAGACGGCATCGTTGATGACGACGCGCACATCTGGATCGTCCACCAAACCGCGTTTGCGACGCCGGCGCAGTTCGGCGGCGCACGTTTGGTCGTAGATCAGCACCGTGCAGCCCTTGGTCGCGCGCAATTCCCGTTGCACCGCGTCGAGTTCCTCGCGCGGACGCACGGTGAACGCCGCGCGCCGATGCCGGCGGGGATCGTCGCTCACGACGCGCACGGCGGCGACCCCTTCGGCGCGCACTTGGGCCACGATGTCGCCCACGGTCAACGAGCCTTCCACCGGCTGCCCCCCGGTCATGGCGACAGCGTCGTTGGCGAGCACCTTATAGGTGACGTCGACGCCGGCGGCGACCGCGGCGCGGATGGCGAGGATGCCGGAGTGAAAGTAGGTGCCGTCGCCCAAGTTGACGAAGATATGCCCCTCGTCCGTGAACGGGGCTTGACCGATCCAGTTGGCGCCCTCGGCGCCCATGTGGGTGACCGTGTACGTCTCTCGGCCCATCCACTGCGCCATGTAGTGGCAGCCGATGCCGGCGCCGGCGCGGCTGCCGTTCGGCACGCGGGTGGAGGTATTGTGCGGACAACCGGCGCAGTAGAGCGGCTTGCGCGCCAGCTTGGCCTCCTCCAACGGGGCGAGCGTTCGTCGCACGGCGGCCGTTTCCGCGAGGTAGGACTCGTTCGGCACGCGGGCAAGAACGGTGGCCAGCGCGGCGGCGATGGTGGGAACATCCAGCTCGCCAGTGGCCGGCAATCGGTTTCCCTTGCCCAGAACTTCCACGGAGGTGCCGAAGAGTGAAGCCTTCAACTGCTCCTCGATGAAGGCGCGCTTCTCTTCCACTACCAATACGCGCCCCACGCCCTCGCAGCATTGCCGCAGCAGCGTCACGTTCAGCGGCCAGGTCATGCCGAGTTTCAGCAGCCGAACGCCGGCGCTCGCTATCTCCCGGTCACTGCCCAGACCGAGTTTGGCAAAGGCTTCCCGTACATCGGCGTAGGCCTTGCCGGCGGTGACCAGCAAGAGCTGCGCCGCACGGGGATCGGTGACCACCCGGTCGAGGCCGTTGGCACCGGCGAACGCGACGGCTAGGCGCTCCTTTAGCTGCAGACGGGCTTCTTGCTCAAGCGGCGAGTCGATCAGTCGGATGTGCGGGTCGTCGTCCTTCGGCGGCGGTTCGACGAATGCGTGCCGGTCGAGGCCGACGTCCACGGTCAGGGCGCTGTCCATGACATCTGCGAGCGCGACCAGCGCCACCCAGCAGCCGGCGTACCGGGACATGGCCCAGCCGGCGAGGCCGAAATCGAGCACGTCTTGCACATCCGCCGGCGCCAGCACGGGAATGCCGAGATCCCGCAACGCGAACTCGCTGGCGTTCGGCAGCGTGGACGACTTGCAGGCGTGGTCGTCGCCCACCACCAGCAACACGCCGCCTCTGGGGCTGACGCCGGCGGCGTTGGCGTGGCGAAGGGCATCCGACGAGCGGTCCAAGCCGGGCGCCTTGCCGTACCACATGCCGAACACGCCGTCGTAGCGGGCGCCGGAGAACAAGCCGACTTGCTGACTGCCCCATACCGCGGTGGCGGCCAAGTCCTCGTTGACCCCTGGCGCAAAGACGATGCGCTGCGCCTTCAGGTCGTCTTCGGCGCGCCACAGTTCTTTGTCCAGTCCGCCGAGCGGCGAGCCGCGATAGCCGGAGATAAATCCGGCGGTATCAAGCCCATGCTTGGCATCCAATCGACGCTGGTCCAAAGGCAGGCGCACGAGCGCTTGAATACCGGTGAGGAAAGCCGTGCCGGACTCGCGCCGATAACGCGCTTGCGCAAGCGTGTCGCGAGCATCGCCGATACCCGGCGGGGCGAGGGAGGCGGCTTTTGCCAACATGGCCGGCGCTCTCGGGGCTGCATCAACTACAAACTCTATGCCGCCGACGCTAGGACTGTAGTTGCATTTTCGCGCTATCGGCACAATGAATTGTAGTCTCTTCCCTAAATCTGCGGGGCATTAGGATGAAATCACTCGACCGAATTGATCGGCGCATCCTCGAAGAACTGCAGCGCAGCGCCGATCTATCGATGCAGGAACTCGGGGATCGCGTCGGGCTTTCGCATACGCCGTGTTGGCGGCGGGTGAAGCGGCTCGAGCAGCGAGGGTTGATCCTGCGCCGCGTCACCTTGCTGGACGCCGAGCAACTGGATCTCGCCGTCAACGTCTTCGTCAACGTCACCTTGAAGCGTCACCAAGAGAACGCGCTAAACCGTTTCGAGGAAGCGGTGCAGGCCGTGCCGGAGATCGTCGAGTGCTACTCCGTTTCCGGCGAAACAGACTTCCTGCTGCGCGTGGTGGTGGCCGATGTCGGCGCGTACGAGCGGCTCGTGAAGGCGACCTTGGTGCATCTACCGGAGGTCGGCAACCTGACATCGACGTTCGCGTTGCGTCAGGTGAAGTACACCACCGAGTTGCCGTTGACGGGTCAGTGAGGATTCGCTAGCCGGCCGTCGGACTTGGCCGCGTCAGCCGCGAGTCCCGCGAGGTGCTAGGGCGGCTTGGGCTGGCTTGGGCTGGGGCAAAAGGAGGTGCCGTAGGCGACGGCTTTTGTGGCGTTAACGGCTCGGCCTGCTCGTTTCGTGGGGCGGCGATGGCGAGGCGCTGATCGAAGACGAAGCAGTCGCCCTCGAAGGCGTTCTCCTCGGGCGGAGTTTCGGCGAGGTAGCGCAAGATGCCGCCATCGAGCTGATAGACGTCCGCGAAGCCTTCCTCGAGCAAGTGGGCGGACGCCTTTTCGCAACGGATGCCGCCGGTGCAGTACAGCGCGATGCGGCGGCATTGGCGGGCATCGAGCGCGCGCCGGACGTACTCCGGGAAGTCGCGGAAGGTGGCGATGTCCGCACGCTCGGCATTGCGGAAGCTGCCGAGGTCGGATTCGTAGGCGTTGCGGGCGTCGAGCACCAAGACCTCGGGGTCGTCGAGCAGAGCGTTCCACTCTTGCGGATCGACATGGCGGCCGACGCGAGCGGCGGGCCCGAGCGGCCGACCGAAAGCGATGACTTCGTCCTTGATGCGCACCTTCAGGTAGCGGAACGGGGAGATGTCCGGCACTGCCGAGAAGTTCGGCTTGCTCGCCGGCAGGAATGTGTCGAAGAAGCTCCGCAAGGCTTCCCGCGAGCCCGAGAGCGCCGCGTTCACGCCTTCGGCAGCGATCAGCACCGTTCCCGTCAACCCGCGCTCGACGCAGGCCTGCTCGATATTCCGGCGCAGCGCCTCGCGTTCCGGGACGGCCAAAAAGCGATAGCCGGACGCGACCCACCGCCGGCAGTCCGCTTCGTCGGCTGCGGCGGACATCGGCTAACTCAAGCTGCCGTCGCCGCCGAGACAAGGCGGCGACATCGGCGCGTCGCCATACCGCTTTGCCCACTCCGTCCGGGTGTAGGTGTGCATGGCAAGCGCGTGTACGCCGCCGGCGAGCTCCTCCGCCAACGTTTCGTTGATGCGCCGATGGCGGGCCAGCAAGCGCTCGCCCTCGAATTGCGGCGACACGATCACCACCTTGAAGTGGGTCTCCGACCCGGCCGGCACGTTGTGGCGGCCGCTCTCGTTGGTGATCGCCAAGTGCTCGGGTTCGAACCTCGCGGCGAGTTTTCGCTCTATGCGCTCTTGGATCATCGTGGCCCTCGCCAACCGTTGCCGCCACAAAGCCGCACGGTGCTTGCCTTGGCTAGAACCGGTAGCCGAATTCCAAACCCAACTGGCGCGGCGGAAACCAATAGAACATCTCCCAAGGTGCTGCTGCGGCCGCGCAGGATCACGTCGTTGTTGAGATTGGCATACGCCGCCAATCGCAACACTCTCGATTCCTCAAAGCCTCTGCACGGTCGGCATCATGTGGAGTTCGATTGAGCCTGTCAACGCGGCCATCGAAACCCGCCGCTTGCCGGCGTTCGATTGCGGCTAAACTCGATCAGCAAACTAAACAAGCGAGGGAGGAATCTGATGGCCGGGCGAGTTGTGGAGCAAGCTGCGGAAAAGGTCGACTTCGCGGGCGAGGCTTGGGTGGCCCGTGTGCGAGAGGTGTTGGAGGAGCTGGTTGCCGCACATGCCGAGAACGACACCAAGCTCAGCGTGTGCGAGGTGTTCACCGACGCCCCGGCGACCGTCGCTGCGTCGGGGACGGCGGCTTGGCACTTCTACATCGACGGCAAGAGCGTGCGCGTCGCCACCGGTGAAGTGGACGATGCGGATGTCACCATCCGCGCCGACTACGAAACCGCCCTGCCGGGCGCACGCGCCGTCTATACCCCGGAATATCTCGCGCAGATGGAATCCATGCCGCCGCCAGAGAAGCCGCCGCAAATAGAGGGAGACACGAGCGCATTCCCACCTTGGTTAGTGGAACTGCACAACCGGATGGCAGTAATCACGGCATAGGCGCCGGTGAGCAAGGACAAGCTGTCCTTGCTGGAGTTCGCGACACCGAGCACGGTCAGGCGCCCGCCCGGGAAGGCGCAACGAGGGAGCGTATCGGGCGGTATTCGATCGAGGAGCGACGACGCCCGGCGGGAGGCGCGGTCGTTCGAATGCCAAGTGACCTTCACCAAGGGCTGCCAAGCCCTTGGTGGCAAGCGACGCAATTGCCTTCGCCCCAACGGGTCATACGTCCAAGCAGCGGTATACGGCCTTGCCTAGGTCGCTGCTCCGTTTGTCGGCGAAAATCGAGTTGCTCATTCGGTTCATGACATAGGACAGGCAGACATGGCGCTCCAAGTCCACCACGATGCTCGAGCCGCCGGCGCCGCCCCAAAACATGGCGGTGTCGCTCACCGGCGATAGCTGTTCGGCGGGGTAGGCGTAACCCATACCGAACTTGAGGGGGAAGCCGAACAATAGGTCCTCTCCCTCGATCTGCACGTCAAGCAGTCTTTCGCAACCGGCGGAGGAAAGCAGCTCGACACCGAAAGCGCGGCCGCCGTTCGCCAGCGCAGTCTGTGCGCGGACGACGGAGCGCGCGTTGCCATGCCCGTTGGCGGCGGGTATTTCCGCTTGCCGCCACTCGGTCGTATGCACGGCGTCGTCGTCCATCTGCAAACTTCTGTTGAGACGGTCCGGAACGGAACCGGGGGCGATATTGGCGAACGGATTGTCCCCCTCGGGTAACGGCGATTCGTCCGGAATCATCTCGCCAATCCGATGCAACTCCTCGGTGGCCACACCGATATGGAAGTCGGCGCCGAGCGGCGCTGCGACTTCCTCTTTGAAGAACGTGCCGAAGCTCTTCCCCGTCACTCGGCGCACGATCTCACCGATCAGAAAGCCCTGGGTGACCGCGTGATACCCGCTCTGTTCGCCGATCTTCCACCAAGGCTTTTGCGCGGCGAGGTTCGCCACGCACCGTTCCCAGTCGTACAACTCCCCGCCTTTGATCGCCGGTTCGAAGCCCGGCACGGCAGCGGTATGACTCAGGAAGTGGCGAACTTCCGTGCCCGCCTTGCCTTGCTGGCCATACTCTGGCCAGTACTTGACGACCGGTGCGTTCAGGTCCAATTCGCCCCGGTCCGCGAGCATCAAGGCGCATAGAAAGGTCATCGTCTTCGTCGTGGAGTAGACGCAGACGATGGTGTCTTCGGTCCAAGGCCGGGTCTTCTTGGCGTCGCAGTGGCCGCCCCAGATGTCGATGACGTACTCGCCGTCAACGGTAACGGCGAAACTCGCGCCCACATCCCCGTGCTCGGTGAAGTTGCGCACGAAGGCGTCGCGGACCTCGTCGAATCGCGGGTCGCAGTGTCCGTGTATCTCCATAGGGCCTCCGTCGATAAACGAGGGACGCGCTTGCTGGACGCGTCGAGTGGGTGTCCCAGTCTACGCCACTTGGCAGACGCACTTAGTGGGTGTCTCAGACTTGCGCCGACCAGTCGTGTGCTCAAGTGGGTGTCCCAGTCGTGCGCCCAGTTGGTGTCCCCGTCCTGTACGAGTGGGTGTCCCAATCTTGCGAGTGGGTGTC
>CAYGBI010000018.1:0-58440 GCA_964348085.1 uncultured Pseudomonadales bacterium | reverse complement strand
CCCGCCCGACGCCGCCACCGCATAGACGGTCGCGCCCGGGTCGGGCCGGCCGTGCCGATCCCGCGCTGCGGCGCGGGATCGCGCGCCGCTTGGCGGCGCACAACGACGATCCGCGGCCCTGCCGTCGGACCGCCGAGGGCGAAGACTAAGCGCGCGCCGGGCGCGGCTGGCGGAGGTCTAGGAGCCCAACCATTAATTCAACCCATTTCTAGTGCGGGACACTAGCACTCCCTCGGACTGCTAGCGGAAACGAACGGACAGCCTATCGACCGTCTGTACTGGCTCATTGTGCGGATACAGCAACGCAGTCAACTGCACCCGTCGACAAGCCGTCACTGCCAAACCAGGGGCCCCAACGCCTCCTTTAACGATGTCAGCCAGCGCTCGTAGTTCCGCCACTGCTCGAGTCCACCACGGTAGATCGGCTGGCGTACTTGCTCGGCGCTCGGCGTGCGGATGCTGCGCTCGGTGCGGTGATAGTCCACGCACCCTTGCTCGAAGGGTAGGCCGCAGAAGTCGAGTAGGCGGCGCACCTGCGCCACCAAGTCGTCCACCACGTCTTCGTATCGCACAAGCAGCACGAAGCCGGGCAGCACGCGATCCCAGTGATCCATCAGCTTCATGTACTGCCGGTAGTAGTTGCCTATTTCGCGCAATCCGTAGGAGAACTCCTGGCCTTCGCCGAAGAGCTGTTTGAAGCCACTGAAGCAGCAGGCCATCGGCTGGCGCCGGGCGTCGATTACCTTCGCGTTCGGCAAGATCAAGCGAATCAGCCCGATGTGGAAGAAGTTGTTGGGCATCTTGTCGATGAACAACGGCGCGCTGCCTCGATAGGCGCGCGTGTCGTCGATGTACTGCTCACCGAAGCGACGAAAATAGCTTTCGTCGAGGTCGCCCAGGATTCTTGGATAACGAGGCGGGCCTGCCATCGCATCCCGGCCGCGTAACCGCTTGGCTAGGTTCAACACGTTGTGCAGTTCCATAGTGCCGTCCACTTGGGAGTGGGACGATAGGATCTGCTCGACAAGGGTGGATCCGGCGCGCGGCAGGCCGACGATGAAGATGGGGTCCGGCGCGTCGCACCCGACGCCGCGCCGCTCGGCGAACAGCGCCTCGGTACACACTGCGATTTGGCTGTCGATGCGCGTCTGCAAGTGTGCCGGACTGTGGCTGGTGGTGGCCCGTTTCAAGGCGTTGCCGCGCTCGAAATAGCGAAACGAACGCTCGTATTGGCGCTTGGTCTCGAATGCCGCGCCCAAGGCGAAGCAAAGCGGGACGCGGTCCGCCTCGGCAGTGGCCGGGTCCGCTTCCCGCGCCTGCATGCGGGCGACTTCGTCCTCGCTGAAGACGTAGGACTTGGTGTTCGCCAAGCTCCAATAGGCGTCGCCATGATCTTCTTTGATTCGATAAGCCCTCTGGTAAAGCGCAACCGCTTGGTCGATATCGCCATCGGCCTTGTAGACGTGCCCCAACGAGACGGGAAAAAGGTGACTGTCCGGATGCTTCGCCATCAACAGCCGGTAGCTCGCTATGGCGTCTTCGTTCCTGCCGACGCCGCTACACGCGGCGGCGTACAGCGAGCGGATGGTGTCGGTATCGTCGGGATGCTCGGCGAGCAGCCGTTCGGCGTGCTCGCAGGCGAGGGCGAACTTCTGTACGCGCAGCAGAATGTTGACGTATTGCAGCAGGGCGCTCTTGTGCCGCGGCTCGAACTCGACGCAGCTTTCGAGTAGAAACTCGGCTTCGTCGTACACCTTCTTGCGGGTGGCGACCTCCGCCAAGAGCCGCATGCCCTCCACATGCGTCTTGTTGTCGCGCAGAAAGTGGTTGCACAAACGTTCCGCGTCCGCCAAGCGGTCTTCGGCGAGATAGCTCATAACCGCGAGCAGCGCTGCTGGCAGAGCTTCGAGGAAACCGATCTGCGCTTGCGTCTTCTTCAGTTTGCCGTCGAGTTCCAGGGTAGCGTTCGCCGGCGGCACTTCTTGGTAAAGCTTGACGAGGCACTTCCAGCTATTGATAAGCGACGGATCGGCGGCGACCGCCCGTTCGAAAGCGGCCCCGGCGCGTGGAAATCGTCGCATGGCGATGTAGTTGTAACCAACCTCTTGATGTCCCCGCCCGAAGTTCGGCCGCTGCTTCAGCACGCTCGCCAAGGTAGCGAGTGCCGACCGCCACTTGTGCTGATGGCGTTGTGCCACCGCCAGCGCGTAGCAGGCTTCGACGTTGTCCGGTTCCTCGTCGAGTAAAGCGGCCAGGCGAGCCTCCGCCCGCGCCGGCTCGCCTCGGCCCAAGAGGTGCTGCGCTTCGCGGATGCGCTCTGCCGCGGTCACCACGAAGGAGGGAACCTGCGGTACGCCACTTACTCGAAGCGGTAGGAGAAACGCAAGCCGACGGAGCGCGGGCGCTGCTCGCTGACCACCGGCGTGTAATGGCCGGCGAGCTGCAACACCTGGGCGTCCTCGTTGGTTGCGTTGTCGACGAACAACTCGCCGGTCCAACCGTTCCGGGCGACGCCGAAAGCGAGCTGTACGGTCAGCGCCGTCGGGTTGATGAAGCGCGAGTTCCGGGGCAGGCGGCTGCCCCCGCTGGCGTCCGGAATGGCCACTGTGCCGAACGTGCCACCTTCGTCTTGGATATCCAAGCCAGAGGCATAGCCGGACTGGCGGAACAGCGTGTCGTCCATAAAATCGGCGCTGCCGACGACGCCGGAGACGGTGGTGCCTCGGTAAGTGACGCTCGCCCGCAGATAGGCGTCCGCCTCCAAGGCGTCTAGCACGAAGTCGTACTGCGCTCGCAGATTGCCGGAGAACCGGGGCGCGAGCGGCAGTTCTGCGCCCACTGGCACCGCGATGCCCTGTAACTGTGGATTCAGGCGGGTGAGTTCGGTATCTAGGATACTGAATGCTCCGGCGAGTATCAGCGAATCCGTGGCCAGCCACTGGAAGTCCACATCCAAGCCGCTGGTTTCGGCGTCGCCGACGTTCTCGACGAAGTACAGGAACGCGACGTTCGAGGGGTCGAACCGCGAAACCTGCAGGTCGTCGATCATCGTCATGTACCAACTGGCGTTCAGGCGCAGCGCACCGCCGTACCAATCGCTTTTCATGCCCACTTCGTAGCTCGATAGTTCGTCGGTCACCGCCATTGCCGGGACTGCATAGTTGGTATACACCCCGGTCTGGTTCGAGGCGAGCTGCCCGGCGTTGCGATTCTGCGTGGCGGGCCGATAGCCCTCCGAGTAGGCGAAAAAGAAGAGCGCACTATCATTCGGTTGCCAACTTACCGACGCCTTGATGATGACGTCGGTTTCGTTCAGCCGGCCGTCGGCTTGGAGATCTTCGATCACCAAGTAGCCGCTCTTGATGGCGTTCAAAGTGGCTTGATTGCTGCCGCCGCCACGGAACAGGTCGCGCACACCGTTCGGGCTCCTCGCGTTCAGGATGATGCTGTCGTCGCCGGTTTGGTTGTAGCGTCCCAAGGTCCGCAGTCGCGCGGTGACGTCGTTGCTGAACGCATGGCTGTTGCAGCGCCCGTCACGGGTGCGTTCCGAATCGCCCCGGCCCTGCGGTGCGATGCCGTAGCGGCAACCAAAGGAGAAGTTCGAGGCGCCCTGCAAGCCGGACGTCAAGTCGTAGCGCCGGGCGCTCAGCGCCACGCCCCACTGATGGTTCAGGTCGTACGCCACCTCGCCGAATACCGCCACCTCTTCCTCGGTGCGCGTGAAATCGTTGAAGAACACGGTAAGCGGACTGCGCGGCCCCGAAGCGTTGACGCCGGCGGTGGGAACGGTGGTGTTGCCGAGTAGAAAGCCGTCGCCGGAGTTGTCGTTGTAGTAGCTGCTGATGTGCTCGCCGAAAGCGTCGTTGGCGGAGAAGTACTGGAAGTCGCCGATGTGATTGGTTTCGCTGTCGTTGATGTACACGCCACCGAGCAGTCGCAAAGGCCGCGACGGGTCCGTGGCGATGCGGAACTCGTGGGTGGTGCGCCCGTTGGCGGTTTCCTCGACGTACTGCTTGGTGGGGTCGTAGCAGTTGTTCACGTCGGTGGCGTCGTAGACATTGCCGCTGCAGAGGTAGTAGGTGATGTAGCCGCCGCCGTTGTTGTAGTGGGTGTAGTCGATGATGCCGTCGACGTCGCGATGCAACGTGCCGCCGGTATAGATCAAGTCCAAATTGCGGATGCGGCCCTGTACGGTCCACGTTGTAAGGCCAAACTCGTCCCGGTTGAACTCGGGCACGAACTTGGCGGCTGCGTGCTCCTGTTGGAGACTGGGATCCACTAGGAACGAGCCTTCCACCTCCAGCGTCTGCGCACTGTGTTGAATCAACACGTCCCAGTCGTCGTTGATGTCGTAGCCCAAACCGATGCGAGCGCCGCGATAGCTGGCCTCGTTCCAGTCCTCTTGCGCCAAGTCGTCGTTGCGTGCGGCAGCGACCGAGTCCGCACCCGTAAGGGGAGGGCCGTAACCGGCGACGTTGTTGCGGTCCACCACTTCGCCGCTCGGCGTGAACGTGGCGGGAACGTTGTCCACCCAACCGCCTTGGGTGTCGCTGTAGACGACGACGCGTGCCGCGAGCTTCTCGGAAAGCGGCACATTGAGGAACGCATCCGCCGCGCCGCTGTCCGCACCGCCGCTGGTGGCACCGTACTTGGCGTTGAAGCCGGCGTCGAACGTACCCTGTTCGGGTTTGTTGGTGATAAGGCGCAGGTTGCCGGACTGCGAGCTGGCACCGAACAGCGTCCCTTGCGGACCGGACAGCACCTCGATGCGATTCATGTCCGCTGCGTAGACGTCGAGATTGCGGCCGCCGAATGACACGGGTTGCTCATCGACGTACAGCGCCACCCCGGGCGCGGAGCCTTGCGCGGAAGTGAGCGTAACGCCCGCCTGCTCGGTTGCGCTGCCGCGGATATAGAGTTCCTTCGTGCCCGGGCCGTTGCCGGCGCTAACCACGTTCGGCAAGTACTCCACATACTCGTCAAAGGTCTCTACGCCGAGTTCTCGCAGCGTGTCGCCGGTGACCGCCTGTACCGCCAACGCGACATCCTGCGCGCTTTCGGCGCGCTTGGTGGCGGTGACGATGATGGTTTCGATCTCCGCCGCCGGCAGGCCAGTCGCCGCGCCGACAACGGCGGCCGACACGGCGACACTCAGTTTGCTTCGCCGCCACGCCTTGGCTTGCCGAGCGGGCACTTGCGTGCGCCTGTTTGGCGTTGCTGACATGGCGTTACCTCGTTTGGGTTGGCTTGCCTTGGGCGAGGGCGAGGGGAGCGACTCGAACACGACAGCGCTTGCAGTTGGCGCTCTTGGGGCAAGGCGGAGCATGGATCATCCAGTCCTCGCGAGGCTTGTAACACTGCCGTTGCCGGTCCGCAAGACCCTATGCAACCATCGGATGGTCCTAGGTGCGCCAGTACGCTTGTTTGACAATCGACTCTGCCGGCGTCAGACTCCCCGCCCTGTCCCGACTATGTTGTGAATGGGACGGCCTACTAAGGGTTCCCGCGGGAACCCTTTATTCTTTGAGGCTACATATGCTTGACGATCCAGAGTCCAAGACGGATGGTCGAGGATGCGCCGCCGAATTGATCATCACGACGTGAAAGGCTAGAGGCGATCTGGCGGACCGGCGCACCCGAACGCTTGAGAACGCCATCGTCGACCTGCTTGAAGGCTATTAGTAGGTTATGTCGGGCGGTTCTTTGCGCTGCGCGGGTTGCACCAACTGCGCGACAACGCCGCGCCACGACCTAGGCGAGATGCTGGCCATCGCGCTGCTGTCGATGCTGAGCGACGGCCGCACTTGCGTCGACATGAGCGACTACCCGCATGTCGCCGAACCGCTCCTGCGCCGTTTCATGAAACTTGAGCACGGAGCGCCGAGCCACGACGCCTTCTCGGACCTGTTCAACGCGCTGGACCCGGCGAGTCCGGAGGGTCAATAGCCCATGTCCAGTTCTTGGGCGTCGGCGGCGAGTTTGTCGAGTGCCTTGCGCCGGGAGGCGTTGACGGTTTCCTTGTAGGCGCGCAGATCGTCGAAGCGGACGCGCCGGTGCGTGCCGACCTTGCGGAAAGGGACCGCGCCGGCCTCGAGCAAGGCGACGAGGAACGGGCGCGACACGTTGAGGAAGTCGGCGGCCTGTTGGGTGGTCAGTTCGGCGTCCTCGCGCAGCACGGCCACCGGGCTGCCGGCGGCCATGCTCTTGAGGATCTCGACGAGCAGATCGGCGGCCGGGGCCGGCAACTCGACGGCTTCCTCGCCGTGCGTGCCGGCGATGCAGAGGCGCAAGGGATGGCCGCCGGCGTGGACCAAGGTGGCGAGGCACCCGCTGGAGGCGCGGGCAGCTTCGATGTCGTCGCTGGACAGCGGAGGAGGTCGGAACGTGGAGGCCATGTCGTCGGTCCTGGAAGGGTTGTCAGATGATAGCGGTTGTCGCGCAGACAAACGCAATAAACGAAATCTGCGGGAATCGAGCTTGTGCGGGCGGCCTGTCACTACCGGGAACGGTCGGGAACGGTGGAGGGTCAGCGGGAAAGGGTAGTGACCGGCGGAACTCTTGGAGTTGATCGACGTGAAGAGCAAGGTGGCGACGGCGGAAGCGATGCGTGCGAGGTGCGGCACGGCACTTCATCCTTTGAGGGTTGATGATCTAGGCGCAAGCGGGGACATTCGGACAGCCGACACACGTCGCGGATACGGTGCGCACACCGCGATCCGAGCTAGGGGTTCGGAACGGAGGGGCCGCTGGCACGCCGGGCGGGGGAACCGGGGTGACAGACACGTCTCCAGTGCTAGCGCGAACAGGGGTTGATGGGCTTAAAACACAACGATATTGTTGGGTCCATGATACCGTACCTGGATCCGGCAACCGGCTACCTGCCACCCGGCGTGCATCACGCCGACTGGTGCGAGGTCGCCGGCTGCTTCGCTGGCAACAGCCATCGCGGCCGCCTGACGAACGGGCTGCTGGCGGCTTGTCTGAATCTGGCGGGGGCGGGCTGCGGGGAACTGCTCTTGGATGGTAGCTTCGTTACGGCAAAGGAGCTTCCCGGGGACTATGACGGGGCTTGGGAGCCGGCGGGCGTCGACCCAATTCTGCTCGACCCGGTCCTGCTCGACTTCAAGAATCGCCGTGCGGCGATGAAGGCGAAATACTTGGGAGACCTGTTCCCGGCGTCGTTTCAGGCGGCGCCGGGAGTGGCTTACCGCGACTTCTTCAAGACTGATCGAAACGGCGTGGAGAAGGGTGTCGTGCTGATCGATCTAGGGAGCTTGCCATGATTACTAATGAGAAGCAGTACAGAGTCACGCGGAACAAGGCGACGGGCTTCGCTCGGGCGATCGAGAATTTCGACGTGGCGGAGCAGGAGCAGCACGGCGTCCACCCGCGGCTGGCCCAGGCGGAGTTGGAGGCGATGGAAAGCCAGTTGGCGGACCTGCGTTACGAACTGGAGGAGTACGAGCGGCTGAAGTCGGCCGATCTCTCGGTGATCTCGGTGACGTCGTTCGACGATCTCGCCGACGGGCTCATCAAGGCGCGGATCGCGGCGGGCCTCAGCCAGCGCGCGCTTGCGCAACGTCTGGAGCTCAAGGAGCAGCAGATCCAGCGGTACGAGGCGGAGCGCTATGCCTCTGCGAGCTACCGGAGGATGTGCCAAGTGGCGCACGCGCTGGGAGTTCGGATCGAGAACGAAATCCTGCTGCCGATGGTACCGGCGAGCTTCGAAGGGCTGCTCGCCAAGGTCGGTCAGGTGGGATTGAGCCGCGAGTTCGTGGTCGGCCGGCTGCTTTCGACGGCGGACGCAGCCGTTGCCGAGGGCGAGGTTCCCGACGAACGGAACGATGAGAAGCTCACCGAGAGGGCGGCGGCCGCTATGGCGCACGTGTTCGGCTGGACGCGCGACAACATCCTAGGAGCACAGGCGTTGTCTGCCCCATGGGCGTCGACGGCGACCGCACGCTTCAAGATGCCGAAGGGGCGGCGCGAGAGCACCGCGGGCCTGTTCGCTGCCTATGCGAACCACTTGGCTGTCGTTGCCATACAGGGAATGGGCGACTATCCGACGGAGGCCATTCCGACCGAGGCAGGCGAGATGCGCAGGCGAATACTCGCCCGCGGGGAGGGGAAGGACGATCTGCGGACCGTGCTGCACTCGGTTTGGGATCTCGGCGTGGTCGTGCTGCCGCTCAAAGGCAAGGGGACGTTCCACGGCGCATGCTGGCGTTACGAAGGGCGCAACGCGATCGTGCTGAAGCAGACCTCGAAGCACGAAGCGCGGTGGACGTTCGATCTGCTCCACGAGTTGTTCCACGCAGGGCAGCGGCCCGGCGAGGAGAGCTTCGAGGTCGTCGAGGCGGAAGCGACGTCCAGCGAGCGGCGGGAGTCGGAGGAGGAAGTCGCCGCCAGCCAGTACGCGGGCGATGTCATGCTGGATTGTAGGGCGGAAGCCTTGGCGCAACAGTGCGTGTCGTTGGCGCGCGGGCGCGTCGAGCGATTGAAGCGCGCGGTCCGTCGGGTCGCGGAGATGCGCGACGTGGGCACGGCAGCGCTGGCCAACTACCTGGCCTTTGCTCTGTCGTGGCAGGGAATCAACTGGTGGGGTGCCGCCGCAAACCTGCAGCGCAGGTCCGACCCGTGGAAGATCGCGCGGGACGTGTTCGTCGAACGGCACCCATTCGGGATCGAAGATGAGATTGACCGCGCGCTGCTTGATCGGGCGCTGAACTGAGGAGGCCGCGCATGACGGAGTTCAAGAAGCCGGCCCCGCTTGACGTGAAGTGCACGTCGGCGGATTGCGAGAACGAGCTGCATTGTTTCAAGTAACTCAAGAAGATGACCGACGAGCAGCGTGGCAAGTGCCGCTATTGCGGGGCGGATCGGGTGGACTGGGACCGACTGCTGCCGTCGCTGGCGGTGGGCAAGACGGACCCGACGGGCGCGGCGCTCCACAGGCCTACCCGTACGGCGAGTCGCTCGCCGACGTCCTTGCCAACCTGCGCCGCGAACCCCAGTGGCATCCATCCTGACGAACCCGGCCACGCTCGTCATCGCCAATCGGCAACCATCGGCAAGACGCCGAGGGCGCGGCTCGCCTCGACGGCGTCGATCACCTCCGTACAACCCGGAACAGGGCTTTGCGGCACCTTCGAACAGCCCTCTCGGCGAGCAACGCGCATATACCCATGCCGCAGTGTGATCGTTTACCCGAAAATACCTGCCTGATAGCCAACAGTGCGACCGTTGCAGTAATCGGTGAGCAATCCGGGCTAGAACCACCCCATAGCTGCGTGGGTCGGAGGGGTTAGCCAACACGACGGTCAGCGTTCTTTATTCTGAACCAATCCTCCGCGGTTGATTCCAAAGGACCGTAGCGGTTAGGTTTATTGCTAAAGACCGTGCATACGGTCGGTCTGGAGGAACAAGTGGCGACAGCCAGCGCCCAGCAACCCGACGATCAAGACGATCAACAAGCAGTATTTCGAAAGCTGTTTCGTGGCGAGGCGGCTGTCTCGGTCAACGAGCAGCGCATCGACGTGGCGAATACCGTTATTTGGCAAATCGCCGAAGACGAGGAGGTGGAACTCGAAGAGAAACGGTTGCATGCCCGTGGCCAGATGGGATTTATGTTCGGCGACCGCGAAGTGACGGTGGACGGCGACTATGTAAGGCACACCAAGGAGGCGGAGACCTTTGCGCTTACCGGTGGCGCCGTCGAAGAAACGGTGCATGGCGGCGTAGAGCAGAACATGCAGGTCGAGGCCGAAGTCATCATGGGTGGCGCGTATGCCGGCACCTTCGTTGGCGGATTCCTACGCATCTGCGCGTGGGCGGACTTCCTTTGTTGGGGCGGTTGGCTCGAAGTGGATACGGTGCGCGCGGAGATCGCCTCGGTGATGATCCGCTCGATGATGTTCTACGGCCACACCGCCGGGGCGCGGATACTGCTCGCTTACAACCTGATGGACGACTTCACCTTGCGTAGAGAGGATATCGGCGTGTTCTGCGACGCGCAGGGCACCGCTATTCACTTGGGTGCCCCCGGCGCCAGCATGACGATGGAGAGTTGAACGTGGCCGACACGGAATACGAAGACACCGAGAACGGCTGGGTTCCCGCGGAAGGGACCACGCTGGACGCTCTGTTGGCAGTTGCCGACTGGCGCCAGCACAAGTTCGAGGAAGAGGGAACCCCTTGGGAACCGAACTACGAACTTGAGATCAAGGGCCTAGGTGGCATCCACAGCCGCGACAAGCACCGCATCACGATTGCGCCGCGCCTCTATCGAAGCTATGTGACGGGAGACCGCACCTCGGACATCAGCGGCGACTACACCATGATCGGCGAGCGCGACGTCGTGACGACGGTTGGCCCGGTCGCCGGCTCGTCAAAAGGTACCGGCCACGACAAGCTGACGGTGAAAGGGGATGCCGAGTGGACATTCCACGAAAAGCGTACGCTGATGACCGGCACTTACAACCGCAGGTGGGAGGGTCGTATCGATCGGTTCGTCGGCATGGAGGGCGTCATCTGCGGCGGGGTTTTCACCAAAACGTATGTTGGTGCCCAATCGACCCTTGCCGGGGTCTTTTCCGGCGACGTCTTTGGCGGCTGTGCTCGCTTCTCCGCGTCGAGAAGCTACTTGGCGGGAATGAACTACCGTTCCTCGGACAATGCGGCTTGGGCCGCCGGCATTTACGTTCGTGGCACCGCGGTGACCATAGAACCTGCTATCGGTTCCCCGGGCGCGATGATGCCGGCATCGACCGCCATGGCGACTGCTGCGAGGCTCACTCTGACGGTAATGCCGTTTCTTGAGATCGGCATCGGCCTCGCCATGTTGCCGATTGGCATCGTAATGGCCGTCGCCGCGCTGGTCAGGAGGCCGCCGGCACCGCCGATCGGCCCGCCACGGTTGCGCAACCGCACGGTGGGCTGCGAAATACGAAGCAATATGTCGGAGATGATCTGCTGACGGCGAGTCGAGGGCTGACGAGAGACGGGTGCTCCGGCGGGTCGGCGGCTATCGGGTGGCAGGTATAACGAGGCAGGTACAACGAGAGAGAAAAACGTCATGATGCCAATGACCTTCGGACCCGGCATGTCCATGGCCATGCCGGACGTGTGCAAGACGCCGCCGTTCGCCATTCCGGCGCCGTTCCCCAACATCGGTAACAATGCCTTGGCCGTGCCTGGCTATTTCACCATCATGATCAACGCGATGCCGGAGTTGAACATGGCCAGCATGTACGCCATCAGCAACGGCGACGAAGGCGGTCCGCTAGGCGGGGTGGCGAGCCAGATCATCATCGGCCCGGGACGCCCGGTGATGGGCTCCATGGCCTACATGGTAGGCGGCATGCCCTCTTGGCGGATGCTTGATCCGACGCTGCAGAATATCGCCAACGCGCCCGGGTTCACGACCGCGCCAAGCCAAACGGCGAAAGTCGTGATGCGCTAGCAGCCCCCTTGGACGTGGCGGCGTTAGCCGCAAAGTTCGACTTGCGTGTAGGGGGGCTTGGGCTTAAGGCGAACGGCGGCCAGGAGGCAACGGCTTTCGTGGCGATAGCGCACATGGCACGGCTGTGCCCGATCCCCAAGTGACGTTAGCATCGCCGGGCTCGCAGCCTGCGCGACCCAGTCGGAGTTACCTGCTATCCGCCTTGAACTGTCTGCGGCGACCTCGCCTAGGCAACCGAGTCAATCAAACAGGAATGTGCGTGCCCTCAGACGCGCGTCCCGGGCGGTATTCGATATCCAAGTGCCGGTGCGCTGCCACAGCGTGCCCTTTATGTCGTCGTCGACGGTGGTCGCCCGACGTATATCCGTGCCGACTTGGCTCACGCGCACGTCGCAGGTTTCGGTGTGCGTTCTCGCCACCGCATGGCGGTTGCGGGTGCTGGTGAGAAAGTCCTCGGCGACGATATGCACCGCCTTGGCGGCCATCGCCAAGCGGGGCGCTTCAATGGTCATCGCACCGCCCGTCGCCAACACGGCGGGCGCATCCTGACTCTGGCGTTGCAGTACTGCCAGCACCCAACAGCGGCCGTCTTCGCCCGCCCAAGCGAGAACGCGGTCGCCGGGCGCCGGGCGCAGCAGGCAAGAGGCCCCGAGCCCCGCTATGCGGCCGTCGGCGAGGGTGCCAGTGTCGTCGGACCAAGCAGCGACCACGGCCTCGCCTAATCCGGTACCGGCATCCGCCGGGTTTCCACCGAGCAAATGAGCAACGAACGACGGCGCCTCCGATGCCGGTGCCGCGTCGTCTGCGGGGATTGGCGGTGTGGAGCGTGCTTCGCCGGTGTTTCGCGTGCTCATCTGAAGTTCCCCAAGTTTCGATAGTAGCCGCTCAGTACTGGTGAACGAGTTTAGCCGCATTAGCGCCTTGAACGTAACGTAGCGCTCACGCGAACGGTGGTAAGGTGCGGCTTTCGCGAGACAACAAGGAGAGTGGCAGGTGCAATTGGCGTTCGTCGGCTTGGGCGTTATGGGCTTCCCGATGGCAGGGCATCTATCGTCCGCCGGACATGATGTTCGCGTGTACAACCGCACGCAGGCGCGCGCTGAAGCGTGGCTGGCGAAGTACCAAGGCAGCATAGCGACAACGCCCGCGGAGGCCGCAGCCGGGGCTGACATCGTGTTCATGTGCGTGGGCAACGACAACGACGTACGGGAAGTCGCGCTTGGCGAACAGGGCGTATTGCACGGTGCCGAGGAGTGCGCCATCGTGGTGGACCACACGACCGCATCGGCGAACTTGGCAGTCGACTTGGCGCAGGCCTTCGGCGACATTGGCGTCGCTTTCCTCGACGCGCCGGTGAGCGGCGGCCAGGCAGGGGCGGAAAACGGCCAACTCACGGTGATGGTTGGCGGCGAGGAAGCGGTGTTCGAGCGGGCCGCGCCGGTGATCGACGCGTACGCGAAATCCGCCCGGCGAATGGGTGACGTCGGCTGCGGCCAGCTCACCAAGATGGTCAATCAGGTATGCATCGCCGGCGTGCTGCAAGGGTTGGCGGAGGGGCTGCACTTCGCCGAGAAGGCCGGCCTCGACGTCGATGCCGTGGTCGAGGTCATCTCCCAAGGCGCCGCGCAGTCGTGGCAGATGGACAACCGCGCAGCCACCATGGCACGGCGGGAGTTCGAGTTCGGCTTCGCAGTGAATTGGATGCGCAAGGACTTGGACATGACCTTGGCGGCAGCGCGCCAATTCGACGCCCGCATGCCACTCGCAGCGCTGGTGGATCAGTTCTACGCCGATGTGCAAGCAATGGGCGGCGGCCGTTGGGACACGTCGAGCCTGATCGAGCGCCTGCGACGAGTGGAAGCGCCTGCGGCGGGCGGGGCGCCTGCGGCGGGCGGGGCGCCTGCGGCGGGCAGAGAGTAGGCGAGCGGGTGAGCAGGCGAAGAAGGTAGGAAGGGTTAGGAAGGTAGAAGGTAGGAGCGAGCCGATGCCGCGTTTCTCCGTCACCGCGGACGACAACTACCCCATGGTGTCGTTGGCAGACACCGACAGGCCGCTGCCGCGACGCATCGATCCGAGCACCCGCTACGCCTACTTCAAAACCATCGCTCGCGGCGGCCGCTCGATCATCCAGTCCTGCAAGGACCTGCACTTGATGCGCGTGGTGGCCTACAAAACCCTAAAGCCCGAGTTCGCTGACGACGTTTGGGAGCAGCGTCGCTTCGTGCGGGAAGCTCGGGTTTCCGCCATGTTGCAGCATCCCAACACGGTGCCGACCTACGAACTCGGGCGCGACATCCGCGGCCACTGCTACTTCACGATGAAGTTGATTCACGGCTACACCCTGCGAGAGATATTGAACTACCGCGCCCGCTACGATTTGACTAGGCTCATTGAGGTCGTCATTCAAGTGGCACATGCCTTGGAGTACGCCCACGGCCACGGTGTGGTACACCGAGACATCAAACCGGAGAACGTGTTGGTGGGGCCGTTCGGCGAGGTGCTGCTCTTGGATTGGGGCTTGGCCAAGGTGGTTGGCAAGAGCGGCCCGGAGATGACGAAAGCCGGATCTGCCGGTTATGCCAGCGACCGTGGCGCGAGTACGCCCAAGACAACCGACATGGCCGACCCGCCGCCGCCGACGCAGTTGCTAGGTACGGTTTCGTATATGTCGCCGGAGCAGATTCGCGACCAGCCAGAGCTCGATCACCGCACCGACATCTATAGCTTGGGCGCCGTGCTCTACGAAGTGCTCGCCGGTGAACCGCCGGTCAGCGGCGAAAGCGTGGACGACATCCTCAACAAGACCCTCGATGCCGACATCCTGCCGCCATCGCAGCGCGCTGCCGGGCCGGTACCACGCCGACTCGAAGGGATTTCGATGCACTGCCTTCGCCACGCGCCGGACGAGCGCCTGCAAAGCGCGGGTGAACTGATCCGTGAGCTGCAGGAAGACTGGTAGTCACGGCACGGCGCCGGCGGCTGCCGCGGGCACCGTCGCCAGTGCGCCGAGCGAGCGCTCGGCCCGTTGCCGCCACTCTTCTTCGGGATGCCAGTTGGCGGTCTTTTCGAGGTGTTGACGCGCCCGGACGACGTCGCCGCTCAACCGATAGGCTTCGCCCAAATAGAAATTGATGCGCGGCGACCAAGGCGCTAATAGGTGCGCTGCGCGCAGATAGTCCAAGGCGTCCTCGGGGAGGCCGCTGTGCAAGTACAGGATGCCGAGCCCGTAGGCAGCGTCGGCCCGAGGCGCTGCCGCCGCCAATGCACGATGGTAGTGACCCGCGGCGCTCGCCAAGTCGTCGATGCACGCCGTCAGCGGTACCCCGCTGCAACGGGCCACGCCGAGTTGCGCCATACGCACGTTGACGGCCGGGTCGTCCGGGGCCGCCTCGAACGCGGCTTGCGCATCGCGAGAGGCGGCTTCGACATCGGTTTTCAGGCGAGAGCGACCGAGCAAGGCGCCGATGTGTCGCGGTTCACGCGCCAGGATGTAGTCGTAGTATTCGGCGGCCTTGTCCGGGTGGTGAGGCGCGACGGCTTCCGCGAGCACTTGCCGCACCTCGATGGCATTCAAACAATCGCGTTTGAATGACGGTGCTTGGTAGTTGTCGACTTTGAACCGAAGGACGCTGGCCGTTTGCTCCCCTGATGACGCGAAGTAGGCGCGCATCAACCCGTGCAGATCGTCCGGGTCGATGCCGAGTTCGGTGCGCATGGCCTCCGGCGTCGTCGCGCCGCGGTCGACGGCGTCGAGCATGTTGCCGAGGTCGGCGGCGTAGTGGCTGCCGTCGGCGCGACGCGCGTGGTGCAGGAAGCGAACGATGCCCCACGCCAAGGTATAGATGTCGGACAGGTCGTGCCGCCGCCAGTCTAGGCGAAACCGCTCGTTGACCACTTGGGCGATCGGAACGTCGGGTTGCTTGACGAGAAAACGCAACAGCGCATGCGGCCCGCGGCCCAAGGTCACCGTGCCGTCGGCGGCCATATCCAAGGTCTCGAGATACGAGGCGAGCCCTTCCTCGTACCAGATGGGCAAGTTGAGCATGGTGCGGCTACGCAGCAGGAAATGGGTGTACTCGTGGTAGGCGAAGGCATGCAGATGACGCCCGCCGCGGTCGGGGCCGAAGGCCAACAGGCTCTGCTTGAGAGACGGTTGCGTGAAGCCGACGATGTGCCAGAACTCGAACAGCGACGCGAAGTCTTGCTGGCGTTTGAACACCAAAATGCGCGGCGTCGCCGGCGGTTGCAGCGGTCGTCCCGGCAGCAGCGCGTAGGCCGCGGTGCGGAATCGGTCCAACGACAGCAGCAGCGCGGTCGAGTCGCGTTCCGTTAGGTCGGTGACCAAGTCGAAGTGATCGCTGGTCGTGCGGCACCAGCGGCGGTCCTCAACCGCGCCTAGCGCCGACCACGACGCGACCAAGAACGCAACCCGGAGCGCCGCGGCCTTGACCTTCACCGCATGGGTTCCGGAGCGTTCGACATGGCATCTTCGCCCGCCGGCAATGCGACGTTGCCGCGGCCAATGGCGATATGTTCGATGCCTTGGTCGGCGAGGTACGCCGGGTCGTAGAGATTGCGCCCGTCGAATACCACGGCGTGCTTTAGCGCCGCCTTCATCGCCCCGAAATCCGGGTTGCGGAACTCGTTCCATTCGGTGACCACCAGCAATGCGTCGGCCTCGGTTAGCGCGTCGTCGCGTCGTTCGCACAAGACGAGATCTTCACGGTTGCCGTACAGCCGCCGCGCTTCACGGTGCGCCTGCGGGTCGTAGGCGCGTATCGTGCCACCGGCGCGCCAAACGGCTTCCATGACGGTGCGGCTAGGCGCTTCGCGCATGTCGTCGGTGTTGGGTTTGAAGGCGAGCCCCCACAACGCGATGGTGCGACCTTGCAGCGAGCCATCGAAATAGCGCCGCAGCTTGTCCACCAGCAAGTGCTTTTGTCGTTCGTTGACGGCCACCACGCCGCGCGCCAGCTCGGCGTCGTAACCCAGCTCGGCGGCCATGCACACCAAGGCGCGAACGTCTTTGGGGAAGCACGAGCCGCCGTAGCCGCAGCCCGGATAGATGAAGTGGTAGCCGATACGGGGGTCCGCGCCGATGCCACGTCGCACGGATTCGATGTCCGCGCCGAGACGATCCGCTAGGTTGGCAAACTCGTTCATAAGGCTGATTTTGGTCGCCAACATGACGTTGGCGGCGTATTTGGTGAGTTCGGCGGAGCGAACATCCATGTGCAGTATCTTGTCGTGGTTGCGATTGAAGGGCGCGTACAGTCGCGTCAGGGTTTCTGTCGCGCCGTCGTCTTCGCTGCCGATGACGATACGGTCCGGCTTCATGAAGTCGGCCACTGCCGCGCCTTCCTTGAGAAACTCGGGGTTGGCAAGAACCGTGAATGGCGCGTCGACTTCGCGCCCCCGGAGCGCATCCGTGATCGCTTGCCGTACTCGATCCGCGGTGCCGACCGGCACCGTGGACTTGACCACCACGGTGGTTGGCCGGCGGATGTGGCTACCGATGGTTTTCGCCACCGCCAGCACATGATCGAGGTCGGCGGCGCCGTCTTCGTCCGCCGGTGTGCCTACGGCTATGAAAACGACTTCGCCGTGATCGACGCCGTGCTTGGCGTCGGTAGTGAACGCCAAACGCCCGGCGTCGTGGTTGGTCCTCACCAAGTCGTCTAGCCCGGGTTCGAAGATCGGCAGCTCGCCGTCTTCCAGCGCGGCCAACTTCGCTTCGTCCACGTCAACGCAGAGGACGCGGTTGCCCATTTCGGCAAAACAGGCACCGGTAACGAGGCCCACGTAGCCGGTGCCGAATATCGCAATGTCCAATAGCTAGCCTGTCGTAAGGGGAGGGGCACCCGTAAGGATAAGCGAGACCATGGCGGTTGCCAAAGATGCTGTGAAGGGAGAAGTGGATACCTGAGGGTTGGGAAGGACTTTTTCGCCTGCGCCTTGTGCCGCCTTCGCACGCCGTAACCGCGCCTGCATCGGCTAAACTCTCGTTTTTCTACGACGGTGCTGCTTGTGCAGCGATACGACTACGACTTGTTCGTCATCGGCGCCGGCTCGGGCGGCGTGCGGGCGGCGCGGATGTCCGCGACTTACGGTGCGCGGGTAGCGATCGCCGAGGAGCGCTACTTGGGCGGCACCTGCGTCAATGTCGGCTGCGTGCCGAAGAAGCTCTTCGTCTACGGTGCGCACTTCAGCGAGGACTTCGAGGATGCGCGAGGCTACGGCTGGCGTACCGAGGGTGCCGCATTCGACTGGCCGACCCTGCGCGACAACAAGACCCGCGAGATCGAGCGGCTGAACGGCATCTACCGCGGCCTCTTGACGCGGGCTGGTGTCGAGATATTCGAGGCGCGGGCGACGCTCTTGGACGAGCACACCGTGCGCGTCGCCGGCAAGACCGTCACGGCGCGGTATGTGCTGATCGCCACCGGCAGTTGGCCGTCGGTGCCGTCCTTTCCGGGCAGCGACTTAGTCATCACCTCGAACGAAGCGTTCTATCTGCCTGAGTTCCCTCGCCGGGCGCTAATCGTCGGCGGCGGCTACATCGCGGTGGAGTTCGCGGGCATATTCGCCGGCTTGGGTGCGGACACCACCTTGACGTACCGAAGCGACTTGTTCCTGCGCGGGTTCGACGAGGGCGTTCGCCGGTTCGTGCTCGCGGAGATGGCCGCCAAGGACGTAAAGGTTCGGCTGCGCACGCAGCTTCACGGCGTCGAACGCACGAGCGACGGTTTGCGCTGCCACTTGGATACCGGCGAAGCGATGACCGCGGACTTGGTTCTGGCGGCTACCGGCAGAACGCCGGCAAGCCGTGGCATCGGCTTGGAGGAGGTCGGCGTAACGTTGGCGGAAAACGGCGCCATAGTGGTCGATGACGCCTATCGCACGAATATCCCCAACATCTACGCGATCGGCGACGTGATCGACCGCTTGCAGTTGACGCCGGTAGCCATCGCCGAAGGCATGTGCATCGCACACAACTTGTTCAAGGACGGGCACTCGCCGAGGCCGCGGCAGGTGAATTACGAAACCGTGCCGACGGCAATCTTCTGTCAGCCGAATATCGGCTGTGTCGGGCCGACCGAGGAAGTCGCCCGAGAGCGCTATCCGCATCTCATGGTGTACGAATCCACCTTTACGCCGATGAAGCACACCCTTAGCCGTCGCCCCGAGCGAACGCTGATGAAACTACTGGTCAACGCCGACGACGACCGAGTGGTGGCGGCGCATATGTGTGGCCCGGACGCCGGCGAGATCATCCAAGGCATAAGCGTCGCCATCAACGCGGGCGCCACCAAGGCCGACTTCGACGCCACCATCGGCATTCACCCCACGGCGGCGGAGGAATTCGTCACTATGCGGGAGTCAGTTAGGTGAAAATATCATTCAATATCAATGTCTAAAATGCATTTATTGTCTTGGTTTGTAGCTTATTGGTCGGCCTCGGCGGAGGCGCCACAACGCCGGCGACGAACGAGCGGACGGGCAATGTCACGGGATGATACGCGGCGTCCCGTTCGACGACAGGGAGTACGGTAGGGTGTCAGCATTCCGGGAGTTCCTTGAGGAGTTCCTGCACTTCCTCGACGGGCTGCTCGGCTCCGCCGTTTACTTTCCCTTCGTGCTGCTCGGCGTGGGCGTGTTCTTCACGATTTACTTGGGTTTTCCGCAGGTTCGCTACTTCAAGCGCGCTTGGGGCGTTTTGTTCGGGCGCTATGCGCACAAGGACGCCGAAGGCGACACGTCCCACTTTCAAGCCCTGTCCACCGCCCTATCGGGCACGGTGGGCACGGGCAACATCAGCGGCGTAGCGCTCGCCATATTCCTCGGCGGCCCGGCGGCGCTGTTTTGGATGTGGGCCACGGCATTCGTCGGCATGACGACCAAGTTCGTGGAAGTCACCATTTCGCACAAATACCGGGTGAAAGACGACAAAGGCATGATCGCCGGCGGGCCGATGTACGTCATGGAGCGAGGGTTGTCGGCGCACGCGTTGGCGCCGTTCTTCGCTCGGCTGAACTTGGCGCCGCTCGCTCGCCTCTGCGAACGCGGGAGCTTCAAGTGGCTGGCCGTGTTCTTCGCCGTTGCGACCTTGCTCAGCACCTTGGGTTCCGGCAACATGCCGCAGAGCAACAGCATGGCCACCGGCCTCGAAACCTCGCTCGGCATACCGCCCTACCTAAGCGGCTTGGTGCTGGCGCTGTTGCTTGGCTTGGTGATCGTCGGCGGCATCAAATGGATCGCCCGGGTCGCTTCCGTGCTCGTACCGCTGATGGGCGTGCTCTACGCCATCGGTGCATTTGCGGTGATCGCCGCCAACATCGACGATGTGATCCCGTCCTTTCTCGCGGTGTTCGAAGATGCGTTCACCGGCTCGGCCGCCACCGGTGGCTTTCTAGGCGCTACTTTCGCCTACGCCTTCAACCGGGGCGTCGCCCGCGGCCTGTTCTCCAACGAGGCGGGGCAGGGGTCCGCACCGATCGCCCATGCCGCCGCACGCGCCGACGAGCCGGTGTCCGAGGGTATGGTCTCGCTGCTCGAGCCGTTCATCGACACGCTGGTGATCTGCACGCTTACCGGCCTCGTGATCTTGTCCTCGGGGGTGTGGCGGGAGAAGTTCGACAATGAGTTTCAGGAGTTCGATACCGAGTACATCGCCGGCGCCTACACCGATCATGAGCCGGCCGATGTGGCGGCGTTGTTTGCGCATCTGAACGGCGCTCGCGACGGGGCGTTGCCGCTGGCGGAGGGCCGCTTCGAGGTGGTCGATGGGCGCCTTGGCAATGCCGAACTCACCGTGCTGCACAACCGCTCGGTGGCGGAGGACGTGCTATTCCACGTCGACGGCGACCCGTATAACGGCATGATCGTCGTCGAGGACGGCGCCTTGGCGAGCGACGTCGAGGTGCGCGGCAAGTCCCTGCTGCACTCGGTGCCGTTGACGGCGGAGGCATTCAAACGCAGCTTCCTTGGCGAGTACGGCCAGTACGCCGTGACCTTGGGGCTGGTGCTGTTCGCCTTCAGCACCGCGGTCGCATGGTCCTACTACGGTGACCGGGCGATGACGTATCTGTTCGGCGACACCCGCGCCGTGATGTGGTTTCGAGGGGCTTACGTCATCGTGTTCTTCTCGGCGGCGATAATGGATATTTCCCTCGTCTGGCTGGTCTCGGCCGTCACGCTGGCGTTGATGGCGTTGCCTAACTTATTCTGCATCGTACTTTTGCGCCGCGAGATCAAACAAGCGGTTCGGCAGTACTGGACGAACGCCTAAGCAACTCGACGGCAACGTGCGCTTCGCGTTGGCTGCGTCGCGCAGGCCAATGGCAAGCAGCGTGTCGGACGGCTTGGGCTTACGGCGAAAGACGGTGCCGGCGGCAGCGGCTTTCGTGGCACTGGCCCCTACCGTCCCGCTGCGTCTCAAAACGCCCGGCAAGCGTCGCACAAGGCGTAGATGTGTTTCGGGTCGTTGAGCCGGTAGAGGTCTCCCGCCAAGTCGCTCACCAAGCCGGTGCGCCAACGAGCACCGGTCGAGCCGGCAGCCACGTTGTCCACCGCCATCCGCAGTATCCTTTCGGCGGTCGACAAGGACGATTCGATATAGCGCACCTTGTAGCCCTCGATACCGGCCAAGTCGGCAGCGCTGGCAATGGCGTCCTGCAAGTCGCCAAGTTCGTCGACCAAACCGAGTTGCTGCGCCTTTTCGCCGGTCCAGACGCGCCCTTGGGCAATGGCCTCCACATCGGCGGGCGCCAAATCGCGTCCCCGGGCGACGAGGTCGATAAAGGTCTCGTAGCCGTGCTCGACACTTGATTGCAAGACGCGCCCCATGGCTTCGCTGATGCCGGCGGTGGTATCGAGGGCCCCGACGAACGGCCCGGTGCCCACGCCATCGCGGTACACGCCATAGTCGCCGAGCGGGCCCTCGAAAGTCGGGAAAATGGCGAAGATGCCGATCGAGCCGGTAATGGTGGTGGGCGCGGCCCAGATCTCGTCGGCGGTGGCGGCGATCCAATAGCCGCCGGAAGCGGCGGTGCCGGCCATCGAGACCACCACTGGCTTGCCTTTCTTTTGTACACGTTCGACTTCCTCGCGGATGAGTTCCGACGCAAAGGCGCTGCCGCCACCGCTATCCACACGCAGCACCAACGCCTTGACGGCGTCGTCGTCCCGGGCTTGGCGCAGCAAACCGGTCAGCGTTTCTGCGCCGATGAAGCCGGCCGGCTGCTTGCCCATGAGAATGGTGCCACTTGCCGGGATGACCGCGACGACATCCCCGAACATCGGCGGTAGCTGAGGCCGTAAGTAGTCTTTGAAGGAGATGCGACGGTAGGCGTCGTCACCCTGAGTCAACTTGCGTAGGCGCTTTAATACTTCCTCGTCTACGAGAAGCTCATCGACCAAGCCGTGCGTCAACGCGGCCTCGGCGGTATTGCCGCCGGCCGCCGCTAGGACTTCGTCGTAGCGGTCGGCGTAGGCTAGGAGCGCTTCCGGCTCAAGCTTGCGGTTGGCGGCTACCTGGTCGACGAAATGCGTCCACAGGCTATCGATCAGGGCCTGATTGGCCAGCTTGGCTTCCGTCGACATGTTGTTGCGGGTGTAGGGTTCCACGGCCGCCTTGTGCGTGCCGACCCGGAACACATGGACATTGACATTGAACTCGTCGAACAGATCCCCGTAATAGAGGTTGTATAGGCCGTAGCCGCTAAGCGAGACCTCGCCGAGGGGGTGCATGTACACCTCGTCGGCGAAACTCGCCAAGTAGTATTGATCGCGGCCGTAGTAGTGACTTTTGGCCACGATCTTCTTGCCGGTTGCGCGAAATGCCGTCAGGGCTTCGCCGATGACCTCAAGCTGTGTCGGGGTGAGGAAGTCGAGCCCGGACGGATCCAATACCAACGCGGTGATGCGATCATCTTCGGCCGCCTCGTCGATGGCACGCAGCAGGTCCCGAAGCCTGGTTTGGGCGCCCGACCCGCCGGTTAGCAAGCCAAGGGGGCTGACCCCTTGGTAGTTTTCGAGGACGACCCCGTCGGGGGCGACCAGCAAGGCGCCACCTTCCGGCACTTCGGGATAATCCGGCCCCGACAACAGCGCGACCAAGCCGGCCAACAGGGCAAAGCCGAAGGCCAATACGAAGAGATTGGCGAGTGTCGCGCGGGCGAACGCGAACAGCCGGCGGATGGCCGAGAAAACACCGCGGATCGACATGGAACTATCCACTTGGAACGAAACCGTGGCGATTGTCGTTGTCGACAATACTTGAGCGCAAGCGGCGGCTGTGCTGAAGTGCGGGCGTGGCGGAGCATCTGTGGACCTTTCGTGAACTCGGCGAGGCGGTGGGCTCGACGCCGGTGGATGGGCCGAATATCGGCGGCATCGCCATCGACTCCCGACGCCTTGGGCCGGGGGACTTGTTCGTCGCGTTGCCCGGCGATCCCGGACCCCGCTTCACCGCCACTACGCGCTCCGCCCGGGACGGCCACGACTTCGTCGACGACGCGGTGGCCAAGGGAGCCGCCGCATTGTTGGTGCATCGACCGGACGACTACCGGGTGCCGGCGTTGCTCGTCGACGATACGCTCGACGGCTTGTGGGCCTTGGGGCGCACCGCCCGTCGGCGACTGCGCGGCCCCGTGGTCGCCGTTACCGGCAGTAGCGGCAAGACCACCTTCAAGTCTTTCGCGGCCCGCGCGCTCGGGGCTTTCGCGACGCAAGGCAGCCTCAACAACCACATCGGCGTGCCGCTGTCTTTGGCGCTGACGCCGCCGGACACCGATGCAGCCGTGTTCGAGATCGGCACCAACCATCCCGGCGAGATCGAGCCATTGGCGAAACTGGTGCGGCCGGACGTCGCCGTGGTGCTGAACGTCCATCCGGCGCATATCGAGCATTTCGGCAGCTTGGCGGCCATCCGCCGCGAGAAGCTCTCGATCGCCAACGGCCTCGACGGCGATGGCGTATTGGTGACGTCGCCGGAACTGGCAACCGACTTCTCCGGGCGCACGGTCACCTTCGGCGCGGAGGCAGACATCGCGTTGCGCTATGCCGATGCCTCGGGCGTCGTCGAGTTGGCGACACCGTCCGGCGAGTGCCACGTTCCCGTGCCGGGCGGCGGGATTCACCGCGCTACGTCGGTCGCTGCGGTCGCCGCGGTGCTGACGGCGCTCGGTCGGCCGCTGGCTGGCCTGCAACGGCTCGCCGACGCGGGACTGCCACCCGGGCGTGGCAATCGGCACACGGTGAGCGGAATACACGTCTTGGACGAAAGCTATAACGCGAATCCCGCGAGCATGGCGGCAACCTTGGCCGCGTTCGCCAAGGCCAAGGAGGAGAAGGGCGGCGCTCGTCGCATCGCCATCTTGGGGGACATGCAGGAGCTCGGCGCCGACACCGAGCGTTACCACGCCGACTTGGCGCCCCATTGCGCCCTGCTGGACGGCGTGTTCTGCGTCGGCGCCCGGATCAGAGCGCTCTACGACGCCTTGCCGGCGGCACAGCGACTGGGCTACGGCGAACGAGCGGACGACGCATTCCTGCGTCGCTGCGTACAGGCGCTCGCGCCCGAAGACCATGTCTTGGTGAAAGGGTCGAACGGCATCTTCTGGGCCAATGGTTTCGTGGCGGCGCTGGTCGATGAACTCCGGCGCAGGTAAACTGGCGGCTCCCCGCCGCTGCTCCAAGGCAACCCGAGCATGATCGTCGACGCCCAAGGCCGGCGCTTTCGCAACCTTCGCGTCAGCCTGACCGCGGCCTGCAACTACGCCTGCACCTACTGCGTGCCCAACGGCAAGCGGTTGCAAGCGGCAGTGGCGGAGTTGAGCGCCGAAGAGATGCTGCGCGCCGTGCGGCTGCTGGTGGAATCCGCCGGCATCGACAAGCTGCGCATCACCGGTGGCGAACCTCTGCTGTCCGCCAAGTTCGACGCTTTCCTTCCGGCGGTTATGCAACTGCCCCTGAGCGACGTCTCGGTAACGACCAACGGTCAATTGCTGCCGCGCAAAGCCCAGCTCATCGTCGACGCTGGCCTGAAGCGCATCAATGTCAGCTTGGATACGTTGAATGCCTTGCGCTTTCGCGCCATCGCCAAGAGTGGCGACCTCGCCACCGTGCTGCGCGGCATCGAGCTAATGCTCGACGCCGGCCTCAAAGTGAAGGTGAACATGGTGCCGATGAAGTCGGCCAACGTCGATCAGATCCTGCCGATGCTCGCATACTGCCTAGAGCGGGGCATCGAGTTGCGATTCATCGAGCTGATGAACATGGGCCACCTGAAACGTAGCCCGGCGTACCAACGGGACTTCTTCGGCATGGACGACATCCTCGCCCTGATCGGCACGCGCTACGAGTTCGCACGCACGGACGCGGCCTACGATTCCACCTCCGTGCGCTACGAGATTCCCGGCCAGGGTGCATTCGGCATCATCGCCAACGAGTCGGCGCCGTTTTGCGCTTCCTGCACCCGGCTGCGCCTGTCCTCGAACGGTTACCTGTACGGTTGCCTGTCGAGCAGCAAGCGACACGCCATCACCGATGTGCTGCAACTGCCGGACGATCAGGCGCGCACGGTGCTGCAGAACCGGCTCGCCGGAGCGCTGGCCGACAAGCAAACCGTGCAATTCACGGGCGAGGTGACCGTGATGAAGTTCATCGGCGGATAGCCCGCGCGCACTCTCGGGCCGCTTCGCGCTATGCCGAACGCCTTCGACAACCTGCTCGCCGCCGCCCAGAGTCGCACGCTGCCCCCCGTGCAGCGTTGGCAGCCGTCCCGTGTCGGCAGCATCGACATTCGCATCCGCGCCAACGGCGACTGGTACCACGAGGGCGACCTCATCAAGCGTTTCGCCATCGCCAAACTGTTCGCCACTGTGCTGCGCGTGGACGATGGCGAGTTCTATCTAGTGACGCCGGCCGAGAAGCTGCGTATTCGCGTGGATGATGCGCCGTTTATCGCCACAGACATGGAGACGGTGGGCGAGGGCGGTGCGCGACGCATCTTGTTCACCACCAATGTCGGCGACACGGTAGTCGCCGATGCGAGCCATCCCATCGTCGTCGAGGAGCGCGACGGAACCCCGCGTCCCTACGTCGAAGTACGCCACGGGTTGCGGGCGCTGATTACCCGTAGCGTCTTCTACCGACTGGTGGCAATGGCGGACCAAGCGGCCGATGGCGAAGTCAGCATCGCCAGCGACGGCGCCAAGTTCGTGCTTGGCTACGGCGAGGTTGCCGGCGGGAGCGAGCGAACCCGGTCGGCATAGCCTACATATTCGGGTAGTTCGGGCCGCCGACCCCCTCCGGCGTCACCCAGTTGATGTTCTGCGCGGGGTCTTTGATGTCGCACGTCTTGCAGTGTACGCAGTTCTGGGCGTTGATCTGAAAGCGCATGCCGCCGCTGTCTTGCGGCACCACTTCGTACACCCCCGCAGGACAGTAGCGCTGCGCCGGCTCGTCGTAGCGCGGCAGATTGTCGCGTATCGGCAGTTCGTGGTCGGCGAGGGTGAGGTGACAGGGCTGATCCTCCTCGTGATTGGTGTTGGACAAAAACACCGACGAGAGCTTGTCGAAAGACAGCACGCCATCCGGCTTCGGATAGTCGATCGACTTCGCCTTGGCGGCGGGCACCAGCCGGTCGTGGTCGGCGACGCGGTCCTTCAGCGTGAACGGCATGCGACCGCGGACGATCGTCTGATCGACAAAGGCATAGGCCGAGCCGAGCAGGGGGCCGAACTTGTGCAAGCCGGGGCCGACGTTGCGCGCCCGCCGAAGCTCCTTGCCAAGCCACGACGCGTTCACGCGTTCCTGATAATCGGCGAGTTCGGTATGCGCATCGCCACGCACCAAGGCGTCGAACACGGACTCTGCGGCCAACATGCCGGACTTCATCGCCGTGTGCGTGCCCTTGATCTTCAGCATATTCAAGAACCCGGCGTCGTCGCCGACGATCAACGCGCCGGGCACCGAAAGCTTGGGTAGCGCCTGTAATCCCCCTTTCACGATCGCCCGCGCACCGTAGGAGACCCGTGTACCCCCGGCGAGGGTCGCCGCGTAGAGCGGATGATGTTTGAGGCGTTGCAATTCGTCGAACGGCGACAGGTGCGGATTGCGGTAGGCGAGGTCGACGATGAGGCCGAGCGAGACTTGGTGGTTCTCCTGATGGTAGAGGAACGACCCCATGCCCGGACCGCGGAAGCGGCCGAGCGGCCAGCCGACATTGTGCAGCACCCTCCCGGCGTGGTGCTGCTCCGGCGGCACATCCCACAGTTCCTTAAGGCCGATGGCGTAGTGCTGCGCCGTCGAGGCGCTGGCCAAGTCGAACTTGGCCATGAGCTGCTTGCCGAGATGCCCACGACAACCTTCCGCGAAGATGGTATACGCGCCGTGCAATTCGTAGCCGGGCTCGAACGTCGCTTTGGGTTCGCCGTCCGCGCCAACGCCCATGTCGGCCGTCGCGATGCCTTTCACGCTGCCGTCGTCGTGGTAGAGGATTTCGCTTGCCGCGAAGCCGGGGAAGATGTTGACGCCGGCCTCCTCGGCGCGTTCCCCCATCCAACGGCAGAGATTGCCCAAGGAGAGGGTGAAGTTGCCTTTGTTCTTGGTTTCCTTGGGGACGGTCCACGACGGCAGCAAGATGCGGTTGGTGTCGTTGACGAGGTAGTAGAAAAGGTCTTCGCGAACCGGTACGCCGAGCGGTGCGCCTTGTTCGTGCGCGTCCGGAAACAACTCGTTCAATGCCTTCGGCGCCAGCACCGCCCCGGAGAGGATGTGGGCACCGATCTCCGAGCCCTTCTCGACGAGGCAGATGTCGAGTTCGCGGCCGGCATCGGCGGCAAGTTGCGCCAGTCGACACGCCGCCGACAGACCGGCCGGGCCGCCGCCGACGATGACGACGTCGAAGGGCATGGATTCTCGGGCTTGTTCGGGCACGGGCTTCCCCAGCAGAGGCGAGACTTGGGAGTATATCCGTTGGGGCCGGGCGCTTTTCGCGTCGCGACACCTGCGGTCCGTCCCACCCCGTCCCGCGCCGGCCACGCGCGGCTTTCATGGCTGGCGCGATTGTAGGAAAATGCGCCGTCTCGCAGGGGGCGCGAAGTCCTCCTGCTCGTTGAATCTCAAGGGTAGCGATACGGCATGAAAGTACTGGTTTCCGTGAAGCGCGTAGTGGACGCCAACGTCAAGGTGCGCGTGAAAGCCGACGGCACGGGCATTGATCTCGCCAACGTCAAGATGGCGGTGAATCCATTTTGCGAGATCGGCATCGAGGAAGCGGTGCGGCTGAAGGAGGCGGGCGTCGCCTCCGAGGTCATCGCTGTGGCGATCGGCGAAGCGTCTTGCCAAGAGCAGCTTCGCACCTGCTTGGCGCTCGGCGCGGATCGCGCCATCTTGGTCGAGGCGGAGGCGGACTTGGAGCCGCTCGCCGTCGCCAAGGTACTGAAGGCCGTATACGAGCAGGAGCAGCCGGGCATCGTAATCTTGGGCAAGCAGAGCATCGATGGCGACAACAGCCAGACCGGACCGATGTTCGCCGCCCTCACCGGGCTGCCGCAGGGCACCTTCGCCTCCAACTTGACGGTCGACGGCGACACCGCGGAAGTGGTGCGCGAGGTGGATGGCGGCCTGCAGACCGTGTCGCTGACCATGCCGATCGTCCTTACCACCGACTTGCGGCTGAACGAGCCGCGCTACGCCTCGCTGCCGAACATCATGAAGGCGAAGCGCAAGCCGCTCGATAAGACGACGCCGGAGGCCTTGAGCGTCGATGTCGCTCGACGCACCGAGATCGTCAATGTCGCGCCGCCGCCGGAACGCCAAGCCGGGGTCAAGGTGGGGAGTGTCGACGAACTTGTCGACAAACTGAAGAACGAAGCGAAAGTCATTGAGGCCTAAAGGAAATCATCGGATGAGCGCTCTAGTAGTTGCAGAACACGACAACGCGGCCTTGCACCCGGTGACGCTCAGCGTCGTCGCCGCCGCGCAAGCCATCGGCAACGGCTTCGACGTGCTGGTCGCCGGCCACGGGTGCGCGGCGGTAGCGGAGGAAGCCGCACGCATTGGCGGCGTCGGCAAGGTGCTCTTGGCAGACGACCCCGCCTACGAGCACGCGCTCGCCGAGAACCTGAGCGCATTGGTGGCGGAAGTCGGCGGCGACTACGACCACGTCTTGGCTGCCCACACCACCACCGGCAAGAACTTCCTGCCCCGGGTGGCGGCGTTGCTCGACACGCAGATGGTCTCCGACATCATCGGCGTCGATTCCCCCGACACCTTCTTACGGCCCATCTACGCCGGCAACGCCATCGCGACGGTGAAGTCCGCCGATGCGCGCAAGGTGGTCTCGGTGCGGGGCACGGGTTTCGATCCCGCCCCCGCGGAGGGTGGCTCGGCGGCCATCGAAACCGTGGCGGCCGTCCACGACGCCGGCGTCTCGACGTTCGTTGGCGAAGAGATCGCCAAATCCGAACGCCCGGAACTCACCGCCGCTTCGGTCGTCATCTCCGGCGGGCGCGGCATGCAGAACGGCGACAACTTCAGCCTGCTCGAAGGTATCGCGGACAAGCTCGGCGCCGCCATCGGCGCATCTAGGGCGGCGGTGGACGCGGGCTTCGTGCCGAACGACATGCAAGTCGGTCAGACCGGCAAGATCGTCGCGCCGGACCTGTACATCGCGGTCGGCATATCCGGCGCCATCCAACACTTGGCGGGCATGAAAGACTCCAAGGTCATCGTCGCCATCAACAAGGACGAGGACGCGCCGATCTTCCAAGTGGCGGACTACGGCTTGGTGGCCGATCTCTTCAAAGCCCTACCGGAACTCGAGGGCGCACTCCAAGGTTAAGGCGAACGTCAAGCCCGCTTGGCGGGGGCGGGGGTGCGTTTGGCGGTGAACCAAGTCACCGGCAACGAGTGGTCGTGTACCTGATCGGCGACGTTGAGCACGACGGCGAAAAGCGCCATCCGCACCAACACGCCGTTGTCCGTTTGTCGAAAGATCGCCAGATTCGGGTTGGCGATTAGGTCGTCGTCGAGTTCCTGCGCCTGGGCCCGCGAGTCGCGGGGCAGGGGGTGCATGATTACCGTGTTCGGTTCGCAGTGCTCGGTGTACACCTCCTGATTGAGGCGGAACAGCCCGCGATAGCGGTCGGCCTCCGCTTGGCTGGCGAACCGCTCCTCTTGCGTGCGCGTGACGTACAAGATGTCCACGTGCCGGATGCCGTCCTCCAACGTGTGAAATACGTCCACCGCGTGTCCGCATTGGCGCAGGCGTTGAACGATGTCGTCGGGTGCCTCGAGGCCCGGCGGCGACACCAAGTGCAGGCGGATGTCGTCGAACAGCGCGAGCAACTTGAGCAGCGAATGCACGGCGCGGCCGTAGCGCAGATCGCCCACCAAGGCGATGCGCAAACCGTCGATGCCGCGTCGGCGGGTGCCGAGTTCCCGGCGCATCGTGTACAGGTCGAGCAACGCTTGGCTGGGATGCTCGTTGGCGCCGTCGCCGCCGTTGACCACCGGCACCCGGGACGCCGCCGCGAACTCCGCCACCGCGCCAGCCACCGGGTGGCGCATGACGATGATGTCGCTGTAGCCGGAGAGCACCCGCGCCGTGTCGTACAGCGATTCGCCCTTGGCGAGCGCCGAGGACTTCACCTCGGTGGTCTCGCGCACATCGCCGCCTAGCAAGTTGAAGGCGCAACCGAACGAAACCCGCGTGCGCGTGCTGGGCTCGAAAAACATGTTGGAGAGGATGGCCCCCTGCAACACGCGGGTAATCCGCGCCCGCCGGGCGTACGGCAGCATATCGTCGGCGACGGTGAACAGCGCCTCGATGTCGGACCGCTTGAACTGGTCCACGGTAAGGATGTGACTGCCGACGAAGTCCAAGGGCTTGGCCTGTCTCGCGCGCCTGCGGTGTACAAGGCGTCCTTGGAAAGCGGATTGTAGGCGCACTGCCTAGCGTTTGAAACAGAACGGTGAGCGCGTGGCTGGTATGATCGCCGCAACAGGCCGATGCGCTCGAGATCTTCCGCATGGCTGATCCGACCACACAGATCGACACACAGATCGAAATAGAGGAAGCCAACGGCGAGTTCGCCGGTTCGCCGGCGAACGTCGTGGCCATCGTTCCCCCGACCGCGGACGAGGCGGCGCCAATCGCACAAGCGCCGCACTTGCCGTTCGCGTTCGCACGCCGCTTCGGGGTGGTGGCCATCGACGAGGCGCGTGCCGACGACTATCTGACGGTGGCCTGCAAGTCGCCGCCGTCACTCGCCACCCTCGCCGAGATCAAGCGCGTCACCAAACGGCGCTTCATGGTGAAAACGGTTTCGGCGCAGGAGTTCGAGGGCCTACTGACCACCGTATATATGCGCGACACCTCCGAGGCCAAGCAGATGGTCGCCGACATCGGCGAGCACTTCGACCTCGCGAGCCTTGCGGAATCGGTTCCCGAGACTGAAGACCTGCTCGACGGCCAAGACGACGCGCCGATCGTCCGGCTGATCAACGCGGTATTGGCCGAGGCCATCCGCGAAGGCGCCTCCGACGTCCATATCGAAACCTTCGAGAAGTTTCTGCAGGTGCGTTTTCGAATCGATGGCGTGCTGCGCGAGGTGGTGCAACCGAAGCGCGCCTTGGCGCCGCTTCTGGTGTCGCGCATCAAGGTGATGGCCAAGCTGGACATCGCCGAAAAGCGTATTCCCCAAGACGGGCGCATTCCGTTGCGCATCGGCGGGCGGGAAGTGGATATGCGCGTGTCCACGCTGCCCACCGGCAACGGCGAACGGGTCGTGCTGCGACTGCTCGACAAGCAGGCCGGTGCGCTCGAACTCAAGAACCTCGGCATGGATGGCGCGACGCTTAAGCGGCTGCACGGCGTAATCGCCCAACCGCACGGGATTTTCTTGGTCACCGGCCCGACCGGCTCCGGCAAGACCACGACCTTGTATGCCGCCATGGGCGAACTGAATCAGGACTTCCTCAACATCCTCACCATCGAGAATCCGATCGAGTACAGCATTCCGGGAATCGGTCAAACGCAGGTCAACGAGAAGGCGGATATGACCTTCGCTCGCGGGTTGCGCGCCATCCTGCGACAGGATCCGGACGTGATCATGGTCGGCGAGATACGCGACGTGGAAACGGCTCGCACGGCGGTGCAGTCGAGCCTCACCGGCCACATGGTGATGTCCACCGTACACACCAACACGGCGATCGGCGCCGTCACGCGGTTGGTCGATATGGGCGTGGAACCGTACCTGATCGCATCGACCGTGGTGGGTGTGCTGGCGCAGCGGCTGGTGCGCGTCTTGTGTCCGCGCTGCAAGGTCGTGGAGAAGCCGAGCGCGCTGCAGAGGAGCTTCTTGGGTGCGCGGGGCGAGGGCGCGCGCGTCTACCGCGCCGTTGGCTGCGACGAGTGCGCCCACACTGGCTACAAGGGGCGCACCGGCATCTACGAACTGGTGACGATGGACGATGGCTTACGCGAACTCATCCATGATCGAGCCTCGGAACACGCCATGACCGAATACGTGCGCCGGCACAGCCCGAGCATCGCCGACGACGGCCGCGCCAAGGCGCTCGCCGGGATTACCTCGGTGAGCGAAGTCATGCGCGTTAGCATGGCCAACTGACCGTCGGTATGGACGCGACACTGCCGACGGCCACTGCGAACTCGAACTAAAGACGCGAGACCGGCGTGGCTGCCTTCGAGTACACCGCCATCGACCCGACCGGGCGACAGCGCAAAGGGGTCGTCGAAGGCGACAGCGGCCGCCAAGTGCGCCAAGTACTCCGCGACCGCGGCATGGCGCCGATTTCCGTGGCGCCTGCGGCTGGACGGCGCGAAAACGGTGCCGCCATCGGCTCGGTGTCGCGCCTCACTGTCGGCCGCGCCATGTCGCCGCTCGATCTCGCGCTGTTCACGCGCCAGTTGTCGACGCTCACGGCCGCTGGCCTGCCGGTGGAGGAGTCGCTGTATACGATCGCTCGACAGTCGGACAAGCGGCGCCTTTCGGCCTTGGTGATGAATGTCCGCGGGCGGGTGCTCGAAGGGCACGCGTTGGCGGACGCCCTAGCCGAGTATCCCAACGTGTTCACGGCCATGTACCGGTCGACGGTTGCCGCCGGCGAGCAGTCCGGCTACCTACACGCGGTGCTCGACAACTTGGCCGAACACACCGAGCGACGCTTCGAGTCGGTGCGCAACGTGCAGATGGCATTGTTCTACCCCCTCATGCTGTTCGTCGTATCTCTCGTCATCGTCGCCGGACTGATGATCTACGTCGTGCCGGACATCGTCGACGTATTCGCCGACACGGGCCAGCAGCTTCCGCTGTTGACGGAGTTGCTGATCGACGCCAGCGACTTCTTGCGCAACTACTGGTGGTTGCTTGCCGTGGCGGCGGTCGGGTTGGTGGCGGCCATGCGCTGGCTGTTGGCGCGACGAGACGTGCGCGAGCGTTGGGATCGCCGCAAGCTCAACTTGCCGCTGGTCAGCAAGCTGTCCCGTGGCGGCAACGCCGCCCGGTACACCTCGACCCTCGCCATTCTGACCACCAGCGGCGTGCCGCTGGTGGACGCGATGCGCGTGGCCATGGAAACGGTGACCAATACGTGGTTGAAACAAAGACTCGGCGAGGCTGTCCAACGAGTGAGTGAAGGCGCGAGCTTGCGCGCCGCGTTGGAGTCGGCGGGCTACTTCCCGCCGATGTTCCTACATATGATCGCGAGCGGCGAAGCGAGCGGGGAGTTGGACGCCATGCTCGGCAAGGTAGCGGACTATCAGCAGCAGGAACTAACCCGCTTGGTCACCGCGCTGGTTCAGTTGTTCCAGCCGTTGATGTTACTGTTCATGGCCGGCATGGTGCTCACCATCGTGCTGGCCATTCTCGTGCCCATATTGGGCATGAATCAACTGTTGTCGTAGGGGTGGATAGTAGGGGTAGGTGGTAGTAGAGGTGGCAGAGGTGGCAAGGTGAATAGAGGTCGCGTGTGAAAAGGAAACATAGCCGTCGCGGTGCGCGCGGCTTCACATTGATCGAGATCATGATGGTGGTGGTCATCATCGGCATCTTGGCCGCCGTGATCGTGCCGCAGTTCTTGGGCCGGGACGACGAGGCGCGGGTTACCGCCGAGAAAGTCTCCATGGTCAAGATCGGCCAAGCACTGGCGATGTATCGGCTGGACAATCGACATTTTCCTTCCACGGAACAGGGCCTTGAGGCGCTGGTCAGCAAACCGACCGGCTTCCCGGAGCCGAAAAACTGGGGCCCGGAACCCTATCAGAGGAAGTTCCCGCTCGATCAGTGGGGCAACGAGTACGTCTATGTCAACAACGGGCGAACATTCGAACTCGTTTCGCTAGGCGCGGATGGCGTCGAGGGAGGCGAGGACGTGGATGCGGACATTCGTTTCGCCGATATCTGAACGGCCCCGGCAGTCCGATAGATTGCCATCGTGAACGACCGCCATCGGCAGTCCGCTTTCACGTTGCTGGAGTTGCTGCTCGTCTTGACCATCGTCGGCATCGTCACGGCGAGCGTGGTGGTTGGCTTTGCCGGGGCCAGCGAAAGCCGCCGCGTGCGAGCCGAGGCGGAGCGGTTGGCGCTAGCCGTCGAACTGGCGCGCGGCGAAGCCCTGCGGCGCAACGAAATGTGGGGGTTGGCGCTGGTGGAAAACGGCTACGGCTTCAAGCGCTATAGCCATGAGAGTGGCGCGTGGGAGGCATTGGCGAGGCGGCCGTTCGCCGCTTGGACCGCCGAGCGCATAACGTTCGCCGTGCAGGAGCAACGAGACGACGAAGATCGCAACGGACTACGCCGCCCGTCGCGCCCCAATGAACGCCGGCGGCCGACGGACGACGAGGAACGTGAAGACTTGCCGGCGGTGGCGATCCACCCCGGAGGCGAGGTGACGCCGTTCGACATCTTGGTGTCCGCCGACGACGCGCCGGTTTGGGTGGCGCGATCCGACGGCATCGGCCGCGTTCGCGCCATGCGTCAAGAAGAAGCCAAGCGGCGAATCACCAGTTTCGTGTGGCAACCGTGACCCTCCGGGCATGGCGTGTCACGCCCCGCCAAGGCTTCACGTTGCTCGAAATGATGGTAGCGCTGGCGGTGCTGGCTGTCGTATCCCTCGCCGTACTCGACTTAGGCGGCGACAACGTTCGCCGCCTGCACGACATGGAAGAGCGCACCTTGGCGCGGTGGGTGGCGGAGAACGAGCTCGCCGAACTGCGCCTGGAACGGCGGCGGAAGTCCGAAGAGGACGCGCGGCGGCGACTGGATGAGGAAGGGGAGGAAAGGGATGTCGATATGGACGGCGCCAAGGCCCCGCGACGGAAGGCGCAACCTTTGGCGTTGGGCACACGCCGGGAACGCGTGCGACAAGGCGATCGGACTTGGCAGGTCGTTCGGGAAACCCACGCCACCCAGTGGCCTTGGCTGCGTCGCGTCGTCGTGACCGTATACGCCGTGGAAGAAGACAGAGAGACAAACCCGGTGGATACCTTGACGACATTCGTCGGCAGCTACTGATGGTTCGTCGCATGTGGGGCACGCGAGGCAGGGCGGTTGCTCGGGAGACGTCGGCAGGCGGCTTCACGTTGTTGGAAGTGGTGGTGGCTTTGGCCGTGTTCGCCATCATCGGCGTGCTGTCGAGCCGCATCGTAGCCGGCATGATCGACACCGCCGAGAAGACGCGGATGCACGGCGAGGCGCTGGCGGAGGCGCAACGGGCGCTCTCCATCGTGGAACGCGATGTCGAGCAATTGCGGCATCGCTCCGTACGCGACGAACTCGGCGACCCGGGCGACCGAATCTCGATCGGTGGCACGAGCCTAATCGAGTTCACCCGAGGGGGGTGGCCGAACCTCCTTGGCCAACCCCGCAGCGAGTTGCAGCGCGTGGCCTATGTGCTCACAAATGAAGGCTTGACGCGCCTTTTCTGGCCAGTATTGGATCGTGCGCCGGGTACCGAGCCGAAGGCCCAATTGCTGCTCGCCGGCGTGACCGAGGCGGAGTTCATCGCCCACGACGACGAAGGCGAAGACCACAAGTATTGGCCGTTGCCGCCGTCGAGCAACGAAAACGAGCAACAGCGGGGTCTTGCGGCGGTCGAACTGCGCTTGCGCCACGCTACCTACGAGCGCATCGAGCGCCTCTGGCTAATTGCGCCGGCGCCAACGGACTTCCTAGAAGCGCGGAAGGCGAGGCAGCGAAGGGGGCCGGGAAGGACGTTGCAAGACAAGCTGGCCGGCGAGGCGGACAAGCCGTGATGCGCCGACCGCGGGGGGTCGCCTTGGTCAGCGTGCTGCTGATCGTCGCGGTCGTGACGACGTTGGCCTATCGCATGGCAAGCCGTCACTCTTTCAGCTTGGCGCAGAGTCGGCTCACCCTCGACGGCTCGCAGGCCCGCCAATACGCCTTGGGCGGCGAGCAGTTCGCTAGAGGGGTGCTGCAAGCGGATTGGGAAGACGCGCAAACCCGGGACAAGGACACGTTGCTCGAGCGTTGGGCCGGTGCCGAACCGGACGACGATGCGACGGGCTCGGCGGCGAAGGCCTCGGACAAACCGTCGCCAAGGGACTTCGCCATCGAAGACGGCGACATCCAGATTCACATTGCCGACTTGACGGCGCGCTTCAATCTGAACGCCGTCGCCGGCCCCGACAGTGCCCCGAACGTGGTGCGCATGAAACGCTTGTTGACGCACTTGGAACTCAACCCCGACGCCGCCGACGCTTGGCGCGACTACCTCGACGAAGACCAGGAAGTGCAAGACTTCGGTGCCGAAGACGCGGACTTTCTGCTGCGCACGCCACCCCGCCGTACCGCCGATCAACGCGCCTACCACGTCTCGGAGTTTATGATGGTGGCGTCCCTGACCGCCGAAGAGTTCGCTCGGCTGCGCCCCTTCGTCACCGTGTTGCCGGTGTTCGACTCGCCGGTGAATGTCAATACCGCCACCGACGTCGTGATCGGTTCCTTGGCGCCGAACTTCACTCCAGACGAAGCGCAAGAGATGTTTGCCTCCCCGCGCGACTTCGGGGATGTGGAAACCGTCATCGCAACCTACGCGCCGCTCGGCGCGAGCGCGGACGCGCTCTCGGTAAGCAGCGAGTTCTTCCGCATCCAAGTGCGCGCCGAGGTAGGGGACGCCCGCTCGGAACTCACGTCGCTGGTGCATCGCGACCGCGTCAACGGGACACTCACTCTGCTGTCGCGTAGCTTCGGCGAACGGTTCGAGGCGCCTGCGATGGCCGTCGAAGACCCGCAAAGCGCTTTGGACTCCACTGCCGGGGGTTTTCATGCGGAAACGTAATGCTGTTTAATCCCCGCCCCCGCGATCGTGGCTAGGCGTCGATTGGCGCGCCCGGCCACCTAACAAAGGCGACCGGTCGTGCCACGATTGTTCCTTCGTTTCACCGAAAGTGACGGCGTCACCGAAAGTGACGGCGATGTCCTCGACTGGCTCGTATACGAGGGCGGGGCAATCCTCGCGGAGGGTCGCTGCGCCGTCGCGGATCTCGCCGACGTCACTCGAAGCCACGCGCCTTGGGCCGAAGACCCGGCCAACGTAGTCGCCTTCATTCCCGCCACCGAGGCGCTCGCGCTCTGCTGCCGGGTTCCCGGGCGCAGCGTCGCCCAGCTTCGGCGTGCGCTGCCGTACGCAGCGGAAGAGTTCATCAGCGAAGACATCGAGACCATGCACGTCGCCCCGGGAGTGCTGTCGCGCAACGAAGCCGTGCGCTGCCTAGTGTTGCCGCGCGCCAGCATGGAAAGCTATTTGTCGCGCCTCGCCGAGGCCGGCGCGACCCCCGGGTTCCTGACCGCGGACGCCATGGCGTTGCCGGTCGAGCCGAACTCGGTGGCCGTGTTGTACGACGGGGAGGCCGCATTGGTGCGCACATCGGAGCAGGCCGCCGGCGTCGATGCACCGAATGTCGCAGCCGTCTTGGCAACCATCCACGCCGGTTGGGAGGACGCCCCCGAACCGCCCACGTTGCGGCTGGTGAACGGCGCCTTGTCGGACATCGAACTCAGTCAGACGGGATTCGCCCCGAGCGCCACCGAGACCGCTAACCATGCCGGCTCGCTGTTGAGCTATCTCGCCGATTCGTTCAATCGAACCGAGGCCATCAATCTGCTGCAAGGCGACTACGTCGTGAAGAGCCGCGCCGGCAACGCCATGGCGCGCTGGCGATCGGTCGCCGCGTGGGGCGGGGTGGGGCTCGTGCTCGTCGTGATTGCGCAGGTCGTCGAGGGGGTGTGGGCTAATTATCAAGGCGAAAAGTTCGCCGCGGAGGCGGATGCGCTCTTCCGCGACATCTACGGGGTCGAGCGCGCGCCCCGCAATCCGGTGGCCGAGATGCAGCGCCGTTTGGGCCAAGCGCCGGCGGCGACATTGGGCTTTCACGAACTGCTAAGCGACCTCGGCACGGCGTTGCAGGAACTCGCATCGAGCCACCAATTGATCAGCCTTTCGTACTCGGAACGCAGCGGCCTCGGTGCGGAAGTGATCTTGGCGGACTACGACGCGTTGGAAGCGCTGCAGGCGGCGTTCGCGGGACAGGGCGGGGAGTTGGAAGTGGTTTCCGCGGAGCAGTTCGAGGAACGAGTGCGCGCCAATCTGAGGATCGCGGTCGATGCGTAACGGGCCTAGGCGATGCTGAAGACGATACTCGCCGCTTGGGAGCGATCACCCCTGCGCCGTCGCTACGACGGCCTCACGCAACGCGAACGCCTGCTGGTCTTGGGCTGCGTCGCCGCCGTCGCCGTGCTGGCGGTGTACACGGCGGGCGGCCCGCTGATCGAGTTCCATGAACAGGCCGTCGCCCGGTACGAGACCGGGGAAGAAGGCTTGAACTGGATGCGAGCGTACCGGGCGAAGGCAGAGTCGCGCTTGGACGACGCCGATGTCGGTTCGCAGGCGCTGCTTTCCACCATCAATACCGTCGCCAAGGAGTTCAACCTGACGCTGCGCCGCATTCAGCCGGCCGCAGGCGGCTACAGCTTGTTGATCGAGGCGCAACCCTTCGACGACGTCATCCGCTGGAGCCACACCTTGGCGACCCGCCACGGAATCGAGATCGTCAACGTCAGCGTGGACCGGCAAGAGCCGGGCACGGTGAACGCCCGGTTCACGGTGCGCTGACGCGCCAATCGCCCACCGCCGTCGTCAAGGGAGTGCTCACGTGTCCATGTCTTTCGTAACCCGCGGCCGTTGCCGCGCCACGGTCACCGTGGGCCTGATCGCGGTGGTGGCGCTACTGCTCGCGCCGGCGATGGCGGCCCCGAAGGTGCTCGTGCTGCAAACGGATTTCGGCCTCAGAGACCATGCCGTGGCCGCCATGCGCGGCGTCGCCCGCTTGGTCGCCGCGGATGTCCTCATTGACGACCTGACCCATGAAATCCCCGCCTACGACGTTTGGCAAGCCAGCTATCGTCTGAACGCCGTCGTGGAATACTGGCCGGCCGCCACCGTGTTCGTGTCGGTCGTGGACCCCGGCGTCGGCTCCGAACGCGAGTCCGTCGTCGCCCGTCTGAAAAGCGGCCAGCTTGTGGTTACGCCCAACAACGGCACGCTGACGCTCTTGCACGACAGCGGCCGGATCGACGGCGTGCGCCGCATCGACGAGGACAAGTACCGCCTGCCCGGTTCCCGGGACTCGCACACTTTCCATGGCCGCGACCTATACGCCCATGTGGGTGCCATGCTCGCAAGCGAACGGCTGCGTTTCGACGCCTTGGCGGACGAGACGACGGCGGTGCTGCTGAAGTACGACAAGCCGGTGGTCGAAGGGGGCAGGGCGACCGGTGGCATTCCTGTGCTGGATCCGCAATTCGGCAACGTGTGGACCAATATTCCCGCGCAACGAGCGAACCTGTCGTTGGCGCACGACTACGCCGTGACCGTACTGGCGCCCGACGGCGAGACCCGTTTCGCCGAGCGCGTGCCGTTCGTGCGCACCTTCTCGGAAGTGGCGCTTGGTGCGCCGCTGCTCTATGTCAACAGCATCGGCAACTTGGCGCTCGCGCTGAACCAAGACGACTTGGCGCGCCGGTTCAATCTCGAGTCGGGACCCGGCTGGCGGGTGTCGATCGAGGTTGAAGCCAAGCCCTAGGCCACAAGGCGATGAACGAAGAACCGAGCCGCGACCACGCCGGAGAGTTAATTTAACATAATATATATTATGCGCAGTTTTGTTAGGTTCGCGCTCAACCGGGGGCGTCAGAGATGTCAGCCGCCGAGCAGCGCCTTGCCGACGACTTTCAGCGCCAACGTCTCTTCGGCGCCCTCGAATATCGACAACACCCGGGCATCGGCGAAGTATCGGCTGACATCGGATTCTTCGGCATAACCGATGCCGCCGTGGATCTGCATGGCCTCGCGGGTCACCCATTCCGCGGCCCTGCACGAAAGCAGCTTCACCAAGCTTGCCTCTAGCTGACCGGCGCCTTGGTCCATCGACCCGGCGACGTCGTAGGCGAACCGTTGGCAAACGAAGATGGTCGCCGCCATGCGGGCGAGTTTTTGCAGCGTCAACGGATAGCTCGCCACCGGACGCTGGAAAACGACGCGCTGCTCCCCGTAGGCCAACGCCCGCTCGAGAGCCGCCCGCATCAACCCGCAGGCGCGGGCGGCGGTTTGCAGGCGGCCGCCGGAGAAGCCGCGCATGGTGTAGTAGAACCCCTTGCCAAGCCCGGCGTCCTCGCCGACCAAGGCGCTGTGCGGCACGAAGTAATCCTCGAAGAAGAGTTCGAACGAGTGCATGCCGCGATAGCCGATGGTGGCGATCGCGCGACCGGTCAGACGACCGCCCTCTGGATTGTCATGGACGAACCGGTGGCCGTCGCTGCTCGGCTTCTCTAAGACGAACAACGACAAGCCCCGGTGCGGCGGCGCCGCGGCGGGATTCGTGCGCGCGAGCAACAAGATGGCGCCCGCTTTGCCGGCGAACGTACACCAGGTCTTTTCGCCGGAAAGCCGCCAACCGCGCCGCCCTTCAACGTCCGCCGGCCGTGCCCGCAGGGAAACCGATGCGACATCCGAGCCGGTGCCGGGTTCGGTCACGGCGACCGCCACCAGCGGATCGCCTGCCGCGATGCCCGGCAGCCAGCGTGCCTTCTGCGCTTCCGTGCCACCTTCGAGCACGGCGCGCGCCATGATTTCGGGGCGCGTGATCAAGCTGCCGGCGGCACCGAGGGACCCGCGGGACAGTTCCTCGGTAACGACGACCATACCCAAACTGTCTTCGCCGTCGTCCGGCTTCAAGCCCCCGTAACGCAACGGCACGGATAAGCCGAAGCAGCCGAGGGCGCGCAGACCGTTAATGATCGCATCCGGAATCATGGTGTCGTCGCGGTGAATCCGGCCGGCCACGGGCATGACCTGCTCTTCGGCGAAGCGACGAAACGTCTCGCGCATCATTTCGTGCTCGCCGTCGAAGCCGGAATCCGGCCCCCTGCCCTGCCGCCGGCGCACGGTTTCCCCGACTTCGGCGATGGCGCCGGGCGCCAAGTGTTCATCCACGAAACCGTCCGCTTCGAAATCGCGGGCCGCCAAGCCGAATGCCGAATGCCGAAGGCGCAGCCGACCGTGCAGGCTGGCGATGGCCTCGGCACAGAACAAGCGCGTCAGCATACGGACAAACGCCGCTTCGCCGTCGTCCTGCGCTGCGCCGCGCCCTTCGGCGAACCCGAGCGCACACTTCGCGGCCCCTAGCTCCGCGCTGGACAAGGCGAGGTCGTAGACTTCCATCTGCGCTTCGTCGACCGAACGGCCGACGAGGTGTGCCCGCGCCCGCTCGAAAAGCGCCGTCGCATCGTCGAGGGCGTGGCGGGTGCGGTCCATGGGCGCCGGATTCTACGCCATAATGCGCGTTTCCATTGAGCGCTTAAGGATCGGAATGACCATTCTGCAGGGCATTCGCGTGCTGGATTTCGGACGCTTCATCGCCGGCCCCTTTTGCGGCGCGTTGCTCGGCGACTTGGGCGCGGACGTCATCCGCATCGAGAAGGTGGCTGGCAGCGAAGACCGCTACACCGCGCCGGTGACCGACGACGGCCAAGGCAGCGCCTACGTGACGCTGAACCGCAACAAGCGCGGCCTGACGCTGAATCCGCGCAAGGCCGGGGGTCGGGAGGTGCTGCGCCGTCTGGTCGCCACCGCCGACGTGATCATCGCCAACCTGCCGCCGGATACGCTCGCCTCGATGGGCCTCGACTACGAGAGCGTGACGGCCATCAAACCGGACGTCATCCTGATCACCACCACCGCATATGGCTCGGGCGGTCCGTATGGCACCCGCGTTGGCTTGGACGCCGTCGCGCAGGCCATGTCCGGCAATATGCATCTCACCGGCCACGAAGACGAGCCGATGAAGAACTACTTTCCGTATGTGGACTACACCACCGGCACATTGAACGCCGTGGCGACGCTGGCCGCGCTCATTCAGCGAATGAACACCGGCGCCGGCCAGCATGTCGAGAGCTGCCTCTTGGCATCGGCGCTCACCGTCGCCAACGGCACGTTGATCGAACAGGCGATGCTCGACAACAACCGGGTCGGCACCGGCAACCGCGGCCAAACATCAGCACCTTCCGACGCATTTCAAACGAAGGATGGTTGGATCTTCGTGCAAGTCGTTGGCAACCCGTTGTTCGAACGCTGGGCGAAGCTCATGGGCGAACCCCATTGGCTAACCGATCCACGTTACGCCTCCGACGAGGCGCGGGGCGACAACGCCGTCGATATCAGTCGGCGCATGAGCGAGTGGACGGCGCAACGAACGAGCGCGGAGGTGCTGGCAGCGCTCGAGACGGCGCGGGTGCCCTGCGGCGAAGTGCTCGCGCCGGCCGAGACGATGGTGAACGAGCAGGTGGTGGACCGCGAGTTTCTCGTGCCCGTCGACTATCCGGGTTTCCCGCGTCCCGCCCCCGTCGCGCGAATGCCGCTCGACTTCTCAAAGGCGGCGACCGGCATTCGTCTGCGGGCGCCGACGCTCGGCGAGCATACCGGGGAAATCCTCGCAGAGCTCGGTTACGGCGAGGCGGAGGTCGAAGCGCTGCGAGCGGAACGGGCGGTCTGAAGAAGCTGTGGATAACCTTGTGGATAAGTGGGGAGATCTCCACAGCCACCGCTGCTCGCGCCGCCGTGAAGTGAACACGCAAGTGCCCCAATGAGGCCAAACAGGAGACAAACACCATGACGAATGACGACACAGGACCCAACGTGGTGGCCACCGGCCTCCTATTCCCGGAGGGGCCGATCGCCCTACCCGACGGCTCGGTGCTGCTTGTGGAAATCGCCCGCGGCACGTTGTCCCGCGTTGACGTGGACGGCAACGTCGAAGTAGTCGCGGAAACCGGCGGCGGCCCCAACGGCGCCGCCATCGGCCCGGACGGCAAGTGCTACATCTGCAACAACGGTGGTTTCGCTTGGGTCGAACGCCGCGGGCGCATCTACCCCGGCGAGCAAGCAGGCGACTACGGCGGCGGGCGCATCGAGCGCGTCGACATCGACACCGGCGCGGTGGAAGTACTCTACGACGCGGCTGGCGACGTCCCGTTGCGGGGCCCGAACGACTTGGTCTTCGACGCCGACGGCGGTTTCTGGTTCACCGACCACGGCAAGACCCGCGCCCGGGAGCGAGACCGCACCGGCGTGTTCTACGCGCATGCCGACGGCTCGCACATCGAAGAGGTGATCTTTCCGCTGGAAGCGCCGAACGGCATCGGTCTGTCCCCGGATGAGCAGGAACTCTATGTCGCCGAGACCCCCACGGGCAGGCTGTGGGCGTTTCCGCTGGCCGCTCCCGGCAGGCTGCGCATGGAGCGCGGCGATCGACCCGACGGCGGTCGTTTGTTGGCCGGTCGGCAGGGCTACTTCCTGTTCGACTCGTTGGCCGTCGACGCCGACGGCAACGTCTGCATCGCCACCATAATCGATGGCGGCATCACCATCCTCTCCCCCGCCGGCGACGCCCCCGGCTTCGTGCCCATGCCGGACCGGCTCACCACCAACATCTGCTTTGGCGGCGAGGATTTGCGCACGGCGTACATCACCCTGTCCGCCACCGGGCAACTGGTGTCCATGCCGTGGCCCAGGAGCGGGTTGCCGCTCAACTTCCTCAACAAGTAGCGGCGGCCATGCGCTCTCTGTGCCGCGCCCGCGGCGCTGGTCGAGGCGGACGACTCGTCGTACTCGCGCTCTGCCTCGGAACGTGGTCCGCGGCGGCCGAACTGCATATCGTCATTCCCGCCGGGCCGGGCGGTGGCTTGGACGGGCTAGCGAGAGAGACCGGGCGCGTGCTCAAGGAGCTGGACCTCGTCGAGCGGGTGTCGTTCGAGAACATGTCCGGCGGCGGTGGGGGCCGCGCCATGGCGTACTTCTTAGAGAACGCGACGCGTTTCGAGTCTCCTTTGCTGGTCAACTCCACTCCCCTCCTCGTGCGCAGTCTGCAAGGCATGTTTCCCTACGGCTTTCGCGACTTGACGCCGGTGGCCGCGTTGATCGCCGACCCTAGCGTATTCGTGGTGCGCCCGGACTCCGCCATCGACGGTTGGCCGGCATTGCTGGCGAAGCTGCGCGAGGCGCCGGGGTCGGTCACGTTCGGCGGCGGCTCGGTGCGCGGCAGCCTCGATCACATTGCGCTGGCACTGGCGTTGCAGGCTGGCGGCCTCGAACCTCGGCAAGTGCGCTACCTGCCCTATGACGGGGGCGGCAAGGCGATGCTCGCTTTGCTCGGCGGCGAGGTGGACGTGTTGTCCACGGGCTTCGGCGAAACGGTGGCATTCCTCGACGCCGGCCAAGCAAGGGGATTGGCGGTGACCGCGCCCCAGCGCTTGGCGGCCGCTGGCGACACACCCACGCTCAAGGAGCTCGGCTTCGACGTGGTGTTCACCAACTGGCGCGGGCTGTTCGGTCCACCGGGGATGGCGCCAGACAAGCTGGCGCGGCATGTGGCGAGGCTGCGCGCGATGCGCGAGTCCGAAGCGTGGCGTACCGTGCTCGACGCTCGGGGCTGGACATCCCTGACCGCGGACAGCGACGAATTCAGCGCGTTTCTCGGTGCGCAGGAGGCACAACTCGATGTGACCCTGCGCACCCTCGGCTTTATCGAATGACCGTCTGGCGACGGCTGCCGCCGCTCGCTTTGGCGGCCTTCGCGCTCGCATACCTTTGGCAGGCGATCACCATTCCGCTCGATCCTTGGTCTGCGGCGGACGCCATCAACGCCCGCACGCTACCGATCTTGTACGCCGTCGCGCTGTTGCTGGTCGCCGCGGCGTTGGCGGTGCTGCCAGTCCCCGCCGACGAATCTTCGCCGCGGCCTAGGTCGCGTGCTTCCGGCGCGGCAAAGCGCTGGCTCGGTTTGGCGGGACACGGCATCGCCATCGTCGTCTTCGGCGTCGCCATCCCGTACGTCGGCCTGTGGATCGCGACTTGGGCATTGCTGTTGGCGTCGCTGCTTATCGCCGGCGAGCGCCGCCTACTGGTGCTCGCGCTGGCGCCGGCGGGCACGGCGGCGGTGGCGTGGCTGCTCGTCGTTGGCGTCCTCGACCTCTACATCGACGCTGGACGGTTGTTCAGCTAACCAAGCGAGAGAGGCAAGAGCGGCAAGCGCCAAATGTGGGAAGGCATCGTCACCGGCCTCGCCACCGCCTTCGACCCGGCCAACTTGGCGTGGGTGGTGGCCGGCTGCTTGGCCGGTACGTTGATCGGCATGATGCCCGGCCTCGGGCCGATCACCGCGATCGCGTTGATGATCCCGATCAGCTACTCCTTGGACCCGGCGGCCGGCCTCATCATGATGGCCGGCGTCTACTACGGTGCAGTGTTCGGCGGCTCGACTTCGTCCATTCTCATCAACGCGCCCGGCGTGGCCTCGACGGTGGCGACCTCGTTCGACGGCTATCCCATGGCTCGGCGGGGGCAAGCGGGACGTGCGCTGGCGTTGGCCGCCTACGCCTCCTTCGCCGGCGGCACCGTCGGCGCCGTGGCGTTGCTGCTGTTCGCGTCCACCTTGGCAACCTTGGCGATGCGCTTCGGGTCCCCGGAGTACGCGCTCATGCTGATCTTCGCCCTGTCGAGCATCGCCGCCTTCGCCGAACGGGGCCAGACGCTGCGCGCGTTGGCCGCCGCTTTGATCGGTCTAATGCTCGGCGCCGTCGGCACCGATCAAGCCGGCGTGCAACGCTTTACCTTCGGCCGGCTCGACCTCACCGACGGTCTGAGCTTCGTGTTGGTGGCCATGGCCACTTTCGCCCTCGCCGAGGCATTCCGCATGATCGTCTCCGGCGAGGGCGAGACGCCACCGGTCAAGGTCACTCACGCCCGCCTCCACCCCGGCGACGCCAGTGCCGTGGCGCCGACGGTGGCGCGGAGTTCCCTACTCGGCTTCTTGGTCGGCGTGCTGCCGGGCGCCGGCGCAACTTTGGCGAGTTTCTTCGCCTACGACCTGCAAAAGCGCCTGCAACGCCGTGACGGTGCGGACGACGCCCGTGGCGTCGCCGCTCCCGAGGCCGCCAACAACGCCGCTTGCACGGGTTCTTTCGTGCCATTGCTGACCCTAGGCATCCCGGGTTCCGGCACCACAGCGGTGTTGCTCGGCGTCATGCTGAGTTATGGCGTGCAGCCTGGGCCGCGTCTGTTGGAGGTGGCGCCGACCATGTTCTGGGGCGTCATCGTGTCCATGTACGTGGGCAACTTGGTGCTCTTGGCGCTAAACCTGCCGCTCATTCCCTACATCGCCCGCATCGTGCATTTGCGTCGGTCGGTACTGGTGCCGTTCGTCATCGCGTTCTCGCTGCTCGGTGTCTACTTCACCTCGCTCAACGCCTTCGACGTTCACCTGATGCTCGCCTTCGCACTTGCCGGTCTCGTATTGCGCCTGGCCGGGTTCCCGTTGGCGCCGCTGCTGCTCGGCTTCATCTTGAGCGGCATGCTGGAGGAGAACCTGCGCCGCACCGTTCTGCTCGCCGACGGTGACTGGATGCGCGTGTTCACGCGTCCGGTGAGTGTGGCGCTGCTGGCCCTGTGCGTGCTCGTTTGGCTCAAGCCACTGACAACCATGCTCAAACATCGTCGGCAAAAGCCGCTAGCGTCGCCTTGAGCAGTTGCACTACACTCGATTGACGAGTTAGGCAGCCAGCGCGACCGCTGGGCAAGGAGACCAAATGCGCCGATTGACGAAGCGGGAAGAAGCGGACGACAGCAAGATCAACCTGACGCCGATGCTGGACGTCGTTTTCATCATGTTGATTTTCTTCATCGTAACGGCCACTTTTGTTAAGGAAGTGGGTTTGGACGTCAACCAACCGGAAGACGACAAGCCGAAGACGGTGGATCCGGACAAGAAGTCCATCGTCGTACGCATCACCAGTCGCGACCGCATCGTCATCGCCCAGCGGGATGTCGATGTGCGCTCCGTGCGCGCCAACATCGAGCGCATGCATGCGGAAAACCCGGAAGCGCCGGTCATCATTCAGCCCCACCCGGACTCGAAGACCGAGACGATGATCCACATCATGGACTCCGCCCGCCAAGCGGGAGTTCTCAACGTCTCCTTAGCCTCGGGGTTCTGACCAGCGGGCAGTTTTTTCGCAACGAGCGAGCGATCGCTTCAACTTTTGGCCTTGCATAGGACCGATCTTCGCTCGGATACCGTAACGAAGCCGTGCGCGGCTATGCGTGCGGCGATGGCCGCCGCGGAGGTCGGTGACGACGTATACGGCGAAGACCCCACCGTCAACCGTCTGCAAGACGTCTGTGCCGAGCGATTGGGCTTTCAAGCCGGGTTGTTCGTCGCCAGCGGCACGCAGTCCAACTTGTGCGCCCTGCTGAGCCACTGCGGGCGAGGCGACGAATACATCGCCGGCCAAGACGCCCACACCTATCGCTACGAGGGCGGGGGCGCGGCGGTGCTTGGCGGCATTCAACCGCAGCCATTGCCGCTTGAAGAAGACGGCACGCTGTCCGTGGCGGCCGTGGCGGCCGCGATCAAACCGGACGACTTCCACTTCGCCAAAACCAAGCTGGTGTGCCTAGAGAACACGCAAGCCGGCAAGCCGATCGCCCCCGGTTATTTCGCCAAGGTGCGACGGCTGGCCGATGAGCGACGGCTGCGCGTGCATTTGGATGGCGCTCGCTTGTTCAATGCCGCGGTGGCGCTCGACGTAGACGCGACGGACATCACCCGCCACTGCGACTCGGTCTCCGTTTGCCTGTCGAAAGGACTGGGCGCCCCCGCAGGTTCCGTGCTCTGCGGCGACGCCGATTTCATCGCCGTCGCCCGGCGCTGGCGCAAGGTGCTCGGCGGCGGCATGCGGCAAGCTGGCGTTCTCGCCGCGGCGGGCCTGTACGCCTTGGGCAACAACGTGGCACGGCTCAAAGAAGACCACCGGCGCGCCGCCGTCCTCGCCCACGGCTTGGCCGACGTCGGACTATCGGTGCGTCAACACACCAACATGGTGTTCGTCGAAGGCATGGACGAGCAACACATGACTCGCCACATGGCGGAGCACGGCGTGTGTATCGAGGGTGGGCGGTGGGTCGTTCATTTGGACATCAACGACGCCGACATCGCCCGCGTCGTCAAAGCCGCCGAAGGCATGGCGACCCCGGCGCACGGAACCGTCGAGCGGTGTTAAGGGATCGATTCTGACGATCACCAAGCGCTAAATGCGCGTCACTAGTCCCGCCACCGCCCCGGTCAGGCAAGAAACCAGCGTCCCGGCCAAGAGCGCCCGGGGACCCAAGCTCAGCAACTCCGCACGCCGCTCCGGAACTAGCGCGCCCAAGCCGCCGATGAGGATGCCGAAGCTGCCGAAGTTGGTGAATCCGCACAGCGCGTAGGTGAGGATCATGCGCGTTTGCGTCGACAGGTCCCCGCCGGTCGCCGCGAACTGCAGGTAGGCGATGAGCTCGTTCAGGATCACTTTGGTGCCGAGAAAGGCGCCGGCGACGTTGGCTTCCGCCCACGGTACGCCCATCAACCAAGCGATGGGCGCGAAAGCCCAGCCGGTGATCCGCTCCAAGGACACCGGGGCGCCGAACAGCGTAACCGCGGCCAGCACGTAGTTGACCAAGGCGACCAAGGACACCAACACGATCACCATCGCGCCGACATTGGCGACCAAGCGCAGGCCGTCGAACGTGCCTCGGGCGATGGCGTCCATGCTGCTTTCGTACTTCAGTGCGCTGGCCAAGTCGCCGACCGCACCGGTCCGGCTCTCCGGGATCATGAGACGTGCCACCGTTACCGCGCCGATAACGTTGATCACCGAGGCGATCAGCACATGTCCGAGCGCGCCGTCGACGACCGGCGCCAGAACGATGGCGTACAGGGCCATGATCGAGCCGGCCACGGTGGACATGCCGCAGGTGATGACGACGAAGAACTCGGACCGCGACAGGTTCTTCAGGTAGGCGCGAATGACCAGCGGCGACTCCACCAAGCCGAGAAAGACACTCGACGCCGCCGCCACGCCCACGGCCCCGCCGAGGCCCAAGGTCTTCTTGAGCGCCCAAGCAAAGCCGCGAATCAGCAGCGGCAGCACGCGCCAGTGCCATAGGAGCGCGACGACTACGCTGAAAACGAGGATCTGCGGCAGGATGCGGAACGCGAAAATCGGCGCCAACGTTTTGGCGGGATTGTCCTCGGTAAACTCGAACGGTGCCGGTTCGCCCCCTAGGAAGCCGAATACCAAAGACGAGCCGGCCTTGGTCGCGGCCTCCATGGCATTTATGACGTGGTTGAGGAGCAGCAGGCCGTCGCGCACCCAAGGCACGTTCAACAACAACGCCGCCAATGCCACCTGCACCGCGAGGCCGATGGCCGCCTGGCCCAAACGCGCTTCGCGACGCCGTTCGCCGACGAGCCAAGCGAGGGCCAATAGCACGAAGACGCCGATTAACGCTTGCACATCCAGCTTTCCGCGGCAAAATCGCGCCAGTATAGCGACCTAGGAGTCGTGCGATTCCCCACCCCGCCCGCATCCTGCTCACCGGTACCCTCGCCATCGACTATGTAGGCGGATACCCCGGTACCTTCGACGCCCTGCCCCGGCACCCCGGCATCAACCTATCCGTCCAGCTCGACCGTATCGAACGGCGGTTCGGCGGCTGCGCCATGAACATCGCCTACACGTTGCGGCTCTTGAGCGAAGAACCAGTACCGTTCGTCTTCGTCGGCCGCGATTTCGACGGCGACTACGGGGCGCACCTCGAAGCGCTCGGCATGGACACCAGTGGCGTCAACCTCGTCGAGGCGCCCTATTCCTCCCACGCGTTCGTCTTCACCGACCGCCGGCAGAATCAGTTCACGGGTTTCTTCGGCGGCCCGGGCATCAACGCGGACTTCGGCGAGCGGCTGAGACGGTTCGCCCACCAGCGGGCGTTCGACTACGCCGTGCTGGCCCCCGACGTACCGGCCAACATGATCCCGGCGGCGCAGGTGATGCGCGACTTCGACATTCCGTTTCTGTGCGATCCGGGACAGAACCTCACCGACTTTGGAGAAAAGGACGCCAAGGCATTGGTGAAGCTGTCCGACGCGCTGATCGTAAACGAGTTCGAATACCGCACGCTCCGCCGGCTCGCGGGGCGTGCGGTCGACGATCTCGACCTACTGCTCGTCACCGAAGGCGCTCGCGGAACGTGGTGGCGTTCCCGCACCGGTGACGAAGCGCGCGAGCGGGCCGTGGACGCGGAGATCGTCGATCCCACCGGCTGCGGCGATGCCTTTCGCGGCGGCTTCGTCCATGCCCGGTTGCGCGGCGCGAGTTTGCGCGACGCGGTGCGGGCAGGCGGAGTCACCGCTGCCATCGTCCTGCAATCCGCCGGTACCCAAACCCATCGCTGCGACGACTTCGGCACCCGCTACCGCGTCGCGTGGGGCGACTCGCCGCAATGGCTAGGCACATGACCGCAGGCAAAGTCATCCTCTTGAACGGCTGCTCGAGCGCCGGCAAAACCACGCTCGCCCACGCAATCCAGCGGCTGAACCCGGACCCCATGCAATATATCGCCCTCGATCAGTTCCGCGACGGCATGTCTGGACGGTACCGCGGCATGAACTCGGCGCCCGAAGAACCCGGTTCGCGAGGACTGAACATCATGCCGGCAAAGGGCGGCACGCAGACCGAGTTGCGCTTCGGCGACGTCGGCAATCTGACGCTCAAAGGCATGCGCCGCGCCGTCGCCGCGTTCGCCTCCGTCGGCATCGACGTGGTCGTGGACGATCTGCTCTTGGAAACCGACTTCCTCGTCGATTACTTGGATGTGTTGAACGGCCTCGCGGTCACGTTCGTGGGTGTGCGCTGCGACCTCGCCACCGTCAATGCGAGGGAGTCCGCACGCTTGGGGCGGTTTCCCGGTACCGCCGCTGCGCACTTCGACCTTGTCCATGCCGGCTGCCGCTATGACGTGGAGGTTGACACCGTGCGCATGACGCCGACGCAATGCGCCGAAGGAGTGCTGGCGGCGGTTCAAGCCCCTTGCAAGCCTAGCGCGTTCGAGCTGCTACGCGATGCGCGACAATGGTGATGCCAAGGACGCCCCTTTTGGCGCATCATGGCGCTTTGCGCGGTCGGAGGCCACTTTGGATTTGAGCATAGACAGCACCGAACTCGACGCCTTTCGCGAGTTGATCGACGATGCCCACCGCATCGTCTTCTTTACCGGTGCCGGGATCAGTACGGAGTCCGGCATCCCGGATTTCCGCAGCCCCGGCACCGGTTTGTGGAACAAGATCAAGCCTCTCGGGTTCCAGAAGTTCTTGGCCTCCGAGGGCGCGCGGCAGGAATCTTGGCGACGCCTCTTCTCGAAGGAGAACAGCGATTGGGAAGATGCCAAGCCGAACAACGGGCATTTCGCGGTCGCGAAGTTGATCGCCGACGGCAAAGCGACTTCGGTGATAACGCAGAACGTGGATAACCTGCATCAAGATTCCGGAGTGCCGGACGAACAGGTCATCGAACTGCATGGCAACGTCCGTTACGCGAAGTGCCTATCGTGCGGGACTCGTTACGAATTGGCGGATCTAAAGCAGCAGTTCCGCACCTTGGGTCGCGTCGAGCCGTGCTCGCGCTGCGGCGGCATTATCAAAACCGCGACCATCTCTTTCGGCCAGAGCATGCCGGAAGACGCCATGGCGGACGCGCAGGATCAAACCAGTCGATGCGACTTGTTTATCGTTCTTGGCTCGTCGCTTGTGGTCTACCCTGCTGCCGGCTTTCCAGAATACGCCAAAAGTTTGGGCGCTAAGCTCGTGATCGTAAACCGCGAGCCGACCCCGCTCGACGATCTAGCCGATTTGGTGTTGCACACCGAGCTGGGGCCGACGCTCAGCTATGTCGTAGGCATAAACTGAACTGTGGGTCGCCGGCGAAGACTAGGCGCACGCCCTTCGCGCCCTCCGCCACACCCGCGGCCAAGTCCGGCCGATGGCTAACGTGTGGCCAAGAGCAATTGGTCGGCGAATCGCTCGATGTCGCGCAGCTTGTTGCAGGTCGCCACGCGAAAGCAGTGCGGCGCGTAGCGACGCATCTCGGAGTCGCCCTCGCGCCACTGCTCGCGGGTCTCCGGGTTCAGCCAATAGGTTTGCTTGACGCGGCGGCTCAGTTCCTCGAAGACCTCCGGGCGCGGGTCGTAGTAGTTGTTGCGCGCATCGCCTAGGACGATCAGCGTGGCGCGGGAGTTCAGGTCGCCGCCGCAGAGTTCGCGGAAGTCGAGGAACGCCCGGGCGTAGTCCGTATTGCCCTTTCCCCAGCGAAACAGCGCCTCTTCGATGGCCGCATCCGAGGCCCGGTCACGCATCGCCTCGGTGATTTCACCCAAGCGGGCCGAGAAGGCGAAGGCGCGCACGTTCGGCAGCACGTCGGTCAGTTCATACAAGAACAACAGCAGAAAGCGCGCCACCCGGGCGACGGAGTTCGACACGTCACAAAGCACGAACACAGTCGGGCGCTCGCGCTTGTTTCGGCGCCACTGGAGATCGAAAACGGCACCGTCGTAGGCGATGTTGCGGCGCAGCGTGCGCTTGATATCGAGCACGCCGGCGCTGGCTCGTCGCCGACGGCGACGATGTTCGCTGGCGAGTTTGGCAGCCAGCTTTTCCACCACGCGACGCACTTCCTCGTGGTACGCACGGGGCAGTTGATCGAGGTTGGACTTGAGCGCCGCGTCGATCAGCGCCCGCTTGCCCGAGGCGTCGACATGCAGGCGGTATTGGCCATCCACGTAGGCGCGGATCTCCTGCCGGAAGTACTGCCGCAGATAGCGCAGCAGCGCTGTCCCCGCCCCGCCGCCCGACGAGGCGTTCTGCCCATCGATGTGGGCGCCGAGTTCATCCAACGCCAAGGCGTTGGCGAGTTGCTCCGAGAAGTGCGCCTTCTCGCGCAGGGTGCGCATCTCGTGGACACCGATGTCCGCAGCCGCGCGCTGCACGCGCAACGCCAAGCTGTCACGGTCGTCGTCGAGCACATTGGCGACGGCTTCGAGCAAATCGACCGAACCGTTGTCGTGCAGCGACTCGAGCACCGCTTGGCGATCAACGTCGCGCAAGAATGTCCGCTTGGCCGGCTCGCGGAAGGCAAGCTGAGAAAAGAACCGCTCGAACGTGTCGTCGAAACGCGCTTTCTCATCCGGCGATTTGGCAAGGGTCAGCGCCAGGGCGTCCTTCAACAGACCTTGATCTTCGATGCCGACCCGCCGCGCCACATCAAATGCGTCCAGAGTCTCGGCCGGAGACACGCGCACATCGGCGTTGCGCAGCGCCGTGACGAAGCGCGCGAACGTTACATCCATACCCTCGACACCATGAACGCCTACGCAAGCCGAGGGATGCCACCACTCAAGAACATTACTCGCAGCGAAAGGGCGATCCGCGAGTATACCCGCCAAGCGAGGCGGCATTGGCGGCGCGCGCGGTACGCTATTCTTCAATGCGATGCAGGACGATATCTCGGCGACGCTTCAGCGACTGCTGCACACTGGGCAGGCGGTGTCGTTTCGCGCCGAGTATCTGCCGGGCGGCTACAGCAACCGCAATTACCGCATCTGGACGGAGCACGGCGACTATGCCCTGCGCATCGTCGACAACGGCCCGCCACACAGCCACGAACTTCGCTTCCTCGCCATCCCTGCGGCACCCGATGTCGCGGCCTATGACACCAACCGAGGCGACCTGCTGACGCATTGGATCGAAGGTGAACTCTTCGCCCACGCACCGCCCACCCCGGCGCAGGCTGGCGTCTATCTCGCGGAACTCCACGACCAGATTCCCACAGGAATTCGCGCCTACCGCCACGAAGCGCAAGTCAACGCCCTACTGCGCGCCGGTGCCCGGTTCGCCGACCCCGACGTCGTCGCCGCACATCGTCGCCTTGGCTGGCGGCCGAGCATTCTGCGTGGCTGCCACAACGACTTGAACCCTTGGAACATCGTCCGCGACGCAACGCCAGCGAACGGGCTCGCGTTCCGCACGCTTGATTGGGAGTTCGCTGGCGACAACGATCCGCTGTTCGACCTCGCCGGTCTCGCCTTGGGCCTAGGTTGGGACGACCCCGAAACCTGTTCGTGTCTGGACAGCTATCGCGAACTCGCTCCGCCCGACATCGCGACTGCCGCCACGCCGGCGCGGTTGCGCGACGCGCTCGCCGCCTACCGTATTCGCGAGTACGCTTGGGCGGTCGCGCAACTCGCCGCCGGCAACGACCGGGAGGAAATCCAAGAGCAGGCCTCGACGATGCGGCGAGTGCTCATCGGCCGTTGACCGTCAAGCAAGGTCGCGCTGCGGCGATCGCTTGTTCAAGCCGCGTCTCGCCGACGCCAGTGATCTCGGCAAACGGCAGTCGCCTAGCCACAAGGAGGCGGCGGTATTGCTCGTGGAGACGGTCGAGGTCATCCGGCGACTCGCGCAGCGGATCGGGTTGCCAAGGCAGATCCGGACGGCACAGCAGATACAGCCGCGGCGCTTGCGCGACGAACGCGGTTTCGATCCACCCCGGCACCGCGCCGTACTTCTCCCGCCACCAGATTAGGATCACCGCGAGGTCGGTATCGAGTATCACGCCACCCTTCCTGTTGGCCAGCAACGCCGCCTCCCGCCGGGCTTGCTCGCGCGCGATGGCCTCCACATCGCTCCGCTCGTAAGGTGCGCCGTCGAGATACTCGCGAGCGTATTCGGGCAGCCACGGCACATCGAAGTACTCTGCCAGCCCACGACAGAGCGTGGTCTTGCCGGTGGATTCCGCGCCGGTCGCGCACACGATGCGCATATCAACCCTTCCGACGTGCGAACCGCCGGCCGCCAGCGTTCCACTCGTTGAGCGGCGACAGCAGCCAACGGCGCACCGCCTCGATCCCGCGGGCGGTCACGACCGAAGCACCTTAACCAGCGAGTCCCCGCACGACATCAATCGAATGAGCTCGGTGCGCCCACGAAACCTGACTCTCCCCTTGCTTCGCAGAGTGTTCCTTTCGGCTTTGTGCATACCACCGCTCACAGCGACAGGGTGCAATTTAACCGGTTCTTCTGGCGGAACCAGTTGATCTGCAATAATGGCCCCCGCCTGAAGCTGCCGTATCGCCTCGTTCGCGTGCAGTTGACCTTTCTTTAACTCAAGCGGTGCGACCCACCATTCGTCTTCGACTTCGGCAACGAACAGGTAGTCGCAGCGTGTCCGACTCTGGCCCAGCGGTGAGCCTGGTTTATCCAGGTCGATGATCGCCCTCGGCGCCGGCGCCCCCTTCAATTTGACCTTGCACCCGTTCTTCTTCAGCCTGCTTACCAGACAGCGTTCATCGAGCTTGCCACGGACGGAATCCACCAGCCCAGTCACGGGCTTGCCTCGATCCGACTGGTGATGTCCGCCCAATCGTTGTGCAGCGCAGCCGCTACGTCGTCGAAACCGGCGGGGTATAGTCCCGATTCGTCGAGGCCAATCTCGGACACCACGGATCCTTTGGGACGACGCTTCGGCTGAAACAGCCAAGCACCCACTTGGTCTGGCCGGAGTGCGATATCGCCGTCCTTGCGACTAGCTTTGGGAAGTTGGGAGCGTCGCACGATGTTGGCGAGTTCTTCGAGCAGCCACTCGCTGTGGGTTGTGACGATTACCCTTACGCCTGCATCGACCAGCACCGCAAGCTGGCGGGTGAACTCGACCTGCATGGCGGGGTGCAGGTGCGACTCCGGCTCCTCGACGATCAGCATATCGCCGGGTTCGACCAAGTAACGAAGATAGAGCACCACCGGCGCGAGTTCGGAAACCATGGACGAAGCGCTCATCAAGGGCAGGTCGTCTTTCCATCCATCCGGCCGATAGGTGAAGTGGGGGTAGCTAGTCGCGGCCGACGTGTCGAAGCGCACCGAACCACTGAGAACGGCTTTTTCGATCCTCGCGCCGAGATCACGTCGTCGTCGCCGCCGCGGGTACGGAGGGCGATCCACTACGATGAGTTGTTCGAGGAAGTCCGCCAATACCCCTGAAAACACCGGCGTCAGTACCGCCGAGCGGAGGCCCGCCATCGGTGCGCTGCCGATCAAAGCGCGGACCATCACGCTATGCGCGTGCATCACGCCGGTTCGACCAGCGGGAAAATAGTACGCACGAAGGTGAAACGGGTCGACGAGGCAAGCTACGACAACGTCAGTCAAGACCCGCATCAACCACCATATCTCATCGACCTGCTCTTCCCAATCTCCCATGTTCACTCGGCGCAGAAGTGGGCGCAGCTCATCGGCGTCCTCGCTGCCGATACGGCGTGGGATTACCTCAGGGATCGTCGTTTTGAAGTCAGTCGCCGTCCTCGATAGCGACAATTGATGCTCAAAACGCCCATAGTCGTTGGGCTTGCCCCGTCGCAGTACGACCCGTGCGTTCCGTCTCTTTCCGCCCCGAATCAATGTGCCAGCGTCGTTGATACCGAAGCAGCGACATATTTCACGACCAAGCGCTTCCCGACGTCTATCGACGTCGGAACGAATCAGATCCGCAACCGAAGAAGGCACGGAGACGCCCTGTTGGTCGAGCGAATCTGGAGGCTCCAGGAACGTCCGAGCCGTTTCGACAAGAGCGGCGACAGTCTCATCGGGCAACTTCATTGCCCTCAAACCTCGGCCTATCAAATGGCTCCCGCGAAAGGGCTTCGGAAGAAATCCGGGGGCGCCACCAAAGAACCGATGCAGCGCGTAGATCAGGATCGCCAGATAGGATTTCCCGGTGTTGCTCGGCCCAATGAACACCGTTAGCGGCCGCAGATCGACCGTGCCCTCGATGATCGGACCAAAGTCCGCTACTTCGAGCTCAAGAGTCTCTCGCCTAGGTGAGCTGTTCATGTCTACTGCACTCCCGTCGAGGCCAGCGGTCTAACAGTCGCAGCCCGCGCTGGGTGGTCACTTGCAGGGAGGGCTTCGCGTGATGACGCTTGGACCGGGCAGTTACCCGTGGCGACGCTGACAGCTCACCTCTCGGCGACGACCCACATGCGGCTCGTATCCATAGTCAACGGCGCAAGCTTGGCTTCGCCGTCCGGTGCCCCAAACCCGTTCCTGTACGTCCACCCGGACTCCGCCAACAGCGCCTTCAGTTCGTGGAGACTATATACCCGATGGCTCAATTCCAGCGACAGGCGCGGTGCCGATGCCGATCCCTCGAAGAATTGCCACATGTTCACCATCGAGGATGTCTCCAGCTCCAGCCGGCGGGTCTGGCGGATAGTGACGTTGCCCGCCCGCTGAGTGCCTTCCGGCTCAAAGTGTCTCACTAGATAGTCGCGGTTGACGGTACCCACCACTAAGATCGCGCCGTCGGCTGCCAAGTCGGCCACGTCGCCAAACATCTTGAGATCGCCGGCGCGACCATAGTAGGAGTGGGACGTGAACATATTGACCAAGGCGTCGAAGGGGCGTTCGCCCGCGAGCACATCGGCGACGTCGAGAGCGTCGCCAACGATGAATCGGGCGTCAGTGTTCGCGTCGGCGGCATACGCCCGCGCCCTCTCAACATAAAGGGGCGATATGTCCAACCCCGTGACATCGTAGCCCATCTTGGAGAGCAGGATCCCGTGTCTGCCAATGCCGCAGGCGAGGTCTAGAACGCGCCCGCCCCTCGGCACCCCCAACTCGTCCCAAAGGCCAGCAAGCGCTTCGACCTCTTGCGGCGCGTGCTCCATTGCCTGCTCTAGGAAAGGCAGGTAGAGCTCGGCATTGTCCACAAAGAGCGTTTGCGTCCAGTGGACGGCTCGCTCGTCTTGGTCTTGCACGTTCGTCTCCGCTAACGGTCATGGCGGTTTCTTGCTGGCCGCCCTCGGGTTAGGAAACCGCCAGTCGTGAGAGTAACTGTTAGCCCTACCCTAAGTCTGGATGCAGGACTTTCCCACGCTGAGTGGGGTCAAAGCGACTGTTTTCTTGGACGAACGTGTTCCTGTGATTCGAGCATGGAACTTTGGTCGGCGGCGTCGCTTCGGGAGTCGGGAGCCGTTGCCGGTGTGGGCTAGGCACGCGCGTCCTCGGCAAATGTGGTATCCCGCACGCGGCGGTTTCCGTTCTCTACGGCCCAGTGGCGGCGATTCAGGGCCAGCAGGTCTGCTGGGAAGGCCGCCCGGGCATCGAGCGCGGGAATGAGGTAGACCGTCTCCGCGCTCGATGTCCCGTCTGTGGATGTCAGCACGCTCTAGGAGGTCGTACATGGCGGCCAGCTCGCCGCCCTCGTCGACGACAGCGAACTCGGCGACTGGCGCGCCGGTGGCGTGGTTGACCGGCGCCACGGTCTCGTGGTGGCCGTCGCCGGAGCGGTTGGCGCTGCGGATGCACCCGTGAAGAATCCGACTCCGCCCGCTTTCCCATACAGAATTAGCGTGGGGAGCCTTGATGTCTTGGTTGACGGCAGTAGCCGTTTCCGCGATGATTCGGAACCTTTCCCGAAGTTGTCTAAAGTGGGGGGGGGGGGGGGGGGCGG
>CAYGBI010000017.1:0-60655 GCA_964348085.1 uncultured Pseudomonadales bacterium | reverse complement strand
CACCTCTGCCGGATGGCCGGGCGGCGGTTCGGCGCCGCGGCCGGGGAGAGCTTGGCGGTGGCGCTGGCCGACGTGTCGGACCCGGACCGCCTGGCGCGGGCCGGCGACTGCATAGTCGACAGCGGGAGCGCCGGGGAGTGCGTCGCCGGCGTCCGCGCGGCCGTCGGCGACGCCGACCCGCCCGACACCGCCATTACATAGGCGGTCGGGCTGGCTGTGCTGATGCTGTCGCCGTCGCAAGTGGCGTTCTCGCCTTTGACGGCAGCGAACGCGAACTCCGTCACGCCTCCGCCACTAATAATCGGATCGTCACGTTGACAACAGCACCGATCGCCCAAACGGCAACGACCCTTCGGTCGGATCCGCCAGAAGTGCCGCCGGCCATGTCCATCCAGCCGGGCCAAGCACGAGTCCTTCCCGCTCAGGTTCGGGTGGATCGCAACTTGGCGGCGCACAACGACGATCCGTGGCCCTACCGATGGACCGCCAAGGGCGAACATGTCTTGGCGAAGATCAAGCGCGCCCGGCGGAGGTCCAGGAGCCCAATCATTAATTCAGCCTATTTTTGGTGCGGGACACTAGCGCCACGAAGCCGTCGCCTTTCGCCCCAGCCCAGCCGTTCTAGCAGTCGGTCTCCCGCAGCGTTACTTCGCCACCGTTGAACGCCCGTACGCCGCTCGCCGTGGCGATGCGCAGCGCACCGTCGGCGGCGAGGCCGAGCACCGTGCCGGAGACGCGCTCGCCCCCCGGCAAGGTCACCGTCACGCTTGCGTCTTGGTAGCGGTGGGCGGCCTGCCAAGGTGCGCGAAACGGCCCGAAGCCTTCCGCCTCGAAGCGCGAGCAAGACGCGACGATGTGGTTGATGACGCCCGCCAAGAGCTGGTTGCGCGCCGGCGGCGTCACCTGCTCGGTCACGTCGGCGATCGCCTGATCGACTTTCGACGCGACGGCGTGTTGGCCGCCGACATTGATGCCGACGCCGATGACGACTTCGACGGGCGGCGTGGCGCGCACCAACTCGATGAGGATGCCGGCCAGTTTGCGGCCCTGCAGCAAGATGTCGTTCGGCCACTTCAACTCCACGCCGGACAGGCCGTGCTGAGTCAGCGCCGAGCGTACGGCCAATCCCACGACCAAGCTCAGGGCGCCGAGCTCGACCGCCGGCCGACTACTGCCGACGCCGAGGGAAACGGCGAGATTGCGGCCGAAGGGGCTGACCCATGTGCGTCCGCGCCGGCCACGGCCGCTGGTCTGCGTTTCGGCCGTGAGCACGCAGCCGGCGATGGCGGCGGTTTGCGCCCGGGCCAAAAGCGCGGTGTTGGTGCTGTCCACGCTCTCTCGTATGTCTAGGTCGCTGAGCCAGGCCGAGGCGTTCGCATCCAACGCGCCCCGAACCGCAGCGGCGTCCAAGCGCTCGACCTTAGTGTCGGCGGAAAAGCTCGTTGACGTATTCACTTGTGGCGCTTAAGTTCTACCTATTCACGCAACTCACGCAACGCTAAGCGTAACAACGTGGCACAAGAACCTGCGCAAAAGAAACTCAGACGAGCCGGCCTCAAGGTCACGGTGCCGCGCTTGAAAGTGCTCGAAGTGCTGGAGTGCGCGGAACTGCAGCACCTGTCCGCGGAAGACGTGTACAAGGAGCTGTTGCGCATTGACGAGTCGGTCGGCATCACCACGATCTACCGGGTGCTCACGCAATTCGAGGATGCGGGGATCGTGGAGCGGCACAACTTCGATGAAGGCCACGCCGTCTACGAGATGGCGAGTGATCGTCACCACGACCACATGGTGGATGTCGATACCGGTGCCGTGATCGAGTTCGTGAACGACGAGATCGAGGAGTTGCAGCGCAAAGTCGCCACCGCGCACGATTGCGAGTTGGTGCATCACGAGATGGTGCTCTATGTGCGCCGCAAGCGCACCGAGTAGCCGAGTAAAAGCCGGGGCGGATTGGGGGACTGAGGCTAGCGCCACAGCCGTTGCTTACGGCACCGCCTTTCACCCCAGCCCAAGCCGCCCTACACGTAAGTCGGACTTCGGGCTAACGCAGCCAAGTCCGACGGGCCGCTAGCGCAGCATGTCGATGAGTTTGGTGCGTTTTTTCGCCACTGCGTAGTCGAGCGGGGTTGCCCCGGCGACATCCTTGGCGTAGCGGTCTCCGCCGGCGTCGACAAGGGCCCGCACATAGTCCGCCCGCACGCCCTGCAACGCCGCGATGTGCAACGCCGTCTTGCCGTCCTCGCCGACCGCGTTGACGTCGACGCCCTTGGCAATCAGCCAGCGGCTGCCCGCGGGACGGCGGAAATACATGAGGTCCATGAGTGGTGTGCGGCCCTTGAAGGTCTGCTCCCAATTCGCGCCGTACCGATCCAGCAAATCGCAAGCTTCGTCGCCGCCGGAATAGCTCGCCGCGAATATCCCGGGATTGGGGTCGGCGCCTCGTTGCAGCAGAAACTCGGCCAACACTAGGTTTCGTTGCCAAGACAGCGCCCGCCACAGCGGCGTGCCGTTGAAGATCTCGTCGCCTTCTTGGAATTGTTCGCCTTGGTCCACGTCGACACCAGCGGCGATCAACATCCGGGCGTTCGCCACGGCGACATCGTTGCCGAGGGTGCGCCATCGGCCGGAGAGCGCCACGTAGTCGAGCGGCGTCCTGCCGCGAGCGTCGGTCGCTCTGGCATTCGCCGGATCGGCCAACGCTTGTTCGACGCGCTCGTTGTCCAACAGCGCGGCCGCCATGTGAATGTCGATTTGGGTGTGCGGCAGCAGCGCTTCGATGAAGTGCTCGACCGGCGCCACGGTCGCGTACGCGAGCGGCGCGAGGCCATCCGGCCCGGCGGCGACGTTTGCGTCGGCCCCGGCAGCGAGCAGCGCGTTCAAGGTCTCGGCGTGGCCGTCGTGCTTGGCGATGGTGGCGTGATGTTGCGTAAGTCGTGTCAGCGGGGTGTGGCGAGCGCTGCTTCCCGACCGGACATTCGGGTCCGCTCCTGCGGCGACCAACGTACGCACCATGTCGGCGCGACCGACGAAAGCGGCGTCGACGATCGGCTTCCAGTGCTTGGCCGCTGGCGGGTCGTTGGCGACGGCGGTGTCGAGGGCTTGCTGATCGCCGGCCGCGATGGCCCGACAGAGCGGTTGGTAGGTGGTTGCCATCCGTCTACCAAGAGCCGCCTGCCGGGCGCGCGTCGTGCGTTCTCACTCCGTATGCATTTGCGACTGGATGTAGTTCTGCAAGCCGACCTTGTCGATCAACTCCAGTTGCGTTTCGAGCCAGTCCACATGCTCCTCCTCGGAGGTGAGAATGTCCTCGAATAGTTCGCGGCTGACGTAGTCGCTGGTGGTTTCCGCACGCTGCACGCAGTCGCGCAACAGCGGCATGGCCGCCATCTCCAAGTCCAAGTCGCAACGCAGCATCTCGGACACCGTCTCGCCGATCCGCAAGCGCCCCAAGTCCTGCAGGTTCGGCAAGCCGTCCAAGAACAGGATGCGCTCGATGAGTCGGTCGGCGTGGCGCATCTCATCGAGAGACTCGTCGTGCTCGTGCTTGCCCAAAGCGGTCAATCCCCAGTCCTTGAACATGCGCGAGTGCAGAAAATACTGATTGATCGCAGTGAGTTCGTTCTTCAGGACAAGGTTTAGGTCTTCGATCACGCGGGGATCCTGCGGTTTCATCGTTTGCTCCTAGTTGATTGCCGATGTCGCGAGATTGCCCCTTTGTTTCCGCAAAAGCAAGGATAACGTATTGATTTTTATGGAATTGAGAATGCTAATCGCTGTCATAGCGAAGAACATGACGGCGGGCGCCAAACCCTAGGGAAACGAGCGGTCGGAGTGTCTCGGTTGGGACGAAAGGCGACCGGCCTCTTGACGCTGCGCCAAAAAAGCCGTCGCCTACGGCACCGCCTTTTGCCCCAGCACCCCGTCGGACGTCGTGACTAACGCTGCCAAGGCCGACAAACTGCTAGCGTCACGAAAGCCGCCGCCTTTTGCCTCAGCCCAAGCAGTCCTATTACCCCTCGGACTTCACGGCGAACGCCGCCAAGTCCGGCGTGCTGCTAGCGCTTCCCGTCCAAGCCGCGCTTGGACAACATCGCCTTGTATTTGCGCATATGCCGCAACGAGGCGAGTTCGTCGCCACGCAAGTCGAAGATGCGCGCGAGGTTGTAGTGCGCATCCGGCACGCCCGGCGCTTGCCGGTAGAAGCTCATCGCCTTGTTCAATTCGCCGAGCTCGTCGAATACCGTGCCGAGGTTGTAGTAGGCGAGTTGGTGCTCGGGCACGGCGGCGAGCGCTGCCTGGTAGTGGCGTGTCGCGCGCCGCAGATCACCATCTACTTGGAGCAAGCGGCCCAGGTTGACGTGCGCATCGGCGTTGTTGGCATTGAGCGCGATGGCGCGGCCGTAGGCGTCCGGCGCTTTCGCCGGTTCGCTATCCTCGAAGTCGAGGGCCAAGTTGTACCAATCGTCGCTGTCGAGTTCCTCCGTCTTACCGAGCGCCTTGCGGCTAGCCCCGGCCAACGCCGGCGTAGCGGGGCCGGCGACGGAGGCTTTGGCGTTGCGCGAGCCCGTCGCCAAGCGGCGCACTTCGCCGAGTGGCTCGGCCGCGAATGGCAGATGGCCTTGGCCGGTCTCGGCATTCCACAAGGCGTCGCCGTCGCGCACGACCACCGCGCCGCCGGCCGCCGAGATGCGCATCGCGGACAGCGGCTTGCCGCTCTCGACCAGTCGGTCCTTGAGCTTGGTCAGTGCCGCGAAGGCGCGGCGCGAGGGAACATCGGCCTCCAAAAGGTTCTTCGCGGCTTTCAGCAACGCCAAGTCTTGAAAGGAAAACCGGTAGCTGCCGCCGATGCGTGTTGGCGCCAGTAGCTGGCGGCGCACCAAACCGCGGATGCGTGCAGGCGTCAAGCCGACGGTTTTGGCGACCTCCGCGGTGGTATAGCTGGTGGCCATCTCGGCCTTGGTCGGGACGCCTGTCGAAGTTGACATCTCTTCGCGGCCCTCGCGTTAGCCGTCGGCGACCCGTCGATTCGCCTCGGACACCGCGTGCAGGCGACCGCCCTTGCGTGGCGCCGCGGCCGTTCTAACCGGCTTTTGGTCGCCCACCGAAGCTTTGAGCGCTTCCATGAGATCGATGATCTTGGCTTCGGGCTTCTCTTCCGGAGGCACGGCGATGTCTTGGCCTTCGATCTTCTGTTCAATCAGCTTAAGCGTGCGCGCCCGCACTTCGTCTTCGTACTTGTTCGGTTCGAACTTGTCGTTGACGCGCTGCTCGATGATCTGAATGGCGAGATCCAGTTCGTTGTCGTTTACGTCGCAAATATCGAGCGGTACTTCGTCGAGCTTGCGCAACTCGTCCGCGTGTTTGAGCTGCTCCATCACTAGACCTTGGTCGAGAGGCCGGATAAGTACGAGATAACCCTTGCCACGGGCGGCGTAGCGCGCCAATGCGGCTCGTTCGGTCTTCTCCAAGGCGGCGCGCAAGAGGTGATAAGAGCGTGCCGCGCCCTTGTCTGGCCCCAAATAGTAGACGCGGTCGATGTAAATGCGCTCCACGTCCCGCAGCGGGATGAACTCGTTGATGTCGATGGCGTTGGTGGCGGCGATGTTGAGCGCCTTCAGTTCCTCCGGAGTGAAGGTCACATACTGGCCCTTGGTGAACTCGTAGCCCTGCACGCGATCCTCGCGGTCGACTACTTCGCCATCGGACGCGCGGATATACTGTTGGCGCAGGCGTGAGCCGTCTTTGCTCAGATAGTTGAAGCGCACAGCCGCTGAGGTGTCTGCTGTAGAGAACAGTTTGCAGGGTATGGAAACGAGACCAAAGGATATGGTCCCCGAAGCCATGGAACGCGCGACCATCTACGCTGCTCGTTGGTCTTAGGCCGCGGGCGACTATAGCTCAATCGGAATATGCCCTCAACGGCTGGCCAGCTTGGGAGGCCCGGCGACGACGGTGATCGGTTGCGCGCCTACCGGTCGAAACGTCGCGCTTCAGCCACCCCGGAACCGTTCGGGGAGACGGCGGCTGCGACCAATCTAGGCGCCAAGCGCCTGTTCGTCGTGCAGCAACACGACGCCACCCGCCTGCACTGGGACTTCCGTCTCGAAGTCAATGATGTGCTGCGTTCCTGGGCGGTGCCGAAAGGACCGTCGATGGACCCCGACGACAAGCGCTTTGCCGCCGAGGTCGAGGATCACCCGCTGGAGTACGCCGATTTCGAGGGGCGCATACCCGATGGCAACTACGGCGCCGGCCGGGTTCTGGTGTGGGATCGAGGCACCTATCGCGAACTCGAGGACTTCGCCGCCGGTTTCGCCAGCGGCAAACTGTTGTTCGAGATGCACGGCCACAAGCTGCGGGGCCGGTTCACGCTCATTCGAATGAAGGGCAGGAACAACACCGGCAAAGAGTGGCTGCTCGTCAAGGAGCGCGATCAGTGGGCGACGCCGGCGGCGCTTGCGGACGACTCCGTTTTCTCCGGCTTGACGCTGGCCACCGCGGAGCATCCCGCCGCCGTCGAGGCGGACTTCGCGGACAAGCTCGCTCGCCTCGAACCGCGCCCGACGGCGACGGCGGCTCTTACCGAGAAACCCATGCTCGCCATGTCCTCGGAACCCTTCCATCGCGACGGTTGGGTGTTTGAAGTCAAGTATGACGGCTATCGGCTAATGATCGAGCGGCAAGGCGATGCGGTGACACTGCGCTCCCGCAACGGCATCGACTTGTCGGCACGCTTCCCGGAACTCGTCCTGTGCGCCCGTCGGCTGCCTTACGGCGAGTTCACCATCGACGGCGAAGTGGTCGTGCATGACGAGCGCGGACTGCCGAAGTTCGGGCTGTTGCAGCAACGCGCCGCCGTACGCGGCGAAGCGGCCGCGGCGCGCGCCGCCATGTGCAATCCAGTGACCTTCTACGCCTTCGACCTGCCCCACGCTTGCGGCTACGACCTGAAGACGCAGCCGTTAACGGTGCGCAAGCGCTTGCTGGAGGAAATGTTGCCGAGCGCCGGACCGCTGCGCTATTCCGAGCACATCGAAGGCGATGGCGTGACTGCGTTCCACTCCATGGCCAAACTCGGCTTGGAGGGCGTCGTCGGCAAGCGCGCCGACTCGCCCTACCGCGGCGGCCGCAGCGAGGACTGGCGCAAGGTGCGCACTACGCGCAGCGGCGACTTCGTGATCGCTGGCTGGGTGCCGCAAAAAAGCGACGCCGAAGATTTGGGCGCCTTGGTATTGGCCGAATACCGCGGCGAGGAACTGACGTATTGCGGCCGCGTGGGCGCCGGGCTCGGTCTGGCGGCCCGCAAGGAAGCCAAACGCTTGCTCGCCGGGCTCGGTGCGGGACGGCCGCTGTCCGAGGACCGGCAGCACCGCTGGGTGCAACCGGACTTGGTGTGCGAGGTGGAGTTTCGCGAATATTCACTCGACGGCTATCTGCGCCAACCGGCGTTCCTGCGGTTTCGCGACGACAAGCCGCCGGCCGAGTGCTTGAGCGCCTACGACGCGCCAATGCCGCTTGCCGAAGCGCCCGAGCCGAGGCGAGAGGTGGCGGTCAGCAACCGCGACAAAGTCTTCTTCCCGGAGAAGCGACTTACCAAGGGCGATCTCGTCGACTACTACGAAAGCGTCGCCACTTGGATGCTGCCGTACTTGGCGGACCGTCCGCTGGTGCTCACCCGCTTTCCGGACGGCATCCACGGCAAGTCGTTCTATCAGCGCGACGCGCCGGCGTTCGTGCCGGATTGGGTGACGCGCAAGACGCTGTGGAGCGACAGCGCCGAGCGCGAGGTGAACTACTTCGTCGTGCAGAACGTCGAGTCGCTGGTCTATCTGGCCAATATGGGGGCGATCCCCATCCACGCTTGGCACAGCCGGATCACCGACTTGGAGCATCCGGACTGGTGCGTCTTGGACTTGGATCCAAAAGACGCACCGTTCGCCTATGTGCTGGCGACGGCGCAGGCGGCGAAGGCTTTGCTGGACGAAATCGGTCTACCCGGTTTTCTGAAGACCAGCGGCGCAAGTGGCTTGCACATTCTCATCCCTCTTGCGTGCCAACTGACCCATCGGCAAGCCACCACGCTCGGCGAGCTGCTCGCCCGGGTCATCGTCAGCCGGCGCCGCGACATTTGTACGATTACGCGCTCCGTACGGAAGCGCGACGGCAAGGTCTATATCGACTATTTGCAGAATGGCCACGGCCAGTTGCTTGTCGCTCCGTTGTCGGCGCGTGCCGAACCGGCGGCGTCCGTGTCGATGCCGGTGAACTGGTCCGAGCTGACCGACGACTTGAAGAACGCCAATTACCACTTGCGGAACGCCCACGCTCGATTGCAGCGAGTCGGCGACCCGATGGCGTCGGTGTTGACCACGACGCCCGATTTGGCGGGCGCGCTGCACCGCTTGAGCGCCTTGCTTACTTGATCTCGGTGGGATTCGCGTCTTGCGCCGACTTTTTGGTTTTCGCCACCGTCTTGTTGCGCCCTTGCGCGGCAAGCGCCTCGCGCATCGCTTCGAGGCGTTCCGGCGTGACATGCTGAAACCGACCGAGCGCGCAAATCGGGGTAGCGAGATCGAGCGCGGCCCGGGGCAGACCCCTGAAGCGGTCGCGAGCGCAAACGCGGTAGTTCCTCTGCTCGATGGACAGGATCATGCCGCTGCGCAAGCCCGGACAGCGCCTCGGCAGGATATTCAGCCAAACGTCGCCGCTTCGGCTGTGGAACGCCAACGCGGCGTTGCCGACGATCTCGATTCGGCGATAGCGCGCGGCGGAAATACAGCGCACCGTGTCCTCGTACGCGTCGTCATCGAGCGGATTGGCGAGCACCTCTTCCGCGCTCGGGATCTCGTTTTCCCGAGCCTCGTCGGGGCCGGCTTGCTCAGCGGCGACGTCTTGCCCGACCAAGCCACCTACAACGCCTACCACGCTGGCAAGCAAGGTCAGTTTTCCATGCATGGCTTTTCTGCGCTGGGCAACCAGCCAGCCACAACGTATTCGGCAACGATACTCGCGCGCCGGAACCTCGGCAACGGGGTACACTCGATCAGATGAGCGAGCGCGAGGTTGATCCGCACATCGAGAGAGCGTGCGCGCTGGCGCCGCTCATCCGCAGTTACGCGGACGAGGCCGAGCGGCTGCGGCACTTGCCTCGCGCCGTCGCCGAGGCGTTCGCCGCCAACGGCCTGTATCGGCTGGCCGGCACCGCGGAGATTCACGGCGCGGACGCGGATCCGATGACGCAAATCCGGGTCATCGAAGCCGTCTCGCGGGCGGATGGCAGCGCCGGTTGGAACCTTATGATCGGCATCGAGACCTTCGGTCTCATCGGCCCCGGCTTCAAAGATCGCTGCCCGGAGCTGATCGCCGATCCCATGACCATCATGGCCAGTTCCACCGCCGCGGTGGGACGCGCGCAGCGGGATGGCGAGGGCTGGCGGGTGTCCGGTCGGTGGCAGTTCGTCAGCGGCGTTCACAATGCGCAGATCTTCGGGGCGACGGTGCGCCTGTACGAGGACGACGGCGACGAGCCGATCGACCCGGGCAACCGCTACGCCGTGGTGCCCCAAGGCGAGTTCGAAATCGTCGACACTTGGCATGTTGGCGGCTTGCGCGGCTCCGGCTCCCACGATGTGGAGCTCGCGGACGTATTCGTGCCGGATGCCCGCATCATCGCACCCCTTGGCGGCAACGCGCCGACCACGCCGCAACTGCGCCTCCCGCTCGGCAACCGGTTGGCGTACAATAAAGCCGCCGTCGCCATCGGCATCGCCCGCGCCGGCATTGACGCTTTCCAAGAGTTGGCGAACGCCAAGCAGCCGCGTTTCACCACCCGGCGGCTGCGCGACCGACCTTTCGCGCAACGCGCCATCGCCCACGCCGAAGCGCGTTTGATCGGTGCCCGGGCGGCGCTCTTGGAACTCACCGCGACTACTTGGGAGGCGGTGGTCGCGGGGGACGAAGTCGCGCCCCGCGACCGAGCGTTGTTGCATATCGTCGCCTCGGACGCCGCTCGGGCGGCGGTGGAAGTGGTGGAGACGCTGTGCGAGGCCGCCGGCACCACTGCCAACCGCATTGGCGAACCTTTGGAGCGGATATCCCGCGATGTGCGGGTGGTGCGCCAGCATGCCACGGTGGCGCCGCATCTGATGGAGGACGCCGGGCGTTCGCTCTTGGGCTTGCCGCCCGAATCCTATGTCTTGCGCTAAGCGCCTGCCGGACTCGGCGGCGTTGGCTAGGAAGTCAGATCTACGTGTAGGGTGGCCGGGAGTAACGCGAAGGGCGATGCCGAGAGGCAACAGCTTTCGTGGCGCTAGGCGACTTGGGCTGGGACGAAAAGCAGCGCCCGCGGGCGACGGCTCGCATGGCGTGGGCGGTCCGCGCGATGCGCAATCCTGACAACATCGATCACTTCGGGTTTCGCCCGAATGTGTGCATCGTCATCCAGAACGACCGTGGCCAAGTGCTATGGGCCCGCCGCATCGGCGGCTTTGATGCATGGCAGTTTCCGCAGGGCGGCATCCATCGGGGCGAAACCGTGGAGCAAGCCCTCTACCGGGAGTTGCACGAGGAGGTGGGGCTTGCCGAGGCGTCGGTGGAAGTGCTCGCCCGCACCCAAGGTTGGCTGCGCTATCGGTTGCCGGCAAACTTGACGCGCGACCCGAAGACGCGGTTCATCGGCCAGAAGCAGAAGTGGTTTCTGCTGCGGCTATTGGTCGACGACGAGTCCATTGACACGGGACGCACGGACAAGCCGGAGTTCGACTGCTGGCGGTGGGTAAGCTATTGGTATCCGGTGGGCAACGTGGTCTCCTTCAAACGCGCCGTGTATCGACGAGCGTTGAAGGAACTGGCCCCCGCGCTGCGCGTGGCCTAGCATTCCCTCGGACTTGGCGGCATTAGCCGCGAAGTCCGAGGGAGTGCTGGGGCGGCTTGGGCTGGGGCGAAAGGTGGCGCCGGGAGGCAACGGCTTGCGTGGCGCTAGCGTTCGCCCCGCTGCCGTGCGCCGTCGAGCCGGTCGGTGGTCGGCGGGTAGTGGGCAATGGTCCAGTTTTGCACTCCCGGTCGGCACGGCTGGTATCAACGCCGACTTCAAACTTGACCACCGCCGTTCAGTGCGATAGCTGTGAAATGCGGCTATTCTCATTACCGTGTGCATATACCAGCAGAGCCGCCCACCGGCGACTGAGTTCACCCGTCCCGCCGACACGCCTCCGGTTGCGGCGCGTTAGCCATGCTCGACGCCCTGCGACAGATCGTGCAGGACTTGAGCGCGGCCCCGAGTTTCTCGGCCGCGCTGGCGTTGCTCGTCACCCGGGTGTCGATGACGCTCGACACCGAGGTGTGTTCGATATTCCTGCGTGATCGCGACACCGGGCGCTTTCACTTCGTCGCCAACGAAGGCTTGAACACCGGTTTGGTGGACGATATTTCGCTCGCCCCGGGGGAAGGCATTGTCGGCTTGGTCGCCGAACGGGCGGAACCCGTCAATCTGGACCAAGTCTCCCGCCACCCGCGCTTCTTTTTTGTCCCGGGCTTGACGGAGGAAGAGTTCAACGCTTTTTTGGGCGTGCCGATCATTCACGTTCGCGAAGTGCTCGGCGTGCTGGTGGTGCAAGATCGAGAGGGCCGCCGCTACGACGAGGACGAAGTGGCGTTCCTAGTCACCTTGGCGGCGCAGGTCGCCAGCCGGGTCGCCCACGCCGAGGCCACCGGCGATGTGCAGGCGCTCATTCCCGGTGCCGCTCGGGACCGGGGCGAGTCGCGCTTCCGCGGCATTCCGGGCGTGCCCGGCATCGGTGCTGGCACGGCCTTGGTAGTGCTGCCTGCGGCGCGCTTGGAACTGGTCACGGAACGGCGGGCTGTGGATATCGGTAGCGAACTCGAACTGTTCGAGCGCGCCATCGGCCAAGCGCGAGCCGACATCGAGCGCATCAACGAGGAGATGGCCAAGAACCTTGGCCCGGAGGAGCGCGAACTGTTCAACGCCTATCTGCACATGTTGGACGACGCCGCCTTGGCCGGTGACGTGCGCGAGCGGATCCGCGACGGCCAGTGGGCGCAGGGCGCGTTGAAACAGGCGATCTTCGAGCAGGCCGCGGGCTTCGAGCGCATGCAGGATTCCTATCTGCGGGAACGCTCCGCGGATGTGCGCGAACTCGGTGCGCGGGTGCTCGCCGAACTCCAAGAGATCGGCGGCAAGAAAACGCGGTTGCCCGACGACATCGTGCTGGTCGCCGAGGAGGTCACTGCGCGCATGATGGCGGACTTCCCGGTCGAGCGGTTGCGCGGCATCGTGTCTCTGAAAGGATCGCGCAATTCACACGGCGCGATTCTCGCCGACGCGCTCGGCATTCCGACGGTGATGGGCGCCGGCGACGTGCCGATCTACAGCATGGAGAGTCAATCCGTCATCGTCGACGGCTACTATGGCGAGGTGTTCGTCAACCCGGGCGCCTTGGTGCGCGATTCCTATGCGCAGTTCTTGGCCGAGGAGCGGGAGTTCGCCCGAGACTTGGAGACCCTGCGCGACGTGCCGGGCGCCACTCGCGACGGCCACGCCATAAACCTGTGGGTGAACATCGGCTTGGTGGGCGAGATCACGCGCTCGTTGGATCGGGGAGCGGAGGGCATCGGCCTGTTCCGCACGGAAGTGCCGTTCGCCATGCGCGACCGCTTCCCCACCGAGGAAGAGCAGCGCGGCATCTATCGCGAGCACATGCAGGCGTTCGAGCCCCGCCCGGTGACCATGCGTACCTTGGACATCGGTGGCGACAAGCCGCTGTCGTATTTCCCCATCGACGAAGAGAACCCGGTCTTGGGCTGGCGCGGCATCCGAGTCACCTTGGACCATCCAGAGATTTTTCTTGCCCAAGTGCGGGCCATGTTGAAGGCCAACGCCGGTCTCGAAGGCATCCTGCGCATCATGTTGCCGATGGTGGGCCGCCTAGAGCAAATCGAAGAGGCCAAGGTGCTCATCCGCCGGGCGCACAAGGAAGTGGTGGAGGAGGGTTACGAAGTGAAGGCGCCGCTGGTGGGGGTGATGATCGAAGTGCCGGCGGCCATCTACTTGACCCGTGAAATCGCCCGCATGGTGGACTTCCTAGCCGTTGGTTCCAACGATTTGACGCAATACATGCTGGCGGTGGATCGCAACAATCCTCGCGTTGCGGACTTGTTCGAGGAAGTGCATCCGGCGATGCTCATCGCCTTGCGGGAAATCGCCAAGGGTTGCCACGCGGAAGGCAAGCCGGTGGGCATCTGCGGCGAGCTGGCGGGCACGCCGGAAGGCGCCGTGCTGTGCATCGGCATGGGGTACGACGTGCTGTCGATGAACGCCGCCAACCTGCTGCGGGTCAAATGGGTGATCCGCCAAGTGTCGCTGCGCGACTGCCGACGCATTTTGGCGCGAGCGCTGAGGATGCGTTCCGGCAAGGCGATCATGGCGTTCGTTCGCGATCAGCTAGTGACGCTGGGCTTGGAACGGGCCGTGCCGCATCACGAGGTGCCGGCGGGCGCTTGACGACTTCGCCTACACCGCCTACACCACCCGCGACAAGCCGCCGTCCATGTTGATCGCGCAGCCGGTTAGATAGGAGGCCCCCTCGGAGACCAAGAACAACGCTACGTCGGCGCACTCCTCGGCCTCGCCCATGCGCCCCATGGGCAGAGACTTGCCTGCCGAGACGACGAACTCCTCGAAGCTCGCCTCGCCACCGGAACGTTCATAGGCGCGACGGATCTGATCGGACTGGATGCTGCCGATCATGAGCGCGTTGACCAGCACGTTGTGCGGCGCGCCTTCGCCGGCGAGCACCTTGGTGAGCGCCATGCCGGCGGCGCGAGAGACGGATGTCGGCGCCGAACCGGGAGGCGGGGCTTTGGCTGCGGTGTTGAGGATGTTGACGATGCGGCCCCAGCGGCGTTCTTTCATGCCCGGAAACACCAGCCGGGCGAAACGAATCGCGGCGAACAACTTGAGATCCAGATCCGCCTGCCAGATTTCGTCGGTAAGGTCCTCGAAGCGGCCGGTTTGTGACTGACCGGCGTTGTTGACGAGGATGTCGATGGCGCCCAAGTCGGCAACCGCGCTCGCCACCGCGTCTTCGATCATCGCCGGGTCGGTCACGTCGCAGGGGTAGGCGCCGACGCGACCGCCGTTCTCGGCCTCTATCGCCGCCTTGGCCTCGTGCAGGGGTTCCCGTCGTCGCGCCAAGAGCGCCACGTTGGCGCCGGCGGCATGGAATGCGGCTGCCATCGCCCGGCCGAGGCCTAGGCTGGCGCCCGTGACGAGGGCGGTCTTGCCGGTTAGGTCGAGGTTCATTCGTTGCTCCTTGGGTTGATGCGTGCTTGCGCCGCCGGGCCTTGGGAAAAGTCGATCATCGTTGCCGAGCGGGCGCCCGGCTTGCCGAAGGGCCCGTACTGGCGTTCGACGAATGCCAGCGATTCGTCGCTCATGATGATTGCCGTGCTGGCGCGCGTGCCGTACTCCGCCCCGCGGATAAAGCACGGCGAATAGCTCCGCTCCGGCGCCAGCTCGCGGTCCGCCGGCGTCTCCAACGGCAGCAAGGGTTTGGCGAGCAACGCCAACAGGTCGTCCGGGGTCGCCTGCGCCGCGATGTCGTGCAGGGCCGCCGCGCCGAGCACCGCCTTCGGCCATTCCTCGTAAGAACGCTGATGGCTTGGCGCCGAATCGCGCTTGCCGCTGTTAGGGAGTAGACGAGCGCCCAAGCGGGTATTGGTCAGTCCGTAGACCCCGGGCGGGAGTGCGCGCACCTCGCCGGTGCGGTTGGAGGCGTAGATCAGTTCCTCGCCGTCGTAAGCGATGAAGTTGAAACCGGCGTAGCGGTCGCCGTCGATGGCCGATACGAAGTCGCGGCCCGTTGCGTCGCCGGCGAGAAAGCGGCGCGCCAAGTCGCCTCTGGAACCGGGCTTTACGGCGTTGCGGTCTTCGCTCCAGTTGGTGACCGCGGCGAGGCGACCGTCCTGGGAAATGGCGAGCCAAGTACCTTGGGCGGTCAAGTCCCTACCACCGAAGATACCGTTGCCATTACCATGGTCGGTGTCGGCCCACCAGTGTGCGGGCAGCGCAGGCCGAGCGTAGTATTCGTCGCGGTTGGCGGCCACCACTAGCGCTCGCCGCGGGCACGACCGATAGGCGAAGAGAATCAGGCACACGTCAAGGAACCATCTTCGAGGGTGCGGCTTACGCCTTTCGCACGGCCGCGCTTGGAGCAATCGAAACAGCGAGCGTAGCAAAAGCTCGCGCGAGACGGCATGAACTATCCGCTTATCGACAGTGTGATCATCGAACTCGGGCCGCTTGCCATTCGCTGGTACGGGTTGATGTATGTGCTCGGCTTCGTCGCTTTCTACTTGCTCGGCAAGTGGCGCTTGCGGCGCAAACTCACGGCTTGGCGGCCCGAGGAGATCGCCGACCTCTTGTTCTACGGCGTCGCCGGCGTGGTGGTGGGCGGTCGCGTCGGGTTCGTGTTGTTCTACGGCTTCGACGACTTCCTGCGCGATCCGCTTTGGCTGCTTCGGGTTTGGGAGGGCGGCATGTCGTTCCACGGCGGCCTGATCGGCGCCGTCTTGGCGACTTGGCTCTATGCGCGGAAGTCCTCCCGCAGCCTGCTCGAAGTGACGGACTTCGCGGCCCCGCTCGCGCCGATTGGCTTGGGTCTCGGCAGGATCGGCAACTTCATCAACGCCGAACTGCCGGGGCGGGTCACCGAACTGTCGGTCGGCGTGCATTTCCCGTGCGCCAGCGTGCGCGACTTGAGCTGGACGTGTTACGGCGAGTTCGAGTCCGTCGCGCGCCATGTCTCCAGTCTCTACCAAGCGGCCGCCGAAGGCGTCGTCCTGTTTGCCGCGGTCTGGTTGTTCGCCGCCAAGCCGCGAGCCGTGGGGCAGGTCTCCGGCGTTTTCCTGCTCGGCTACGGCGTGTTGCGTGTCGTAACCGAGTTCGCGCGTGAGCCGGACGCGAACAAGGGCTTCGTCGCTTTCGACTGGTTGACCATGGGTCAGTTGCTGTCGCTGCCGATGATTTTGGGCGGCGTCGCCTTGCTGTTTTGGCACCGCTTGGTTGGATCTGGCAGGCCATGAGACAGTGCGTCTCCTTGATCTGGGCGATGACCAAGAACCGTGTCATCGGCAAGGACGGGCGGTTGGCTTGGGACTTGCCGGACGAGCTCGAGTACTTTCACAGCACGACGTGGGGCAAGCCGGTGGTCATGGGCCGGCGAACCTTCCAAGCAACCAACCGGCCCATGCCGGGTCGTCTCAATATCGTGCTGTCGCATCGCGGCTTCGTCGCGGCGGGCGCGCACGTGGTGGCGGACATGGCAGCCGCCTTGGCAACGGCCGCCGAAGACCCCGCCGAGGAGTGCTTTGTCATCGGCGGCGCGCGACCCTACTTGGAAGCCCTGCCGTTCGCTAGCCGCTTGTACGCCACCTTCATCGACGCAGTGATCGAAGGCGACGCTTTTTTCCCGCCCTTCGACTTCGCCGGCTGGCGGGCGGTCCGGGCAAGCCACCATCCGGTGGACGAACGACATTGCTACGCCTACGACATCAAGGTCTACGAACGAGAGCCGTAGGCGCTGCGGCAATGGCAACCCCGTCAAGGAGTACCGTCATGGATACCCGCCCTTCCCTCGTCGTCCTCGTCGCTCTAGTGCTGTCGGGCTGCGCGTCCGTCGCGCCCAAGCCACCGGCTAGCCAAGTCGAGATATCGGCCAACTTGGTTGCCGCTGGCGTTCCCGAACTCAGCGACGGGTTGGTTGCCGAAGTGGCGCGCTACCAAAACAGCCGCGCGGCGTCACTGCTCGGGTGGGTCGGCGACGGCATTCTGATCGCCACCCGGTTCGGCGACACCACGCAGTTGCACCGCGTTGAAGAACCGATGGCCATGCGCCGCCAAATCACCTTCTTCACGGAGCCGGTAGGCGGAGCGACGGTGCATCCGGATGCTTCTCGGGACGGTTTCGTCTACCTGAAAGACGCCGGCGGCTCGGAGTTCTACCAGTTGTTCTGGCGACGCGGGGAGACCGGCGAGGATGTGCGCTTAAGCGACGGGAAGTCGCGCTACATCGGCGTCTCTTGGTCGCCAAGCGGGCACTGGCTCGGCTATTCGACCACCGCAGGCGACGGCGTCAACTGGGACTTGCATGCGCAGGATTCGCATGGCGAACGGCGGATACTGCAACAGGGCGAGGGCGTCGGCTGGACGATCGACGACTGGTCACCGGACGAGAGCCGAGTGTTGGTCTCCCACTACATCTCGGTGAACGAGTCCCGCATCTACGAGATCGACGTGGCGAGCGGCGCGCGCAGACGACTGTTCGGCGATGTAACCGCGGCGTTCGGCGCGGTCCGTTATGGCGCGGAAGATCGGCTCTACTTCACCGCCGACATGGACGCGGAGTTCATGCGTCTCTATCAGCTCGACCGGCGCACCGGCGCGGTAACCACGTTGACGGAGGACGCGCCGTGGGACGTGGAGACCTTCGCCGTCTCCCGTGACCGCCAATGGCTGGCGTACGTCTTGAACGAAGACGGCATCAGCCGGCTCACGGTGCTGCGCTTGCTGGACACCGGCGCCGCATTCACGGCCTTGCCGCGGTTGCCGCAAGGTATCCTCACCGGCTTGCGCTTCCATCCCGAGAGCGACCGCTTAGGGTTCACGCTACGTTCCGCCACCACGCCGGCGGATGTGTTCAGCATCGACTTGACGAGCCGGAAACTCACCCGCTGGACCGCCAGCGAGCTCGGTGGCTTGCGCAGGGCGAACTTCCAAGCGCCGGAACTCGTTCGCTATCGCACCTTCGACGGCCGCGGCATCCCCGCTTTTGTCTATCGACCTGCTAGCAGTCCGTCGGACTTGGCGGCGTTAGCCGCGAAGTCCGACGGGGTGATAGGGCGGCTTGGGCTGGGGCGAAAGGCGGCGCCGGGAGGCGACGGCTTTCGTGGCGTTAGCGAGGGGCCGCATCCCGTGATCATCAATATCCACGGCGGCCCGGAAGGTCAGGCACGCCCCGGGTTCTCGCCAACCACGCAGTACTATGTCTCCGAACTAGGTGCGGCGGTGATCTATCCCAACGTCCGTGGTTCGTCCGGTTACGGCAAGACCTACCTTCAGCTCGACAACGGCACGCTGCGCGAAGACTCGGTGCGCGACATCGGCGCATTGCTCGACTGGATTGCGGCAACACCGGACTTGGACGAGAACCGCGTGGCCGTCATGGGCGGCTCGTATGGCGGCTACATGGTGTTGGCGTCGTTGGTGAAGTACGGCGATCGGCTGCGCGCCGGCGTGGAGCGGGTGGGCATCAGCAACTTCGTCACTTTTCTCGAGAACACGCAGCCCTATCGTCAAGACTTGCGTCGCGTCGAATACGGCGATGAGCGGGATCCGGCGATGCGCGCCTTCCTACAGTCCATTTCGCCACTCAACAATGTGGCCGACATCACGACGCCGCTGCTGATTTCGCAAGGTCTGAACGACCCCCGGGTGCCGGCCAGCGAATCGGAGCAGATGGTCGCGGCGCTACGGGAACAAGGCGTGCCGGTGTGGTACGTGCTGGCGAAGAACGAAGGCCACGGCTTTCGCAAGAAAGCGAATCGCGACTACCTGAGCGCCGCTACGGCACTGTTTTTGAAGCAGTGGCTGCTTGAGCGGTAGCACTGTGTCGGACTTGGCGACGTCAGCCGCGAAGTCCGACGGAGTGATAGGGCGGCTTGGGCTGGGGCGAACGGCGACGGCTTCGTGGCGCTAACCGGATTGCCGGGTTTGGTCGCACGAAACGACAAAGGCCGTGCGCCGTGGCGGGGCGTTTGCTGCAGCATGGTGGGCCATGCGCATGAGTTGGCCCTCGGCGGTTCGTCCATCGGCGCGTTAGTCGTTCCACCACGGACTGTCCGAGAACGGGCGCAAGTCGAGTTCATGCGTCCACACGGAACGGTGCTGCTGTGCGATGTGCCAAAAGGTGTCCGCGATCTTGTCCGGTCGCATCAGGCCGTCGCCGCGGGTTTCGCGCAGCTCTTGGTATCGCTCCGGTCCGAGCATCTTGCCGAGCGTGTCGGGTGCGTCCACCGAGCCATCGACGACGATGTGAGCGACGTGGATGCCCTTCGGGCCGTATTCCGCGTTCAACGTTTGACATAGCAGGCGTCGTCCACCCATGGCGGCGGCGTGGGAGTGCTGACCAGCGTTGCCGCGCATGGCGGCGGTCGCGGAAGTTACCAACAACGTGCCATGCCCCCGCTCCACCATGCGGGGACAGACGGCCTGTGCGAGCCGAAACAAGCCGAAGGTGCCGAGCCGCCAACCCATCTCGAAGGCTTTGTAGGAGGTCTCGGTGAACGACCGATTCCCGATCTGCGCGCCGAGGTTGTAGACCGCTACTTCAATGGGGCCGATGTCCGCTTCGACCGCCTCCACGCGACTCTCGATGCTGTCGTCCTCGATGGCGTTGAGCAGGTAACCCGACGCGGCGCCGCCGTCGGCCTTGATCGCCGAGAGGAGTCGGTTCAAGCCTTCTTGGTCGGTGCGGCGGCAAAGCACGGCGTGGTAGCCCTCCTTTGCGAAGCGCCGACCTACGTTGCCGCCGATCCCAGCGCCGGCGCCAATGACGAGGCAAACGGGTTTCATATGCATGGATTCCTCTCGTGTTGGCGGCGTGCTAAGCCGTCGGGAACGTGATCGACCAAGCCGCCGTGGAACCTCCTTGTAGCATAATCGCCGCAGAATCGGTATAACCGACTGATTGATATGCTATTGCGGCGCTTGCGACGATGGACACGCCGAGTGGAGCCGGCGCCGACCGAGCTCCCAGAGGGCGTTCCACACACCGAGGAACTACCTCGGCCTCGTTGCCTGTCGCTCGATTTGGAGGTGGGCCGGAAAGACGTGCGCATCCAAGCGTTCGGAGCGGTGCGTAGCGATACCGGCCAAAGCGACCACGGCGGCGGTTCGGTTTCGGAGTTGGTGCGACTCGACGCGCTGGCCGACGGCGCCAGCTTTCTCCTCGGCCACAACCTGATCGCTTTCGACTTGCCCCACTTGAGGGCTGCGAAGCCGGACCTCGCGCTTCTCAAGCTGCCCGTAATCGACACGCTCCGGCTAAGCCCGCTGGCCTTCCCGCGCAATCCCTATCACCGCCTCGTCAAGCACTATCAGGACGGCGGCCTCGTGCGCGGGCGGATCAACGATCCGGCGCTCGACGCCGGGCTTGCTTTGGAGGTCTTCGGCGAGCAGCGGGATGCGCTCGCCAAGGCCGATCCCGACCTGCTGACGGGCTGGCACTGGCTGACCACACCCGAGCCGGGGGGCGTGGACCGCGCCTTGGACGACTTTTTCACAACGCTGCGCCGTGCGCCCCGTCCTGCGGAGGCCGAAGTCCATGCCGCGATCCACCGCTTGCTCGACGGCCAAGCGTGCGCCACCTACTCGCGCGAGGCGGTCTCGGAAGCTGCGCGGGCCGGCTGGGCGCTGGCCTACGCGCTGGCTTGGCTGTCGGTCGCCGGCGGCGACTCGGTGATGCCGCCTTGGGTACGTCACCAGTTCCCGGAGTCCGGTCGTCTTGTGCGACGGCTCAGGGATACGGCCTGCGCCGACACCGCTTGCGGCTGGTGTCGGGAGCGGCACGATGCCCGACGGGAGATGAAGCGCTGGTTCGGCTTCGAGGATTTCCGCCCGGAGCCCGCGGACGCCGCCGGGCGCCCCATGCAGCAAGCCATCGTCGAAGAGGCGATGGCGGGCAGGCACGCCCTCGGCATCCTGCCTACCGGTACGGGGAAGTCGCTGTGCTACCAGATCCCGGCGATCTCCCGCTACGACAAGACCGGCGCCCTGACGGTCGTGATCTCTCCCCTGGTGGCGCTGATGGCGGACCAGGTGGCGGGCCTGGAGGCGCGGGGGATCGAGTGCTGCGTGACGGTCAACGGGATGCTGTCGATGCCCGAGCGGGCCGACGCGCTGGAGCGCGTGCGCCTCGGCGGCGCGGGCATCCTCCTGATCGCGCCGGAGCAGCTCCGCAGCCGCTCCCTGCGCCGGGCGCTGGACCAGCGCGAGATCGGGGGCTGGGTGCTGGACGAGGCCCACTGCCTTTCGCGCTGGGGCCACGACTTCCGTCCCGACTACCGCTACGTGAGCCGCTTCATCCGCGAGAAGGCGGGGGCCGAGCCGATACCCCCGCTGCTGTGCCTGACCGCAACCGCCAAGCCCGACGTGCGCGATGACATCCTCCACCACTTCCGGGAGAAGCTCGGTATCGATCTCGCGGTATTCGACGGGGGCGCCGAACGCAGCAACCTCGACTACGAGGTGATCCCGACCACGAGCGGCGAGAAGTTCGCCCATATCCACCAGGTGCTGGAGTCCCATCTGCCGCATGACGCCGCCGGCGGCGCCATCGTCTATTGCGCGACACGCCGCAAGAGCGAGGAGGTGGCGGAGTTCCTGAAGCTGAAGGAGGTCGCGGCCGAGCACTTCCACGCGGGCGTGCCGCCGGAGAGCAAGAAGGATGTGCAGCAACGCTTCATCGGCGGGGACCTGCGCGCGATCGCGGCGACCAACGCCTTCGGCATGGGCATCGACAAGCCGGACGTGCGCCTCGTGGTCCACGCCGACGTTCCCGGCTCGCTGGAGAACTATTTCCAGGAGGCCGGCCGTGCGGGACGGGACCGCGAGCCGGCTTGCTGCGTGCTGCTCTACGCGCTCGACGACGTGGAGCAGCAGTTCGGCCTGTCGGCGCGCTCGCGGCTCACCAGGCAGGAGATCAGCGCCGTCCTTCGTGCGCTTCGCAATCTGGACCGCAAGAAGCGCTTCCACGGCGACGGGGTGGTAGCCACCGCCGGCGAGATCCTCGGCGAGGACGACGCCTACGCCTTCGCGCGCGATTCCGCCACGGACGACACGCGTGTGCGAACCGCCATCGCCTGGCTGGAAGAGGCCGATCTGTTGAGCCGGGAGGAGAACGTGGTCCACGTGTTTCCCTCCTCGCTCCGGGTGGAGACGGTCGAGCAGGCCAGGCGGCGGCTCGGGAAGGCGGACATCGCGCACTCCTACCGGGACCAACTGCTTCGGATTGCCGAAACGCTGATTGCGTCGGACAAGGACGAGAGCATCAGCACCGACGAGCTGATGGCGCTCACCGGCTTCGACACGGAAGGCGTGCGCCGCGCGCTCTACGATCTGGAGCGCCTCGGCATCGTCAGCAACGACACCGCGATCACCGCATTCGTCCACGCTGGGGTCGAGCGCTCGTCGAAGAACCGCCTCGAACAGGCGGCGGCGCTGGAGAGCGCCTTGATTGCATACATGCGCGAGGCCGCGCCCGACCAGGGAAAGGGAGATGCGTCATTGCTGCATCTTCGAATCGCCTCGCAGGTGCTGCGCGACCAGGGACTGGTCGATCCATTGCCCGAGCGGCTGTGGCGCATCGTGCGCGGCATCGCCAGCGACGGCCGGGGCGAAGACGGCGCCGCCGGCAGCCTCTCGGTGCGCAAGCAGGATGCGGAGACGGCGCGGGTCACGCTGCAACGCGACTGGAACGCGCTGGACAAGACGGCGGAGCTTCGGCGCAAGGCCGCCGGATGCCTGCTCCAGCACCTGCTCGACTGCCTGCCGAAGGGAAGCCATGGCGTCGACCTCCTGGCCGAGACCACCCTCGGCAACCTCCTGCAGGCGATCACGTCGGACATCGAGCTGAAGAGCAGGGTCAGGCACCCCGACAAGCTCCTCGACCGCGCGCTGATGTGGCTGCACGAGCTGGAGGTCATCCGCCTCAACAAGGGTCTCGCGGTGTTTCGCCCGGCCATGACCGTCCACCTTGCACGGGGAGACAAGTACCGCCCCTTCACCAAGACCGATTTCGAGCCGCTCGCCCTCCACTACAAGGGCCAGGCCAGGCAGGTACACGTGATGGCGGCCTTCGCCCAGCTCGGCCTCGACGGGATGCGGAAGGCGCTGACGCTGGCGACGGATTACTTCAAGCTCCCGGAGGCGGCGTTCCTCGACCGCTGGCTGCCCGGCCGGGAGAAGGAGATCGGCCGGGACACCACCCCCGACTCCTGGCGGACCATCGTCGAGAGCCTGGGCAATCCCGTCCAGCAGAGTATCGTCGCCGACCACCGGGAGCGGACCAATGTGCTGGTGCTGGCCGGTCCCGGCTCGGGCAAGACGCGCGTGCTGGTGCACCGCATCGCCTATCTGGTCCGCGTGCGCCGCGAGAGCCCGCGCGGCATCTTGGCGCTCGCCTACAACCGCCACGCGGCGGTGGACATCCGCCGCCGCCTCGGCGCGCTGATCGGCGACGACGCGCGCGGTGTGACCGTGCTCACCTGCCATGGACTCGCGATGCGTCTGGCCGGCGCGAGCTTCAGCGGCCGGGCGGAGCAACCCGACGAAAGCACCTTCGACGAGGTGATGCGGCGCGCGGTGGCGCTACTGCGCGGCGAGGACCTGCTGGCAGAGGAGGCCGACCAGCAAAGACAGCGCCTGCTGGCCGGGTTCCGCTGGATCCTGGTGGACGAGTACCAGGATATCGACGCGGAACAGTACGACCTGATTTCGGCGCTTGCCGGACGCACGCTGGAGGACGAGGACCACAGGCTGACCCTGTTCGCGGTGGGTGACGACGACCAGAACATCTACGCCTTCAACGGCGCCTCGGTCGAGTTCATTCGCCGCTTCGAGGCGGACTACGGCCCCAAGCCCAGTTACCTCGTCGGCAACTACCGCTCTACGGCGCACATCATCGCGGCGACCAACGCGATGATCGCGCCGGCACGGGAGCGAATGAAGGCCGAGCACCCTATTCACATCGACAAGGCGCGCGCCAAGTATCCGCCGGGCGGCACGTGGGAGGCGCGCGACCCGGTCGCCGGGGGGCGGGTGCAGGTGCTCCCGGTGGACTGCGACCCGGTTGCGCAGGCGCAGGTGGCGCTCGGGGAGCTGCTGCGCCTTAGCACCCTCGATTCCGGATGGGACTGGTCGCAGTGTGCGGTGATCGCGCGCGAGTGGTCTTACTTGGCGCCGGTGCGCGCTTACTGCGAAGCGCACCGTATCCCGGTACAGATGGGGAATGAGGAAATCCGCTACTTCTGGCGCCTGCGGGAGACCCGCGCCTTGGTCGCTTGGCTGCGCGCCAGGGAGCCCCGCGTTGTCGATGGTGCCGCTCTGCGGGAGTGGACCTCGGCCCGGCCGTGCGACCCTTGGCACGACCTGCTGCGTCAGGCGATCGAGGAACACACGCTGGAGACCAGCGGCGCGGAGGTGCCGGTGGATCATGTCGTCGAGTGGCTGGCGGAGTGGGGACGCGAGGTCCGCCGACGCCAGCAGGGCCTCCTGCTGGTGACTGCGCACCGCGCCAAGGGGCTGGAGTTCGATCATGTGGCGGTGCTGGATGGCGGCTGGAGCCGTATCGGGCGAGGCGAGGATCCCGACGCGCCGCGCCGGCTCTACTACGTGGCCATGACACGCGCCAGGCAGACCCTCGCGCTCACGCGCTTCGGCGACGCGCACCCGTTGCAGGATGCGCTGCGCGACCATCCATCGGTGGTGCGGCGCACGCCGCCCGCGCCGCCGCCTGCGCCACCGGAACTTCGGTATCGTCATGTGCGGCCCGACCTTGGGGATGTCGATCTCGGCTTCTCGGGACGCTGTCCGGAAACGCACCAGATCCATCGCGCCATTGCCGTGCTCTCGCCCGGCGATCCACTGGAGACGCGGATCGCGGAGGGTGCGAAGTGGGTGCTGATGGATTGCACAGGAACCGTCGTAGGGCTTCTCGCCAAGAAGTTCGAACCGCCGGCCGGGATGCGTTGCCGCTCGGCCTCGGTGCGGGCCATCGTCGGCTGGAGCCGCGAGGCATCCGATGCCCAGTATCTTCACAGCGTCAAGTGCGATGCCTGGGAGGTAGTGGTGCCCGAGCTGGTGTTCGAGCCGTGAGTTGTTTTAACCGTTTGACGCGTAACGGCTAAATCCGGTCCGCCAGCAGAACCAAACGACGTCCGTCCGGCCTTCTCCCACCGCCCGAGCGTGCTCGCAAGACCTTCCTACGAGAGGAGACGGCTACGTTTACGTCGCGGACATCCGCAACATGTTCGGCTCTGTCCGGTCCTGTTTGGCCCTATCTACGGGGAACCCACCTTGACAGCGGAGCGTCGGAAAGCGGACATTAATGCTAGGGGCAGCTACAGCTAAGTCTTTGGTTCCTCGCCAAAGGGCAGCAATACACATATAACGCCCCAAAGGGAGGTAAGTCGCCGGCATGGCGAACGGTAAGGTCAAGTGGTTCAATAACGCGAAGGGATATGGTTTTGTGCTCGCCGACTCCGGCGGAGACGATTTGTTCGCACACTATTCGTCCATCCAGATGGACGGCTATCGGACGTTGCGGGCAGGGCAAGCAGTCACCTTCGATATCAAGGAGGGTCCGAAGGGCCTGCACGCGGTGAATATCCGCGTAGTCGAGGACGAAGACTATCGTAGCGACGGGCTCCCGCCGGAAGTAGTCGCAGGCGACTGACGGTCGCCCGAAACGTCACATCTTGGCGATGACGGCATCGCCGAATTGCGAGCATTTGAGAAGCGTGGCGCCGGTCATCAAACGCTCGAAATCGTAGGTGACGGTGGCCGCCGAGATCGCGCCTTCCATGCCTTGAAGGGTAAGGTCGGCGGCCTCGCGCCAGCCCAAGTGACGCAGCATCATCTCCGCCGACAGGATGAGCGAGCCGGGGTTCACCTTGTCTTGTCCGGCGTACTTGGGCGCGGTGCCGTGCGTGGCCTCGAACAGCGCGATGGTGTCGCCGATGTTCGCGCCTGGCGCGATGCCGATGCCGCCTACTTGCGCAGCCAAGGCGTCGGAGAGGTAGTCGCCGTTCAGGTTCATGGTGGCGATTACGTCGTATTCGTCGGGACGGGTGAGAATCTGTTGCAGCATGGCGTCCGCGATTACGTCTTTGATGACGATCTGCTTGCCGGTGTTGGGGTTGGTTAGTTCGTGCCACGGGCCGCCGTCCAAGGGCGTGGCGCCGAACTCGTCCGCGGCGAGGGCGTAGCCCCAGTCCTTGAACGCGCCCTCGGTGAACTTCATGATGTTGCCCTTGTGTACGAAGGTCACGGAGTCGCGGTCTTCCGCGATGGCGTATTGCAGGGCCTTGCGCACTAGGCGTTGCGTGCCCTCCACGGAGACGGGCTTGATGCCGATGCCGCAATTGGTTGGAAAGCGAATCTTCGCAACGCCCATTTGCTCGCGCAAAAACTCGATTACCTGATCGGCGCCGGCGGAGCCGGCTTCCCACTCGACGCCGGCGTAGATGTCCTCGGTGTTCTCGCGGAAGATCACCATGTCAGTCTTCTCCGGCGCTTTGACCGGGCTCGGCACACCAGTGAGCCAGCGTACCGGCCGTTGACAGACGTAGAGATCGAGATGTTGGCGCAGGGCGACGTTGAGGGAGCGGATGCCGCCACCGACGGGGGTGGTCATCGGTCCCTTGATGCCGATGAGGAACTCGCGCATGGCGGTGAGCGTCTCCTCCGGTAGCCATTCGTCTTCGCCGTAGATCGCCAACGACTTCTCGCCGGCGTAGATCTCCATCCAAACGATCTTCCGGCGGCCGTCGTAGGCTCTCTCCACCGCGGCGTCGACCACCTTGCGCATCACCGGCGTGATGTCGATGCCGATCCCGTCGCCTTCGATGAAGGGAATGATGGGGTTGTCGGGCACGTTGAGCGCGCCGTCCTCGGCGACCGTGATCTTCTCGCCGGTGGCCGGCACCTCGATGTGTTCGTAACCCATTTTGGTTGGACGTTCCTTTCTTACGGCTCTTACGGCGAGGCCGAGCATTCTACAACAACGGCGTGGCGTGAACGGCGCGGCGCGGTCACGCCTGCCAACCGGCCCGCCGGTGTTGATCGTTCGCCGTGGCGCGAAGCCACGCGTCGCCGTCGGGACGGTGCTCCTTCTTCCAAAACACCGCGTCCGTCTTCAAGTAGTCCATGATGAACTCGCAAGCGGCGAAAGCGTCTGGACGGTGCCCCGCCGCCGCCACTACCAACACGATCTGATCGCGCGGCGCGAGTTCGCCGACCCGATGCACCACCAGCACATCGATCAGCGCCCAGCGTAGGGCGGCTTCGGCGACGATGGCCTCGATACTCGCCTCGGTCATGCCCGGATAGTGTTCGAGGTAGAGGCCGCTGACTTGCGCATCTTCCGCCCGGTCGCGGACCAAGCCGCCGAAGGCGACGATCGCGCCGCTGCTCCCGCCGCACCGCGCCCGACAGGCGGCCCACTCCGTGCCGATATCGAAGTCTTGCGTTTGAATCCGAACCTCGCAGTGCATGATCGATGTCCGTCAACGCCTAGGTGGCTGCCGCCCCTGTCAGCGTCAGCCGCCAGTGACCGGCGGCAGAAAGGCCACTTCGTCGCCGCTCGCCAAGTCGACCTCGTCTTGGACGATCGCTTGGTTGACGGCGACTTGCACGCCCGGTGCGGTCGCCGCTGCGAGTTGCGTGGCAGTCAGCACAGTCGCGAGCCGCTCCCTGACGCCCGCGATAGTGGCGTCTTCAAGCTCGAGCTCGACGTCATCCCGCGCCACCGCTTCGCGCAATGAAGCGAAGAAGCGAACGGAAACGGTCACCGCCACTTGAGCCGATGCGACGGTCATGGCCGTTCCCGCCGCCAAGTTCCCGACTTGCCGCCGGATTTCGAAAGCAGGCGCACGTCGTCGATGGTCATGGCGCGGTCCAAGGATTTGCACATGTCGTACACGGTGAGCGCGGCGACGGCGACGGCGGTCAGCGCTTCCATCTCGACGCCCGTTCGTCCGGTCACCTTGCAACGACTGGTGATGCCCAGCGCCTCGTCGCCGATGGCGGTGAAATCCACCGCCACCTTGGTCAACGGCAATGGATGACACAACGGGATAAGGTCGCTCGTGCGCTTCGCGGCTTGAATGCCCGCGATGCGCGCGACCGCCAACACGTCGCCCTTGGCGGCATCGCCGTCAAAGATGGCGAGCAACGTTGCCGGGGACATACGCACCACACCGGCCGCCCGCGCTTCGCGCGCACTCGCCGCCTTGCCGGAAACGTCCACCATCGACGCTTCGCCACGGTCGTTTAGATGCGCGAGGCCGGCCATGACTCGCAGCATAGCACGGTACAATTTCAAAGCTTGGCGGCGTGGCGGGTACTGTGACGAGTTCGGTAATGGTCGGCGTGTCGGGCGGCGTGGATTCCGCCGTCAGCGCCCTCTTGCTGCTGGAGCAGGGCTTCGAGGTGGCCGGCCTGTTCATGAAGAACTGGGAGGAGGACGACGGTACGGAGTATTGCACCGCGCTTGCGGACTACGAGGATGCCGCTCATGTCTGCGACCGCTTGGGGCTGGAACTGCACACCGCCAATTTCGCCGCCGAATACTGGGACAATGTGTTCGCCGCCTTTCTCGCCGAGTATCGGCAGGGGCGCACGCCGAACCCTGACGTGCTGTGCAATCGCGAAATCAAGTTCAAGTTGTTTCTCGACTACGCGGCAGTGCTTGGCTACGACACCATCGCCACGGGCCACTACGCTCGCCGCAGTGCGCCCGGGTCGCCCTATCGATTGTTCAAGGGCGTCGATGCGAACAAGGACCAAAGCTACTTTCTGCAGGCCGTGCCGAGCGGTCAGCTCGAACGCTGCCTGTTCCCAGTCGGCGGGCTCACTAAGGCGCAGGTGAGGGCGCGGGCTCGGCAAGCGGGGTTGCGCGTACACGACAAGAAAGACAGCACCGGCATCTGCTTCATTGGCGAGCGCCGCTTCTCGGATTTCCTCGCTCGCTACGTGCGCGACGACCCCGGGCCCATGGTCGCCCGGGACGGCACGGTGCTCGGTCGGCACCGTGGGCTTGCCTTCTACACCTTGGGCCAGCGGCAGGGTTTGGGGGTGGGCGGCTTGCGCGAACGCGCCGAGAAGCCTTGGTACGTGGCCGCCAAGGATAGCGCCCACAACACCTTGGTGGTTACGCAAGACGAACGCGACCTCGGCGCTTGCACCCTCGATGCATCCGGACTGAACTGGATTTCGCCGCCGAGAGAGGGGCGATGCGCCGCCAAGACGCGCTATCGGCAAGCGGACCAAGCCTGCACGGTCACCCTCGACGGCGACCGGGCGCACGTCCGCTTCGACAGTCCGCAGCGGGCGGTGACGCCGGGCCAATATGTGGCGTTCTACGACGGCGACGAGTGCTTGGGCGGCGGCCACATCGACGCGGCATCGTGAAGCTCGAGTCGCTAACTGCCATTTCGCCGCTCGACGGGCGCTATCGTCGTCGCGTGCGGGCGCTCGCGCCGATGGTGAGCGAGTTCGGGCTGATGCGCTACCGCGTGCGCGTCGAGGTGGCGTGGTTCCGGTATCTCGCGGGGCTGGCGGACGTTCCGGAACTGCCGCCGCTTAGCGACGGGCAAACCGCCGCACTCGATGCGGTCTGGCGGACGTTCGATGTCGCCGACGCGGCGGCCATTCGCGACCTAGAGGCCGAGACCAATCACGACGTCAAGGCCGTCGAGTACTTCGTCAAGCGCGCCGTAGGGCGGATTGAGGGCCTGCGACCGCACATCGAGTTCGTACACTTCGGCTGCACCTCGGAAGACATCAACAACTTGGCTTACGCCTTGATGTTGCGCGATGCCCGCACCGAAGTGCTCGCTCCGGCGATGCGTCGGCTGATCGACGCCGTGCGGACCTTGGCTTTGGACTGGGCCGATGTGCCGATGCTGTCGCGCACGCACGGTCAAGCGGCGACGCCCACCACCGTCGGCAAGGAACTCGCCAATGTGGTCGCACGTTTGACGCGGCAACTCGACGGCTTCTGCGCGGTGCGAATCCAAGGCAAGATGAACGGCGCGGTGGGCAACTACAACGCTCATGTCGTCGCCTATCCTGAGGTCGACTGGCCTGCGCGCGGGCGCGAGTTCGTCACCCGGTTGGGGCTTACGTTCAACGACCTCACCACGCAAATCGAACCGCACGACTACATCGCCGAACTCTGCCATTGCCTCGTGCGCTTCAATCAGGTGCTGCTCGATTTCGACCGCGACGTTTGGGGGTATATCTCCCTCGGTTACTTCAAGCAGCGGCAAGTGGCGGGCGAGACCGGCAGTTCTACCATGCCGCACAAGGTCAACCCGATCGACTTCGAGAATTCGGAAGGCAACGTCGGCCTCGCCAACGCCGTGCTCGGCCACTTAGCCGACAAGCTCGCGGTGTCGCGCTGGCAGCGCGATTTGTCGGACTCGACGGCGTTGCGAAGCATCGGTTCGGCGCTGGCCTACAGTCTTATGGCCTACGACAGCGCCTGCCGCGGTCTTGCCAAGCTCGAACTCGACCGCGAACGTTTGCGCGCGGATCTCGATGGGGCGTGGGAAGTGCTCTCCGAGGCGGTGCAAACGGTGATGCGCACCCAAGGCGCACCCGAACCCTACGAGCAACTCAAACAGGCAACCCGCGGCCAACGCTTGGACGAGGGGATATACCGCGCTCTGCTGGACAGCCTCGACCTGCCTGATGCTAGCCGACGACGCCTCGCCACCCTGACGCCGGCAACGTACACCGGCGTGGCGACGCAGCTCGCCCGCTCGTCACCGGATGGCGACGCCGGAGTTCGCGTATTCGAGGTGTCTTGGGCGACCCACGCCGAGACGCTCGCTGCGATTCGGCTAGCGGTGTTCGTCGACGAACAAGGCATCCCGGAAGACGAGGAGCTGGACGACAAGGATGCGGATAGCCGCCACTTCTTGGCCGAAGATGCCGACGCCTCGCCCATCGGCGTGGCGCGGCTCTTGCCGACCGGACAGATCGGCCGCATGGCCGTACTCCCGGAGTGGCGACGCCGCGGTGTCGGCGCTCGACTGTTGGCGCAAGCGGTGTCCGCGGCGCGAGAAGACCGCAAGGACGTGTTCCTGCACGCCCAAGTCGAGGCCGTGGGCTTCTACGAGCGCCAAGGTTTCGTGCCTAGCGGGACTGTATTCGTCGAGGCCGGCGTCCCGCATCGGCGAATGACTCTGCGAAGACGTTGAGTTTGAAGCGTTGGTTGGAGTGTGCCTTGGGTGGCACTTCATCGTTGGTCTCGCGCTTATCGGGCTCAAGCTAGACCTTTCGGGCGCGGGTGGCCTGAATGTGCCATGCGACAGCCACGATTCGGCCGCGCCACGCGATGTAGTGTCCCTTATAACGTCCTGACTACGTCATGTAGATAGCGGCTTACCTTGTAAATCCGGCACGTCATTCCATAATTACAAGGATGAATGCCGGCGCGATACCACGCCTTCTGTTCCCGCACTTGCTGGATCGACTGCGGCTATTCCCAGCCGTTGCTTTGCTTGGCCCTAGGCAGGTGGGCAAGACGACGTTGGCGCGTGCGGTCGCGGCATCGACTGAGTTCGGCAGTAGCGGCGCCCCGGGCTTGTACTTGGACCTCGAGAGTCCTGCCGATCAGGAAAAACTGACGGACGCGTACAGCTACCTAAAGGCGCAGCGAGGACGGCTGGTGGTGCTGGACGAAATCCACCGGGCGCCGCGCTTGTTCGAGACGCTTCGCGGCATCATTGACGAGCGCATCTTTGCTGGCGAAAACAGTGCGCAGTTCCTGCTGCTGGGTTCCGCTTCCATGGACTTGCTGCAGCGGTCCGGCGAGAGCTTGGCGGGCCGCATCGCCTACATGGAACTCGCGCCCTTCGACATCCGGGAAGTCGGTGCGCAAGCCCGGCAGCGGTTGTGGATTCGGGGCGGATTCCCGCGCTCCTACTTGGCAGCGAACGATACCGACAGCATTGTTTGGCGGGAGAACTTCATCCGCACCTATCTGGAACGCGACATGCCGGCGCTTGGGCCGCGTATACCCGCGCAAACTCTGCGGCGCTTCTGGACCATGCTTGCGCACGCCCAAGGTGGCCTTTGGAATGCGGCGGCGCTGGCGCGAAGTCTTGCGGTCGACGGCAAAACCATTAACCGCTATGTGGATCTGCTGGCCGACTTGCTGCTCGTGCGACGCTTGCCACCTTATGTCGCCAATGTCCGCAAGCGCCTTGCGCGGTCGCCCAAGGTATATGTGCGAGACAGCGGCCTTGTCCACAGCCTGCTGCGGCTCGACGATGCGGACGCTGTTCTCGGACACCCGATCGCCGGCGCGAGCTGGGAAGGATTCGTCGTCGAAACGCTGTTGCGAGCCGCACCGGAACGGACGCTGGCGAGTTTCTATCGCACCGCCACGGGTGTGGAGATCGACCTCGTACTAGAGTTGCCGGGCGATCAGATCTGGGCCATCGAGATCGAGACTGGCACAACCGCCGCCGTTAGCAAGGGCTTGCTGGTGGCGCTAGACGATGTGCAGCCGCACAAGGCCTTCCTCGTGCATGGCGGCGAGGATCGCTATCCGAAAACGAGCGGCATCGAAGCCATTGGTTTAGGCGCACTGGCCGACGAGTTGGCGGGGTTCCGATAGGCGGACTGCTAAGGCTGAAAAAAGCCACCGGACGTGTACCAAGATGCGTTATGGTGCGCGCCGTTTTTTTGCCAAGGGAGAAACAAGCAAATGGCTTTGCATTTCGTGCCGCGAAAGCCGCGTTCCGAGCAAATCGCGGAACTCGAAGAGGAGTGGCGGACCAACCCACGCTGGAACGACGTGAAGCGAGGCTACACGGCGGCGGACGTGGTGAACCTGCGGGGCACCATTCCGCATCGCAGCATGCTCGCTGCCCACGGTGCCGACAAACTGTGGGAGCTGCTGCAGACCGAGGATTTCGTCAATTGCTTGGGGGCGGTCACCGGCGGTCAGGCGGTGCAGCAGGTGAAAGCCGGCATCAAAGCCATCTATCTATCCGGCTGGCAGGTGGCGGCGGACAACAACACCTCCGAGACGATGTACCCGGACCAGTCCCTGTACGCGGTCAACTCTGTGCCGAGCGTGGTGAATCGGATCAATAATGCCTTTCGTCGCGCCGACGAAATCCAGTGGGCCAAAGGCGAGGACGACGGCATCGACTTCTACGCCCCCATCGTCGCCGACGCGGAGGCGGGTTTCGGCGGCGTGCTGAACGCTTTCGAGTTGATGAAGGCGATGATCGCCGCGGGCGCCGCGGGCGTGCATTTCGAGGACCAGCTCGCGTCCGTCAAGAAGTGCGGTCATATGGGCGGCAAGGTGCTGGTACCCACCGTAGAAGCGGTGCAGAAGCTGATCGCCGCGCGCCTCGCCGCCGATGTGTGCGACGTGCCGACCTTGCTGATGGCGCGCACCGACGCCAACGCAGCGGACATGGTGACCAGCGACATCGACGATTGGGACAAGCCCTTCCTCACCGGCGAGCGCACGCCGGAGGGGTTCTACCGGTCACGCAACGGCCTCGACCAAGCGATCTCCCGGGGCCTCGCCTACGCGCCTTACGCCGATCTCATCTGGTGCGAAACGGCAGTGCCGGACTTGGCCGAGGCGCAGGCCTTCGCCGACGCCATCCACAAGGAGTATCCCGACCAGATGCTCTCCTACAATTGCTCGCCGTCGTTCAACTGGAAAGCCAACTTGGACGACGCCACCATCGCCAAGTTTCAGCGGGAACTCGCCGCCATGGGCTACAAGTTCCAGTTCATCACGTTGGCCGGCATCCACAGCATGTGGTTCAACATGTACGACCTGAGCCGGGAATACGTGAACCGGCAGATGTCCGCCTATGTGGACCTGCAGGAGAAGGAGTTCGCCGCCACCAACGCCGGCTATTCCTTCGTTAGCCACCAGCAGGAGGTGGGCACCGGATACTTCGACCGGGTGGCCGAGGTGATTCAAGGCGGGCAATCTTCCGTGACCGCGTTGACCGGGTCCACGGAGGAGGCGCAGTTCGCCAGCTAGCAGTCCCTCGGACTTGGCGGCGGAGCCGCGAAGTCCGGGGGAGTGATAGGGCGGCTTCGGCTGGGGCAAAGGCGGTGCCGTAGGCAACGGATTTTGTGGCGTTAGCGGTTACCCGTCGCGGATTAACCGCGCGGGACATAGGCCTGCGGGCAGGGTGGCAGGGGAGTGCGGTGACGGGTCGGGCGACCAACGGGAATGATCCGTTAAGGTCCGACTTGCGTAAGAGCATGTCCTCGGCGACCCATGGCCACCCTTGGAGCAACTGTCCTTGGTAGCGTGGCTGGCGAGGTGGGCGGACCTAATCACGACCAGCTTTGACGTGCCACTCCAAGTACTTGAGCGGGTAGTCGTAGAAGCATCCGCGCCTCCCTAGACACGAAGCCTAGGACCGTGCGTTCCATTCACAGCGTGGATGATTATCATTCACGGCATGAATGAAACGCGTCCTAGGCTGGTCGCCGACAGCTTGGCTGCCCATCTGCGTGTCATGCCCGCCGTCGTCGTGACGGGGGCGCGTCAAACGGGTAAGAGCACGCTTGCGCGGGAGTTGAGTCCTGGCCCGCGGCGCTTCCTGTCGTTCGACGACTTCGATGTGCTCGCCGTCGCGCGGGACGATCCCAGTGCCTTGGTTGGCGGCACCGCGCCCTTGACGCTGGACGAGGTGCAACGGCTGCCGGATGTGCTGCATGCCGTAAAGCAGGATGTGGATCAGGAACGGCGCGCGGGAAAGTTCCTGCTCACTGGCTCCGCCAACCTGCTGCTGATGCGGCGTGTGTCGGAGTCGCTTGCCGGGCGTGCGAGCTACCTTACTTTGTGGCCGATGACCCGGCGCGAACGACTGGGCTTGGGCCGGTGCGGCATTTGGGACGACCTGCTAACAAGCCCGGACCGTCATTGGCTGGACATCATCATGGCGCAGGACGTCCCGGTTGGCGACTGGCGAGGGTGCGTGCGCCGAGGCGGGTTTCCCGTGCCTTCACTACAGATGGAGGACGCCAAGGAGCGAGCAATCTGGTTCGATGGCTACATGCGTACCTATCTTGAACGCGACTTGCTGCACCTCTCTGCGCTCGGCAATTTGCCGGACTTCCGGCGACTCATGCGGGCGGTTTGCCTGCGCATAGGGCAGACGCTCAATCAGACGGAACTCGGTCGGGATGTGGCGTTGGCGCAGCCGACCGTACGGCGCTACCTGAATCTGCTCGAGACCTCCTACATGCTGGTGCGGTTGCCGGCGTATGCGGGCCACAGCACCAAACGGCTCATCAAGTCGCCGAAAATCTACTGGGGCGACACGGGCCTCGGCTTGCATATCAGCGGTGCCGGCGAACCGGGCGGTGCCGATCTTGAGGCTTTGATTCTCAATGATCTCTTGGCTTGGCGGGACGCGGGGCCGAACCGAGCGGAGATTTGCCATTGGCGTACGACTGTCGGCGAGGAGGTCGACTTCGTCATTGAAGCCGACGGCACGTTGCTGCCCATCGAGGTCAAAGCCAGCGAACGTCCCCGTTTGCGCGACACCACGCAACTGCGCACGTTCCGCAAAGAATATTCCGGCCAAACCCGCGCCGGGCTGCTATTGCACACCGGCGACAACGTCGAGTGGCTGACGCCGGATGTGCTTGCCGCCCCGTGGTGGCGGGTCGTCTGACTCATTTATTTTCCTTGGCGCTTGAAGATGCCGATAACCGCGCCCGCTGCCACGGCGGTTACGATGGCACCGATAGCGCCCCAGAGCGCGGACGAAACCGGCGACCCTACCAAGGCGGCCACCTGTGCGTCGATCTGATTCGCTGGTACGCCGGCAGCTTCAAGGGGGCCCCGCATGGCGGCTGCTAATTCGGCGTGGTAGTCCGGAAATACGACGGCGGTCATTACCCAAGAACTTACGAACAGAATAGCCCCGCCAATCACCCCAACAACTAGGCCATTGGCCGCTTGGCGCACCCAAGTGGCGGTGGCCGCGGTTTCTCGCAGGGCCATGTAGACGCAAACGATGTTGATTATGATGGCCAGTAACCTGAACGGCGTCAACGCATACGGGTTGGTGTGCAGACCGAATATCGGTATCAGGAAGCCGAGTACGCCGACAACGATGCCGAGCGCGAGTCCATACTTGACAGGGGGTTGCATTAGGTTTGCTCTCCAAGCCGGATCCAACTGAGGTCGAAACTACCACAACGCCGACGCCCGTGACTGATCGGACACTCCACGGCTGTGCGGAGATTCGCCATTGGCGTACGACTGTCGGCGAGGCGTCGACTTCGTCATTGAAGCCGACGGCACGTTGTTGTTGCCCATCGAGGTCAAAGCCGGCGACCGCTCACATGCCGGCGAACGCTCGTCCGCACGGATTGGCCTCACTTCCGGCGCATCACTTGCCTTGTCGCTTGAATACCCCGATGACCGCGCCTGCGATCAGACTCGTGGAGAGGACGCCGAGGGCCCATGGCGCCACAAAGCCCTGTTGCGCTGAGGCATATTCTGCGGCCGTACCCCAAATGGCCAGCACATCATCCCAAGCGGCGTCGGTCTTGAGGAACGCGACTTGGACCTCGGCCCAGATGATGACGTTCGCTGCCAACATACTGATAAAGAAGATGACCGCGCCGGCGACGCCAACCATCAGGCCGTTGACGAGTTGGCCAGTCCAAGCTGTCGCCGAGGCAGTTTCCCGCAACGAGAGATATACGAATATCACGTTGACGACGGTTGGGACAACCACGAGCGCCGCCATTGGCGCGGGCACGTTCGCATGCGGCCCTAGGGCGGCCGTTGCGAATCCGTAGGCGTGGTACCAGCGCCAGTGGTCCACGGAGTACCAAGGACGGTCGAAGTTCAGCCCGAGGGCGGCCATTGCGAAGTAGAAGGCCCCGATGACAACACCCAGAATCAGGCCAAACTTCACAGACGGCCTCATGTTGACGACACCGAGAATCCGGCCGAACTTCACATACGGTTTCATATCGCGGCCTCCCGGCATTGGGGAGGACGCCATGTCCAGCGTTCCAGGCATAGTCACACCACCAGCAGATCCATGAACTCGTTCACCGGCGTCGCCGCCAGCGCTTCGCCGTCCATGCATAGATCTAGGATTCGTCGCGCTTGCCCGGCGGGGAAGCGGGTCGCCAAGTTGCTCTCGAATTTGCCGACCAAGACCGGCAAGCCCTCCTCGCGTCGCCGCCGGTGACCGATCGGATACTCCACGGCTACTTTGTCCGTGCTCGACGCGTCGTTGAAGAACACCTGTACCGCGTTGGCTATGCTGCGCTTGTCCGGCTCGTGGTACTCGCGGCTGTAACGCGGATCTTCTTCGACCTGCATGAGGTCGCGCAGGCGGTCGATGCGGGGATCCGCGGCCGCTGTGTCTTCGTAGTCGTCGGCGGTCAAGCCGCCCTTCAGCAGTCCCACGGCGGTCATATATTGCAGGCAGTGGTCGCGGTCGGCGGGATTGTTGAGCGCCCCGGTCTTGCTGATGATGCGGATGGCGGATTCGTGGGTGGTCAGCGTGATGCGCTCGATGTCGTCGATTCGGTCGGCCACTTCGGCGTGCAGCCGCACGGCCGCCTCTACCGCCGTTTGGGCGTGAAACTCGGCGGGAAAGGAGATTTTGAACAACACGTTCTCCATCACGTATGAGCCGTATGGACGCTGAAAGGCGAACTTGCCGCCCTTGAAGGCGACGTCGTAGAAGCCCCAAGTGGGGGCAGTAAGCGCACTCGGATAGCCGATCTCACCTTTCAGCACCAAGAGCGCCAAGCGCGTCGCACGGCTGGTCGCGTCGCCGGCGGCCCAAGATTTGCGCGGCCCGGCGTTTGGCGCGTGGCGATAGGTGCGCAAAGCGGAACCGTCAATGAAAGCGTGCGAGAGGGCATCGATGATCTGCGAGTGCGTGCCGCCGAGCAGGTGGGTCACCACCGCGGTGGAGGCGACGCGCACCAAGAGCACATGGTCCAAGCCGACACGGTTGAAGCTGTTCTCCAACGCTAAGCAGCCTTGTATCTCATGCGCCTTGATCATGCCGGTGAGCACATCCCGCATCAGTAATGGCGCTTTGCCGGCGGCGACGGCTTGGCGGCTGACGAAATCCGCTACGGCGAGAATGCCGCCCAAATTGTCCGACGGATGGCCCCACTCGGCGGCCAGCCAAGTGTCGTTGAAATCCAGCCAGCGGATGGCGCAGCCGATGTCCCATGCGGCTTTCACCGGGTCCAACTCGAATTGGGTGCCGGGTACGCGGGCGCCGTTGGGCACCGACGTGCCGGGCACGATCGGGCCTAAGTGTTTGGCGCACTCGGGGAAGCGCATAGCCAAGAAGCCGCAGCCCAAGGTATCCATCAGACAGTAGCGGGCAGTGTCGTAGGCCTCGGCGCTGTCGATCTCGAAGCCGGTGACGTAGTCGGCGATGGCGACGAGTTCGGAATCCGGTTCGGGCCGGACGTTCAGGTCGACGTTAGCGCTCATCGGCGGCTTAGCGGTCGGTCAACGCCGGGAACGCTCGCGGCTCGGGGCCGACATAGGTCGCGCTCGGTCGGATGATGCGGTTGTTGGCGCGCTGTTCGATTACATGCGCGGTCCAGCCGGACACCCGCGAGCAAACGAAAATCGGCGTGAACAGCTTGGTCGGGATACCCATGAAGTTGTACGCGGCGGCGTGGAAGAAGTCTGCGTTGGCGAACAGCTCCTTTTCGTCCCACATCACTTTTTCGATGGCGCAAGAGATGGGATACACCTTGTCGTCGCCGACTTCCTCGGCAAGCCGAGCCGCCCATTCCTTGATGATGGTGTTGCGCGGGTCGGACTTTCGGTAGATGGCGTGCCCGAAGCCCATGATGACCTCTTTGCGCGTCAGCATCCCGCGTACCGCCTCCGCCGCCGCCTCCGGGGAATCGAACTGCTCGATCAGCGCCATCGCGGCTTCGTTGGCGCCGCCGTGCAGCGGTCCCCGCAAGGAGCCGATCGCGCCGGTGACGCACGAGTGCATGTCCGACAGCGTGGACGCGCAGACCCTGGCGGTGAAGGTGGAGGCGTTGAACTCGTGTTCGGCGTAGAGGATTAGCGACACGTCCATCACCCGCCGGAACAGTTCGCTCGGCGACTCGCCTTGCAGCGTGGCGAGGAAGTGGCCGGCGATCGAGTCTTCGTCGGTTTCTTCGTCGATGCGCACGCCTTCGTGGCTGAAGCGGTACCAGTAGTTGACGATGGAAGGCAGCGCGCCGAGCAGGCGGTCCGCGACATCTTGTTGGTTGGCGAAGTCGCCCTCGGGTTCCAAGTTGCCGAGCATGGAGCAGCCGGTGCGCATCACGTCCATGGGGTGGGCGCTAGCCGGAATGCGTTCGAGCGTTTCCTTGAGTGCCGTTGGTAAACCGCGCAGCCCTTTGAGCTTGTCGCGATAGGCGGCGAGCGAGGCGGCGTCCGGCAGTTCGCCGTGCAAGATGAGATAGGCGACTTCCTCGAACGCGGCATCTCGCGCCAAGTCCGAAATATCGTAGCCTCGGTAAGTAAGCCCGGTGCCGGTCTTGCCCACCGTGCAAAGCGTCGTTTCGCCGGCGCTTTGACCGCGTAAGCCGGCACCGCCAAGTTTCTTGTCCACCATCGTCGGCCTCCTAATCCGTGCCCGACTCGGCGAACAGCCGATCAAGCTTGTCTTCGTACTCGCGATAGCCTAGGAATTCGTACAGCTCGTCGCGGGTTTGCATGGCGTGGAGCGCGCTTTTTTGGCTGCCTTCGCCGCGAATCGTCCGGTAGACGTTCAACGCCGCCAAGTTCATGGCGCGGAACGCCGACAACGGATACAGGGCCATGCTAACACCAACTCCGCGCAGCTCGGCCAAGGTGTACAGCGGCGTTTTGCCGAACTCGGTGAGATTGGCTAGCACGGGCACGTCCACCGCTTGGACGATTCGTGCGTACATCTCGAGGTCCGTCATCGCTTCGGCGAAAATCGCGTCGGCGCCGGCTTCTTGAAACCGCGCGACCCGCTCCACGACAGCGTCGATGCCATGCGCTGCGAGCGCGTCGGTACGCGCCATCAACACGAAGGCATCGTCGGTCTTGGCGTCCACCGCCGCCTTGATCCGGTCGCACATTTCCTCGGCGGAGACGATGGCTTTGTTCGGCCGATGCCCGCACCGCTTGGCCGCCACTTGGTCCTCGATATGTACGGCCGCGGCACCGGCGCGAATCATCTCCCGGACGCTGCGGCCAATGTTGAACGCGCCACCCCAGCCGGTGTCGATGTCGACCAAAAGGGGTAATTCGCTGGCTGCGGTGATGCGGCGCACATCGGCAAGCACATCGTTCATGGAAGTCATGCCGAGGTCCGGTAGACCGTAGGAGGCGTTGGCCACGCCCCCGCCGCTCAGATACAGCGCCCGGTAACCGACGCTTTCCGCCATCAGGGCGGCGTAGGCGTTGACGGCGCCGACGATCTGCAACGGGCTCTCGTCCCGCAGCGCTTGGCGGAAGCGTTGTCCGGGTGTGGTCATGTGATTCTCCTAGTCAACGCGGCGGTTAGCTCCGGGTAGCTATGTACCGACTCGAAGGCGGGATAGCGGGCCACGATGGCGGGTGGCGCGGCGAAGAAAATGCCGACGTCGGCTTCGTCCAGCATGCTGATGTCGTTGAACGAGTCGCCGGCGGCTAGCACGCGGTAGTTCATCGCGTGGAAGGCGCGCACCGCCTGACGCTTCGGATCCTCTTGGCGCAACTCGTAGCCGGTGATGCGGTCGTCGGTGACGACCAAGCGGTGGCAGAGCAGCAGCGGGTGGCCGAGTTGCTCGAGTAGCGGCATGGCGAGGTCGTAGAACGTGTCCGACAACACGGCCACTTGGAACCGCGCTCGCGCCCAAGCCAAGAACCCTTCGGCGCCGGGCAAGGGCGTCAGCGTTGAAACCACCTCGCGGATCGCGCTCAAGGTCAGATCGTGCTCGGCCAGCACACCGAGCCGCATCCGCATCAAGTCGTCGTACACGGGGATGTCGCGGGTGGTCTGATCGAGTTCCCGTATGCCCGTGTGCTTGGCGACGGCTTGCCAGATTTCCGGCACCAGCACACCTTCGAGATCAAGACACAGCACGTTCAAACAACGCGGCTCCTCAACGGCGTTAGCGACGTGAGTTTACAACGACGGCTGACGATGTAAGGACGACAGGGCGACATTACGATATGACCAGAGGTTCTTTCCTACTTGCGGCGTGGTGTTGCTAGGCTCGCCGTCCACTGAGCACTCGGCGGCAGATATGGCTCTTTCCGGCGCGGCGGCCGACCGCGGTTTGGGCGAAGGGGAAGTCGAAACGCTAGAGGGGCAAGCGCTCGCCTTGCTGGCCGACGCCTTCTCCCGCTTCGAGCGTATCGCTATCTCATTCAGCGGCGCTGAGGATGTGGCGCTCGTCGACCTCGCCGCTCGCGTCCTCGGCGAGCGCACCGTACCGGTGTTCAGCTTGGATACGGGGCGCCTGCACCCCGACACCTATCGCTTCTTGGAGACCATACGCGGTCACTACAACGTGGACTTGCAGTTGCTGACCCCGGATGCCCGCGAAGTCGGCAAGCTGGTGCGGCGAAAGGGCTTGTTCAGCTTCTACCGAGATGGCCACGGTGAATGCTGCGCCGTGCGCAAGATTCAACCGCTGCGTCGCAAACTCGCCCACTTGGACGCATGGATCACCGGTCAACGCGCGGACCAGAGCGTGACCCGGTCGAACCTGCCGGAAGTGCAAGACGATGTCGCGTTTTCCACCGACGACCATCCGCTCACCAAGTTCAACCCCCTGGCCGGTTGGCGAAGCGACGATGTTTGGGCGTATATCCGTCGCCGCGGCGTGCCCTACAATCCGTTGCACGATCAGGGCTTCCGCTCCATTGGCTGCGAACCCTGCACGCGCCCGGTCGGCCCGCACCAGCACGAGCGCGAAGGCCGGTGGTGGTGGGAGAACGCCGCAGACAAGGAATGCGGCCTTCATGCGCAGAATGTCGCTCCCATCCGTATCGCGCCCCGCTGATCCTAGCGCTGACATGCGCATCACTTTCGTCAAGAAGATCCTCGCCGACGGCGAGCCGTGCGCCAAATGTGCGGATGTCGAACAACGCTTGCAGGCTTCGGGACAGATGGCGCGAATCGACCGCGTAATCGTCGCCGACGAACGCGATCCGAACTCCGCCGGCATGCGCTTGGCGACTCGCCACCAAGTTGCCGTGGCGCCATTCTTCGTTGTGGAAGACGGCGACGAAACGACCGTTTATCCGATTTACCTACGGTTTGTGAAGGAGGTCTTCGGCCGTCCGGTGGAGTCGGTCGACGAATCGGTGGAACTGCTGCGCGCCAACCCGGACCTCGATTTGGTGTAGCGGCGGGTCCCGCTAACGCTACGAAAGCCGTCGTCTCTCACCTTAAGCCCAAGCCGCCCTACAAGTAAGTCGGATTCGCGGCTGACGCCGCCAAGTTCGACGGCGGCTAGCGCTCCGGCAGCATCATGTCCTCGAACAACGCCGCCCGATCTTGCGCACTCGGCGTGGCGAGCGCCTGCTCGACGATCTCGGGCGTCAAATGGGGCGCGAACAAGGCGACGAAATCGAGCATGAACTGACGCATGAAGGTGCCTTTGCGGCAGCCGATATACGTCGTGCTGGGGTTGAACAGATTGGCCGCGTCGATGGCCACGAGGTCGCTGTCGAGGTCGGGATCGAATGCCATGCGGGCGATTACGCCGATGCCGAAGCCGAGCCGCACGTAGGTCTTGATCACGTCCGTGTCTACCGCGGAAAGGGCGATGTTGAAGCCGTCCTCCGGTTCGTCGGCGTCGTCGCGGATCACCGGCAGGCGCTCCCGATAGCCGGCGTCGTAGGTGACGATGGGGTGCGCCTCCAAGTCCTCGAAGCCGAGCCTCGAGCGGCTGGCGAGGGGATGGTTGCGCGGCACCACCACGCAGCGGTTCCAGCGGTAGCAGGGCATCATCACCAGTTCCCGGTAGTTGTCTATCGCTTCCGGGGCGATGGCGAAATCCACCACGCCGGACGATGCGAGTTCGCCGATCTGCTGGGTGGTGCCTTGGCGCATGTGCAGGCTCACCTCGGGATAGGCCTCACGCAATGTCGGCAGCACCGCCGGCAAGGCGTAGCGGGCCTGCGTGTGGGTGGTTGCGATGGATAGCGTTCCGCGCGTCTCGGCGCGATACTCCTCCGCCACCATCTTGATGCTCTCCACCTCGCGCAGGATCTTGTCCGCCTTGGCTAGGATGATCCCGCCGGCTTTGGTCACCCGGGTGAGATGCTTGCCGCTGCGGGCGAAGATCTCGACGCCGAGCTCATCTTCCAAAAGTCGAATCTGCTTGCTGATGCCTGGTTGCGACGTATAGAGATCCGAAGCGGTGGCCGTGACATTGAGGTCGTGGCGCGCCACTTCCAAGACATAGCGCAGTTGGTGCAGTTTCAAGGCGCGTCAAGCCCGTGCCGTCGCGGGGTGCGAATAATAGCCCAGTCAGGTGTTCCGCACGCCGTGCGGCACATGGCCGGCGGTGACGTGCGGCTCCGCCGCGCGGCAGTTGACGGCTTGGTCGTCGAAAAACACGTCCGCCTCGTAGGCGCGCAGGAACGCCGCCTTGTCCCGGCCTCCCAAGAACAAGCTCTCGTCCAAGCGGATGTCCCAAGCGCGCAACGTCTTGATGACCCGTTTGTGCGCCGGTGCGCCCCGAGCGGTGATGAGCGCGGTGCGAATCGGGCACTCGCCGCTGGCGCTGCCGCTCGACTCGAACTCTTGCTGCAGGCGGTGCAAACCGGCGAGGAACGGCTTGAACGGCCCGCCTTCCAAAGGCTGGTCCGCGGCGTTCCTTTCCGATTCGGCGAAGGACTCTAGGCCTTGCTCTTGGAAGACGCGCTCGGCTTGGTCGGAAAAGAGCACGGCGTCGCCATCGAAGGCGATCTTCAGGATTTTGGGATTGTTGGTTTCCGCGGATGGCGGCGACGCCAACAAGGTTGCCGCCGCAACGCCGCTCTCCAGAGCGTGCTTCACGTCGTCGGCTTGGGTGGAAAGGAACAAGTCGCAGCCGAAAGCGCCAGCGTAGCGGTGCGGACTGGCCCCAGACGAGAACGCGGCGCGCACGATACCCAAGTCGTGACCCAAGTCGTGCTGATGGATGGAGTTGAATACGCGCAGGCCGGTATCCGCGGAGTTGCGCGACAGGAGAATGACGTCCACTCGGCGAGCACCGAGCGACTTGTTGATCTGCAACAACTTCTTGACAAAAAGATAGCCTTTGCCGGGTTGTAACTTCTCGTCCTCACGGTCGATTTGGTAGCGCCGGTAGGCTTCGAGGCCTTGCTCCCGGTATACGGTGTCGGATGCGTCGAGATCGAACAACGCCCGCGAGGAGATGGCGACGGTGAGGAATGTTTCGGCTTCAGGCATCTAGGTTGGGGATGAGTTCGCTTTCCAGCTTGTTGATGGATTCCTTGAGCTTCTGCTGGCGCTTCTTCAAGCGCTGAATCTGCATCGTGTCGCTATGCTCGGCATCCAAGAAGCGTTGAATGACGTCGGCGAGATCGCGTTGCTCGATGCGCAGTTCTTGCAACCAGCGGACGACCTCGCTCTGCTCCACTCTACCTCCTGAGCACCCTCCCGAGCGCCCTCCCGAACACGGCGCGAACCGCGGCGCACACGAGACCGCGACCGGTTGCCGACACCAGCGACCATACGCATCATAAGCCCCTCGCCCACCGGTGCAAGCATGGCCAAAGCACGAACGCCCGCGCTGCGTCCCGACCTCGATCGCTTCCTCGCCGAGGTCCGCGCCAGCGCGCCCAGCGCCAAGGCAGGCCAAGCGGCGCGCATCGTGTTTGCGCTCGATGCCACCGCCAGCCGGGAACCGACGTGGGATCTGGCGATGAACCTGCACGCGGAGCTCTTTCAAGCTGCGGCCCAGTCGCAACGCGCGGGCGGCGTTGCCGTGCAACTCGTCTACTACCGCGGCTTCAACGAGTTCCACGCCTCGCCTTGGTCCAGCTCAGCCACTGCACTGTTGGCGCAGATGACCGGCGTGCGTTGCTTGGGCGGCTTGACGCAGATTGGCCGAGTGCTGACCCACGCCTTGGCGGAGTCGCGTCGGCACCGCGTCAGGGCGCTGGTGTTTGTCGGCGACGCCTGCGAGGAGCCGCACGACGCGCTCGCCGACGCCGCAGGCAAGCTCGGCGTGGTCAACGTGCCGTGTTTCGTCTTTCAAGAGGGTCGCGATGCCGTCGCGACACGGGCGTTTCGCGACATCGCGCGTTTGTCCGGCGGCGTCCACGCGCCGTTCGCGCCCGGCAGCGCCGAGCAGCTTCGCGCCCTGTTCGGCGCGGTGGCCGCCTATGCCGCGCATGGGCGCGCCGGCCTCGAACGCATCGACCACGCCACCGCCCGCCGCATGCTGGCGCAGTTGCCGCCGTGATCGTCTTGCTCGCCGCCGTCGTTGGGGTGTTCGCGTTCGTGATGCTGTGGCGGGAGCTGGCGTCGAAGAACCGCCCAAAGCAGCTCTCCAAGGTGGCCGTTGGCGCGGGCGGGGTGTTCCTCGCCGTGCTCGCGGCGCTCACGGCCACCGGCCGCTTGCCTTGGCTGGCCGCGCTGTTTGCCGGCGCCTTGCCGATCTTGCGTTGGCTGATGGGAATGTTCGCCGGGCCCCTGATCGGCAACTGGTTGCGCTCCGGCATGGGCTGGCGCCCGTTTCAGGGATCCGCAGCGGCGTCTAGCGCCAACGGTGGCGGCCGCACCTCCTCGGTGGACACCGCCGAACTGCGCATGACGTTGCATCACGACAGCGGGGATATGGATGGCGAGGTGCTGGTCGGCGAGTTCGCCGGGCGCAAGCTATCCGAACTGGATCTGAGCGGATTGCGGACGCTGCGCGAGAGCTTCAGCGCGCCGGATTCCGTGCAACTCTTGGAAGCCTACCTCGACCGTCGCTTCCCCGGTTGGGGCGACTCGGCGAGACGAGAGCGCGCGGCGCCGGGGGCCGACATGGGCAAACAACAAGCGCTCGCCGTTTTGGGCTTGGACGACGGCGCGAGCGACGACGAGGTGGTCGAAGCGCACCGACGACTCATGCAGAAGCTGCACCCGGATCGCGGCGGCACGGACTACTTGGCAGCCACGTTGAATCTCGCCAAGGAAGTGTTGATGAGGGGCTGACTGCGCCTTTGACGCCAGGCTACCGGCCCGTCGGTCTTGGCGGTGTCAACTGCGAAGTCCGACTTACGTGTAGGACGGCTTGGGCTTAAGGCGCAAGGTGGTGCCGAGAGGCGACGGCTTGCTTGGCGCTAGACCGCCGCTTGGCAGTATTGCGCCGACTTACTTCGCGCCGTTCGAGATCGAGCCCGTCATCAACCGTCGCGCCTCTTGCTCCAGCGCCACGAGCCGTTTCACCCAGTTGTCCATGTGCCGAAAGTCGTCGTCGTCAATGGCGAATGCCCGTGCGACCTCTTTCAGCAGGCACTCTTCCTCGATCTCGAAGGCACCGTCGGCGTAGGACAGGTGCAGCAGATTCAGGATCGCCACCGTGCGGGCGCGTCGCGAGTCGAAAATCGCGCCGATGCCGTCGAGTTCGAGGTAGTCCGATGCGACGTCGGGGTTCAGCGCCATCTCGCGCTTGAACTCGGCCATCATGTCTTCTTCGTTGGGGTCGAGAATGCCGTCGGAAACGACGACATCGTGTGCCAAGCCCAAAAGCGCGTCGCGCTGTTCCCTCGTTAACGACGAAAGCCACACGGTGCGCCTCCCAAACTGCTCAACCGTTCAGCAATCGTCTGCGGGGTGCTTACGGCACGACCAGCGCTACGAAACTCGCCAACATGATGACGACGGCCAGCCAGCCGACGCCAAGGAAGAGCTTGACGATGATGCCCTGCTCGAAGAAGTCTTCAATGAGATGCCACATGGGTCCCCAACTTGGTGATCCAATTGGATGTTTCGGGCACACCACGGCCCACGGATGCAAACCATAGCATACGCGACCGGCCCGCGTCGGTTGCACAGGCAAGTGCTCGTGCGCTATTGTTCGCACCCTCTTGGAACCAAGATGAGGGTATACCACATGGAAGTTGTAGTACCGAAAAACTATCTCCGCCGGAGCGTCGCGCTTGGTTTGATCCTGTGCTTTGCGATGCCGGCTGTCCAACCGGCATTGGCGCAGGACGAGGAGCAGCTCGAAGAGGTGTTGGTCGTAGTTGGCTCGCGCCGCAGGGACCGCAGCGCGGCGGATTCACCAGTGCCGGTGGATGTCGTCGGTGGCGAAGAATTACGCAGTGTCGGCGATACCGACATGGATTCGCTGATTGCCGCGTTGGTGCCCTCCTACAACGTCGATCAGCAACCCATCAGCGATGCGGGAACAGTGATTCGTCCGGCAAGCCTGCGCGCCTTGCCGTCGGACGCGACCTTGGTGCTGTTGAATGGCAAGCGGCGCCACCGTGCGTCGGTAATTACTTTCCTAGGCGGCGGCATCAGTGACGGTGCCCAGGCGCCGGACCTCTCGGTCATTCCCGCCATCGCCTTGGATCGCGTGGAGGTGCTGCGGGACGGCGCGTCGGCGCAATACGGATCAGACGCTATTGCCGGGGTGATGAACCTTGTCTTGCGAAGCGACCGCCAAGGCGGTGGCGTGGAAGCCCGTTGGGGGCGCTTCTACGAGGGTGACGGCGACGGCGGCATGATCGCGGCCAATATCGGCCTGCCGTTGATGGACGCCGGTTTCCTCAACCTCAGCGCGGAGGTCAAGCAGGTGGATCCGACCAGTCGCAGCGTGCAGCGCGCTGACGCCATGGCGCTGATCGACGCCGGCAATACCGCAGTGCGCCAGCCGGCGTCGCAGATCTGGGGAGCACCGGAAATCCGCGACGACTTCAAGCTGTTCGCCAACGCGGGCATCGATGTCGGCGAATCGAGCGAGCTGTATGCGTTCGGCAACTGGGCGCAACGCACGGTCGAGGGTGGTTTCTTCTTCCGCAATCCGCACACTCGTGGCGGCGTGTTCCGAGGCGACCCGCTGGCGGACGGCACGCCCACCGTCAAGGTGGCCGATCTGAGCGCCGATGGCATGAGTGGTAATTGTCCCGCGTTGCCGGTGGTCGGCAATGTCGTGGACGCCACCGCGCTCGCGGCGGTTCAAGCCGCCCCGGACTGCTTTTCGTTCATCGAGATCTTCCCCGGTGGCTTCACGCCGCAATTCGGTGGCGATGTCGAGGACATGAGCATCGCCTTCGGCCTGCGCGGCGAGATGGCGCACGGTTGGCGGTACGACCTGAGCTATGTGTACGGTAGCAACGAAGTGCAGCACTTCATGCACAACACGATCAACCCGCAGCTTGCCGGCCAGCGGGAGAACATTCCGACGACCTATTTCCCCGGCAACTACATCGAGACGGATCGCGTGTTCGACGCCAACCTGTCCAAGCCCTTGGATCTCGGTTGGCATGCGCCGCTGCACTTGGCGCTCGGCTTCGAGTATCGCGACGAAACCTTCGAACGGCAGGCGGGCGACCTAAACTCCCATTTCATTGACGAGCGTCTCGCCAACCAAGGCTTCGGCATCGGCTCCAACGGCTTTCCCGGATTGGCGCCGAGGCACGCCGGCGAGGATACGCGCGGCAGCTACGCCCTCTACATCGACGGCGAAACCAACGTCAACGACAGGTTGCTGCTCGGCGCCGCGGCGCGCTATGAGGATTACGAGGATTTCGGCGACACCTTGGACGGCAAGTTCGCCATCCGCTATGAGTTGACGGATACGCTCGCCGTGAGGGGCTCGGTCAGCACGGGCTTCAGGGCGCCGACGGTGGGACAATCCAACGTGCGCAACGTCACTACGGCGTTCGCCAACGGCATGCTGTCGGATGAGGCGACCTTGCCGCCCACCCACCCGATTTCCGTGCAGAAGGGCGGCTTGCCGCTGCAACCCGAGGAGTCGGTGAACACTACCTTGGGCACCGTGTTCTCGTTGGGCGAAGTCGATTTCACCGTGGACTATTACAGCATCGCGGTCGAGGGACGCATCGCCCGAACCTCGTTCTTGCCGCTCACGCCGGAGGATATCTCCGCGCTGTCGGCGCTAGGCGTACGGGACGCCAGTAGCTTTGCCGGCGTGCTGTTCTTCACCAACGACTTCGACACCACCACCCGAGGTTTGGACGTAGTCATCACGGCGCCGCTGGAACTCGGCATGAGCGGCGACACCACGCTCACGGTGGTCGGCAACCGCAACGACACCAACGTGGACAAGCGCAATCCGGACATCATCGACGATCTGCGTGTTTCGCAGTTGAAGAGCACCATACCTGGCAACCGCGTTTCCGTAACGCTCAATCACCTGCAGGGCAACTGGCGTTTCATGGGTCGCTACCGCAGGTACGGCGAGTTCTACGGTGCGCCCGCCAATGTCGAATCTTGGGGCGCGGCCTACGAGGCGCGCTGGTTCCTGGACGGCGAGGCGGCGTATACGTTCAATGATCGGATGACCTTGGTCCTTGGGGCGCAGAATCTCCTTGACGAGTATCCGCAGACGACGGCGCAAGCAGCGCAAGACGCCGTGGGTATGCTGTATCCGGAGAACGCGCCATACGGCTTCAACGGCGGCTACTACTACCTGCGGGCGGTTTGGAACTTCGACTGAAGCGCCTGAAGTTGGACGACACCCCGCCCATGGTTGTACCGGGCGGGGTGACGCTCGCAAGAGCCTTGGCGATGGTCGCCTCGGTTTGCGGCTTCGCCGATGGCGACGCTCGGCTCGATAAAGCCATAGACTACCAGCACGCCTATGCGTTCTTGGCGACGCCGAAGTACCCGCCGGATTTCCCCCACTTCGACTACGTGAATCCGGACGCGCCGAAAGGCGGGGTCTTGCGGCGTCACGGCACCGGTAGCTGGGATTCGTTCAATCCTTCCGCATTGCGTGCCGCCCAGGTTGTCGCCGGTTTGAGCATGTCGGCGCCTCACGCTAATTTCCTGCACGATTCGCTGCTCGCCGAGGCCGCCGACGAACCGGCGACTTGGTACGGACGCTTGGCCGAAGGCGTGGCGGTAGCGCCGGACGGGGCGTGGATCGCCTTCAAGATACGCGACGGCGCCCGCTGGCACGACGGCCGTCCGCTTACCGTCGCTGACGTGGCCTACACCTATCGGGCGTATCGGGACGAAGCTACCGCGACCGTCAGCACGCCGCTGAAACCGATCGAGTCCATCGAACTTCTGGGGCCGAATGAGATCCGCTTCCACATCGCACCGGCCTCTCGGGGCGACGCGCTGCTGCCCATCCGCATCGGTCAAGTGCCCATCATCCCGGAGCACTACTGGGAAACCCGCGACCTGACCAAGACCACCGTGGAAGAACCGCTCGGTTCCGGCCCGTACCGCATCGAGGATTTCCAAGTCGGACGGTGGATTCGCTGGCGACGCGTGCCGGACTATTGGGGCAAGGATCTGCCGGTGATGCGCGGTCGTTTCAACTTCGACGTCATGAAGTTCGATTACTTCAGCGACGACCGAGTAAAGACCGAGGCCGTCAAGGGCGACGTGATCGACTTCCACATTGAAAACGTGCCGAGCTATTGGGAAGAGGACTACGACACGCCTGCGTTCAAGGCCGGAGTCTTCAAGCGCGAGTGGTTGCCGGTGAAACAGCCTTGGGGATTGTGGTGGCCGGTGTTTTGGAACTTGGACCAGCCGCGGTTTCAGGATGTGCGCGTGCGCGAGGCGCTGTGGCTGGTGTCGGACTTCGTGTGGCTGAATCGCAAAGGCTACGACTTTTTCGACCTGCCTACGAGTTTCTTCCACGGCTCCGAGCTGGCCGCCACCGGTCTGCCGGACGAACGGGAGCTCAAGTTCTTGGCGCCCATCCGTCACCAAGTGCCGCCACGCGTGTTTACCGAACCCTATCGCCCGCCGCCGAACGGTGGCGGCGGCTGGCACCGGGAGAACCTCATTCGGGCCGCGGAGTTGCTGGAGCAGGCGGGCTGGCAGGTGCGCGACAATCTTCTCGTACACGAAGATAGCGGCGAGCCGTTTCACATCCGTTTCGTCGCCGTCTCTCCCGCGCTGGGCGGCTCGTTCATTCCCTACACCCGCAATCTGCGTCGGCTGGGCATCACCTCGTCCATCAAATCGCCGGAGATATCCAACTGGCTGTACCGTCTGCGGTCCGGGGACTACGACGGTGGCGCATTGTGGTTCCGGCCGAGCTACACGCCCACGCTGCTCATCTTCCAGAGCTTCGCCAGCGTCATGGCCGATCAAGAGTACAGCCAGAACTGGGCGAACATGCGCGACCCGGCGGTGGACCACCTCATTGCCGCCATCGCCGCGGCGACCACATACGAGGACTACGCGGCCGCCATCCGAGCGTTGGACCGCGTGTTGTTGTGGAACTTCTACTACGTGCCGGGCATGTCCAAGACGCGCATCGGCGCCGTGTTCTGGGACCGCTTCGGCCGGCCGGATGCGGGACCGCTCAAGCGAGAGGTGTTCTGGGACACTTGGTGGTACGACGAACAGCGTGCCGAAACGGTTGCCCGCTACCGCGGGCTGACACCGGTGGCCGCCGCGCCGTCGAGCGCGGTTCACTAGCGGCGGCGCCGGCCCGTGTGGCGCTATCTGCTGCGCCGTTTGGCGCTCATTCTGCCGACGTTGTTCGGCATCATGGTCATAAACTTCGTGATCGTGCAATTCGCCCCCGGCGGACCGGTGGAGCAGGCCATCATCAATGCGTCGGGCTTGGGCGTATCGACCACGGCTTCGGTGTCTTCGGCGGGGAGCATGGGGCCGGCGACACAAACCGGCTATACGGGCAGCGAGGGCTTGGACCCCGAGTTCGTCGCCCGCTTGGAGAAAGAGTTCGGCTTCGACAAGCCGGCGCACGAGCGTTTCTTGCTGATGATCTGGAACTACGCTCGTTTGGACTTCGGCGACAGCTATTTTCAAGACCGCCCGGTGATGGGGTTGGTGCGTCAGGCGTTGCCGGTCTCCATTTCGCTGGGCTTGTGGTCGCTGCTCTTGATCTACGTGATCTCCATTCCACTCGGCGTCGCCAAAGCCGTGCGCGACGGTCAGCGCTTCGATGTGTGGACCAGCGCGGTGGTGTTCACTGCTTACGCGATACCGGGCTTCTTGTTCGCCGTGCTGCTGATCGTCTTCTTTGCCGGCGGCTCGTACTTGGACTGGTTTCCCATGCGCGGGCTGGTTTCCGACAACTTCACCGAGCTGTCCATGTTCGGCAAGGTGCGCGACTATCTGTGGCACTTGGCGCTGCCGCTGACCGCGTTGACCATCGGCGGTTTCGCGACGCTTACCATGCTCACCAAGAACAGTTTCCTGGAAGAGATCAACAAGCAGTTCGTGCTCACCGCCCGTGCCAAGGGCTTGGCTGAGCGCCGGGTGCTTTTCGGGCATGTCTTTCGCAACGCCATGCTCATCGTTATCGCCGGGTTCCCGGCGGCGTTCGTCAGCCTCTTGTTCACCTCCGCGCTGCTGATCGAGGTGATCTTCTCTTTGGACGGCATCGGCAGGCTCGGCTACGAAGCGGTGGTGAAGCGCGACTATCCGGTGTTTTTCGGTACGCTGTTCTGCTTTACGCTGATCGGCCTCCTAATGCAGCTCGTGGGCGATGTGGTCTACACGTTTGTCGATCCGCGCATCGATTTCGAGAGACGACGGTAAGCGTTCGCCGTGCGCTTGAGTCCAGTCAATCGACGCCGCTTGGCGCTCTTCAAGGCGAACCGGCGGGGCTACCACTCGTTCTGGATATTCTGCGTGCTGTTCGCGCTCTCGCTGGCGGCGGAACTCATCGCCAACGACAAACCCATCTTCGTCTCCTTTCAAGACGAGTGGTATATGCCGGTGCTCTTCACCTATCCGGAGACTACTTTCGGCGGCGTGCTCAAGACCGAAGCGGAATACCGAGACCCTTACGTCCTAGCCCTGATCGAGGCCGACGGCTGGGCGCTGTGGCCGCCGATCCGTTTCGCCCACGACACCATCGACTACAGCTATGCCATCACACCGTCGCCGCCGGACCGCAAGCACTTTCTCGGCACCGACGGCGGCGCTACGGACGTGTTCGCCAAGCTGCTCTATTCGTTCCGCCTTTCCGTGCTGTTCGGCCTAGCGCTGACGCTCATCAGTTCGGCCATCGGCATCACCGTTGGCGCGGTGCAAGGCTACTTCGGCGGCCTCGTCGATCTGCTCGGACAGCGTTTGGTGGAGATCCAGACCGGGCTGCCGATCCTGTTCGTGCTCATCATCCTCGCGAGCATCGTCGAGCCGAACGTCTACTGGTTGTTGTTGATCCTGTCGCTGTTCAGTTGGATGGCGCTGGTCGGCGTGGTACGGGCGGAGTTCCTGCGCGCCCGCAACTTCGAGTTCGTGCGCGCCGCCAAGGCGCTCGGCGTCTCGGACATGACGATCCTACGCCGTCACGTGCTGCCGAACGCCGCGGTCGCCACGCTCACTTACCTGCCTTTCATCCTGAACGGCTCGATCACCTCGCTCACCGCACTGGACTTCCTCGGTTTCGGCCTGCCGCTGGATGCGCCATCGTTCGGCCGCCTGCTCTCGGGCGCCAAGGCGAACCTGCACGCTCCTTGGCTGGGCATCTCGGTGTTCATTACGTTGGCGCTTTTGCTGACGCTGTTGATCTTCGTCGGCGAAGCCGTGCGCGACGCCTTGGATCCGCGTCGCGCCTTGGCGACGGGCGACGACGAGGTCGCTGAGAGCGGCAAGATCGTCAACTTGCAGACCGCGTAGTCCGCTTGACTTCGCCAGTTCAAGTGTGAACAATTCGCCGCCATGCACAAGACGCCTCTCTGCTTGACTTTGACCGCTTCCGGTCTCGCACCGGAACGCGGCTATTGGTTCTTCGCGAGTTAGGCGCACTCGACATCGAGGGCGCTGGTCGCCCTTCGCGGAAACCCCGATTGGCGATCAGCCATCGGGGTTTTTCAATTATGGAGAAGCGAATATGGTTGCCGCTACCGAGGATCTCAACGTGACGGCGCAACATGCGCTGCCATCGCCGGCGGCGGTAAAGCGTGAGTTGCCGGCGACTGCCGAGGTGCTTGCGTTCGTCGCCGACTCTAGGCGCCGTGTTACCGACATTCTTGCTCGCCGAGATCATCGGCTGTTGGTGGTGGTCGGTCCTTGCTCGATTCATGACCCGGCGGCAGCCCGCGACTACGCCGCGCGTCTAAAGGCGCTCGCCGACGAAACCGAGGACACGCTCTATGTGGTGATGCGCGCCTATTTCGAGAAGCCGCGCACCACCGTCGGCTGGAAAGGGCTCATCAACGACCCTTGTTTGGACGACACGTTCGACGTCGAGCGCGGCATCCGGCTGGCACGGCAATTGTTGCTGGACCTCGCGGGGATGGGGTTGCCGCTTGCGACCGAGGCACTCGACCCTATCACCCCGCAATATCTGCAAGACCTCATCACTTGGTCGGCGATCGGCGCCCGCACGACGGAGTCGCAAACCCACCGCGAGATGGCCTCGGGCCTCTCATCCGTGGTTGGCTTCAAGAACGGCACGGATGGCTCGCTGCAGGTCGCCATCAACGCGCTGAAATCGGTCACCAACGCACATCGATTCCTAGGCATCGACGCCGATGGCCAAGTGGCGGTGATTCACACCCGGGGCAACGCCAACGGGCATGTGGTGCTGCGCGGCGGACAACAAGGGCCCAACTACGACGCGGCGGCGGTGGGTCGTTGCCAACGCGCCCTGCGCGAGGCCGGCTTGGTGGGCAACGTCATGGTGGATTGCTCCCACGCCAACGCCAATAAAGATCACCGACGCCAAGTGTTGGTCGCCAATGCGGTGGCGGAACAAATCGTCGCCGGCAACACCGGCATCGTCGGCGTCATGCTGGAGAGCAATCTGCGTGCCGGCAATCAGCCGCTCAAGGCGCTTCGGGATCTCGTCTACGGCGTGTCGATCACCGACGCCTGCGTTGGCTGGGAGGAAACGCAGGCCATTCTGCGCGGCCTCGCGGAAAAACTAGGCGGCGCGTTGCAGCGGAGAGTGAGAGTGACCGTTAACGGTAGTAGGCGTGCTCCGTGACGGTGTGATCGGTCACGTCGCGCACTTCCGTGAGTTCGGGAATCTGTGCCAACAGCGACGACTCCACGCTCTGCTTCAACGTGATGTCCACTGCCGCGCAGCCTTGGCAGCCCCCGCCGAACTGCAGCACCGCCACGGTGTCCTCCACTACTTCCTCCAAACTTACCTGTCCGCCGTGGGCGGCGAGGCCCGGGTTGATCTCGTTGTAGAGCACATAGTTGATACGGTCTTCGAGAGGGGAGTTCTCGTCGACGTTCGGCACGCGCGCGTTTGGCGCCTTGATCGTTAGCTGACCGCCCATGCGGTCTTCTTGAAAGTCGACGACGGCGTCTAGCAAGTAGGGTTCGCTGCGCGTCTCGAACCACGCAGTGAAGCCCTCGTACTGAACCGGATTGTCGTCGTCTTGCTGTTCACCGGGGCGGCAATAGGCGATGCAGGTTTCGGCGTTCGGCGTGCCCGGCTGGGCGACGAACATGCGAATGCCGCAGCCCTCCTCCTGTTTTGCGAGCAGCTCCCGCAGGTATTGCTGGGCCGCTGAAGAAATATCGACCACGACGCTATTCCGACTAAATTACTTGGTTTTAAGTGTAAACCTGCTCGCGGCCACGACGCAATATTCGGTGCGTCGCGAGAAAGTAGCACTATACGGTACTCGGGGAGTCGAACTTGCTGCACTTTTCGTTTGCAGGTTGCGTTGGGCGGTTCATGTGTCACGCTTGGCGAAACTTCGGACGGAGAGCGACCATGAAGTGCCGTAGGCTCGTTGTTCCACTCGCCTTTGCAATGCTTGCCCACTCGACCACCGCCGTGGGCGCCGAAGCGCTTTTCGACCACTACGAAGTCGAAATCGATGCGGCGGAGCGCACCGTCTTGACGGGTTTCTTCCTAAGTCGGCCGACGGCGGAGATCGCACTCATTGGCCTCGATGGGGGTGCTAGCAGTTTGCGCCTGATAGGCTTGCGGGACGGCTCATGGGTGTCACTGCTGCAGACGACATTGCCATCCCGAGCATTGTTTGTGGACACGCTCGACGTCGACGGACGGGAGCGGCTGATCTACTACAGCGAGGATGGCGTGTTGCGTTGGTTCGATTCCGAGGCGAAGTCCGAGCACCCGCTGGCATCGGTCGGCACCCGCTACCGGCCCGCGCAGCGCACGGGTGGCGAGATTCCACACATCGACATCACCCGCGATTTGACCGGCGATGGTCGAGCCGACGTGGTGGTGCCGGATGTCGATGGCTTTTGGATCGCTGTGCGCAAGCGAGACGGCACCTTCCGGGAGGCCGTGAAGCTCGGTCCTTCGGAGCCTTTCCTTGCCGCCACCGCGGCGGACTTCGAACCCTCTTACGGTGCGCTCGGCATCAGCGCTTTCACCGCGCCTCGCTATCTCCAGCGTGTTCACTCGCTGGACTACGACCGCGACGGCCGCACCGATTTGGTGTTCTGGAACTTGGATCACTTCGACGTCTACCGCCAACGCGACGACGGGGAGTTCGACACCGAGCCGCTGACCTTCACGGTGGACGTGCCGTTCGATTCCGACGGCGACTATTCCACCGCCTTTGCCTTCGGCGACTCGTCGGTACTCGCGCTCCTCTTGGGGTTGCGACGGCGAAGCGAAGTGACCGTGCTGCACGGCTTTCGAGACATGGACGGGGATCATCTGGCCGACCTCGTAACGCTCACTCTCTCCGGTCGCAGCATGTTCCGGATGCGCACCCACTATCGGGTGCATTTCGGTGCGCCGATAGACGGCGGCACCGCGTTCGCGGCGGTCGCCGGCGCGACGTTGCGGCCTCGCGGCAGGGCGGGCGCCGGCTTGGCGTGGGGTTATGCCGTCCATCAGCTTGAGGATTTCGACGGCGACGGCCAAGTGGACATCGCTAGGGGCGATGTGGTGATGGGGCCTTTCGGCATGACCCGCGCCATGGTGGGTAAGTCCGTCGCCATCGATCTCGAGGTCTATCGCATGGAAGACGGCGTCTATCCGACCAAACCCGCTGTTGCCCGCAAGATCCGGCCGGACCTGATGACGTTCGACGGCCCGGGCGTGTACTTTCCTTCGGTGCTGCACGGAGATGTGAACGGGGACGGTCGCGTCGACCTGATCGTCGGACAAAACCGACAAGAACTGCGCGTATTTCTTGGCGAACCCGGCGGCAGGCTGTTGTCGAGGCGGCCGATCAAAGTGGCGGTGCATCTGCCGGACCACGAACTCGGCACTCGTACCGTCGATCTCAACGGCGACGCCAAGCAAGACCTCATCGTCCACCATCGCTCCGACGATGCGCCCAAGTTGATGGCGCTCGTCGCGCGTTGACGCCAAAAGCTGTTGCCTCGCGGCGTTCGCGGCGTCATTCTTGACCGAAATCCCAACATGAGGAAAGGATGGTGTCGAGAGTGCAGTTGGCCATCAACGTGCCGTGCTTGGACGAAGCGATTCGCTTCTACAGTCGGCTGTTCGGCATCGAGCCGCACAAAGTGCGCCCGGGCTACGCGAATTTCGAGGTGGCGACGCCACCGTTGAAATTGGTGCTGTTCGAGAACGATCGGGAGAACAAGCTCAACCACTTGGGCGTGGAGGTCGAGACCACCGCCGAAGTCGCTGCGCAAACGCGTCAACTCGAGGACGCCGGTATGGACACCGAGGTGGAAGAGCGCACGGTGTGCTGTCATGCGCAACAGGACAAGGTTTGGGTCACCGACCCCGGCGGCATTCGCTGGGAGGTTTACACCATCACCGATGATGCGCCGCGCGAGCTTGCGTTCTCGCCCGCTTGACGCCTCAAGCGTCGGCTTCGGTTCTAGGATCGGCCAACGGGCTCCGATAGCGGTCGATCTTGGCGAGGTAGCGAGTGGCGGCCTCGGCGAAGTAGACGTTGTCGCGGTTGTAGTAACCGACGTTGTACGAGCGTAGCGCGCAGGCTTCCGCGGCGCCGGGGTTTCTAGTCCGACGAGCACAAACATCTTGGTAGTACGCCAAGATTTGCGCTCCGCAGTACACGTTCTGCTCGGGGTCTAGAAGATCGTTCCCGCAAAAAGCGCTCCAGTAATCGGGGCGCACTTGCGCGGGGCCGATGGCGCCGAACGACGAGCGCACATGCTTGCGAAAGGAACTCTCGGCCATCACCAGACTCGCCAGCAGTTCCGGCGCCAGTTGCTGACGAACCGCCGCCTCCAAAATCCAGCCGGCGAACTCGTTGGCCACCGTCGTCTCAAGGCCATAGCCCCGCACCAGCTTGGTCGCGAACACCGTGCGCTCTTCGTCCCAGCGAGGCTTGTTGGCGGTAGCGGCCGGAATAGCGAGGGGAACGACACGGCGAGCGTCGGCGTCACTCCGAGCGAGCACCGTCGTCGCCAGCGCGACGCACATCAACACCGCCAACGAACCACCGCGGGCTACGCCGCCAATGGTCGTGCGCGGTTTCGCGACAGACTTGATCCTTTCGCCTTGTGTGCTTGGCCGGGTCGTTGGCACGGCGTCCTACCAAGAAGCGTTAACGGCAGGGCGATTATAGGGTAGCGGCGCAGAGAAAGTGAAGAGAAAGTGGAGGCGGGTTTACGGCAATGTTGTTTGAAGCCGAAAGATGCCTCCTGTCGACACAGGCGTCGTCAACAGTAGCGTGATCGTGGACATCTCGTGCATGTTGTGGCGTGTGGCATCGTTGCGACGGGTGTTCTCTCAACTTATTGAAAAAATAAGTAAATTACTGCGTCTTAGTTCTTGGCCGCAGCGAAGTCTGGCGCAAGCTGAGCCCCCAAGGGCAGCAGCAGGTTTTTCAGAGCGACTGCCGAACTGAGCTTGAACACCGTCTGGACGGGTGGGCAAAACTGATGCAGGATTCAAGAGAGGTCTGACGGCGGCGTCGAAACGGCGTTCAGCGGCAGACGACGCACTGCGATCTCCTTACGACTTCACAAGGGACGTGCTGGGCTACGACCTTGCGGCCTTCTTCGAGAGAAACAGCGACAAGCTGCGGCAAGAGGTGTGCTCGGTGTTGACGGATCTACTGGCACCCTCATGAGCGGCTTGGTCGTCGACGGTGCGCCACTACGTCAACGCGCTGACTACACTCACAGCTACAACTTGAGCACTGGGCGGCACGGTTTGGTTGCGCCTGACTCCCGCATACTCCGTGAAGGTCGTTGAGGAGATGTTGAGACGCCGCTCCGCCAAACCCAGCGCTCGGCGGCGAACCGCCGTCTCGAACCGCTCGAAGTCGAGCTCGTCCGCGCCCGACCCGGAAAGCCGTTCGATCTCGGCCGTCAGGTCCGTGGTGAACAGGCCCGCCGGCTGCTCGCGGGCACCCCTTTTTCGGCGCCCCGCCCCGCGTCCCGGCCCGCCTTTCGGCCGCGCCCGGCACAACGCCTCGTTCGCCTCCACGAACCGTCGCGACAACGCCTTGAAGCGTTCGTATTCGGCGACCTGCTCCCGGGTCCGCTCCAGCGCATGCCGCGGCACGCCTCGACGCGCCAGCCGACCCTTGATCCGCCGCGTCAGCGCCCAGCCGGAGTGGCCCGGCGCGTCGGGTCGCGCGCAGCGGCAGGCCGCCTTGCCGCACTTGCGCGTGATCCCGATCAACCGGCCCGGGCGGAAGTCGCCGACGGCGGCCAGTTCGCCAAGCAGTTCGTCGCGTCGTCGTTCGAGGTCGTCGATCTGGGTCATGCCCCCAAACGCCATCTTCCCAGAGCGCATCAAGTCCATCCACAAATATGTCGTGCGCCCCTCAAAGAGCTTGTGCTTGCAAGTCTCGGCGGCTTGCATCAGCCTGACAAGGTCGCCATCGTTTACCGTTGACGCGCGTAAATCGGCTTGCATCTTGGCGGGCGGTCGCGAACGAATCTGGATTCAGTGAACAACGATTCGCCGGCGGAGGACAGCGAGCGATGCGGCGCTCATCGGCCATGTCGCCCCATTCCGGCGACCAGCACTGGTTCTGCGCGAGCAGGGCGTTGGCCAGCACCAGTATCTTGCGCATGATCTCCGCAAGCGCCGCCTTCGGCGGCTTTGCCGCGATCCCGCAATGCGCGGTGCTTTGGGAACGAAGTCCGTGTTGCAGCGAATCGCGCTGACCGCCGCCATGTAAAGGGGCGCGCCCCGGTCCGCCGCCTTGGACGAAGCCGCGCCCTTCCAAGTTTCAGACTCGCGCATGGCCGGCACCGGACCCGCTAGGCTGGCCGCCTTGCCGCCGTCGGCGTCCAGTTCCGGCATTTCCGAGAGCAGGCCCGCGTCGGTGATCGACCCGATTCCGGCACGAGGCAGGCACCTCGGTCTTGTGCGACAACCCCTCGTCGGCGGCGATCAACTCGGCGACCGCGGCGTCCAATGCCTTGATCCGCCGGTCGATCTGCGCCAGCCGGCACCGGCTCTGCCGCTTGAGCAGTGCGCGGCGCGCGTGCTTCCGGCGCGGTTCAAGGCGGCGGTGCGGTCCTTGACCAGCGCATCCCGCGCCGTGCGAAGTTCGTCCAAGTCGCGCTGCGCCGGCGACGGCGGGTCACCGTCGCCGGTCGAACGCGGCCCCATGAGGGCGACGGGCGTCCGCCGTGCGGTCTTGACGTGCTCGCCCAGCCTAAAGCGCAGGACAAGGCAGCCTGTAGTCACCCACCCCGTTGACTCCGTGCCGAAGCAGGGCAATCGCTTTTGAAAAGGTCATTCGCGTCGCCGCATCGTCCGCACCATGTCGAGCAGGAAGTC